>CAWCED010000007.1:0-172845 GCA_963794465.1 uncultured Actinomycetota bacterium | reverse complement strand
AATGCCGCGCCAGGATTACGGACCAGCCGTAGCTCGAGGATCCCGTCGATCACCTCGACCACCGCGCCGTCCTGCAACGTGGCGACAGCGACGACCTTGCTGATCTGGTCGAGGACCACGACAGTCGCGGCTACAGCGAGAAGGACGCCGACCCGGCGGCGTCCTCCCGTTGCCTGCGTGGCGGCGTCGCCCGTCAGCGACGCTCCTCCCGTTGCTTGCATGTCATGCACAGTGTCGCACGGGGGAACGCTTGCAGCCGCGCCTTGCCGATGGGGTTGCCGCAGTTCTCGCACACGCCGTATGAACCGTCGTCGATCCTGGACAGCGCCCGCTCGGTCTGACCGAGGATCTCGCGATGGCTCGCGGCGAGGGACATCTCATGCTCCCGCTCGAAGGTCTTCGAGCCGGTATCCGCCTGGTCCTCACCGCCAGCATCAGTACTGTCACGGAGCAGGTCGGCGATGTCGGACTCGGCCTCGGAGATCTCACTGCGCAACCGGCTCGCCTCGGCTTCCAGCAGGGCTCGGACGCCGGCAAGCTCGGCAGCAGTCCACGGCCGCTCGTCCGCGCGGACAACGAGCGCTTCCGGCGCAGCAGTGCGGGGCACCCGCGGGGTGCTTCGCCGGGCCGCGGCCTTCCTGGGAGGCGCGCTCTTCGCCGGGGCGTTCCTTGCCGGGGCGTTCCTTGCCGGCGACTTCTTCGCCGGGGCCTTGCTCGCCAGGGCCTTGCTCGCCAGGGCCTTGCTCGCCGGAGCCTTTCTCGCCGGAGCCTTTTTCGCCACGGCCTTCTTCGCCGGAGCCTTCTTCGCCGGGGCCTTCTTCGCCGGAGCCTTCTTCGCCGGAGCCTTCTTCGCCGGAGCCTTCTTCGCCGGGGCCTTCTTCGCCGGAGCCTTCTTCGCCGGAGCCTTCTTCGCCGGAGCCTTCTTCGCCGGAGCCTTCTTCGCCGCCGCCTTCTTCGCCGGGGCCTTCCTCGCCGGGGCCTTCTTCGCCGGAGCCTTCTTCGCCACGGCCTTCTTCGCCGGGGCCTTCTTCGCCGGGGACTTCGCCGGGGACTTCGCCGAGGACTTCTTCGCAGCGACCGTCGTCGAAGCGCCCTTCCTGGCAGCGGAGGCACTGGCCGACGTTGCCGTTGCAGCTGGCGACTTCTTGGCACTCGCTCTCTTTGCCGATGTGACCTTCGCCGACGTCGCATTCGCCGTCGTCGACTTACGGGCCGCCGAGACTGCCCGGCGCGCGCGCCTGGTGATGCCCTTGCCGCTATCAACCATGATGCGGCCCCCTGCCTGGCTGATCAGTGATCGTCTGAGGTCCCGTGAGGATAGGTCCCCGCGGGCCAGGCAGCAATTGTCCCCGCCGCACGCAGGACTAATCCGTGCACCGCTCGACCCGCACCGTAGACTGATCGGGCGAACAGGTGTTGATGGGGACGAGTAGTCCGGCAAACGGCCACCAGCGACCCGGGGACGGTGTGAGCCCGGGGGCACGAGCTGTGACGAAGATCACCCCGGAGCCGCCGGAAGAAAGGGTCTCTGCCCGAGTAGAACCGGCCGCAGCGAACGGAGTGGGCCACCGGGCAGGTGGGTGGCCAAGGAGGGTGGTACCGCGGGGCTGCCCGGTCGACAGACCGGCATTCCTCGTCCCTCCGTCGGAGGCCAGACACGACGGAGGACCCTCGAGGCCATGGACACCCCGCTGTACCGACCGCTGCCCGGTCAGGTCGATCTGCCCGCCATGGAGCGCGAGATCCTCGCATTCTGGCGGGAGCACGACACCTTCGCCCGCACTCTCAAGCTCAGCGAGGGCCGGCCCCGGTGGATCTTCTACGAAGGTCCCCCGACGGCCAACGGCCTGCCCGGCGCGCACCACGTCGAAGCTCGGGTGTTCAAAGACGTCTTCCCGCGCTATCGGACGATGAAGGGCTACCACGTGCCCCGGAAGGCCGGATGGGACTGTCATGGCCTACCGGTCGAGATCGCCGTCGAGAAGGAGCTCGGTTTCTCCGGCAAACCGGACATCGAGGCGTTCGGAGTCGCCGAATTCAACGCTCGGTGCCGCGAGTCCGTCGAACGCCATGTGGACGCGTTCGAGCAGATGACCGAACGGATGGGCTACTGGGTCGACACCAGCCAGGCCTACCGGACCATGGACTCCATCTATGTCCAGAGCGTCTGGTGGTCGCTCAAGCACGTGTACGACCAAGGACTGCTGGTCGAGGACCACCGGGTCGCACCGTACTGCCCGCGATGTGGGACGGGACTGTCCGATCACGAGCTCGCGATGGGGTACGAGACCGTCGTCGACCCCTCGGTCTACGTACGGCTGCCACTCACCTCCGGGCCGTTGGCGGGTCAGGCAAGCCTGTTGGTCTGGACGACGACACCGTGGACCCTGGTCGCCAACACGGCTACCGCGGCACATCCGACGGTCACCTATGTCGCAGCCACCGACGGTACTGAAACCTTGGTCGTCGCCGAGCCGTTGATCGAGTCCGCCCTCGGGCCGGGCTGGACCCTCGTGGACCGAATCACCGGTGCCGACATGGAGGGTTGGCGGTACCAACCGCCGTTCGAACTGGTCGACATCCCCGATGCGCACGTCGTTGTCGTCGATGAGTACGTGACCACCGAGGACGGCACCGGGCTCGTGCACCAAGCACCCGCATTCGGTGCCGACGACCTGCGGGTCGGCCGCCGGTACGACCTGCCAGTGGTCAACCCGATCCGTCCGGACGGCACGTTCGCCGACGACGTACCGCTCGTCGGTGGGCAATTTTTCAAGCACGCCGACGCAAAGCTGGTCAGGGATCTGGACGAACGGGGACTGCTCCTTCGCCACACCGGGCACGAGCACGCTTACCCACACTGCTGGCGCTGCCACACGCCGCTGCTGTACTACGCGCAGCCGTCGTGGTACATCCGAACCACCGCGATCAAGGACGCGTTGCTGCGCGAGAACGAGCGCACCACTTGGTATCCCGAAACCATCAAGTGGGGTCGCTACGGCGAGTGGCTGCGCAACAACGTCGACTGGGCGCTGTCCCGCACCCGGTACTGGGGAACACCGCTGCCGGTGTGGCGATGCGACGCGGAACCCACTCACCTGGTCTGCGTCGGCTCCCTGGCCGAGCTCTCCGAACTCGCCGGCCAGGACCTGTCCGAGCTGGACCCGCACCGCCCGTACGTCGACGAGGTGACCTTACGCTGCCCGCATGGCGACGGGACGATGCGCCGGGAGCCATACGTCATCGACGCTTGGTACGACTCCGGATCGATGCCGTTCGCGCAGTGGGGATATCCCCACGCTGCGGGCAGTGCCGAGACGTTCCGGAACTCCTATCCGGCCCAGTACATCTGCGAAGGACTCGACCAGACCCGGGGTTGGTTCTACACCCTGATGGCGGTCGGCACGCTGGTCTTCGACCGATCGTCGTACGAGAACGTCCTGTGCCTGGGCCTCATCCTCGCTGACGACGGCCGGCGGATGAGCAAGCATTTGGGCAACGTCCTCGAGCCAATGCCGCTGATGGACCGGCATGGCGCCGACGGCGTGCGGTGGTTCATGTTGGCCAGTGGGTCGCCCTGGCTGCCGCGCCGAGTCGGTCACGCAGCGATCCAGGAGGGCGTCCGCAAGGTCCTGTTGACCTACTGGAACACCGCGTCATTCCTGTCGCTCTACGGCAGGGCGAACGGTTGGTCGCCCGACTGACGGCGTACCGCCGCCCGCGGACCGGCAAGTACTCGACCGGTGGGCTCTCTCCGAGCTGAACCGGCTGGTCAGCGATGTCGACGCCGCGTTGGACCGCTTCGACACTCAACGGGCGGGTGCGCGGCTGGCGGCGTTCGTCGATGACCTGTCCAACTGGTACGTGCGGCGCTCACGACGGCGGTTCTGGGACGGCGATCCGGCGGCCCTCGCGACGCTGCACGAATGCGTCGAGGTGCTCACCCGGCTGCTCGCGCCGATGGTGCCGTTCATCACCGAGCGGGTCTGGCAGGAGGTCGTCCGGCCGGTCTCGCCTGATGCCTCCGAATCGGTGCACATGGCCGCCTGGCCGGAGCCCGACGAGGCTGCAATCGACGATGTCCTGAGCTCCAACGTCGCTCTCGTCCGGCGGCTGGTCGAGCTGGGCCGCGCGGCTCGCGCGGCGTCGGGTGTGCGGATCCGTCAGCCGCTCGCCAGGGCCCTGGTCGGCGCTCCCGGATGGCAGTCGCTCCCGCCGGCGCTTCGGGCCGAGGTTGCCGACGAGCTCAACGTCGGTGAGATATCAGCACTGGCACAGTCGGCCCGGGAGCTTGTCGACCTGACCGTGAAGGCGAACTTCCGCTCCCTGGGCCGGCGCTTCGGCAAGGACACGCCGCGCGTTGCAGCGGCGATCGGGGCCGCAGACGCCGGTTCGCTCGCCGCCGCTCTACGGGAGGACGGCCGGGCGTCATTCACCGTTTCCGGGCTCGGCGAGGTCGAAATCGGTGCCGACGACGTCGTGATCACCGAGACTCCACGAGAAGGCTGGGCGGTCGCGCGCGAGGGCGAGACGATCGCGCTGGACCTCACCCTGACCGACGCGCTGGTACGTGCCGGTTTAGCGCGCGAAGTCGTCCGGTTGATCCAAGACGCCCGCAAAGCTCGCGGCTTCGAGGTCACGGATCGCGTCGAGCTCGCGTGGCAGGCCAAGGGTGAGCTGGCCGTGGCGCTACGCGAGCATGCCGACACCGTGGCCGCCGAGGTGCTGGCAACAACGGTGCACGACGACCTCAGCGCTCTCGCCGGCGAGCCCGATCACACCGCTGCCGACATGGGCCTGACCTTCCGGCTGCGCCGCGCCGGGCGCAGGGCCTAGTGCGGTTCGTCGTCGAGCAGGCTGGCCACGGACCGCAGCGAGCCGCCAGTTGAGGTAGCGGCCGCAGTGGTCGCCATCGCCTCGGTCGGCGGGGCCTCGTTGACGAGCGGGGCCGCGGCTCCGTCGGGCGTTCCAGCGGAGGTCTCGAGCTTGCGCAGCTCGCTCTCCAGGTAGGCCTTGAGTCTGCTGCGGTATTCCCGCTCGAAGGCCTTGAGGTTCTCGACCTGACCCTCCAGGTGCTCGCGCTCGGATTCGAGCCGTCCGACGACCTGCTCGTGCCGCTGCTGAGCCTCCTTCTCCAGCGTGTCGGCGCGGGAACGGGCGTCCTGCTCGATCTGGGAGACCTTGGCCGAGCTCTCCGAGTCGACCGACTCGGCGCGCTGCCGCGCCTCGGCCAGCAGCTTGTCGGCCTCGAGCTTGGCGTCGGCGACCAGCTCGTCGGCGGTCTTCTGCGCCAGTGCGAGGACCTTTGCGGCTGCCTCGACCGGTGGGCCGACCGGCGCAGGAGCGGGCGCAGCGGCCGGCGCCGGCGCCGATGCCGGTGGCGGTTGCGGCGTTGGCGCCTTGACTTCGGGCTGCTGCTGTGCGACGGGCGTCACAGCGGCAGCGACCAGACCGCCGCCCCGCGTGACGGCGGCCAGCTTGTCGCGTAGCTCGTCGTTCTCGCGGTGCATGCGGGTCAGTTCGGCCTCGACCTCGTCCAAGAACTCATCGACCTCCTGCATGTCGTACCCCTCGCGGAGGCGGACGGTCGTGAACTCCTTGTTCTGGACGTCCTCGGGACTCAGCGGCATGGCTTCACCTCAGGGTTGAGCGCGGACAAGTGGTCACCGTACCCCGTCACCGGAACGAGCCCACAACCGAAAGCGCAATCTGGACCAGGATGATGAGAATGATGAAGGCGAGGTCGAGCGCGATTGACCCCAATCGGAGGGGCGGGACGAACCGCCGGATCGCGCTCAGCGGCGGATCGGTCACGGTGTAGACGGCCTCCAGGACGACCAGGAGGACGCCTTTCGGCTGCCAGTCCCGGGCGAATACCTGGATCCAGTCGGCCACCAAGCGGGCCAGCATGGCGATGAAGAACAGCCACAACGCCACGTAGAGCACTTGGGCGACGACCGGAACCACGGGAAACGAACCTACCTGACCAGGCTGGAGCGCTGACCTGGGACCCAAGGCGGTCCCGTCTAGACTGAGTCCGACCTGCGGTCAGGTCGGTCTCGGCGAGAGGGTCAATGAGCGAGCAGCCGGTCAAGGAGCAGCGCAAGACGCGCCAGCGCGCCGCGGTCGACCAGGTTCTCGACGAGGTCGACGACTTCATCAGCGCCCAGGAGCTGTATCAGGTGCTGCGCGACCGCGGATCCCAGGTCGGTCTCGCCACTGTGTATCGCACCTTGCAGACGCTGGCCGATGACGGCCGCGTCGACGTCTTGCGCTCGGATGCGGGCGAGGCCGTCTACCGGCGTTGCGCCGAACTCGATCACCATCACCATCTGGTGTGCCGATCATGCGGTGCCGCGGTGGAGATCGCGCGCCCGTCGGTGGAGGCATGGGCCGACGAGGTGGCTCGCGCGCATGGCTACGTCGACGTGACGCACACGGTTGAGATGTTCGGGCTCTGTCCGAGGTGCGCCGAGGGCTAACTCTGGTTGAAGAAGCCGCCGCTGGCGATCCGGGCCTTGTCCTCGGCAGTGACGGTCACGTCCGGCGGCGAGAGCAGGAACACCTTTGCGGTGACCCGCTCGATGTCGCCGCGCAGGCCGAAGATCAGACCGGCGGAGAAGTCGACCAGCCGCTTGGCGTCGACGTCGTCCATCTCAGACAGATTCATGATCACCGGCGTGCCGTCGCGGAAGTGCTCGCCCAGATCGTGCGGGCCTCGTTGTACGTGCGCGGGTGCAGCGTGACGATTCGCGAAGCGTCTGCGCGTGAGAGCGACGCCACGCTGCACCGGCCGCCGGTCGGCCAGGGTGGCGACGGTCGCGGACCGTTCCCGCGTCCGGCTCTCGGGCTCCGGAGCGGACCCGCGTTCAGGCTCCGGCGCCGGCTCGGCGTAGCTCGTCGGCGACTCCTGTACTGCTCGTCGGCGTACGTCGTCGTAGCGGTCCTGGTCCTCCACGAGGCCGAGGTAGACCGCAACCTTGCGCATCGCGCCGGCCATGCTCCACGTCCTCCGCGCTGGTGGAACGTCCGTCCGGGACCGGCGGGTGCCGATCTCCTCGGTCTCCGACCCTAGCCCGGTACCGGCCGCTGACCGAGGATTGCGCGTGCCGACACGCAGGTGTGTCGCACCGGCCGCGATGGCCGCCTCCAGGTCCTCGCTCATCCCGGCGGAGATCCAGGTCGCTGTCGGGATGCCGACTCTGGACCGCTCGGCTACCTGCGCCAGGTCATCGAAGGCCGGCCTTCGGGTCGGCTTCGACGGGAGCCACCGCCATGACGCCCAGCATTCGCAGGTCGTCGGCTGATGCGATGGCGTCCGCGAGACTCAAGCACATCCGGCCTGGCTGCGCCTCCCCGTCCGGGGTCGGGGTCGTCGCTCGAGCGACACCTGGACGAGGCAGCCGACGCGCCGGCCGTTGGCGGCGGCCGCCCGCGCCAAGGCGTCGACCAGCCGGGTCCGATCGACCGAGTGGACCACGTCGCATACCGAGCGACCGAGCGCGCCTTGTTCGTCTGCAGCTGTCCGACGAAGTGCCAGGTCAGTCCGAGGTCGGCGCACTCGGCCACCTTCGCCGCGGCTTCCTGGTCGCGGTTCTCGCCGATGTCTCGGACACCCAGCTCGGCCAGCAGGCGGATGTCGCTTGCGGGGAACGTCTTGGTCACGACGACGACGGTGACCTCGGCCGCGATTGCGACCGGCCGCCGTACATGCGCGCCGGACCCGATCGTCGACGGCAGCCAGGCCAGCGGCAATCTCAGCCTTCCTGCTCACGGCCCGGGACCAGTCGCCGGGCAACCAGACCAGCCCGGCGAAGCGCCCTGTGGTGTGGTCGCGTCGATAGGAGTACAGCGAGGAGTCCTCGGCCGTGCAGCCGGCCGAGCCTGCCGACTTCGACGCCGCAGCGGTGCAGCTGCGCAGTGACCCCGGCCGCCACGTCGAGCGCGGGGGTGCCTGCCCGGGTCATCGTCCAGGCCGCTGGTTCGGCGGCCGCGACCGTTGCTCGCATCTGGTCGGGCACCTCGTAGCAACGCCCGCACACCGACGGGCCGACCCGTGCGAGGATCTCGCGAGCGCCGAGATCGCGCATGGCATCGACCGCAGCGCCGACGACACCTGCCAGCAGGCCCTTGCGACCCGCATGCGCCACTCCGACGACGCCGGCTCGCGGATCGGCCAGCAACACCGGCACGCAGTCGGCGACCAGCACGGCCAGTGCGACCCGCTGGTCTGCGTCACCAGCGCGTCAACGTCGGAGGGGCCGGCCGGCCAGGGGCCGTCGACAATCGCGACGTCGCCGCCATGCACCTGGTTCATGAAGACCATCCGGTCTGCCCGCAGGCCGAGCTGTGCAGCGAGCCGCCGCCGGTTCTCCTCGACGGCGGCGTGGTCGTCGCCGACGTGTCGCGCCGAGGTTCAGCTCGGCGTAGGGCGCGGCGCTCACTCCGCCGACCCGGTCGGTCAGTGCGAACCGCGCACCACGCCAGATCCTCGCCGTAGCCAGAACATACGTCGAGGATGCCGCAGCCCTACTTCAAGAAGTCGGGGACGTCGAGGTCGTCGTCGGACGCGGGGACGATGCGCCGCGGCTCGCGAACGCCGGCAGCGGCGAACGAGGCTGCTCGCCGTCGTCCGTGCTGCGCCGCCGGCTGCGGCGCCATCGCACCCCCGCCGAGCTGGATTCCTCGACAGCGACCGGTGCTGACGTCCTCGTAGGAGCCGAGCGCGATCGAGCGACGCAGTGACCCGCAGTTCGCGGCGCTTGGGCGTGCCGCCGTCGAAGCCGGCGGCGATGACGGTGACCCGCACCTCGTCGCCGAGCGCGTCGTCGATGACCGCGCCGAAGATGATGTTGGCCTCGGGGTGCGCGGCCTCGGCGACCAGCTGGGCCGCCTCGTTGATCTCGAACAGGCCGAGGTCGGAGCCGCCGGAGATCGACAGCAGCACGCCGTGCGCGCCGTCGATGCTCGCCTCGAGCAGCGGGCTGGAGATCGCCATCTCGGCGGCCGCGACCGCGCGGTCGTCGCCGCGGGCGTGAGCCGATGCCCATCAGCGCCGAGCCGGCGCCGGTCATGACCGACTTGACGTCGGCGAAGTCGAGGTTGATCAGACCCGGGCGTGGTGATCAGGTCGGTGATGCCCTGGACACCGGAGCAGCAGCACCTGGTCGGCGGACTTGAACGCGTCGAGCACGCTGACCTGCCGGTCGGAGATCGACAGCAGCCGGTCGTTGGGGATGACGATGAGGGTGTCGACCTCGTCGCGCAGCTCCTCGATGCCGGCCTCGGCCTGCGTGCGCCCGGCGGCGGCCCTCGAAGCATGAACGGCCGGGTGACGACGCCGATCGTCAGCGCGCCCAGCGAGCGGGCGATGCGGGCCACGACGGGCGCGCCGCCGGTGCCGGTGCCGCCGCCCTCGCCGGCGGTGACGAAGACCATGTCGGCCCCCTTGAGGACCTCCTCGATCTCCTCGGCGTGGTCCTCGGCGGCCTTGCGCCCGACCTCGGGGTTGGCGCCCGCGCCGAGTCCGCGGGTGAGCTCGCGGCCGACGTCGAGCTTGACGTCGGCGTCGCTCATCAGCAGCGCCTGCGCGTCGGTGTTGATCGCGATGAACTCGACGCCCTTGAGGCCCGACCTCGATCATCCGGTTGACGGCGTTGACGCCGCCGCCGCCGATGCCGACGACCTTGATGACCGCGAGGTAGTTCTGCGGTGCTGCCACGTCGGTGCCTCTCGCTCGTCCGGCCGCACTTCCTGGTGGTCGGCAGAACCCTCACCCTCAAGTTGAGCTTGATAGTTATGTCAACCTGAGCGCTGCTCTGAACGCTAAGGGTGGGTACGAAGCCTGCTCGGCAGACACGCCGTAGCAGCGGTGATCGACATCTCTCACCCTTGTCATGGTCGTGAAGATCGCCGTGAGGCTTCGCGCCGCTCAGGCCGTGACGGAGGCCAACACAAGGATCTTCACAGCAGGTGGTTGGCGCGGCAGTGTTGTCCACAACGCCAGCGAGCCCGACGCGTTGTCCCCAAATCACTGCGGGCCACATGAAATCTCGGCTGCTTGGCGCAGCCTCGACACGTGAATAGCACCGTTGAAGACCCCGACGGGCCAATACCGGAATTGCCAGAGGCCGTCCTGGCCGAGACAGCAGCACGGCAGTTCGGCGTGTTCACGCCGCAGCAGGCCTACGACGCTGGCGTGAGCCGAAGGCAGGTCATCGCCCGGCTCGCGTCGACGTTGTGGCTTCCGATGCATCCAGGCGTGCTGATCGCCGGCACTTCACCGCGTACGACAGGAGCCCGCGCCGTTGGTGCCCTGCTCTATGCAGGCGACCGCGCTTGGTTCAGTCATACGACCGCAGCCCGATTACGGGGTATTGACCCGCGAACCGCTGACAACCGGACATGGATCACGATGCCGTTCGAGGTGACGAGATCACAGCGGCCCGGCGTCAAGATCACCAGATCGCGCCGCATTGCCGGCTTCACCTCGACCGCACACGGGTTTCCAACCTTGAACGATGCACGGACGATCGTTGATCTCGCTCGTGTCGTCGATGCGGCTGCGCTGCGGCGGGTTCTGTACGACGTCGTGAATCGCAAGGTCGTCACAGTCGAAGCAGTGCTCGGGGCGGCCGAGGACTTCGGTGGGCGGACTGGCATCGCGATGCTCCGTCGAGTCGCCGACGAGTTCGACCCCGATTTCGAATCAGGCCTGGAGATGGAGGCCGACCTCGCGTTTCGCCGCGAGGGAATTGAGCTCGAGCCGCAAGTTGAAGTGTGGGACGGCCCGCTCCTCGTTGCCCGGCTGGACTTTGCGCTCGAGAAGATCAAGCTCGGCGTTGAAATCGACGGAGCGGCTACTCACTCCACGCCGGAGGCGCGTCGCCACGACAGACTGCGGGACCGCGCTCTTCGCCGCCGAGGGTGGCAAATCGAGCGTTTCACCACCGAAGATGTGCGGAGAAACCCCGGGGCAATGGTCCGGCACATTCGAGCCATCGTGGAGTCGACGAGGCTCATCACGACCCACTCCGCATGACACCCGATAGCTGAGCGGCTTCCACACCGATCCGCCGCAGATGTCACCGCGCTCGCTGGCATGCATGCACCGGAGCGACCGAGCCACCAGGCTGTGAAGATCGTTGTGATTATTCACCAGCGCGCAAAGGTGCCTGCAGCCATCACGACGATCTTCACGACGTGATCGGGGGCAGTTTCAGGGGGTGATCGCCGGTCGGTTCAGGGGGTGATCGCCGGTCGGCTCGGGGCGGACACGTCGTAGGTGGTCGCGTCCTCGGCGAGCAGGGCGAGCAGGACCGTGGCCTTCTGGGCGCTGTCGTCGGGGCCACCCCACATGACCTTCGCGCCACTGGTAAGCGTCAATCGGACGTCGGCGGCGCTGTGCGCCGACGCCGTCTCGACGAGTTTGCGCAGCTGATTGGGCATTCCGGTCAGCACGGCGACACCAGCTGCACGCGTGGCAGCCGCCTCGGTATCGGCTGGCGCTTCGACGGTCGGCAGCCCGGCTGGCTTGTCGTCCGCACGCTCCGAACAAGACCCCAGACGCGTCGACGAGCCACCATGACCCGTCGGTCCTGATCGTCGCCGCAGGCGACGCGTTGATTCACCGACAGGACGAGGGTGCGCGGCCACGACCGATGTACCGAAACCGATGCCAGTTCGGGAAGCTCGCTCACTCGGGCAGCCACCGCGTCGGTGTCGACCCAGATGAGCTGCTCGCCAATCGGCGCATCCGCGGTGGAGGACACCTGCTCGGCCAGCTGGCCGTCGGCACCCTCCACTCGCACCGTCTCCAGCCTGGTCACATCCGACCAGCCGACCAGCCAGATCGCCGCGCCGCGATGCCGCGACGGCCAGGACAGCGAGGCAGCCGTACAGGACGCTGCGCAGCCCGACGGCGCCGGACCGCGCGGTGAACCTGGCAGTTGTCGACGCAGGCCGACGCGAGGTGCTGACCCGCGATCCGCTCATACCGGCCGCCCGCCGGCTCAGGGTCCAACAGCTCGAGGATCTCCGGGCCTACCAGCGTCACGTCTCCGGCGCCGAACGTGAACACGACGTCTCCCGGTCGCAACCGAGCCGGCCGCCACCTTCGGCACGGCCGACCACGACGGCTCGAATGTCACCAGCTCGGGCGGACAGTGGAACAGCCGCCGCGACGAGCGCGCCCGTGACGCCCGGCTCGGGATCTTCGCGAGCCGCATACACGTCCATCACGATCACTTCGTCGGCTGCGCCCAGTGCCTTGCCGAACTCGGTCGCGAAGATCCGGGTCCGGCTGAACAGGTGCGGCTGGAAGATCGCGACCACTCGACCCTCGCCGGCCAGCGGTCGGGCTGCCGCCAGCACGGCCGACACCTCCGTCGGGTGGTGCGCGTAGTCGTCGTAGACCCAGACGCCGCCCGCGTAGCCCTTGAGCTCGAACCGCCGCCGGGTGCCGGTGAACCCCGCCAGACCCTCCCGCAGCGGGCCGCTGTCCGAAACCGAGTCCCGAGCCCGGCCGTCAGTGCCGCCGCGGCGTTGAGCGCGTTGTGCCGGCCGGGTAACCGCAGCGCGACCCGACCCAGCCGCCGGCCGTGGGTGATGAGTTCGAAGGAAACACCCGTGCCGGCCAGCGCGATCTCGGCGACCCGCACGTCGGCGTCGGAGGATTCGCCGTACGTACGCACGTCGATGCCGCGCGCACGGCACCGGTCGGCCAGCCCGCGCGCTCCGGGATCGTCGGCGCAGGTCACCAGGAAGCCGGTGACCTGTCCGGCGAACGCCTCGATCGCCCGGACGTACGCCTCGGCGGTGCGGTAGTTGTCCAGGTGGTCTGCTTCGACGTTGGTGACGATCGCCACCTCTGGGTCATAGGCGAGGAAGGACCCGTCGCTCTCGTCGGCCTCGGCCACGAAGATCTCACCGGAGCCGTTGTGGGCATTGGCGCCGGACTCGTTGAGGTTGCCGCCGATCGCGAACGAGGGGTCGGCGCCGCAGTGCTGCAGCGCCACCGTGAGCATCGACGTTGTGGTGGTCTTTCCATGGGTGCCGGTGATGGCCACGGCCCTCCGGCCCGCCATGACCGATGCCAGGGCGGCGGCGCGTGGCAGCACCCGCAGGCGACGTCGACATGCCTCGACGACCTCTGGGTTGTTCTCGCGGATGGCGGTCGACACGACGACGGTCTCCGCCGCGCCCAACTGGGACGCGTCGTGGCCGACGTACACCGTTGCGCCCACCGCCCGCAGTCCGGTCAGCACGCCGGAATTCTTCGCGTCGCTACCGGACACCGTGATGCCGCGCGCCAGCATGATCCGGGCGATGCCGCTCATCCCCGCGCCACCGATGCCGACGAAGTGAACTCGGCCAAGCTCCTCGGCCGCGAGCACCCGGTCGGGGGGCGGCACGATCACCACGAACCTCCCCGGAACCGTGAACCGGCAGCCGCACGCCGGATCATCTGCGCGAGCAGTTCGTCCGCGTCGCGACGGCCGAGCGTAGCGGCTGCGCGACTCATCGTCGCAAGGCGTGTCCGATCGGCAACCAGCGGCGGAACGTGCCGGCTGACCCAGGCGCCGGTCAGGTCAGCGTCCTCGACCAGCACGCCGGCTCCGGCTTGCACCAGCGGCTCCGCATTCAGCCGCTGTTCGCCGTTGCCGTGTGGCAACGGCACGTAGACAGCGGGAAGGCCAACGGCGGCAAGTTCGGCGCAGGTGATCGCGCCCGCACGGCACACCGCGAGGTCCGCAGCCGCGTATGCCTGCTCGATCCGGTCCAGGTACGGCACAACAACGTATGGGGCGTTACCGGCGGCAGCGGGCACGGGATCGTTGCTGGGACCGACGGCATGCAGCACCTGCACGCCGCTGGCCATCAAGGACGCGGCCGCGTCGGCCATCGCTTCGTTGATCCGCCGCGCGCCCTGGCTTCCGCCAAATGCCAGAACGGTCGGGAGATCGGGGTGCAGGCCGAACATCGAGCGCGCCATCAGCTGGTTCGCCGCACGGTCCAGCGTGGCGACCGCCCGCCGCAACGGGATGCCGACGTGCTCACCGTGCGGCAGCCGGATCGCCGGCGAGCCGACCGCGACGTGTGGGGTCAGCCGGGCACCGATCCGGTTCGCGAGCCCCGGCCGGGCGTTGGCTTCGTGAACGACGATCGGGACTCGCAGCCGGCGGGCGGCGAGATACGCCGGCAGTGCGACATAACCGCCGAAACCGACCACGACGTCGGCCAGGTAGTCACTCAGTACCGCCTGCGTGGCGTCGACCGCGCGCCGCAATCGACCCGGCAGCCGAATCAGGTCCGCACTCGGCCGCCGTGGCAAGGGAACCGCTGGAATGAGCTCGAGGCCGTAGCCCCGTTCGGGTACCAGCCGGCGTTCCAGGCCACGTTCGGTACCGAGGGCGAGAATCTCGACGGCGGGGTCGTCGCGCCTGAGGGCGTCAGCCGTCGCCAGTGCAGGTTCGACGTGTCCAGCGGTCCCCCCGCCGGCCAGCACGACGCGCACTAGACGCTCACTCCTCCTCGCTCGCGCCGGAGCGCGCCCGCATCTCGGCTGTCCCGCCGTGCCGCCAAGGCGGCCTGTGCCCCCGGCTCGATGCTTGGCAAACGCAACCAGCACAGCCACGGCGACCAGCATGGGCATCAATGCCGAACCGCCGTAGGAGACCAGTGGCAGCGGGACGCCGACGATCGGCAGTACCGCCAGCACGCTACCCATGTTGAGGAACGCCTGAAGGAGGAACCCGCCGGTGATTCCGGCGGCTGCCAGCCGGACGAACGGCTCGCGGGCGTTCCACGCGATCCGGATGCCGGCATAGCCGAGGACCAGGAACAGAGCAATCACCATGAAGGTTCCGGGCAGGCCGAGCTCCTCACCGATGATCGCGAAGATGAAGTCGGTGTGCGCCTCCGGCAACCCGCCCCACTTCTCGATGCTGCCGCCGAGCCCGCGGCCCCACCAGCCGCCATTGGAGAACGCGTAGATGGAGTGGGCCGCCTGAAACGTGCGGTTATCGACGTCGGCGAACGGGTCGAGGAACAACCTGACCCGATCCAAGCGGTGCTCGGCCGCCATGACGAAGTACAAGCCGATCACTCCGGCCGTGCCGACTGCAATGCCGAACAGCCAACTCGGCACCCCGACCACCCACAGCAGCGTGAGGACGACGCCCATCAACACGACCGCGGTGCCCAGATCACCCTGCCCGACGGTCAACCCGACGGCAATCAGCGCAACGGGGGCGAACGGCACGACCAGCTGCTTCCACTGCCGAAGTGATCTGCCACTGCGCGCCAGCACATCGGCACCCCACAACACCAGCCCGAGCTTGGCCAGCTCCGACGGTTGGATACGGAACGGCCCGCCGAAGTCGATCCAGTTCCGGTTTCCTCTGACCTCCTCCCCCAGGCCCGGGACATAGGTCAACAGCAGTAGCGCGATCGAGACGACCAGCAGCGGCACCCCCAACCGCCGAATCGTCCGCGGGGACATCCGGGAAACCACGAAGGCGACCGGCAATGCCGCCAGTGCCCACGCCAACTGCCGGGTCACGATGTAGTACGACGACCCGTGCTCGCGCAATGAGTACACACTCGAGGCCGAGAACACCATGATCAGCCCCAGCGTGAGCAGCAGCCCGGCCGATCCCAGGACGAGGTAGTACGAAGCGAGTGGCCGACGTAGCAGCCGCGATGTCGCCGACACGCCCGCGGTCAGCATGGACCGCGACTCGTCCTCACCGTCGGTCGCCATGACGCCGAACGGCGGCGGCAAATGCGTCACCGCGGGCCGCGTAGTTACCGAACATGTCCATCGACGCGCACGCCGGCGCCAGCAGCACAGTGCTGCCCGGCCGGGCGAGCGACGCAGCCTTGGCCACTACGCGGTCCATGACGCCATTGTCGGTTCCGACCACCTCCACGACGGGGACGTCGGGCGCGTGTCGCGTCACCGCGCGCGCGATCAGCTCGCGGTCGGTGCCGATCAAGACGACTCCGCGTAGCCGTTTCCTGATTGCGGTCACCAATGAGTCGAACTGTGCTCCCTTGGCCAGCCCGCCGGCCACCCAGACGACCTCGTCGTACGCCTGCAGCGACGCCTGCGCCGCGTGCGCGTTGGTGGCTTTGGAGTCGTCGACATAGGTGATTCCATCGACGCTTCCCACGACCGAGATGCGGTGCGGATCGGGCCGGAAGGTCCGCAGCCCGTCGCGAACAGCCACCGGCGGCACGCCGATCGAGCGTGCCAGCGCCGCGGCTGCCAGCGCGTTCGTGACATTGTGAGGTGCCGCCGGACGAACATCCGCGACGGCGGCGAGCTCGGCGGCGGCAGTCTGCCGCTCTGCAACGAACGCGCGGTCGGCCAACACACCGTCGACGATGCCCAGCATGCCCACCTTCGGAATGCCTGAGGTAACGCCGATCGCCCGGGCGCCTTCGGTCACCTCGGCGGCCCGTACCAGCCGCTCGGTCTCGGGATCCTCGACGTTGTAGATGCAGGCCGATTGGACCCCGCTGTAGATGCGCCCCTTGTCCGCCGCGTAGGCCGCGAATGATCCGTGCCAGTCCAGGTGATCGGGCGCCACATTGAGAACGGCCGCGGACCGCGCTGACATGGACTGAATCCAGTGCAATTGGTAGCTGGACAGCTCGAGCGCAATCGCGTCGTACGGCTCGGGGTGCAGGACGGCCTCGATGACCGGGTCCCCGACGTTTCCGGCGGCGGTGGCGCGCAATCCCGAGGCTCGCAGCATCTCGGCCAGCATCCGAACGGTCGTGGTCTTGCCGTTCGTTCCGGTGACGGCGAGCCAGATTGCCGGTCGGTCGAGGTCGCGCAGGCGCCAGGCAAGCTCCACTTCGCCCCAGATCGGTGTACCTGCGCGATCTGCGGCCTGAAGAAGCGGCGCTGTCGGCCGCCACCCCGGCGACGTAACCACCAGTCCGGTGCCACGCAGAAGTTCGCCAGTCGCCTCGGACCCCAGCTGCACCGTCGCACCAAGGACCTCCAGCACCCGAGCGCGCTCGGTTTCGGTGTCTCCGTCGCGGTCGTCGATGACCGTTACCTTCGCGCCCAGCCGGATCAACGCGTCGGCAGCGGCGAACCCGGAGACGCCGATCCCAGCGACGACCACTGACAGTTGCGACCAGTCGCTGTCCCGGTTCGCGTCGGCTACCCAGCCGGGTGTGCTCACGTGCCGACTACCCACTCGGCGTAGAACACACCGAGGCCGAGGGCGACGAACATACCTGCGATGATCCAGAACCGGATGACGATCGTCACCTCGGCCCAGCCCGTGAGCTCGAAGTGGTGCTGCAACGGTGCCATCCGGAACAGCCGTTTTCCGCCGGTGGCCTTGAACCAGCCGACCTGAAGCGCCACGGAGACAGTGATCAACGCGAACAGTCCGCCGAGAACCAGCAGCAGCAACTCGGTGCGGCTGATGATTGCCAGCCCGGCCAGGGCGCCGCCCAGAGCCAGCGACCCAGTGTCCCCCATGAAGATCTTCGCCGGAGAGGCGTTCCACCACAGGAACCCGAAACACGCCCCCACCAACGCTGCGGCCACGACGGCCAGATCCAATGGATCGCGGATCTCGTAACAACTCGGCCCTGGGGCTATCTGGCAACCCTGGTTGTACTGCCACACCCCGATCAGCGTGTAGGCACCGAACACCATCACGCAGGCGCCGGTTGCCAGCCCGTCGAGCCCGTCGGTCAGGTTCACGCCGTTCGAAGCGCCAGTCACCATGATCAATGCCCAGGCGACGAACAGCACCGGACCGAGCACCAGCGGGGTGTCCCTCAGCACAGAGAGCGCCTCGGACGCCGGCGTGTAGCCCTGTTCGTCAGGAAACCGCAGTGCGACAACGGCAAACACGATGGCGACCGCAGCCTGCGCGGCGATCTTCGGGCCGGTGCGTAGGCCCAGGCTGCGCTGCTTGGAGATCTTGATGAAGTCGTCGACGAAGCCGACTGCACCGAGCCCGACGACCAGCAGGAGTATCAGCAGACCGGATACGGACGGCGCCGATAGCCGAATCAGGTGGGCCATCGTGTAGCCCGCAAGCACGGCGATGATGATCACGGCACCGCCCATCGTCGGCGTCCCGCGCTTGACGTGATGGCTGGTCGGGCCGTCGTCGCGGATGAGCTGTCCGTAGTTGTGCTCGACGAGGAGCCGGATTGCGGCAGGTGTCGCGAGGATCGAGACGACGAGCGAAACCACCGCTGCGGTCAGCACCGCAATCACGGCGCCACCTCCGCCACCAGTGCTTCGGCGAGCCGTTCCAGTCCAGCCGCCCGCGACGCCTTGACCAGCACGACGTCGCCAGGTCGTAGCTGCTCCCGCAGCAGGTCGAGCGCTGCTTCGATGTCGGACACCCAGGCTGCCTCGTCCGCCCACGATCCCTCGTGTGCCGCGCCGAGATGGATGGCTCTGGCCGCGGGCCCGATGGCGACCAGCCGGTTGACATCCAGCCGGACGGCGAGTCGGCCCAGCGCGTCGTGGTCATCCGCCGAAGCGTCGCCCAGCTCGCGCATCTCGCCGAGGACTGCCCAGGTTCGCCTTTCCCCTGCCATGGCCACCAGCGCCTTGAGGGCAGCCCGCATCGAGTCCGGATTCGCGTTGTAGGCGTCGTTCACCACGGTGATGCCGTCGGGCCGTTCGATGACCTCCATTCGCCAGCGCGAGATGGCCTGCGCCTTGCCGAGCTCTGCGGCGACCACGTCCACGCCAAGACCGAGGACATGTGCGACAGCCGCTGTCGCCAATGCGTTCGCGACCTGGTGCTCGCCGACCACGTTGAGAGCGACCGCGGCGGTACCGTCCGGAGCTACCAGCGTGAAGCCGGGGTGGCCGGCCGCATCGAGGACGATGTCCTGCGCCCGCAGCTCTGCGTGCACCGACGCGCCAAACATCAACACCCTGGCCTGGGTCTGTTCGGCCATCCTGCGCACGGCGGGGTCGTCGCCGTTCAGCACGGCAGTGCCACCGACCGGTAGCGCCTCGACCAGCTCGGCCTTGGCTCGCGCGATGGCTTCCCGGTCACCGAACTCTCCAACGTGCGCAGAGCCCACATTGAGGACGACACCGATAGAGGGCGGGGCTATCCGACACAGTCGCGCGATGTGCCCCAGGCCACGGGCGCCCATCTCGAGCACAAGCGTGCGGGTGCTCGAGTCGGCCGTCAGTACAGTCAGCGGAACGCCGATCTCGGTGTTGTAGGACCCGGACGGTGCCACCAGGGGACCCCGAACCGCAAGCACCTGGCTCAACAGGTCTTTGGTGCTGGTCTTACCCGACGAGCCGGTGACAGCCACCACCACTGCCTGGTCGAGGCGGTCGACCACCGACCGGGCCAGGGCACCGAGCGCAATCACGGAGTCGGCGACGACGATCGCGGGCACACCAACCGGGCGTTCGGCGAGCACGGCCACCGCACCGGCCGCTACCGCGCGATCAGCGAAGTCATGGCCGTCCGCCCGTTCACCTTTGACCGCGACGAACAGGCCGCCAGAGACCACTTCGCGCGAATCCACGACCACCGGACCGGATATCACCGCGTCCGGATCGGCACCGCCGTCGAGTCGGCCTCCGGTCAGCGTCGCCAGTTCGGCCAGGGAGAGCGCGGTCACCGGAGCTCCTGGTTGCGGCGGTCGTTGACCCACTCCAGTGCCTCTCGGAGCACGACCCGGTCGTCGAACGGATATACGACTCCGCCGATCTCCTGGCCCTGCTCATGTCCCTTTCCGACGACAACGACGGTGTCGGCTCGGCTCTGGGTGGCCTCGACGGCGCGGACCATCGCCGCACGGCGATCCCCGATTTCCAGCAATTGCCCACGCTGACTGGTAACTGTCCGCGCACCGTGGAGCACGGCGGCCCGGATTGCCGCCGGATCCTCCGAGCGCGGGTTGTCGTCGGTGACGATCACCAGGTCGGCGTTGCGCGCTGACGCTGCCCCCATGGCCGCTCGCTTGTGTGGATCTCGGTCGCCGCCCGCGCCGACTACCACGACCAGCCGTCCCCGAGTCGACGGGCGAAGCGCTAGCAAGACGTTCTCGATGGCGTCCGGGGTGTGCGCGTAGTCGACCACCGCGAGCGGCTCGTCGGCTCCGGTCGACTGGACGCGTTCCATTCGCCCTGGTACCCCCGAGCAGGTGGACACGCCGTGTACCGCCGACTCGGCGTCGACGCCCGCCTCCAACAGCATGACCACCGCCGAGCACCGCGTTGGCCACGTTGAAATCGCCGGGGATCGGCGAGCCAACAACAAGGTGTCGTCCGTCCCGGCGATGCTCGAGCGTGGCCCGGGTGCTGCCGGACTCCCCCGGCTCCTGCTTGGTCACTTGCCAGTCGGCATCGTCACGGGTGGACACCGTGACTACCGGGATCTCAGCCTGTGCCGCGAGCCGCCGACCGTAGTCGTCGTCCACCACGACGACCCCGCGACGAGACCGCTGCGCCGTGAACAAGGCGGCCTTGGCCGCGAAGTAGTCCTCGAGGTCGGCGTGAAAGTCCAGATGGTCCTGCGACAGGTTGGTGAAGCCGGCGATGTCGTAGACGATCCCGTCGACGCGGCCCAACACCAGCGCGTGGCTGGACACCTCCATTACGCACGCCGTGGCGCCTCGCTCGCACATCACCGCGAGCAGCGCGTGCAACTCCGTCGCCTCCGGTGTGGTACGCACGCTGGCAAATTGCTCATCGCCTACCCGCGTCTCGATGGTTCCGATCAGACCGGCGCGATGGCCCGCGGCCCGTAAGCCGCACTCCACCAGGTACCCGGTCGTGGTCTTGCCATTGGTGCCGGTGATTCCGAGCATGAGCAGGTCACGGGCTGGCTCCCCGTAGACATAGGCCGCGACCCGGCCGAGTTGCGCTCTGGGGTCGTCTTCCCGGATGACCGGCACGCCGTGCCCCGCGGCAGCACCCGTCCGGTCGGTCAGCACCGCGACCGCTCCAGCTGCCACGGCCTGGGCGGTGAACGAAGCACCGTGCACGTTTCTGCCTGGCAGTGCTGCGTACAGATCCCCGGGTTGGACCTGCCGGGAGTCGTGGGTGATACCGGTGATCAGGATGTCCGATCCCTCGAATGCAGGCTGCTGAAGCAGTTCCGCCACGCCGTGCAGCGGTCGCGGCGGCACGTGCCGTGGGCGCAGGGAAGAGCGATCCGACATCGGTGGCAGAGGCTATCGGAGCACGGCTGCGACCAGCTGATCACCCTTTGGCACCGAGCAGGCACGGTCAGTCAGCGTAGAGCCGGAGCTCCGGCGCTTCGGTCCCCGTCGGCGCGACACCCATGTGGGCGAGGGTGAAGCCCATGACCTCCTTGAACACCGGCCCGGCAAGCGCACCACCGGAGTTCCCGTTGCGGGGGTTCAATATCGACACGACCACGGTGTACCGGGGATCGTCGGCGGGGGCGAAACCCATGAAGGAGGAGTTGTAGCCCTGGTAGCAGCCGCAGGTGGGGTTGACCCGCTGCGCAGTACCGGTCTTCCCGGCGACCCGGTATCCGTCGACGCTCGCTCGGTATCCGGTGCCGTCCTCGCCCATGACGGCCTCCATCATCGCCGTGACCGCTGACGCCGTCTGCTTGCTCACGACCCGCACCGGCGCACCGGCGGCTGCGGCGGTCTCAGTGCCGTTTGCATCGATCGTGGCCTTCACCAGCCGCGCCGGCAGCCGAATGCCTCCGTTCGCGATAGTCGCGTAGGCGGAGGCCATCTGGACGGTGCTGACCGAAACTCCCTGTCCGAAGGCGATCGTGTCCCGGGTCAAGTCGGCCCAATCCGTGGGTAGCCGGCCGGCGCTTTCCCCGGGGAGGCCGAGACCGGGCCGGGTACCGAGCCCAAAATCGGCGAGATAGTCGCGGAACGCCTTCTTGTCGATCCGTTCGGCCGTGAGCAGCGTCCCGACGTTGCTGGATTTGGCCAGGACACCGGCGAGGGTCATCTGCTCCTCTCCGTGGTCGTAGTAGTCATTGATCACCTCCCCGCTTCGCTCCACGTGATCGGGCACCGACAACACTGTCCCTGGCTCGGCCTTGCCCTCCTCGATGACGGCGGCCATGGTCAGCGGCTTGAACACCGACCCCGGCTCATAGGCTTCTTCGACCGCCCGGTTGCCGCGATTGTCTTCGTCCGCGCCGCCCGGATCGTTCGGGTCCACGGCCGGCGCGGTCGCTATTGCGACGATCTCGAACGTGCGAGTGTCCATCACCACCAGATTGCCGGCGTCCGCCTTCGCAGCGGCCACCTGCCGGGTGAGCGCTCGCTCTGCATGCCACTGGACGTCGCGGTCGAGGGTGAGGCGCACGCCTTCACCCGGAACCGGGGCTCGCCGGCTGCCGTTGCCCAAGGGAATGCAGTGCCCACCCGCGCTCAGCTGGCAGGCCCGCTCGCCGTCCTTGCCGGCCAACACCGAGTTCATGGCCAGCTCCACGCCGGCTAGGCCGTGTCCCTCGCCGCCGACGAACCCGACGACATTGCCTGCGACAGCACCGGCGGGATATTCGCGCTGCGATGCCGATTCGGCGTAGATGCCCTGGAGGTCAAGCTCGTCGATCGCCCGCCAGGTGTGCGGTGACAATCCTTTGGCGACGTACTTGAACCGCTTCTCACCAGTGAGGGCTCGTTGGATCGATTGGGCGTCGGCGTCGAGCAGGCTGTCGAGCTGAAGCGCATATGCCGCCGGGTTGGTGACGAGCGTCTGGTCGGCCGTCAGGTTGAACGCGTCGGTCGATTGCGCCAGCGGCGCACCGTCTCGGTCCAGGATCGGCCCTCTCAGTGCTGGCAGCACAATCGGCCGGAGCCGGTCGTGGCCGGCGAGCGCAACGTAGGTCGAGGCGTCGAGGCCCTGCAGCTGGACCAGCCGGCCGGCGAACAGCGACAGCAGAACGCAGACCATCACCAGCGCCACCTGCAGCCGGCGGCGCGGATCCGCCAACCGGACCATGCGGGGGGGCCGCTTGGGTCGCCGCGGAGGGGGCGCGGGTCTGGGGACCGGCCGTCGAACTGGCGCTGGTGCTCGGGGACGGGACGGCCGCCCACCGGCTGATGCAGCACGGCGCTGCTCGGCCGATCGCGCTGCCGTCGGTTGTCGGTGCTTGACCTCCAACGACGGAACCCGCCGGCTCGGCCCGGCGATCCGCTGCCGGCTACCGCCGGCGGCAGCCGCTGGCCGGCTTGCGAGACTGGTGCCGCGCCGGCGCCCGTCGTCGGCAACTGACCTGGTCCCGCCAGACGAGGCGGCCACCGGATGCCTCGGGCCGTCTCTGGACCGTTCGCGTTGCTCAGTCATCCGGTCCCGCCCTGGCGAGACGGAGGAAGACCGGGCTTTCGGCCGGCACCATGCCGAGTTGTTTCGCCCCGCGGGCCAACGCGCTCGGTTCCGATCGATTCGCGACGTCGCCGACCAGTTCGGACTGCTGATCGCGAAGTAGTGCCGTCTGCCGCTCCAGGTCGGTGAGGTTGAACGATCCCTGCTGGAGCGCTGTATTGAGGACGAGCAGCCCGACCAATCCGGCGGCGAGCACGAACAGCACGAGGACGACGAACGGCCCGCGGCGGGTACGTGCTGACCGGCCAGGGACCACTCTCAGCCGCGAACGCGAATCTTGCCGGCCGGGCAGCATCGTCCGCGCAACCGACCCGATGGCAGCAGCCGGGCTCATGCTGCTCTCCGGATACGTTCGGCCGCACGCAGCCTGGCGGAGGCAGCGCGCTGGTTGGCGGCTACCTCGGCCGCCTCCGGTTTCTCCGCTCTGCGGGTCAGCAGACGCAGTTGGGGACGATGCTCGGGCAATTCCACGGGCAGATCCGGAGGTGCTGTACTCGACGCGTAGGCGGTGAGGGTCCTCTTGACCAGCCGGTCCTCGAGGGAGTGGTAGGAGACGACGACGATGCGGCCACCGAGGTCGAGCGCGTCGACCGCGGCTGGCAGCGCCCGCTCCAGGGTCTCCAGCTCGGCGTTGACCTCGATGCGAAGCGCCTGGAACGTGCGCTTGGCCGGATGCCCCCCGGTTCGCCGCGCTGGCGCCGGGATGACCTCGCGCACCAACTGCACCAACCTGGCGCTGGACGTGAACGGTGTCCGCTGCCGCTCCCGTACCACTGCAGCCGCGATCTGCCGGGCGAACCGCTCCTCGCCGTACTCACGCAGCACTCGGGCGAGGTCGGGGGCGGGGTAGGTGTTGAGGACGTCGGCGGCCGTCATTCCCGAGCCGGGGTCCATCCGCATGTCCAGCGGCGCGTCGTGCGCATAGGCGAAACCGCGAGCGGCTTGGTCGAGTTGCAGCGACGACACGCCGAGGTCGAAGAGCACGCCATGAACCTGCGCGACGGCGAGCTCGGCGAGGACCGACGGTAGTTGGTCATAGACAGCGTGGACGGTCTGGAGTTGGGCGCCGTACGCGGCCAGCCGCCGGCGGGCTCGTTCGAGTGCTTCCGGATCACGGTCCAGCCCGATCAACCGGATCTGAGGGCATCGCCGGAACAACGCCTCGGCGTGACCTCCCAGGCCGAGCGTCGCGTCGACCACGACGGCGTCCGGACGTTCGAGCGCGGGGGCAAGCAGATCCACGACCCGCTCCAGCAGCACCGGGACATGCGCGGGCGAGGTCACGGCTGGACCCGCCCTGAAGCGTGGCCAGCGGGCGTGGCGCCTACCGTCCAGTGCACTGTCCTCGACCCCCACTGCTGCGGCTGGTTGCGGTCTATCGGCCGGTGCCGTACGGCCAGGTCCCCGCCCGCTCGTAAGGTGCACTCGTGCCTGGCGCCGGGGAAGGGGCGTCAGGAACGCCGAGCGGGCCGGAGGCCTCGACGTACGGGCCAGGGTGCGCGCCCTCGTCAGAAAATGCCGGGCAGCACCTCCTCGGAGACGTCGGCGAACAATGGCTCCTTCTCGGCCTGGTACGCCTCCCACGCGGCGGCAGCCCAGATCTCCACTCGAGTCATTGCCCCGACCACCGTGCAGTCCCGGTCGAGGCCGGCATATGAGCGCAGCCCGGCGGGGATCGTGACCCTGCCCTGTCGGTCCGGCACTTCGTCGGTGGCGCCGGCGGCAAGCATCCGAGCAAAGTCGCGCGCCCCGCGGTGGGTGATCGGAGCGGCCCGTAACTGCTCGGTGAAGCGCACGAACTCGGCCCGCGGCCACACGTACAGGCAGCGCTCCTGCCCTCTCGTGATCACTACCCCCTCTTCGAGCTCGTCCCGGAACCTCGCCGGGAGGAAGAGCCGGCCCTTGTCGTCCAAGCGCGGGGTGTGCGTGCCCAGGAACACGGCCGCCACCTCCCACCACTACGCGAGCAGCTTCCTCCACCATGCGCCACTGTACCCCACATCGCTCCACCGCAGCTCAGGAAAGACCACCACATTGCTGATGCGGGTAGCTGCGGCCGCGTACTGAGACGGGAGCAGAGTGCCCGAACCCCGGAACCGCCCGCCCATGTCCGTACGTCTCGACGTACGGTTGACACGTCGGGGGGACCGACGATCTGCCCTGGTTCGGGTCCGACGCGTCGGGGTCAGAGCCGCGACGGCGCGGAGGCGCCATGCCGCAGGAGGAACGAGTGACCCAGCGTCCGACGACTCGCGACGGAGACCGCCGGAATTCAGAGCCTGGCCTGGCCGAACTCGCCGACACCGCCAACCGCATTCAAGAGGCGATCGAGACCGTCATCGAAGGCAAGCCCGACGTCATCCGGCTGGCGATCACCGTCCTTTTGGCTGAGGGCCATTTGCTGATCGAGGACGTGCCCGGCGTCGGCAAGACCATGTTGGCCAAGTCACTTGCCCGGTCGATCAACTGCTCGGTCCAGCGCATCCAGTTCACCCCCGACCTGATGCCGAGCGATGTCATCGGGGTCTCGGTGTTCAATCAGGAGACTCGTGACTTCGAGTTCAAACCCGGCGGTGTGTTCGCCAACATCGTCGTCGGCGACGAGATCAACCGTGCTTCGCCGAAAACCCAGTCGGCGATGCTCGAGTGCATGGAGGAACGTCAGGTCACGGTCGACGGCACGACGTACGAGCTCGACGCGCCGTTCATGGTGATCGCCACTCAGAACCCAGTCGAGATGGAAGGCACCTATCCGCTGCCCGAGGCACAACGCGACCGGTTCATGGCGCGTCTCGAAATCGGCTATCCCGGCGAGGCCGACGAGCTCGACATGATCGAGACCCATGGCGGTGCAGGAGCGCTCGATCAGCTCGACGCGGTCACCGACGCGGCGCACGTCGCCAAGCTGGTCGACATCGTCCGCGGGATCTACGTGTCACCGGCCGTCAAGAAGTACTGCGTGAGCCTGGCCAACACGACCCGGCGGTCGAGCGAGCTTCGGCTGGGAGCTTCGCCGCGAGCCACCCTGCACCTTGTTCGGGCCGCCAAGGCATGGGCAGCCCTGCACGATCGTGAGTACGTGCTGCCCGACGACATCAAACAGCTCGTGGTCCCTGTGTTCTCCCACCGGCTGCTGCCGACCGCCGAATCGCAGATCGGCCGCCGCGACGCCGCGCACATCGTCGCTGACATCGTTGCCCGGGTGCCACAGCCGGACGCCGACGGGACGGGGGCGCGATAGGACGTGCGCAAGGCGCTGTCCGGACTCACCCGGCGCGGCCGGCTGTTCCTGGCCATCGGGCTCGCCGCGTCGATCACCGCGGTCGGCGTGGGCCAGCGTGACCTGCTGCGAGTCGGAATCCTGCTCATGGCACTGCCGGTTGTGAGCCTGCTCGTCGCCGTGCGCAGCAGGGTACGGCTCGCAGCCGCTCGGGTTGTCGAGCCGCCGCGCACGCCGGTCGGGACACCGGCACGGGTGCGGCTCATCCTGCAGAACATGGCGCGCATCCCAACTGGCGTGCTCCTGGTCGAGGACACCTTGCCGTTCGCCCTCGGCAGCAGGCCGCGGTTCGTCCTCGACCATGTCTGGTCGAGGTTTCGTCGTGAGGTCAGCTACGACGTTCGCGCCGACCTGCGCGGCCGCTACGCCGTCGGTCCGCTGACGGTGCGCCTCACCGATCCGTTTGGGCTGGTCGAACTACGTCGGGCGTTCAGCGAAACCGCCACTGTGATCATCACCCCGAGGGTCGTCCCGTTGCCGACCGTCCGGCTGCTGGGTGAGTGGAGCGGCAGCGGTGAGAGCAGGCCCCGATCGGTCGCGAGTGCCGGCGAGGAAGACGCCACCGTCCGCGCATATCGCGACGGCGACGACATGCGGCGCGTTCACTGGCGGGCGACTGCCCACCACGGGGAGTTGATGGTGCGGCGCGAGGAGCAGCCTTGGCAGAGCCGCGCCACTCTGCTGCTCGACACCCGCACCGACGCTCATGCCGGACACGACCCGGACTCATCTATTGAGTTCGCGGTATCTGCTGCTGCATCCATCGGCGTGCACCTCGCTGATCGCGGCTACGCGGTCCGGCTGGTCACCGATGAGGGAGGCTCGGTCAGCGGCTCATGGCATGATCCCGGCGGCGGACCGGCAGGCGCTGAGGTTCCCCTGCTCGATGCGCTCGCCGTCGTCCAGACCTCCCGCGATGCCTCGGTCGGCCGGTGGTCTGATCTGCTCAGCGGTGCGGGAGCTGCCAGCGGCCTGCTGGTCGCGGTGCTCGGGCGACTGCACCCACAGGAGGCATCGCTGGTGGGCCGGCTGCGACACGGCGCTACCGGGGCCATGGCGATCCTGCTCGACGTCACGTCGTGGACCTCTGTGGCCCCCCACGTCCAGGCTGCCGAGGAACAGCGCCTGGCGGAGACTGCTCAGCTGCTGCGCCGGGCCGGATGGGGCGTTGTCACTGCGGCCAGGGGCGACAACCTGGCAGCCGCGTGGCAGCGCCTCGGCTTGGCCCGCGCTGTCGGCCGCCACCACACGACGACAGTTGGGGCGGCCGGGCAGGTCGGGGGTTCGGCGTGACCGGCCGTACCAGGCTCGGCGTCGTCGGTGCCTTCGCGTCCGGACTGGCGGTGCTCTCGCTCGCACCGTTGACCGAAGAGCATGCGTGGGTGGTACCGGCCGCCTTGGCAATTGGCATCGTCGCGGGCTTGGGCCTCGGCCTGCGCCGGCTCGGGGTTCCGCTTCCACTGATCGTGCTCGGCCAGCTCATCGGGCTGTTGCTCTGGCTCGGAGTGTTGGTTGCTGGTGACGTCGCGTGGTTCGGGGTCGTGCCCACCATCTCGTGGGCGAGGCGGATGGTCATCGTCTTCACCGACGGCATCAGCGCCGTGTTCCAGTACGCCGCGCCGGTGCCGGTCACGAGGGGCATCCTGTTGCTCCTGGTTGGCGGCGCCGGGCTGGTTGCTCTGCTCGTCGATTTCTTTGCGGTGGGTGTGCGCCGTGCCCCGCTCACCGGTTTGGCACTCGGAGCCGTCTATGCCGTCTCCGCGTCAGTCGCTCCCGGCGGGCTGGCGTGGTACTGGTTCGTGCTTCCTGCCGCTGGCTATCTGGCCGTGCTCGTCGCGGAAGGTCGGACTCGAGTCGTTCGGTGGGGCCGCTCGGCAGGACCGTCAAGCACCCATACCGGGATACCCGAGACGGACTCGTTGGCTCGGAACGGGCGGCGGGTCGGGGCGGTGGCCGTCGCCGCGGCGGTTGCCATCCCCGCCCTCCTCCCCGGACTGACCGAAGGGGTGTTCGGCCGTGGCGGTGGTTCCGGCGAGGGCGGCGGGCGAACCATTCATACCGACAACCCCATCGTCGACCTGCAGGGCGATCTCACCCAACCGGAGAACACACCGGTGCTGCGCTACGAGACCAGTGCACAGGTTCCCGAGTACATCCGCCGGGCCACCCTCGACGTGTTCGACGGCGAAGAGTGGCAGATCTCCGATCGCAAGGTTCCCGACTCACAGCGGGTCAGCGAGGGCATGCCGCCACCCCCTGGACTCGATCCCCCGGATCAAGGAGTCCTGCGTGAGTACCGGTTCGATGTGGGAACGAATTACGACTCCCGGTGGCTGCCGCTGCCTTATCCGGCACAAGAGATCGACATCGACGGCGACTGGCGGTACGACCTCGCGAGTCTCGACGTCGTCTCACCGGAGCGGGATGCCACGGATGCCGACTACACCGTCTTGAGTCTTGAGATCGACTACGACCCAGCGAAGCTCAACGCCGCGGTTCCCCCTCCCGAGGAGGCCGCGGGACCGCCGGCCGAGGAGCTCGCAGCGCTGCGCGAGCTTCCCGACGACATCCCTGTGGAAGTGTTGGACCTGGCGCGGGAAGTGACTGCCGACGCAGCCACCACGTTCGAGCGCGCCGCTACGCTGCAAGCCTTCTTCCGGTCCGATGGCGGCTTCGTCTACGACCTCGAAACCGCACCGGGCAACTCATCGTCAGCCCTGGTCAACTTTCTGCAGAACCGCCGCGGCTACTGCGAACAGTTCGCCGCCAGCATGGCGGTCATGGCCCGAGCCCTCGGCATTCCAGCCCGGGTCGCCGTGGGTTTCACCCCAGGAACCGCGCAGGAGGACGGAAGCTGGGTAGTGGGGACGCACGACGCCCATGCCTGGCCCGAGCTCTATTTCCACGGCACCGGATGGGTCCGATTCGAACCGACCCCCGCGAGCCGGACCGGGGGCGTGCCACCCTGGACCATCCCCCCGCCGCTGGGCGCAGAGTCGCCCGCGCAGCCGAACGTTCCGCAGGGTCAGACCGCCCCACCCGACGGCGCGCTTCCCGGCGCGCTGAACCCCGAACTCGGTGCGGCCGACAGTGCTGACGCAGGTGTCTCGCCGTGGATCGCCGTCATGCTGGCTGTTGCCGGCGGCTCCCTGGTGCTAGCGGTGCCGGCCGCCATCGCGCGGATCCGGCGAGCATGGCGCTGGCGACGGGTTGGCGGCGACCAAGTGGGCGAGGCTGAGGCCGCCTGGGCAGACCTGCGCGA
The DNA here is from genome assembly GCA_963794465.1 of uncultured Actinomycetota bacterium. Classification (GTDB taxonomy): domain Bacteria; phylum Actinomycetota; class Actinomycetes; order Jiangellales; family Jiangellaceae; genus JACVRX01. Next base: position 142,950 of record CAWCED010000007.1, on the reverse strand, counting down.
CACCGCCAGGGACGCCGGATTCGACTGGGACCCGGCGGCCACTCCACGACAGACCGGAACTGCACTGGCAACGACGGCGAAGCTCGACGCCGACTCGAGCGATCTGCTCAACCATGTCGTCGCTACGACCGAGCGGGCTCGCTACTCGACTCGTCCGGATGACCCCGAGGGCTTGCAGGCCGACTCGGCCATGCTGCGCAGGTCCGTCCTGCGCTCACGGCCTGTGCTGCAGCGGGTCGGTGCGCTGATCTGGCCTGCGGCCACTCGCGATGCCATGGTGACGACGGCGAACCGGGTCGCTGACGGCTTGGACTGGATGGACGCGGCAGGAGCCCGAGTGCGGGATCGGGCCGGCGAGCTGGCAGGACGGCGGCGCTGACCCCGACCTAGCGACCGGGACCGCCTTCGCGACGGCGGCGCCAGCGTTCTTCCATTCGCTCCATGAAACCGCGCCGGCGCGCTGCCGCGATCCGGCTCGGTTTGCTGCGGCTGACCTGCGGCTTCTCCACCCCACCTGGGTCGAACGTGCCGATCTCACCGACCGCCGGGACCCGCCGCCAGGAGGTCACGGCGTACCAGGCGGAGACGAGCATGACGACGAAGCCGGCGACCCCGACGGGGTAGATCCTGCTGATGGCGCCGGTCATGAGCACGACGATTCCGAGGAGGAACACGAAGCCGGCGGCGACCGCCCGACGGCGGTAACGACGGCGCAGGTCGGCGCCGCGCATGGTCGTGGCGAATTTCGGATCCTCGGCGTACAGCGCGCGCTCCATTTGCTCGAGCAGGCGCTGCTCATGGTCGGAGAGAGGCACCGGTCCCTCCTGAGAATGCCGTCGCGTGACTGCCATCAGCATAGGCGGGCGGGTTGACCGACGAAAGCCAGCCCTGTGTAACCAACGCAGTCCGTAAGCAGTCGGTTCCCAGCATTCCGCACGTTGGGGCACCCTCAGTCGGCGGCCCCGTCGCTCCGCTCGCGCGCAGCGAGCACATGCAGCTGTCCGGCAATGGCCCGGAAGGCCGGATGGCCGGCAACCGTGGTCTCGAGATCGAGCAGATCGCGCAGATTCGCGGGGTCGTCAACCAGCGCACCCGGCACGAGATCTGCAAAAACCCGCACCCCATGCACCTCGAGTACCCGCATTCGGGCCGCCTCGAACAGACCGCGCACGCCCGGCTCGTCGAACCGTCGCGGCAGCGGGTCGCCGACCCCCCACCGGCCAGCGGGATCCTGCAGTGCGTGTCGTGCGTCGGCAAGATGACCTGCGACCGCTCGCGCAAGGACGGCGGCGATGCGCTGTGCGACCAGCGCGCTGGCGAGCCCGTCGGGGCGAAGGACAGCCACGACACCGCTCAGCGCCTCGCTCGGATCGTCGACGACCTCGAGGACGCCGTGGCAGAGCACCACGTCGGCGGAATCGGGTCCGAGCAGCTCCACCAGGTCCGCTGCGTCGCCCTGAACGGCATTGACCCGACCACGCAGACCAGCCTCGGCGGCTCGCCGCTCCAGCGCTGCGAGCGCGTCGGGACTGGGATCGACCACAGTCACCCGGTGTCCCTGCGCGGCGAGGGGTACGGCGAACCCGCCAGTGCCCCCGCCCGCGTCGACGATGTCGACGTGATCCCGCCCTGTCTCGGCCGTTCGTTTGATCAGAGCATTGGACAACACGTCCCAGACGACAGCGGTCCGCACGTCCCGACGTAGCCGCTCAGCCACCTATCGCCTCCACGCTGCCCGGAACGTCGGAAGAGCCCGGTCGATCATGTCGTTGCTCGCGGTCAACGAGATACGGAAGTGCCCCGGCACCTCGCAAATCGTGCCGGGCAGCACCAGGACGTTCTGATCGGCCAGCCGCCGACAGAACGCCAGGTCGTCAGGGTCAGGCGAACGCACCCAGAGGTAGAACGTGCCCTCGGGGACTCGCAGGTCGTAGCCGGCCGCCGTGAGCTCGCTCGCCAGCCTGTTGCGCTTGGCCTCGAGATCAGTCAGGTCGATCGAGAGCCGTTCCAGGTCGTCAATTGCGTACTGCAGCACGGCGTTCGGGAACAGCCAGCCCGCCGCCATCTGGGACAGCTCGATCGCCTCGCGCAGCGGTGGGCGGTCAGGGATCGACGGCGACAAGGCGAGCCAGCCGATCCGCTCGCCGGGGGTCAGCAGCACCTTGCCGTAGCTGTAGGCGATCAGCGTGTAGGGATAGAACTCGCTCGGGCTGTGGAACTCGGCGTCGCTGAACACCAGCCGGGCGTACGGCTCGTCGGAGATCAGCCAGATCGTTCTCCCCCACCGGTCGGACGCGTCGGTGAGCAGCTCTGACAGAGCTGCCAAGGTCTCGGGCGGATAAATGCGTCCGGTGGGGTTGTGCGGGGTGTTGACGATGACGGCCCTGGTGCTGGGTCCGATGGCCGACCGGATCGCGTCGAGGTCGAGATCGTTGTCGTCGGGCCGCACGCGCACCTTGACCGGCACAGCGTCAGCAGAAAGCAGCATGGCTTCGTAGAGGAACCACGGTGGCAGCGAGAACACCACCTCGTCACCAGGGTCGAGGAACGCCCGGAACGCCGTCTCGAGCGCCCCGAACGCGCCGGGAGTCAGCGCGATGTCCTCCGGTTCGAAGGGCAGCCCCCGCCACTCACGAAGCGCCTTGGCGACCACCTCCCGGGCGGCTGGCTCAGACCACTTATAGGCGAACCAGTCCTTGTCCTGCGGCTCGGCGTGCCGCCGGATGGCGTCGACGAATCCTGGCAGCGGCATTTCCTGCGGGTTGCCGAGAACGAAGTCGCACACGCTCGGCTGCCGGCGCAACGCGTCCCGGACCTCGAGGTAGCTCCGCAGCGGCGCCAACGATTCGGTGATCGCGGCCACGCGGGCAGCCGGACGAACGGCGTCGGGCACCTGGCCTCCAAGTCGTCGTCGCGTGGCCGTCGGGTCAGCGTACGCCCGACCGATCCACCGGCGGCTTCGCTAGATGTGGTCGGCGTCGCCATCAGCGGCCAGCCGTCGGCCGAGTTCGGCGAGCGTCGCCCGCCAGGTCGATTCGGGTACCGAGGGAAGGATGTCGGCCCAGATCGGGGCGAAGCTGCCGACGGTCTGAGGGAGCCGGGCCGGTCGGCCGAAGAACCAGGTGTGAAAGTGCGCGCTGCCATCACCCCATCGACACACATGCACCCGGCCGATCTCGCCCAGGCTGATGATGGCGCGTTCGATGCGCTGGATCAGCGGGCCGAGCCCGGTGAGCACGTCAGTCGGCAGGTCCCCGAGGTCGTAATGCCCGCGGGAGAAGAGGATCACGACGACCGGCAGCCCTGACGGCTTCGCCAACGGTGCGACGATCCAGTGCTGGTTGCTCCAGATCGCGTCGCTGTCCCGTTGCCGGCAGCGCCAGCAGTCGGCAGCGTCCTCCCCCTCTCGCGGGCGGTCTACCTCGGCCGGCGGTTCCAGCGGCCGCACCCGCAGGTCGCCGTCGAACGGGAACGTGGCCCAGTCGGCAATCGGCGGCATCGGTAGCCGACCTTCGGCGTCGGCGGCTTGCCGAGCCCGCTGGTAGATCGCTTCGGCGCCTTCGACCATGTGACCGCACCCTAGACTCGCCAATCGCTGTGCGTGACTCGACTGCTCGACGGTTGTCCCGGCTGCACGTCCTGCTCTACCGACTCACCGGTGGTGTCGTGGGCCGCCGGCTCGTTCGCAACGACATGTTGCTGCTCACGACCCGGGGCTCAGCGACCGGGAAGCCGCATACGGTTCCGCTGCTCTACCTGCGTGAGGACTCCACGTTGGTGGTGATCGCATCGTGGGGAGGCCGGCCGCACCACCCGGACTGGTACGTGAACTTGACGGATGAACCGCGAGCCACGGTCCAGGTCCAGACGAAACGCTGGGCAGTTCGGGCCCGCACCGCAAACGAGAGCGAACGCGAACTCTGGTGGCCACGCATCGTCGCGGCTTACCCCGGGTACCGCAACTATCAGTCGCGCACCGATCGGATCATCCCGGTGGTCTTTCTGGAACCGGCCTCCTTCGCTGGATCGCCATGATCAAGGAGCGTTGCTGGTCCTATTGCCCCAGCAACGCTCCTTTCTCGCAGCTCTGCCCGCGTCTGGTCAGCTGCAGCCGCTGGTGGAGCCGCAGCCCTCGCAGACGTAGCAGCTGCCGGCCGGGCGCATCTTGGTACCGCAGGTGACACACAGTGGCGCGTCGGTCGTGGTGCCCTGCAGCATCTCGAGCAACTCAGTCGACGTGTGCGCCTGCGCCGGCACCGGCTTGGCGGTCGCCTCGATGACGTCTTCGTCTTCTCCAGCCTCGTCCGCGGCAGTGGCCTCCGCTGGCGGGTTCTCCACTGGTGCGGACTGGCGCAGCGCCTCGACGTCGACGTCATCCTCGATCGGGGCGTACTCACCGGTGTCGAGTTGCCGTGCTCGCTCCGCCGCGGTGTACACGCCGTAGGCGGACCGCGACTCGAACGGCAGGTAGTCCAACGCCAACCGGCGGAAGATGTAGTCGACCACGCTCTGGGCCATCCGCACGTCCGGGTCGTCGGTCATGCCCGACGGCTCGAACCGCATGTTGGTGAACTTCTGCACGTACGTCTCCAGCGGCACCCCGTACTGCAGCGCGATGGAGATTGCGATCGAGAAGGCGTCCATCACACCGGCGAGCGTCGAGCCCTGCTTGCCGAGCTTGAGGAACACCTCGCCCAGCCCGTCGTCGGGATAGGAACCAGCGGTCATGTACCCCTCAGCGCCTCCCACTGTGAACGACGTTGTGCGGCTCGGCCGCGACTTCGGCAGCCGCCGCCGGGTCGGCCGGTACTCGACTACGACCTCGGGGCCGCTTTCAGCCTCGGTGCCCGGAGCGCCCGCAGCGTCCTTCCCCGAGCGCTTCGACACCGACAGCGGCTGGCCCACCTTGCAGTTGTCCCGGTAGATCGCCAGTGCCTTGAGCCCGAGCTTCCAGCCTTCGAAGTAGATCTGCTCGATCTCTTCGACGGTGGCAGATTCGGGCATATTGACCGTTTTGCTAATTGCACCGGAAAGGTATGGCTGGACCGCCGCCATCATGTTGACGTGGCCCATCGGGCTGATGGATCGGGCGCCCATCGCGCAGTCGAAGACCTCGTAGTGCTCTTGCCGCAGCCCGGGTGCGTCGATGACGTTGCCGTGCTCAGCGATGTGCTCAACGATCGCCTCGACCTGCTCCTCCTGGTATCCGAGCCGACGCAGCGCACGAGGCACCGTCTGGTTGACGATCTGCATCGAACCGCCGCCGACCAGCTTCTTGAACTTGACCAACGCCAGGTCCGGTTCGATGCCGGTCGTGTCGCAGTCCATCATCAAGCCGATTGTGCCCGTCGGCGCGAGCAGGCTCGCTTGTGCGTTACGCCAACCGTTGGCCACCCCCAGGGCCAGGCCCTCCTGCCAGGCCTCGGTCGCCATCGCATGGATCGGCCGGTCCAGGTCGTGCAAGGTCCGCAGGTTGTCGTTGGCCGCCGCGTGCTTTCGCATGACCCGCTTGTGCGCGTCGGCGTTGCGCGCGTATCCGTCGTACGGGCCGACGACGCCGGCCAGCTCGGCGGATCGCTTGTATGCCGCACCGGTCATCAGCGACGTGATCGCCGCTGCCAGCGACCGGCCATCTTCGGAGTCGTAGCCGTGCCCGGTCGCCATCAGCAACGCACCGAGGTTGGCATAGCCGATGCCCAGTTGGCGGTAAGCGCGGGTCGTCTCGGTGATCGCCGGAGTCGGGAAGTCTGCGAAGCAGATCGAGATGTCCATCGCGGTGATGACCAGCTCGACGCTGCGACGGAACAGGTCCGCGTCGAACGTGTCGTCATCACCCAAGAACTTCATGAGGTTGAGACTGGCCAAATTGCAGGAAGAGTTATCTAATGACACGTATTCACTGCATGGGTTACTTGCGGTGATACGTCCGGTTTCCGGATTCGTGTGCCAGTCGTTGATCGTGCTGTCGTACTGAATGCCAGGGTCGGCACACTCCCACGCAGCCTGCGCCATGGAACGGAACAGCTGCTTGGCGTCGACGGTCTCGACCGCCTCGCCAGTCAGCCGAGCCCGCAGACCGAACGGGTCGCCCTTCTCGACCGCCTGCATGAACTCGTCGGATACCCGGATCGAGTTGTTGGCGTTCTGGTACTGCACGGACACGATGTCCTTGCCACCGAGGTCCATGTCGAACCCGGCGTCGCGCAGGGCGCGGATCTTGTCCTCCTCGCGCGCCTTGGTCTCGATGAACTCTGCGACGTCGGGGTGGTCGACGTCGAGCACAACCATCTTGGCCGCGCGCCTGGTCGCGCCGCCGGACTTGATTGTTCCGGCGCTGGCATCAGCACCGCGCATGAAGCTCACCGGACCTGACGCGGTACCGCCGGAGGACAGCAGCTCCTTGCTCGAGCGGATCCGGGAGAGGTTGATCCCGGAGCCGGATCCGCCCTTGAAGATCAACCCCTCTTCGCGGTACCAGTTCAGGATCGAGTCGATCGAGTCGTCGACGGCGAGGATGAAGCAGTTGTGTACGCGGAGGCCGCCAGAGAGGTACTCACCACTCTCGGTCTGGATGTCGTAGACCTCCATTGAACCGAGTTTCTCGATACGCGCGATCTCCAGCCGTTTGATCTCTCTCGCTCCCCGGCCAGGGATGTCGAAACTTGCCTCAAGAGCCCTCGCCTTTCTTGGATCGATAAAGCCGATCTCGTCGGCAAACACCCGCCGATCACCAGCATTCTGGATCCGCACGCTCCAGCAACCGTGTCGTGTCGCTCGGGCATCTGGCTTGTATGCAACCCGCGAGAAGATGCCAAACCGAAGCAGCAGACGCTGAATCCCCCGTATCAGATTCTCGGAAATCATGTCGGCAGCAAGAAGCGTCGAGCGTTCCCGCCGTGAGACATATCCTTCGGCCTGGAAGATGCTCCGCAGATACGCAGCCACTGTTGGCAGCGGTGCCGCAAACAGGTGCGTGGGCACCTCCATCTCGGTTCCGCGGCGCCGAAGACCCCACGAATCAACGAAGTTGTCCGAGCCATGTCCGTACAGCCGTGTCCGGCGGCAATCCAGCGTCTTGTCCAGCGTCCGGACCCGACGTTCGTGACGATGTACGCCTGGAAACACCTCATCGATCGCCTTCGTTACCCAGGCGAGTTCGGCATCGGTTACCGTCATTGCCTCGATGGTCAGTGAGCGGTTCGTTCCCTGGTACTGGCCGACAAACCCATCCGACTGAAGCCAGCCTGCCAGCGCTGCCTCAGCAATGTCCTGAGACCTGATCTCGGACTCGCCTTCAGCGGCGCGCCGATGCCATTCGAGCTGATCGCCCGGGCGTAGGGTGCCGGCGTCGACAAACCGGCCGGTGCCGTCGCCAGTGCTCTTCCACACCAGGTGGTCCGCAGTGACGTCGAGCAGGTAGCCGGCCTTGGTGTGCAGGCGCAGGACGTCTTTCACACCGTTGGCCTGGGTGGCGACGATCCGGGTGACGCCTTGGGCGTCGTATACCTTCGTGCCGACCGCGTCGTCGTCGACAAGCTTGCCGATGGGAACCAGGCCGGCCGGCGTGTTGACCAAAGCGTCGTACGGCTGGCAGGCGCTGACCTGCTGGGGTGAGGGTGTGCCGACGTTGAACCAGACCGGGGAGTTGAACGAGAACACCTGGTGCACGAGCATCCAGGCGAGCTCGTGCTCGAACACCTCGGCGTCGTCGGACGTGGCGAAGTAGCCGTACTCCTCACCGGCCCGGCGGTAGGTCTTGACGACCCGGTCGACGAGCTGCCGCAAGCTCCACTCCCGGACGTCGGTACCGACCGCGCCGCGGAAGTACTTGGTCGTGACGATGGTGGAAGCGTTGACCGACCAGAAGTCGGGGAACTCGACGCCGCGTTGCTCGAAGACGGTCTCACCGGTCTTCCAGTTCTGCTGGACGACATCGCGCCGCTCCCAGCTCACCTGGTCGTACGGGTGAACCCCCGGAGTGGTGAAGATCCGCTCGATCGTCAGCCCGCGGACAACCTTCGGCCTGCTCCGACGGTTCTCATCGGCGTTCTGGCTCTGGCCGCTCACCGTTTCGGTCATTCCCCGCTCCCTGTCGATGTCCCCCGCTCGGGCCCTGCCCCGAGTCGGTCGTGGTTGTCTGTCGGTGTTCCTTCCGCGCTGGCGCACTGCATCAGCTACGGATCCTCGGCTGCGGCTCGGGGACCGTCTCCCCCCGCTCCGCCCTCAGCATCGAGATCTCGGCTTCGAAATCGGCCAGCGAGTCGAAGCCGCGGTACACGCTGGCGAAGCGCAGGTACGCGACCTCGTCCAACTCACGCAACGGCCCGAGGATCGCCAGGCCCACCTCGTTGCTCGGCACCTCAGCCGCGCCGGCGGCCCGGATGCGGTCTTCGACCCGCTGAGCCAACCGGGCGAGTGCATCCTCGCCCACGCCTCGGCCCTGGCACGCCTTGCGGACCCCCGCGATCACCTTGTCTCGGCTGAACGGCTCGGTGACTCCAGACCGCTTGACCACCGCAAGGGTCACGTGCTCCACGGTCGTGAACCGACGCTCGCACTCCGGGCACTGGCGGCGGCGCCGGATTGCCGTCCCGTCGTCGGCCGTCCGGCTGTCGACGACCCGGCTGTCGGGGTTGCGGCAGAACGGACAGTGCACAGCGACCCCTCCTTTCGCGAGCGGTGCGGCGGCGTTCGTCAGCCCCGACCGGGTCCGGTCCACGGTGGAGAACCTGTGGATCTCCTGAGGAGAAGTTGTGGGCGACGGACCACAAGTTGTGGATGACTTACACTGCTGTAACTACTATATATAGGGATTACCGTACGTCCACAGCCGCCGCGCGCGCAACCGTTTTCGGGCCTGTTGTTTCGGTGGGTTCATCACCGCAGGTCATGACCCTGGGCACCCTGACCGGCTCGGCGTGTCGCCCGCGGCTAGCCCGCCGCCGCCGGGACCACGAGCACATCGCCGGGATGGATGTCGGCGCCGGTGCGCAAGCTATTGAGCTCGACGATGGCGTCGACGATCGTTCGCGGATCGGCCGCAGCGTCGACCTCGCGCGCCAGCGCCCAGAGCGTGTCTCCCTGGTCCACGACCATCGTCGTGGTCACCGCTGGCTGCTCAGGGAGATCCGCGTCCATTCGCAGGATCGGAACGGCGGCGACCACGCCCAGCACCAGCCAGGCAAGCCCCACAACCACCCTCCCCCGGCCGGTCAGGCGCGAGCCACGAAGATCGGGCGGATACGAACGCTCACACGACGCTGGCCTGGGTGTGCCGGCGCGGCGCCCCGCCGGGCTCGGCCGCCGACGGCTGGACGGGGTCTGGGCCGGCCGAACCACCCGCACCGACCGTGCGGCCGGCGGATTCGGTATTGCCTTCAGCGGCAACAGCGTCACGGTCGTCGTCATCTCGGCCTCCCACGGTCGTACAATCGTTCGATCGAACGCACGTACGAGTTCTACACCTCGGGTCTGACAAAGTCGAGACACGGTCGAACAGGTGTTTGATCGTGTCGGTCGACAGGTCTACCGTCGGAGATGACAGGTCCGCCGGAGCGGACGGCCACCATTGATTTCCGGACTCATCCAAGGCCAGAGGAGGCCGGCGTGAGCAGGCAACGCGGAGACGACCAGCGGGCGGGCGGGACCATTCACGCCCTTGCCGATTCGACTCAAGATCCGGACGGACTCACCCCGCGGCAGCGCCGTGTGCTCGAGGTCATTCGCGATGCGCTGGAGCGTCGTGGTTATCCGCCGACCATGCGCGAGATCGGCAAGGCGGCCGGCTTGGCGAGCCCGTCGAGCGTGTCGCACCAGCTGCACGCACTGGAAACCAAGGGCTTCATCCGCCGCGACGCGAACCTCCCGCGCGCGCTCGAGGTACTGACACCTGGTGGCCTTTCGGCTGCCCCGGCCGACGACGAGACCGGTCGCGACGACCAGCGGCCCGCACCGTCCTACGTCCCGGTTGTCGGCCGCATCGCCGCCGGCGGGCCGGTGCTCGCCGAACAGGCCATCGAGGACGTGTTCCCGCTCCCCCGCCAGCTCGTCGGCGAAGGCACGCTGTTCATGTTGCGCGTCACCGGCGACTCGATGATCGACGTCGCGATCTGCGACGGCGACTGGGTTGTCGTCAGACAGCAGCCGGTTGCCGAGAACGGTGAGATTGTCGCGGCGATGATCGAGGGCGAGGCGACGGTCAAAACCTACAAGCGGCGGGACGGCCACGTGTGGCTGATGCCGCAGAACCCGGTCTACGACCCGATCGACGGTGACCAGGCGACGATTCTCGGCCGTGTCGTCGCGGTGATGCGCAGGGTTTAGGCATCGCGGCAAACGCTTCCGTCGCTTGGCGCTGGGTATGGGCACCGCATGAAAGGAGGCGGTCGTCGTGCCCAGATCGAGCATCAAGGACGAGAAGACCGCTCGTCGCTGAACAAGGGCGAGTTGATCAAGGCACTTCGGAACCACTGAGCGCTACCTGGGCGGCCAGCCGCTGTAATGCCCCGACGGCTACCGACCGCTGCGTGGTGAACCACATCGGTGGGAGCGAGGCCCGTAGGAATGCGCCGTACCGTGCTCGCACCAACCGTGGATCGAGAACGGCGACAACCCCCCGATCGCTTGCGTCGCGGATCAGCCGACCGGCGCCCTGCGCCAGCAGTAGCGCGGCGTGAGTCGCGGCGACGGTCATGAAGCCGTTGCCGCCGGAGCGTTCCACCGCGCGCTGGCGGGCCGACTGCAGCGGGTCGTCCGGCCGTGGAAACGGGACCCGGTCGATCACGACCAACTGGCAGCTGCCACCCGGTACGTCGATTCCTTGCCATAGTGACAGCGTGCCGAACAGCGATGTCTGCGGTTCCGCGGCGAACCGCCGCACCAGCGTCGCCACGACATCGTCACCCTGGCAGAGCAATGGGAGCGTGGGAGCACGGGCCCGCAGTTCGTCGGCAGCTTCCTCGGCCGCTCGACGCGACGAGAACAGACCGAGGGTCCGCCCGTCGGCGGCAACCATGAGTTCGGCCAGCACATCGAGGGCCTCCGGACGCAGCCCATCCCGACCCGGTGGCGGCAAGTCCGGCGCGACGTACAGAATCGCCTGCTTCGCGTAGTCGAAGGGCGATCCCACGTCCAGGCTGCGATGCGGCGGTGCACCATCACCAACCAGGCCGACCGACCGAGCGACGGCGTCGAAGGAACCGCCGAGCTGCATCGTCGCGGATGTGGCCACGACCGTCGACGACTCGAACAGCCCATCACGCAGCAATGCGGCGACCGACAATGGCGCGACCCGAAGTATGCGCGGCCCACGATCTCTGTCTTCGGCCCACACCACGTCGCCCTCACCGTGCGCGGCGATCCGGGCCGCGGTCTGGAAGATCTCGTCCACCATCGTGATCGCCGCGCGACGACCGGCCTCGACGTCTGGCTCGCGGTCGGCCGCCGAACCACCTGCGAACGCCGACTGAACCGTCCGGGCCGCATCCCGGACGCTCACCACTGCCATCGCAAGGGTCCCGGGGAGCTCGTCGAGCCGGCCTTGGTCGGCGTCCGCGAGCGCGCGGCGCAAGGTTTCACCGCGCTCAGCGAGTCCATCGGATGCTTCCGCGTCGACGAATGACCGGGCCCGTTTCGCGGCCCGCTCGACGAGGCCCGGCGACAGCTCGGCCGTCGCCATGTTCGTCACGCGGGCTGCGAGCTCGTGGCCTTCGTCTACGACGACGACGTCGTGGTCGGGCAAAACCGGTGCCCCTTCCAGGGCATCGATCGCCAACAACGCATGGTTGGTGACAATGACATCCACGTCGTCGGCTCGTGCCCTGGCCCGCTCGGCGAAACACTCCGCACCGTACGGGCACTTCGCAGCACCCAGGCATTCGCGTGCGCTCACCGAAACCTGCGCCCAGGCGCGGTCGCTCACGCCTGGCTCGAGCCGATCCCGTTCCGCGGTCGCAGCGATCGAGGCCTGCTCCTCGGCCCAGGCCCTGGCGCGCACAACCTCGGCGCCGATCGCTGTAGAGGACACAGCGGCAACTGGCACCAACTCGCCTTGGTCGTCCGGCGCGCCCTCCCGAACCCTGTGCAGGCAGGCGTAGTTGGCCCGACCCTTCAGCGTCGCCCAACTCGGTGATCGCCCTAGTACCGGCTCAACCGCCCGCGCCAACAACGGCAAGTCCCGATCGACGAGCTGTGCCTGCAACGCCAGCGTTGCGGTGGCGACGACAGCCGGCTTGTCGGCCGCGTGCGCATGGAGCAACGCCGGCACGAGATAAGCGAGCGACTTGCCCGTGCCAGTTCCCGCCTGGACAAGCAGGTGCTCACCCCTATTCAGCGCCGTGGCAACGGCTTCGGCCATCTGCACCTGACCGGCGCGCTCGCTGCCACCGAGGGCGTCGACCGCGGCCGCGAGCAGTTTGCGAACCCGCCCAGGGTCGACCGGGCCGGACTCGGCAGTCACTCGGTCACGCTATCGGTCCCGCATCCGGTGGACAGATCGCCTCGTGATGAGATCGAGGCCGTGAAGACGACCTACGACGCCGTGCCGTTGATCCCCCGAGACGTCCTGTTCGGCAATCCCGAGCGAATATCACCCGTCGTTGTCTCCTGACGGCATGCTGCTCGGCTTCATCGCTCCCGACGAGGGCGTCCTCAACGTCTGGGTGGGCCCGGCCGACGACCCGTCGGCGGCCAAGCCGGTGACCCACGACCGCGGCCGCGGAATCCGGACCTTCGCGTTCTGCCACGACGACCGCACGCTGGTGTACGTGCAGGACACCGACGGCGACGAGGACTGGCGGCTGTACCGTCTCGACCTCGGCTCCGGCGACGCGCGGCTGGTCACTCCGGCGAGGGCGTCGCAGGCGACAGTCCTCGCGCACAACCGATGGAATCCCGACGACGATGCTGGTCGGGCTGAACGCCGACAACCCGATGCTGCACGACGTCTATCGCCTCGATCTCGAGACCGGAGCGTTCGACAAGATCGAGACCAACCCTGGCTACGCCGGCTTGGCTCATCGACTCCGACCTCGCCGTCCGGGGCGGTGTGGCGATGACGCCCGATGGCGGCGCGGTCGTCCATCTCCGCGACCGTGTCGACCGGCCACGACGCGCCCTGGCTCGAGATCCCGCGCCGACGACCTCGTGACCACCGGCGTGTACGGCTTCAACCGCGACGGATCCGCGGCGTTCCTGCTCTCCAGCGTCGGCGCCAACGCCGTCGCGGCTGCTGCGGGTCGACCTGGACACCGGCGACGAGACCGTGCTCGCGCCGAGGACCCCGAGTACGACGTCGCGTTCGTGCTGTCCGACCCGGAAACGCTTGAGCCGCAGTCGGTGGTCTTCCTCGCCGAGCGCGAGCAATGGGTCCACCTCGATCCGGCAGCTCGGCACCGAGGTCGACGCGCTGCGGACCCGGCTGCAGGGCGAGATCGGCATCTCCCGCTCCGAGCGAACCGACCGGCGCTGGCTGGTCGTCCGACACACCGTCCGACGGGCCGGTCCGCTACTACGTGTACGACCGGGACGACAGGTCGAGCTGACCTTCCTGTTCGCACACAAGCCCGCACTCGACGAGTACGACCTCGCGGTGATGGAGCCGTTCTCGTTCGACGCCCGCGACGGGCTCGACGATCCACGGCTACGTGACGTTCCCGCCCGGTGTCGAGCGCGAGTCGGCCTGCCGGCCGTGCTCAACGTGCACGGCGGGCCGTGGGCCCGCGACGTGTGGGGCTACGACCCGGAGGCGCAGTGGCTCGCCAACCGCGGCTACGTCTGCATCCAGGTCAACTACCGGGGCTCGACCGGCTACGGCAAGGCGTTCGGCAACGCCGGCGACAAGGAGTGGGGGCGCGCGATGCACGACGACCTGCTCGACGCCGTCGACCACCTGGTCGCCGAGGGCTGGGTCGACGCGGACCGGGTCGGCATCTACGGCGGTTCGTACGGCGGCTACGCCGCGCTGGTCGGGGCCGCGTTCACGCCCGACGTCGTTCCGGTGCGCCGTCGACATGGTCGGGCCGTCGAACCTGATCACGCTGATCGAGTCGGTGCCCGAGTACTGGAAGCCGATGATCGCGCTGTTCCACACCAAGGTCGGCAACCCCGAGACCGAGCACGACTTCCTCTGGGAGCGCTCGCCGCTGTCCCGGGTCGACGACATCCCGATCCCGCTGCTCATCGCCCAGGGCAAGAACGACCCCCGGGTCAACCAGGTCGAGGCCGAGCAGATCGTCGCGGCGCTGACCGAGAAGGGCATCGACCACGAGTACCTGCTGTTCGAGGACGAGGGCCACGGCCTCGCCAAGCCCGGAGAACCGCGAACGTTTCTACGCCGCCGCCGAGCGCTTCCTCGCCCAGCACCTCGGCGGCCGCCAGCCAGCAGGAGCGTGGATAGTCAGCTCCGTCCCTCTCAGGGCCAGCGCCGTCCCCGGGATCAACGCTCCAAAAACGAGATGCCCGGCATCGGGCAGGTCGAACGCGACCATCGCCTCGCCGAGCCGGCTCGAGCATCTCGGGCGTCTCGAGTTCCTCGAGCCGGTCGGCCCGCTGGAGCTCGGCCCACTGATCATCGTCGGGCCAGGCCGCTCCGTCGACCGATCCGGGCCCACACCCTGCTGATATTCGAATGATCGGCGTCGACCCGATAATGCCGTAGGAGGTACGCCGCAGCCGGGTCCAGCCCCATCACCTGCACCGTGACATGACGAGCCAGCGCTTGGTCGCCGCCTGCCTTGCTCTGGTCGAGCGTGCCGTTCCAGAGCAGAACGCCCGCTGTGCCGTCGTCTCCGTCGCGCCGCCACGGCCTCGACGAGCGATCCACCTCCGTCGCCGGACACAGTGACGTCCACCCGGCGCGAGCCGAGCCGCTCCAGCAGCTCGAGCGCCCACCAGCGCGGCTTGCGCAGATTGCCGACCGTCCGCAGCCCGAAGCCGCCGTGCAGCAACGCGGGCGGGCGGCCCGAGCTCTTCGAAGTGGTCCGAGACGACCCAGTACGACGAGCGCTTCGATCCGGCCCATCGCTGACGTCATCCCGCGCAGCAAGAACGCGGCACCGAAGACCGAGTCGCTCGCCGAGTCGAAATGCGTTGGGCTCACCCCCCACTCGGTCCACCACAGCGGGGTCCCCGTCCGGCCGTGGCGCTCCAGCAGCGGTCGCAAATCGAGCGGCGGGCTCCCGTACGTGTGGGTTGAGACGAAGTCCAGCGCCGAACCGTTCGCGTCGGCATGGCGGAGCGTCTGCTCAACCCATCCGGCAGCCGCCGATGCTGGACCGCCGACCTGCAGTGCGGGGTCGACTGACCTGATCGCCTCCGCCGCGACGTCGTAGAGCCGGAAGTACTCCTCCGGGGTGCCAGCCCAGAACACCTCCAGGTTGGGCTCGTTCCACACCTCGAACGCCCAGCGATCCCGCAGGTCGGCGCGCCCGTATCGCCGACCAGGTGGTCCGCGAGATTGCGAACCAGCTCCCGCCACCGCTCCCAGTCCTTCGGCGGCGACACGATCGCCTGGTACTCGAAGACCGTCTTTGCAGGGTCCACCGCGAGGTCCCGTGGCATGAACGACAGTTCGACGACCGGCCGCAAGCCGAGCTCGCACACCGTGTCGTACACGCGGTCGACACCCGCGAAGTCATAGACCGGCTGTCCGCCGATCTCGCGGTAGACCCCGAGATCGTCGCAGAGGATTGCGTGCGCTCGGACTGTATGGACACCCAGGACGTCATGAGCCGCGCGTAGAGCCTCCTGCAACTCGATGCCGATCTGCCGGCCGCCCGTACGGTCCGTGCAGAGCATGTGGGACAGGTGCTCGGAGCCGATCATCGGTCGCCACGGCCGCTGCAAGTCGCCGATGACCTTCGCAGCATCGACGATCACATTCACTGCACCACCATCGGTCGGGTCGTCCCCGGCGGCGATTGGAACTGACCACGAGCCGATCCGGTCGACATCGACGACCGCGGCAACCGAGTACCAGCGCTGGTCCGACGCTGAACTCGTATCAACGTATGGCCCGTGCGGCACGGCCAGCACGTCGCGGCCGCCGTGATCGAGCGGCACGAACGGTCCGTCCGGGCCGGACGCCACGCCGACCAGGTATCCTGCCGCTCCGTCGACCGGGTCCCAGCTGAGCGTCACCTGTCCACGACCAGGCGCCGCGCGAAGTCCCCGCGGCACTGGCAACGTGACATCCGTGCCGTCAGCGATCTCGCCGCTAGGCCGCCCGATCCGGTTCTCCCAGTCCGAGCGCACGTCGGTCACGGTCGACCATCACCTCCAGGACCGGCCAGGAAGGACTCCATCGCCATCAGCGGCCGCAGTGCCCGCCGGAACTCGCTATCGACGAAGTACCGCTTGACGACGTCGTTGCGGAGCCCGTTGCCGATCGCCGCCATGATCATGGCCTGGTCCAGTGCGAGGTACCGTTGGGCCACCGTTCCGCTACGCACCGCCACGGCGTCGAAGAACCCACCGGCGCCGTACACGTCGAAGTCGCGGCGCAGGTTGGCCAGGTTGTCCAGCGCCGCGGCCTTGGCGTAGGGCAGGGCCAAGAACACTGCATGCGGAGTGACCACACCGTCGCCGTACTCGTCAGGCGGTGGCTGCGGCGCCCGGCATTGCGTCCCGTCGACGGTGAAGAACCCGGGATCGGTGGATGTCCGCTCCTGGTCGGAGGTGTAGCCGGGCTCGTCCATGCCCATCATGTCGACGCCGTACTCGCGGTAGCCGCCAATGGGGTTGCTCGACGGCGAGAATCCCCAGTAGCCGTAGTCCGCCTCCGCCAGGCCGTGCTCGATCTGGCCCTGGACGAACAGCGGATGGTTGACGCCCCACGACTCCCGACCCCACCGAGCCTCGGGCACGAACAGGTCCGGCATCAGGGCTTCGAACATCGACCCACCCCAGGTGGGCACCACGTACATGTCGCGGTAGTCGTATGCGCCCTCCCATACCTGCACGCCGAGGTACTCGCGCCATTCACCGATCCCACCGTGGTCGCTCCACGACCAATCACAGCTGTCGGCGGGGAACGTCCGCCACGGCCCGAAGTAGTGTTCGGGCGGGATCTGCCCCGACGCGATACCGAGATACGACGCGATCCGCGGCTCGGAGTTGAACGCGCCGTAGTGATGGCAGGTGTAGTACACGTCCGAACCGCGGGCGCGGTAGTTTCCAAGGACGGAGCAGCCGGGCGGCGGCTCGTCCCAGAACCCGCCGCGGATGAGTCCGACGTCGGCCTTGGCGGCTCGGTCGTAGTAGAACCCGAAGTCCATACTGTCGAAGAGGGCATCGGCCTCCTGGCGCAACCGTGGTTCGGCGCTGGCAACAACCTTCAGTGCCGCGGCCAGCCAGCCGTTGTCGACACTGGACAGGAACGGGTACACCGTGTTGCCATCTTCCGGCCAGACGCGGAGCACCTCGAGCGTCTGCGGCTGATACCAGTTGTAGAACATGCCGCTGTCGTCGTGCCGATCGAGTTGTGCCACCGCGTCGAGCGTCTGGCTCATCCGCTGGTACGCCTCGCGCCGATCGATGATGCCCAGGTCGCGCGCAACGACCGTGCTCCACAGATAGCCGCCGATGTTCGTCGGAGACGTGTACGCGCTGCGAGTCGTCGGGTCGAGGTTGCCGTCGATGTTGTCAGCCGGCATCCCGGTCGTCGGTTCGAGCATCGCCTCGAACGACGTCCACGTATCTTCGGTGTAGTCCATCAGCAAGCGACGGTCCGACTTCTTGTCGGCCGATTCCGTGACCGCCGACGCGGCGGGCATCAAGCTTGCTGCAATAGCCGTCGCGGTGACCGCTGCGACTGCGAGCTTCAAGAAACGCATCACGAATCTCCTCCTACTTGATGCCGGTCATGGCGATGCCCTGGACGAAGTACCGCTGCAGGGCGAGGAAGATTGCGATCACCGGAAGGACAACGACGACCGCGCCCGCGAGCAGTACGCCGTACTGAGTCGCGTTCTGGCCGACCGAGTACAGGGCGAGGGCGACCGGCAAGGTGTACTTGTCTTCGGTCTGGGCCACCACCAACGGCCAGATGAAGTTGTTCCACGACCCGAGAAAGGTCAGGATCGCCAAGGTCGCGAGCGCCGGCCCGCACAGCGGCAGCATGACGTTCCAGAAGATCCGAAACTCGCTCGCGCCGTCGACACGAGCCGCCTGGATCAGTTCGTCCGGCAGGCCGAGGAAGTACTGCCGCATCAAGAAGACGCCGATCGGTGCGGCCAAGTACGGCAAGATCAGGCCGGCGTACGTGTTCGTCAAGCCCAGGTTGCTGACCAGGACGAACAGTGGAACCAGGATCGCGATCGCCGGCACCATCAACATGCCGAGCACGAGGGCGAAGATGACCCGCTTTCCCCGGAAATCCAGCTTGGCCAATGCATAGCCGAGCATCGAGCAGAAGACGACGTTGCCGAGTGTCACCACGATGGCGACCAGGGTGGAGTTGAGAAAGTACGTCGGGAAGCTCAACCGGTCGAAGAGGGTTTGGTAGTTGTCCGTGGTGAACGTCTCGGGCAGCCAGGTGGGGGGGATCCGTCGAACCTCGGCCTCAGGTTTGACCGACGACACGAGCATCCAGATGAACGGCAAGCTCATCGCCAGCAGGCCGACGCCGAGTACGGCGTAGAGCCACCATGGCGACCGCTTTTCCACGTCGGATACCCGACCCTGGTCTTCTAATGCAGGCGCCTCCATCTCGGCCGCTACTCCACCGGCCGGCGGGGTGACTGTCGTCATGGCGCGCCCCCTCAGTCCTTTGGTCGCAAGATCCGGAATTGCACGGCCGTCAGCGCGACGATGGCGACGAAGAGCACGTAGCTGGCGGCCGCCGCGAACCCGTAGTTGCCGAAGCTGAACTGGTCGTAGACGTAGTAGGCAATCGATCGGGTGGAATCGAGCGGGCCACCCTGGGTCATGACGAACGGCTCCTCGAAGAACTGCAGGTAGCCGATCCCGGTGATGACGGCGCCGAACAGCAGGACCGGGCGAAGCATCGGCAGCGTGACGTACCGGAACCGCTGCCACGAGCTGGCGCCGTCGACCTCGGCTGCCTCGAGCAGCTCGCGGGGCACGGTCTGCAGCCCAGCCAGGAAGATCACCATCAAGTAGCCGAGGTTGCGCCATGCGGCCATGACGATCAGCGTGGGCAAGGCCAGCGTCGTGCTGCCCAGCCAGTCCGGCCCGTCGATGCCGATCAGCCCGAGCACCTGGTTGATCGGGCCGGAGTCCGGCTGGAGCAGGAATCGCCAGACCACGGCCACTGCGACGATGCTCGTGACCACCGGCAGGTAGTAACCGAGCCGGAAGAAGCCACGCAGCCTGGTGATCCCGTTGAGGCCGACTGCTGCTGCCAGCGCCAACACCATCGTCAACGGCACCCCGACCAGGACGAAGATCGCCGTGTTCACCGCAACCTTGCGGAACAGCGGGTCGCTGAGTACGTCCGCGTAGTTCCCGATGTCGGTGAAGTCGACTGCGAACGGGTTACGCAGGTCCGTACTGCGCATGTCGGTCACGCTCATGAACAGCGACGCCAGCACCGGGCCCAGCATGAATACTGCGAACAGCAGCAAGAATGGGATGGCGAGCAGCCAGGCCGTTCTGGCCTGGCTGCGCCGCATCGGCGTGACCCGAGGCCGGCTCTGCACCGGCGCCGGGGCCGTGGAGACGGTTGCCATCGGACTTACAGACCGGTCCCGATCGAGGTCGCCTGCTGCTGCATGTTGGCGACAGCCTCGGCCGGGTCGACCTCACCGCGGACCGCCTTCTCGATGTCGCTGTCGATGGCAGCCGCCACCTGTTCCCAGGTGGGGACGGCCGGCGGGGCGTGGCGTTCCCGAGCTGCTCTCCGAACGTCGCCAGCATCGGGTCGTCGGCCAACGGGCTGGCGTCCCAGGCCGACTGCACCGACGGCAGGTCGTTGATCGTCTCGTACCACAGCTGTTGGGTCTCGGCCTGGGTGAGGAACTGGACGAACTTCCAGGCCGCGTCGCGGTTGTCCGACTCAGCGAAGACTGCGAGATTGCCACCACCGACGAACGAGGTGCCGATCCCCTCGTCCTTGCCCGGCAGGGTCACGACGTCGAACGTGCCTTCACCCCCGGCGTCGTTGATCAGGCCGACGTGCCAGGGCCCGGAGATGAACGAGCCGATGGTGCCGTCGACGAACCCCTGCTCCAGGGCACCCGGATCAAGCGTGGTGTTCTGGGAAGCCCCTCGTCGAAGAACGACGTGAAGTACTCCAGCGCCTCGACCATCTCCGGCGAGTCGATCGTGTACTCGTTGCCATCGGTCAGCTGGGCGCCGTTCTGCCAGCCGAAGGGCAGGAACGTCTGCCAGGATCCGGCCTGCCCCGGCTGAAGGTAGATGCCGTGCTCAGCGCCACCCTGTTGCTGCAGACCTTGAACGAACGACTTGAGCTCGTCCCAGCTGGTCGGCGGCTCTAGGAGGGCCTGGTCGGCCAGGTCGGTGCGGTAGAACAGGACTCGGGTCTCGACGTACCAGGGCACGCCGTACGAGGTGCCGTTGACGACCGTCGACTCCCATGGGCCGGCGAAGAACTCGTCGGGCTCGAACAGGTCCATCGGGGTCGGGTCGAGGCCGCCAGTCTCGCCGAACTCGCCCATCCAAGTGGTGCCGATCAAGCTGACGTCCGGAGTCTCACCCGCTGCGATGGCCGTGGCGATCTTGTCGTGCGCTCCCTCCCAGGGGACGGGCGTGACCTCGACCGTTGCGTCTGGGTTCGCTTCGGTGAACGCCTCGCCCAGGACGTCGAGGCTCTCTCCCTCTGCGCCCATCGCCCAGACCTCGATGGTGCCTTCCGCCGGGCCTTCGGCGACGGACTCGGCTTCAGGGGTGCCCTCGGCCTGCGGCTCCTCCTCCCGACCGCACGCCGCGACCACGAGGGCCGCCGCCGCGAGCAGCATGACCGTCTGGCGTTGTTCTGTTCACTGGGTCTCCTCCAGGTGCTGGGTCGTCCGGGCGCCGTTGGCGCCCGGATGCCGTCCGCAGCTGAGGCGAACGACCAGTTGAGTTGACAGGACTTCGTTGCGGGCAGGTCCGTCATCGCCGCGGATCCGCATGTCGAGCGCGTGTGCGGCTCGTGCCCCTAGCGCTCGCATCGGCTGTCTCACCGTCGTCAGCCCGCAATAACGCGCGGCCATCACGTCGTCCCATCCGGTGACGGCGACGTCGCTGGGAACAGCGATCCCGAGCGCATTCAGCCCGGCGGTCAGTCCCAGGGCCAGTTCGTCGTTGGCGCAGACGACGGCGTCCGGGAGTCCGCTCGTGACCAGCTCCCCCGCTGCGAGACGCCCGGACTCCTCGCTAAATCCAGCCGGCATCGGCTCCCCGACGGCGAGTCCGGCCTCGGACATCGCGTGACACATCCCGGTCCAGCGATCGAACGCATCAGGCGAGCGGTCGGCGTCGCCGAGAAACGCCAGCCGGCGGGCACCATGCGCGAGCAGATGCCGGGTCAGCTGCGATGCGCTCTGTGAGTTCTCCGCCTGAACCGAGTCGACGCCGTCCATGCCCGGCCGCGCGAGCAGGACGAGCGGGAGACCGCGGGCCGCGATCTCCGCGACGACCTGGTCGCTCACGGTGCGGCCGAGGATGACCAATCCGTCGACACGACCGGCGAGATCAAGCACCATCTCGGGTGCGTCGGCCCGCCCGTGTGTCGACAAGATCAAGACCGACTGACCGAGCTCGCCGGCAACCTCCTCATAGCCCAAGATCACTTCGGCGTAGTACGGCCCAGACAGGTCCGGGAACACGATGCCGTTGGCGGCATGCCGGCCCTCGGCGAGCAACCGGCCGAGCGAGCTGGGCGTGAACCGCAGCTCGTTGACGGGAGGCGAGCACCCGCCGACGGGTCTCTGGCGCCACCGGAGCAGTCCCGCGCATGACTCGAGACACGGTTGCGATCGAGACGCCCGCGCGGGCGGCGACATCACGAATCGTGACCCCGTTGGTCCTGCCCGCCATGGTCGCTCCAGACCACGTAACCGGTTACATGGTGGTCTCCTGCGCGTCGTGAAGTGCGCGTCGTGATGTCAATCCTCCGGTGCGGACTCGCATCGCATCTCGTGCGACGTCGGTCGGCCCCGATGTCACGAAGTCGCGAACGGCTCCAGGGCAGCTGCGAGCCCTTCGGACACTCGGGCTCGAACCCGCGTGCCGCCAGGCTCGTGCTCGACGGAGATGACCTCGCCGGTTCGGTGCATGCGGGAGACCAACTCGCCACGGTTGTACGGAACCAGCGCCTCCAGCTCCACCGGTGGACGCGGCAACTCGGCCTCCACCGCCTCCCGAAGTTCCGGCATACCCGCGCCAGTGCGCGCGGACACCGCCACGGCACCCTTCTCGAGTCGCGACAACCGGGACACCACCAACGGGTCGGCAATGTCGGTCTTGTTCACCACCACAATCTCCGGCACATCGGCCGCACCGATCTCGCCGAGCACCTCGCGGACCGCTCGGAGCTGGCCCTCGGGGTCGGCGTCGGACCCATCGACGACATGCAGGATCAGGTCAGCGTCTGCGACCTCCTCGAGCGTCGAGCGGAAAGCCTCGACCAACTGGTGCGGAAGGTGTCGGACGAATCCCACGGTGTCGGCCAGGGTGTAGACGCGACCGTCTGCCGTCTCGGTGCGGCGGACAGTCGGGTCGAGGGTGGCGAACAGCGCATCATCAACCAGCACTCCGGCGCCGGTCAGCCGATTGAGCAGCGAGGACTTGCCGGCATTGGTGTAGCCGGCGATGGCAACCGCGGGCACGGCGCGGCGGCGTCGCTCGGCTCGCTTGGTGTCGCGAGCGACCTCCATGTCTGCCAGCTCGCGGCGCAGTTTCGCCATCCGAGTGCGGATCCGCCGCCGGTCGGTCTCGAGCTTGGTCTCACCGGGACCGCGGGTGCCTACACCGCCGGTTGCGCCACCGGCCCGGCCGCCGGCCTGGCGGGACAGGTTCTCGCCCCACCCCCGCAGCCGTTGCACGAGGTAGTTCAACTGGGCCAGTTCGACCTGAGTCTTACCTTCGCGGCTCTTGGCGTGCTGGGCGAAGATGTCCAGGATCAATGCGGTCCGGTCGATGACCTTGACCTTGACCTTGTCTTCCAAGTTGCGCAGCTGGGCAGCAGACAGCTCGCCGTCGCAGATGACGGTATCGGCACCGGTTTCGAGCACGACGTCGCGAAGTTCGCCCACCTTGCCGGATCCGACGAATGTGGACGCGTCGGGCCGCGACCGGCGCTGTACCAGCCCCTCGAGCACCTGAGAACCGGCTGTCTCGGCCAGGGCCGCGAGCTCGATGAGGGAGTTCTTGGCATCAACGGCGCTGCCCTCAGTCCATACGCCGACCAGGACGACACGCTCGAGCCGCAGCTGCCGATACTCGACCTCGCTGACGTCGGCAAGCTCGGTCGACAGCCCGGCGACGCGACGCAGCGAGATGCGGTCCTCGAGGTCGAGCTCGCCCGCAGTGTCGTCGATCGATTCCGACGCGCCGAGATCGTCAATGGCGCGCAGGCGTTGGCTGTCGTCAGGTGCAGCGGGCTCATCGGCCCGGCGGGAGGAAATCGTCATACTGCTGCTTTCAACGGACGGGGGACGGCGTGCATTCCGGCATCCAGCGTCCCATGTGCCACTGCCGACGGCACCTGCATTAGTCCTACCCACAGGTCAGCGTCACAATCGGTTCAGCACGACCTCGCCAGCCAGGCCGATTTCCGCAGGACCGGTGAGCAGCAAGGTGCCGTCCGAGCGCTGCGTGACAGCCAGTCGCCCGCCGGGCACATCGACGACATATGTCGCCCCTGCGCCCACGCCGTCCCGGCGCATCGCCACCCATGCGGCGGCGCAGACACCGGTCCCGCAGGACCTGGTTTCACCGACCCCGCGCTCCCAGACCCGCACAGCGATGTGGTGATCCCCTCGAACATCGACGAACTCCACGTTGGCACCGGCAGGAAAGATGCCTTCGGGCTCGATCCGCGGCGCCTCGTTCAGCGGTCCGACCTGATCGAGGTCGGCGACGAACGCGACCGCATGTGGATTGGGTGCACGGACTGCGATCGCGTCGATTTCCCGACCCATGACCGCACCTGGATCAGAAATCGGCCCGACTGTCGTGACTTTGACCGGTTGCACACTCGGTATTCGCTCGGGACGGCCCATTTCCACGGTGTACGAACCCTCTGACTCGTCGTGGACGGTGCGTAGGCCGCCGCGGGTTCCGATCACCAACTCGCGGCCATGTACAAGGCCCGCTGACCACAGGTACCGGGCCATGACCCGGATGCCGTTGCCACACATCTCTGCGACCGAGCCGTCGGCATTGCGGTAATCCATGAACCATTCGGCCTCGCCCGCGAAACCAGCTGTCGGGTCGAGTGCGGCGCTTCGCACTACCCGGATCACGCCGTCCGCGGCCAGTCCGGTATGCCGATCGGTCAGCCGACGTACCGTCTCGGCATCGAGGTCAGAGTGCACCGTTCCATCCGGGTCCGGGAGCAGCACGAAGTCGTTCTCCGTGCCATGGCCCTTGACGAACGGAAACCGGTGTTCCACAGCCGACGATGGTATGGCGCTGGTCAGTGGCAGTACGCCGACGCCTGGTCGACGACGTCGTCCGCGTCGTAGGCCAGCCACCTGGTCCGGGGATCCTTGCGAAACCACGAGTCCTGTCGCCGGGCGAACCGGCGGGTTGCCCGAATGACTCGCCGCCTGGCCTCCTCCTCGTCGTACTCGTCGGCGAGGAATGCCAGGATCTGCGCGTAGCCGAGCGCCCGGCCCGCCGTCCGGCCCTCGCGCAGGCCGGCCTTCTCAAGCGCGCGGACCTCGTCGACCAGCCCCATGCGCCACATCCGGTCGACCCGATCGGCGATTCGCCGGTCGAGGATGTCGCGCGGTAGGTCCAGGCCCAGCTGAACGACCCGCTGGTACGCGTACACCGGCTCCGGCAACGACGCCGCAAACGGTCGCCCGGTCAACTCCACGACCTCCAGCGCCCGCACGATGCGCCTGCCGTTCGTCGGCAGTATCGCCGCTGCCGCATTCGGATCGACCTCCGAAAGCCGCTCGTGCAGTCCCTTCGCACCGACGACTGTCAGCTCCCGCTCGAGGCGGGCCCGCACGGCAGCATCGGTCCCGGGAAACTCGAACCGGTCCAGAATGGCGCGCACATACAACGCGCTCCCACCGACGACGACCGGGATCACTCCCCGCGCCAGGCACGTGTCGATTGCCGCGCGGGCAAGGCTCTGGAACGCCGCAACACTGGCCGGCTCCCGCACGTCCAGGACATCGATGACGTGATGCGGCACACCACGACGCTCAGCCACTGTCGGTTTGGCCGTACCAATATCCATGCCTCGGTACACCTGCATCGAGTCAGCATTCACGACCTCGCCGCCAACTCGCAGTGCGAGCTCCACGGCAAATGCGCTCTTGCCCGCCGCTGTCGGGCCGACGACTGCGAGAACAAGCGGTGAAACAGGCACGTACCAGTCTCTCAGCCCCACGTTGCGCCATTTCCCTTGCAGGTGGAATTGCGCGCGAGTAGTAAGAGAGTGCAGCCGCCTATCGGAAGGGAGACCGTTATGGGCCTCGAAGAGATGAAGGACAAACTGTCCGACATGGTCGGGGGGCTCGGCGACAAGGCGGACGAGGGCGTCGACAAGGCCGAAGAGTTCGTCGACGAGAAGACCGGTGACAAGTTCGACGCGCAGACTGACAAGGGCGCTGACATGGCCACGGATGCGCTGGACGATCTCTCCGGCACCGGTGACGAGGCGCAGCAGGCGGCATCCGACGCGGCCGGCGGCGCGGAATCGGCTGTCGACGACGGCGCGAGCTCGGCGCAGGACGCCGCGGGCTCGGCCGGGGACAGTTTGGGGAGGTAGCGCTCACTGGGAGCCAGCATGTAACCGACGTGGGTCAGCCGTGTCGCTCCCAGACAGCCACCAGGTAACCGACGCCGAATGGTGCGTCGTCGTAGAGCAGGTCGGCGTCGAAAACCGCCTCACCTGCTGCGCCAGCGAGTACCTGCCAAGGCGCTCGGCCGGCCGCTCGAAGCTCCGTTGCCAGTACAGGGTCGAGCGCCATCAGTGCGGCGGGATCCGCTGTGCGCAACGCGTCCGCTACCGCGGCGTCGAACGCTTCGGCTCTGTTATCGACGAACGCTGGAGCAGGGGTCGGCCTGGCAGCGGAACCGTCGCCCATCACGAGCAGACCGAGCCGGTCCGTTTCCTGCGCAAGCTGGCTGCCCAATCGACGGCACTCCTCGGGCGGGCTTGCCTCGCTGACCGCTTGCGCTGGCACGTCACCACCCCAGCCGAACCGCGCGAGCAGCCAGGCGCCGACGGCGAGCGACAGCGGCAGGCCGTCGTCCTGCGGCAAACCAGTACCGCCGGGAAGGGACACCGGCAGGTCAACGCCGTAGGCGGTGAACGACCCGGCGGCTCCTGGCCCGTACCGCTGAGTTGCCTCGCCTGCGCCGACGACCACCAGCAGTTCCGGCTCCGTGGCGCGGACAGCCTCGATTGCTGCTGCGCAGGCGGCCCGGAGATCGTCCAGTCGCTCCGCTGCGCTCCCGGCCAGCTCAGGGATGAGCAACGGCGGGTGCGGGCAGACAGCGGCGGAGACGAGCACGTCCGGAGGGTATCGCCCGGAACAGTGCAAGGCGTGGTCGAATGTCCGGCGTGATGGGCGCAGCGGATGCGCTGCGGATTTCGGCGGCCATCGCCGTTGCGCTGACGGGAGTCGGCCTGTGCCTGGCCTGGCTACCCGCGCTGCGGCACGACGGGTTAGTACCCCTCGCCGCGAGACTGCTCACCACCGCTGGGCTGCTGGCGGCGATCATTGACTTCGGCGGTCTCGGCGGCGTGCTCGGACCCGCCCTTGCGGCGATGGGGTTGGCCGCGATGTGGCAGAGCCAGCCGGAGCCGGAGGTGCCGCGTCCGCACCGGAAAGGCATCCTGATCGCGGCGGCCGCCACCGGGCTCGGCGTTTTCGCCGCCTTGCGCGGCTGGTCGGCTTTCGACCTCGTTCCGGCTCAGGCCCGGATGATCTCGGCTCTGGTCGCCGGCACGGTGGGTGCCCTCGCCACGATCGCGGTCGCAGATCGGGCTCGGGTCCGCATGCGCGAGGCCGTCCGGGAGCGCCTCAACATCTGATCGTCGGCATTCCCAGCAAGACCCGCCCGTCGTTACCCGCCGCTCGGGCATTGTGGACGCGATCATGGGAGTCGCCCGCGCGGGTGCGGCGCACGATGTAAGGCCCGACACCCAACGCGGAATCAGCGACGAGATGATGCGGAGCGGCGTGCGTGATCGCCGCCGTCAGCAGGTCTCCAGGCCGCGGCACCGGGCCATCCGCCGGCATCGAGAAGTGGACCAGCCGGTTGTCCCGCGCCGCGCCCGGACAGCCGGTCGCGTGCGATCGTCCTTGCGACCCTCGCCCTCGGCGACCAGGATCTCCACCTCGCGGCCGACGAACGCCTGGTTCTCCGCCCAGGCGACCTCTTCGACCACGTCGACCAGC
Organism: uncultured Actinomycetota bacterium; assembly: GCA_963794465.1. GTDB lineage: Bacteria > Actinomycetota > Actinomycetes > Jiangellales > Jiangellaceae > JACVRX01. Next base: position 115,399 of record CAWCED010000007.1, on the reverse strand, counting down.
CGCTCGTAACGATCCTGGACCACGCCCTTCGGCACCTGGTCGTCCATCGTCGCCGCCGGCGTGCCCGGCCGCTTGGAGTACTGGAAGGTGAACGCCGATGCGAACCGCGCCTCGCGCACGATCTCCAGGGTCTGCGCGAAGTCGGCCTCGGTCTCGCCGGGGAAGCCGACGATGATGTCGGTGGTGATGGCGGCGTCGGGCATCGCGGCCCGGACCTTCTCCACGATGCCGCAGGTAGCGGTCCCGGCGGTACGACCGGCGCATCCGCCGCGAGCACGTCGTCCGAGCCGGACTGCAGCGGCATGTGCAGCTGACGGCATGACCGTCGGGCGTCTCGGCCATCGCCGCGATGACGTCGTCGGTGAAGTCGCGTGGATGCGGGCTGGTGAACCGCACCCGCTCGAGTCCCTCGACCGCGCCGCACGGCGCGCAGCAGCTTGCCGAAGGCGTAGCCGGTCGCCGAACTCGACGCCGTAGGCGTTGACGTTCTGCCCGAGCAGCGTCACCTCGAGGACGCCGTCGGCGACCAGCGCCTCGACCTCGGCGAGCATGTCGCCCGGCCGGCGGTCCCGCTCGCGGCCGCGCAGGGCCGGGACGATGCAGAACGTGCAGGTGTTGTTGCAGCCGACGCTGATCGCGACCCACGCGGCGTACGCGACTCTCGCGTCGCGCCGGCAGCGTCGACGGGAAGACCTCCAGCGCCTCGAGCGATCTCGACCTGCGCCTCGCTGCTGCGACCGGGCGCGCTCCAGCAGGACCGGCAGCGACCCGATGTTGTGGGTGCCGAAGACCACGTCGACCCACGGCGCCCGCCGGACGATCTCGGCCCGGTCCTTCTGGGCCAGGCACCCGCCGACGGCGATCTGCATGCCCGGGCGTGCGCGGCCTTGACCGGCGCCAGATGGCCGAGGTTGCCGTAGAGCTTGTTGTCGGCGTTCTCGCGAACCGCGCAGGTGTTGAACACCACGACATCGGCCGGCCCGCCGCTGCGGCGCGCGGTGTAGCCGCCTGCTCCAGCAGCCCGGACAGCCGCTCGGAGTCGTGGACGTTCATCTGGCACCCGTAGGTGCGGACCTCATAGGTACGAGTGCTCATCTCGGGCACTCAGGGTACGCAGTCGTGTCCGGACCGTGACCGGATCGCGGTGTCGAAGCCGTCGCGACCGTCGATAGGTTGCCTGGCATGACCGAGAGCAAGGTCGATGCGACTGGCGCCGACGGCACGGCGCTGGTCGTCCTCGACAAGGTCAACAAGCACTTCGGCGAACTGCACGTCCTGCGGGACATCGACCTGACCGTCGAACCGCGGCGAGGTCGTCGTCGTCATCGGGCCGTCCGGGTCGGGCAAGTCGACGCTGTGCCGGACGATCAACCGGCTGGAGCCGATCGACTCCGGGACGATCACGCTCGACGGGCAGCTCGCTGCCCGACGAGGGCAAGGCGCTGGCCGGGCTGCGGGCCGACGTCGGCATGGTCTTCCAGTCGTTCAACCTGTTCGCCCACAAGACGGTGCTGGAGAACGTCACGCTCGGCCCGACCATGGTGCAAGGGCGTGCCGCGCAAGCAGGCCGAGCAGGAGGCGATGGCACTGCTGGAACGGGTCGGCGTCGCCAACCAAGCGCCGAAGCTGCCCGCTCAGCTCTCCGGCGGCCAGCAGCAGCGGGTGGCCATCGCCCGGGCGCTGGCGATGAAGCCCAAGGTCATGCTGTTCGACGAGCCGACCTCGGCCCTCGACCCGGAGATGATCAACGAGGTGCTCGACGTCATGACCGACCTGGCCAGGGAGGGCATGACGATGATCGTGGTCACCCACGAGATGGGCTTCGCCCGCCGGGCCGCCAACCGCGTGGTCTTCATGGACGAGGGCCAGATCGTCGAGGAGGCGCCGCCGGAGCAGTTCTTCACCCATGCAGAGAGCGCTCGCGCCAAGACTTCCTGTGCAAGATCCTGACCCACTGATCCTCCTAAGAAAGGAAAGGGAACTGCACGATGCGAACACCACGATTCGCCTTCGCCGCTGTGGCGGCGACCGCCGTCCTCGTCCTCGCCGCCTGTGGCGGCGACGAAGACGGCGGCGACGAAGCGGCGGTGACACCACGGCCGCGCCGACCGAAGAGGCTCCCGAGTTCGAGGCCGGCACCACGATGGCCGAGCTGTCCGAGGCCGGCGCCATCACCATCGGCACCAAGTTCGACCAGCCGCTGTTCGGTCTGCGTCGGACCGGACGGAGAAGCCCGACGGCTTCGACGTCGAGATCGGCAAGATCATCGCCGCCGAGCTCGGCATCGACGAGGACGACATCGAGTGGGTCGAGACCATCTCCGCCAACCGGGAGTCCTTCATCGAGGACGGGCCAGGTCGACATCGTCGTCGCCACCTACACGATCAACGACGAACGCAAGCAGGTCGTCGACTTCGCCGGCCCGTACTACGTGGCCGGTCAGACGATCATGGTGCTGGAGAGCAACACCGACATCAACGGGCCGGACGACCTCGCGGGCAAGAAGGTCTGCTCCGCTGAGGGATCGACCCCGGCCGAGCGGATCCGGACTGATTACCCCGACGCCGAGCTGATGCTCGCAGACGCCTACTCGGAGTGCCTCGAGCCGCTGCGCAACGGCCAGGTCGACGCCGTGACCACCGACAACGTCATCCTGTCCGGCTTCGTCGACCAGAACCCGGGCGAGTTCAAGCTGGTGGAAGCGAGCCGTTCACCGAGGAGCCCTACGGCATCGGCCTCGAGAGGTGCGACGACGACTTCCGCACCTTCATCAACGACGTCCTCGAGGAGTCCTTCGAGGACGGCCGCTGGGCCGAGGCCTGGGAAGCGACAGCCGGTGCGGTGCTCGAGACTCCCGAGCCGCCGGCAGTCGACCGGTACGAAGCGTCCGGTTGTTGATGCCCCGGGGCGCGGGTGGGCCTGAGTAGGCTCACCCGCGCTTCCCACACCGACGCGCGAGGAGGTCGGCGGCGTGGACGCAGTGATCGAGAACCTGCCGCTCTACTGGCAAGGCTTTCGCACCACGTTGGCGTTGACCCTCATCTCGGCCGTCGTCGCCCTTGTGCTGGGCACCGATCCTCGGCTCATTCCGGGTGTCACCGGTCGGCGCCGCTGCGGTGGTTTGGGACCGTCTATGTCGAGGTGGTTCGCAACACCCCGCTCACACTCGTGTTCTTCTTCTTCGTCTTCGTCGCACCCCAGCTCGGAATCAAGCTCGAATTCTTCGTCTCCGCCGTCTGCGCGTTGTCGGTCTACACCGCGGCGTTCGTCTGCGAGGCGGTCCGGTCGGGTGTCAACAGCGTCGGCCTCGGCCAGGCCGAGGCGGCCCGCGCCGTCGGGCTGACGTTCACCCAGACTCTGCGGGCGTCGTGCTGCCGCAAGCCCTGCGCACCGTGATCCCGCCGTTGATCAACATCTTCATCGCCCTGACCAAGAACAGCTCGGTCGCCGGCGGCTTCTTCGTCGTCGAGCTGTTCGGCGTCGGCAAACGGCTCGCCGCCGGCCAACCCGTCCGACGTTGTCGCGGTGCTGGTCGGTGTGGCGTTTGTCTACCTTGCCATCACCATCCCTGCCGGGTCTCCTCGCCGGCCGGCTCGAGCGGAGGGTGGCGTTTGCCCGATGAGCATCGGTCCTCTACGACGCCCCTGGGCCGCGGGCCCGGCGCCGAGTCCTGATCGGATCCGCTGTCGGTCGGCGTGGTCCTGCTCGCGCTGCTCTACCTCGCCTACCGCCAGCTCGACAGCCGAGGCCAGTGGGAATTCGACCGCTGGCGGGTGTTCACCGATCCGCCGCTCGGCCAAGAGGCCGAGGACGTATGGCGTTCCCTGCTCATCACCGGTCTGGTCGCGACGCTGCGCGCGGCCGCCGTCGCCGCCGTGATCTCGGCCGTTGTCGGATCGGTTCTGGCGATCGGGCAGGATGGCACCGGGTTCAGCTGGATACGGATCCCGGTGACCGCGGTCATCGAGTTCTTCCGCGGGCTCCCGGTGGTACTGCTGATGTTCTTCGGCGTCATCGCGCTGGGCCTGCCGCTGTTCTGGGGTGTCGTGTTCGGCCTGACCGCTCTACAACGGCGCGATCATCGCCGAGATCCTCCGCGCCGGAATCGTGTCGCTGCCGAAGGGGCAGACCGAGGCGGCGTACGCGATCGGGCTGACCCGAGGCCAGACGCTGTTCACGATCCTGCTGCCGCAGGCCGTCCGCAGGATGCTGCCCGTCGCTGGTCAGCCAGCTCGTCGTGCTGCACAAGGACACGTCGCTCGGGTTCATCGTCGGCTACGCCGAGCTGCTGCGGCGGCATGCAGACCAACACAGTTCTTCGGCCAGCGCTACTGGTTCCAGTTCTTCGTCGTCGGGCCGCCATCTACATCGTCGTCAACTTCACGCTGTCCCGGCTTGGCGGTATGGCTCGAGCGCCGCGGTCCGCCAAGGTCGCCGGCGGCGATCACCACGGCCGCCGAGGACGCTCGAGGTCCAGGCCGCCGCGCCCACACGAGAGCGCCACGGGCCACGTGACGCTCGCTCAGCGGGCGAACTCGGTGGCCCGGGACTCGCGGACCACGGTGACGCGGATCTGGCCGGGGTAGGTCAGCTCCTCCTCGACCTGCTTGGCGATGTCGCGGGCGAGCACCTGCGCCTGGATGTCGTCGACGGCGTCGGGCAGCACCATGACCCGGACCTCGCGGCCGGCCTGCATGGCGAAGACCTTCTCCACCCCGTCGTGGGCGCTGGCGATCTCCTCGAGCCGCTCCAGCCGCTTGACGTACGCCTCCAGCGACTCGCGCCGGGCGCCGGGCCGGCCGCCGGAGATCGCGTCGGCGGCCTGGGTGAGCACCGCCTCGACGGTGCGGACCTCGACCTCGTTGTGGTGGGCCTCGATCGCGTGCACGACGTCCTCGTGCTCGCCGTAGCGGCGGGCGAGCTCGGCGCCGATCAGCGCGTGGCTGCCCTCGACCTCGTGGGTGAGCGCCTTGCCGATGTCGTGCAGGAAGCGCGCACCGCTTGAGCAGGACCGACGTCGAGGCCGAGCTCGGCGGCCATCATGCCGGCGAGGTGCGCGGACTCGATCAGGTGCTTGAGCACGTTCTGGCCGTACGACGTGCGGTAGCGCAGCCGGCCGAGCAGCGCGACCAGCTCGGGGTGCATGTCGGTGATGCCGACCTCGACCAGGGCGTCCTCGCCGGCGCGCACGCACAGCTCCTCGACCTCGGCCTTGGCTCCGCTCGTACGCCTCCTCGATCCGGTGCGGGTGGATCCGGCCGTCGAGGACCAGCTCCTCCAGGGTCAGCCGGGCGATCTCGCGGCGGACCGGGTCGAAGCAGGACAGCAGCACGGCCTCGGGCGTGTCGTCGATGATCAGGTTGACGCCGGTGACCGGCTCGAAGGCCCGGATGTTGCGGCCCTCGCGGCCGATGATCCGGCCCTTCATCTCGTCGCTGGGCAGGTGCAGCACCGAGACGACCGACTCGGCGGTCTGCTCGGAGGCCAGCCGCTGGATGGCCAGCGTGATGATCTTGCGGGCGCGGCTCTCGCCCTCTTCGTGCGCCTCCCGCTCGATCTCGCGGACGAGCAGCGCGGCCTCGCGCTTGGCCTGGTTCTCGATGGCGGCGACCAGCTCGGCCTTGGCCTGCTCGGCGGTGAGCCCGGCCGTGCGCTCCAGGATCGGCGCGCCGCTCCTGCTTCGACGTCGCGCAGCTCCGCGGTCTTGCGGTCGATCTCGGCTTGCAGCTGAGCGAGCTCAGTTGCCCGCTCCTCCAGCCCTCTGGTCTCGGCGTCCAACCGTTGCTCACGCTCGGTGGCCCGCAGTTCCCGCCGCTCCATGATCCTGGCGCTGTGCGGTCACGTCAGCCCGCATTGCCTGGGCTTCGGCCTCGGCTCCGGCTCGCAACTGCTTGGCGAATTCCGTGGACTCGCCCGCACGCTGTCGAATTCGTTCGGCCTCCGCCGTGGCTTGGGCAACAAGCTCGTCGGCCGCGGTGCGAGCCTGCTCCCGGACGTCGTCGGCCTCGCGCCGCGATTCGAGCAGCGTAGCGTCGGTCGACGGCGGTGGACTGTCGGCCGGACGGGGTCGGCGGAGGAGTGCAAACGCGACGATGCCGAGCAGAATGGCGATCAGGATTCCGACGATCAGCGCTGCTGTCCCGATATTCATCGCCGGCTCCTCTATGTCGCCGCCCGCACGCGGACGGTTACCCCATGGGTTCCGTACCGCGGGCGCGGCGACACCGGGTAGCACGACGATCGGCGACCGGCGATGCCGGATACCGTCCGTCACCGACGTGGTACGTCGGCTCCGATCCCTGCGAACAGGGATGTCATCTGTTTCAGACCCACCGGTCGGGGACCGGAGTAATTGCTGCGGTGTCTTACAAGCGTGTCGTGTTGTGTGCGTTCCGTGGTAGCGGAGGTCCCTTCTGTTCAGGAGGCTACGAGCTAGATAACGAAACGGTCAAGGCGATCGGCCGCTGGGCAGACTGCGTGCGCCGCGTAGCCGGTTGCGTGCTCAGTAGCTCGTCGGCTCATCCGGCGATTGATCGTCTGCGACGCCCTCGCCGGCGAGGGCGTCACGAACCACCCGGAATGCCAGTCCGGGCGGGTAGCCCTTCCGCGCGAGCATCCCGGCCAGTCGGCGGGTACGAGCCGCCGGTTCCAATGTTCGGGTCGCGCCGAGCTTCGCCGCCACCAGAGCCCGCGCCGTCTGTTCCTCCTGTTCGGCCGGCAGCGCGGAGACCGCGTGATCAACGATCGACGGCTCGACACCGCGGCGGCGCAGTTCGAACGCCAGCGCCCGCTTGGCCAGCCCCCGGCCGGTGTGGCGCGACTCCACCCACGCCTGCGCGAACATCGCGTCGTCGATCAGCCCGACATCGCTGAAACGGTCGAGCACGCGTTCGCGAACCTGGTCGGGAACACTCCGTCGGCGCATGGCGTCGTCGAGCTGCGCCCGGGTTTGCGGCGCTGCCGCGAGCTTGCGAAGGGCGATCGTCCGGGCGATGCTTTCCGGGTCGGGCTCGGGGTCCATGTCGTTCGGGCCGTCGTCTCGGCGTCGCCGTTCACCCGGCGTTTCTGTCGTCATGATCCGCGCTAGAAGTCGACCGGCGGCTCCACCGGAGCGTCCGCCCGCGGGCCGATGCCGAGCTTCTCCTTGATCTTCTTCTCGATCTCGTCGGCAAGATCGGGGTTGTCCAGCAGGAACTTGCGGGCGTTCTCCTTGCCCTGCCCCAACTGGTCGCCCTCGTAGGTGTACCAAGCGCCGGACTTACGGACGAAGCCGTTCTCGACACCCATGTCGATCAGCCCCCCCTCCCGGCTGATGCCGTGACCGTAGAGAATGTCGAACTCCGCCTGGCGGAATGGTGGACTGTGCTTGTTCTTGACCACTTTGACCCGAGTGCGGTTACCCACTGCATCCGTACCGTCCTTGAGCGTTTCGATCCGCCGCACGTCCAGCCGGATTGACGAATAGAACTTCAGTGCCTTGCCACCGGTGGTTGTCTCGGGACTGTTGTGCACCACGATGTCGTCAGCGAGGTAGTTATGGGAACCCTCCACCTCGATGTCGAACCTGTTCATGTTCTGCAGATTTGTCTTCCGTGTAATCCTTATGACGCGTGCCGGAGTTGGATGCATAGTCGGGGCTACGAACTCGGGCTCCACGGTGAACTTGTTTCGCAACCGCGGGAGAAGCTTGTAATCCATTGACGGATGCACGTAAGGTGCCACGATCTCCTGAAACTCGGCAGAAGCGATGGTCGAGAACTGGATCACATTGACCCGGCGTTTCCCCGCCTGTCGCAATTTGACATTAAGACCGTGTGTGTCGCGCAAGTAGCGGACCAGACGCTCACGCGAGCCTTCCGACATCGCCTCGACGCAGATCTCGATCCGACCATTGCCACCTTCAGTGCGCTTCTGAAGTCCCTTGGAACGGACTGTGAAACTGCCGTCGTCCTGGTACCAGATCGCCAAAGCGAGCGGAGAGAGTGCCTTGAGATAGTCCTCGGTGATGTGCTTGTAACCACCGCCGAAATAGACGACCTTTCGTAGCTCGGCCAACTCCGCCAGCGGTTTGAAGTCGGCGAAGACTGCGCCCTTGGCGTTACTCGTACGGCTGTGCGGAATGTTCGCGAGTAGGGAGACCTTCCAATCGAGGTAACTCGGTTGCTTGGATCCATGTCCCATACGGAACCGAGCACACTCTGAGTCGAGGCGCACAGCGGGTGACAAGTTCCCGTCGCCCATGAGCGCCCCAAAAACGACCTGCCACTGGGTTGAACTGAGCATACGAGGTTGTGCCAGCATGACTCGGTCACCGACGCAGACATCGCCTGCTTCCCGCCAACCACCCGGAGTCCGGACAAGGTGGTTGGGTGTCAGGTCCATGGCAGCTAGTCCTCGGCCGGTCCCTCCCCCCGCACGCTCTACCTTGAAGTGCAGAAACTCTGTAGCACGTCCATTGTTGAACCAACCAATGACCTTACGAGGAACGAGCTTGCCGACGTCGGGATCGTACGACAGCACATCGACGGGCATCCTCTGGTTGACTATCTTTCCGAGGTATTCCTTTGTACCGTTCGCTAGCGTCACGTGCGTGTACCAGGATCCGCATCCGAACATGACACCGATTTTTTCGCGCAGCTGATTGATGAAGATTGCGGTCGTCCTCGAGTGGTTGAGGGCCCCGACAATCTTTCGGAGCGCCTGGCTCATCAACCGAGCCTGCAAGCCGACGTGACTGTCGCCCATCTCGCCTTCGATCTCGGCTCGAGGTACCAGTGCGGCTACCGAGTCGATCACGATGACATCGATCGCGCCGGACCGGATCAGCGTGTCGGCGATCTCCAGCGCCTGCTCGCCGGTGTCGGGCTGCGATACCAGCAGCTCGTCGGTATCGACACCGAGGGCCTTGGCGTACTCGGGGTCGAGGGCGTGCTCGGCGTCGATAAACGCCGCGATTCCGCCTGCCTTTTGTGCATTTGCAACGGCATGGAGCGCAAGCGAAGTTTTTCCGGAAGCCTCCGGTCCGTATATCTCCACCACCCGGCCGCGCGGGAATCCACCGATGCCGAGAGCGACGTCGAGGGAGATCGAACCGCTGGGGATCACGTCGACAGGCGCCCGCGCCTCGTCGCCGAGGCGCATCACCGACCCCTCGCCGTGGGTGCGCTTGATCTGGGTGATTGCGGTCTCGAGGGCCTTGTCGCGGTCCGCGGGAACTGGCATGGATGCCACCTGGGATCGGCGGGCCGCTCCTTGCGACCCGGGACTGTTCGGTCGTCACTTCGGACGCTACGCGTCGGCTCCGACAACCCGGCTGCGACGCTCCGCGGGCTGTGGACGACGCTCACGTTCCGTTGTCACCTGGGGACACTATGCCGAACTGGTGTTCGAGAGAACCCGACACGCCGCCAGACCCGCTCAGACCGGCAGAGCCGACTCCTCGAAGGCCGCGTGCGCCTCGTCCAGCAGGATCCGCTCCGCTCGCCGGTACATCTCGTCGGCCTGCGCCGGCGTGTCGCCCACTGCCGTCAGCCCGACCCGGCCGTGCTCGTTGATGCAGCTGATCATGTGGAACACGACACCAGACTGCCGAGACTGGTCGAAGTGCAGGCCGTGGCGCGCCACGATGTCGAACAGGTCGTCGAGGCTCAGCCCGCGGAGCAGCGGTGACTCGAGGTGGTCGGTCGCGACCAGGTGCTTCTCCCGGCCAGCCGGCGTCAGGAACAGCCCGGTCGTCGGCTCGTACCGCCCGTCGGTGAGGAACTGCAGGGTGAGGAAGGGATGCGTCGTGCCGCCCTTGCGCAGGTTCAGCTCGATGGCGTACGAGGTCCAGGCCCCGGCGGTGTCCTTGACCACCACGAAGTCGATAGCAAAGCGCCCCAGCACGCCTTCCTTCGCCAGTCGCGCACCGAGCGTGGCAGCATCGGCGCTGATGGCCCGGGCATAGGCGAAGTCGGCCGGGAACCGGCAGCCGAGGTATTTCTGGCCGCTCGGCCCACCGAGCAGCTGGTCGTGGGTGGACAACAGCTCGACCTCGCCATCGGGCGTCACGCGCAACTGGACGCTCGGGCTGCGTAGCTCCACGCCCGAGATGCGCTCCTCGACGATGCCGCCGCGCTCAGCAAGCTTGGCGATGTACCCATCGAACGGCATCTCTGGCCGCTCGAACTGCATCGACTTCAGCCGCAGCGCCACCTGCTCGTGTTCTGTTGCCGATCCCGGTGACGGGAGGCCCCGCAGGTCCACCAGGGCATTCCCCTCACCCGAGACCCCCTCGTTGAGCTTGACGATGACCTCGGTGACGGTGGGCCGCTCCGTCCGCAGCCGAACGGTCGCATCGACGAGCTCGTCGAATGCGTGCAGATCCTCGAACCCGATCGGATGCCGCACTTCCTCCTCGGCGAACAGCCGGCGGCATCCGGTCTTGGTCCCAAGGTCGACCAGCCGGGGATCCGCGCCGTACATGGGGATGCCGAGCGCCAGCGCGACGTCGCGTTCAACCGGCGTCGTGTTGTACGGAATGAGGTGCGAGCGCGAACGGTCAGGGACGAGCGCGGCGATCTGACGGAGCAGGCGTGGTCGTTCGAGCAGCTTCTCCGACAACGGACGGGGCGACGAGTCATTGACGGAGACCAGCGAGAGTCTGGCCCTGGCATGACTGGGGATCACGCCAGGAAGTAACGCGAGGTAGTACTCGACGACGACAGGTGCCACTGGCATCGACGTCACGTAGACCATCCGCAGCCTTGGCTGGCGCAGCAGGAGCAGGAGGAACAGAAAGCGTTCCTCGAACGCCTGGGAAAGCGATCCACTGCGTTCCTCGACGCGATCCAGGGTGACCGACGGGATCACGACCACGGACTCGCCCGCTTCGTTGAGCCGCCACGCGCTCCATACGGCAGTCATGCGTTGCTGCAGCCGGTCGAAACGCTCGTAGCGCTCCGTTTCGTCCAGCGCGGACAAAGTCGCGGCGGTCGTCGCGTCCACCGTCACGACGTCACCCGTGCGGAGTCGAGCCCCTTGATGTCGTACACGCGCACCGGCCGGGTGAAGCCCGCGAGCGTCAACTCGCCCACGTCGTCACTGACGACAACCTCCTCGGCGCCCGCGTGCACTCGTCGAGTCACGAGAATCTGCCATGGTGCAGCCTCGGAGCACAGTCGCGACGCCAGGTTGGTCACACTCCCGATTGCGGCGTAGTCCAAGCGGCCCTCGAACCCGATCCGCCCGAGCGTGGCGTATCCCTGAGCGATTCCGGCGGCAAAGGCAAGGTCGTACCCTCGGCGGGTCCAACCGTCGGCGAGATCCTGAACCCTCGTCCGCATCGCGACTGCCATGCGCACCGCGCGTGCAGGGCCGTCCTCGCACCGGATGGGGTCATTGAAGAAGACCATCAGCCCGTCGCCGGCAAAACGCTCCAAGGTGCCGTCGAAGCGGAAGATCAGATCGCCCAGCGCAGCGTGGTACTCACTCAAGACGCCCATGACCTCCTCGGGTTCAGCGGTCTCCGCGAACGCCGTGAAGCGCCGGAGGTCGCAGAACACGACGACGATTTCGCGCCGATGGCTTTCGAGGAACGACTCGTCGCCGGAATCTACGACCAGCTCGGCGACTTGCGGCGAGAGGAATCGACGCAGCCGACTGACCCGGCCGAGCTCCTCGACCTGGGTCTGCACCCGCTCCTCGAGTTGACGATTCCACGCCGCCAGCTCTTTGCTTTGGCGTCCGATGGTGTCGTGGTGCTGCTTGATCCGGACGAGGGAGCGAACCCGGGCGAGCAGCTCCGTCTGGTCGAACGGCTTCGTGACGAAGTCGTCGGCGCCGGTTTCGATGGCGCGGAGTTTCTCCTGGTCCCCGCTCGCCGTGATCATCACGACCGGGAGAAACGCCGTGGCAGGGTCGTCTCTGATCTGGCGGCAGACCTCGTAACCGTCCATCCCCGGCATCAGGATGTCCAGCAGCACAAGGTCCGGTTCGCTCTCCCGGAGCAGTCGTAGGCCCTCCTCCCCCGACGCGGCGGTCACCACTTGGTATCCCTTGGGGGCCAAGATGGCCTCGAGGAGGCGCGTGTTCTGCGGGAGATCGTCGATGACCAGGACTGTCGGTTCCTCGCTCATCCAACAGACCCCTTCCCGTCCAAGAAGCCGCGAACCTGCTCCGGTAGCGCCCGAATGCTGATCGGTTTCTCGAGGTAGCCGTCAAATCCTGCGCCGAAGGCGCGGTCGCGGTCCTCCCTCATCGCGAAGGCAGTCACCGCGACGACGGGCACGTCACGGGTGCTGGGACTCTCCCGCAGGAGCCGTAGTGCCTCCATGCCGTCCATCTGCGGGAGCTGCAGGTCCATGAGGACTAGATCCGGTTCACAATCTTGCGCCAAGGCGACGCCCTGTTCACCGGACTTGGCCTCCACGATCTCGTAGCCGGCGAACTGCAGCACATCGCGGATCAGCTTGAGGTTGCGCTCGTTGTCCTCGACCACGAGGATCCGCTGCCCGGTCACATCGCCTCCGACCCAGACGTCACCGTGGCGCCTGTGGCGCGGGTGACCAAGCTGATGAGGACGGCTGGGTCGAACTCGCTCTTTTGCGCCACGTACGAGATCCGGCCCCGCAACCGGTCCTTGTCGGCGCGGGTCAATGTCTTGGCAGTCAACACGACGATCGGGATCGCTCTGGTCGCGGTATCGCTGCGCAGGGCCTCCGCGACGGCAAACCCGTCCATGCCGGGCATGAGCAGGTCCAGGAGCACCACCGACGGCCGATGCGAGCGGGCCATGGCAGTGCCGGTCTCGCCGTCGCCCGCGCTCAGGACGGTCCACCCTCGCGGTTCGAGAACAGCCGTGACCAGCTCGAGAGCGAGCGGGTCGTCGTCGATGACCAGCAAGGTACCGGCCTCGGGCAGAACTCCGACTCTCGCGAGTGCAGCCAAGACGTGCTCCCGGCTGACCGGTTTGACGAGGTACTCCGCAGCACCCAGGGCGAAGCCCGTCCCGCGCTCATCGAGCATCGAGACGACGACCACGGGTATCTCTGCCGTGACCGGATCTGCCTTGAGGGCGGTCAGCACGTCCCACCCGTCCATGTCGGGGAGGCGGATGTCGAGCACGACCGCAGCGGGTTGATTGCGCCGGACGATCTCCAAGCCCGACGGGCCGTCACGCGCACCGAGGACCTCGACTCCTGCACCCTCCAGGTACAACGTCAGCAGTTCCAGCGATGGCCGGTCGTCCTCGACGACCACGACCAGTGGCCCCTGGCTGGATACCGGCTCGGCCGATGGTGCAGACGGCTCTGATGTGGTGCCCAGCGGAATGGCAAAGCCGAACGTGCTGCCGACGCCGAGTTCGGTCTCGAGCCACATGCGGCCGCCGAGCAGCTCGAGGATGCGCCTGGACAGGGTGAGTCCCAGACCCGTCCCTTCCTGCTGTTGCGCGCCCCGGCCAGCCTGCTGGAACGACTCGAAGATGCGCTCGCGATCGTCGGGCGCGACCCCGATCCCCGTGTCACTCACAGTCACCACGAGCTCGGGGCCGTCGACGCGGGCTCGTACGACGACCTCCCCGCCGTCCGGTGTGAACTTCACTGCGTTCGACATCAGGTTGAGCATCACTTGTTTGATCCGGAGCTCGTCGGCGTCGATCAGGCCGACCTCGGGCGCGACTTCGAGCGACAGTGTGATGTCGTGTCGCACGGCCCTTTCACGCACCATCGACAGGCCATACTCCAGCGTCTGCTGCACTGAGAATGTGGAGTGCTGGAGATCCATTCGGCCGGCCTCGACCTTGGACAGGTCCAGGATGTCGTTGAGCAGCTCCAGCAGGTGCCGACCCGAGCTCAGAATGTCGCGAAGGTACTCCTCCTGGCGGTCGTTGAGATCTCCGAACATCCGCTCGAGGAGGACCTCGGAGAAGCCGATCACCGCGTTGAGCGGCGTCCGCAGCTCGTGGGACATGCTGGCCAAGAACTCTGACTTGTGCCGGCTGGCAACCTCGACCTCGGCGCTCTTGCGCTCCAACTCACGGAAAAGCCGCGCGTTGTGGATGGCCAAAGCCGACTGGCTGGCGAAGGTCTGCATCAGTTCGCAGATCTCCTCGGAGAAATCGCCAGGCCGACGCCTGCGGACCACGAGGGCTCCGATGATGCGGGTCTCGTGGAGCATGGGCACGGCGACCAGCGACCGCCAGCCTGCGTCATTCAGGCGCTGCAAATGCGCGTCGAGGTCCACCAGGCGCAAGTCGGCAACCTGGAGCGGCCGGCCCTCCCTCGCCGCGCGCCCAACCAGTGTCTCGCGCAGCCCGATGTGGGTTTGGCGCAGCGCCTCGACAAGCTTGTCGCTGGTGCCGTACGCAGTTCGGACGACAAACGCCTCGTTGGCGTCGTCGAACTCGAAGATCGATCCCCCGTCTGTGCCCGAGAGTTGCACTGCGTGCATGATGATCGTCGCCAGCACCTGGTCGAAGTCCAGGCTCGAACTCACAGCCTGCCCAACCTCACCCAGTGCTTCGAGCTGCTCGACCTTCTGGCTGAGCTCCAACTGGCGGGCCTCCAGCGCCCGAAGTAGGCGAACCTGCCGGATGGCGATGGCCGCCTGGGTCGCGAAGGTGGTCAGTACTTCGGTCTCGCGGTCTCCGAACGGGTCGACCTCGTTGCGCCACACGTTCAGGACACCGATGAGCTCGTCGTCGAGCATCATCGGTACGCCCAATGTCGTGCGCAGGCCGGTCATCCGCTGAAACTCGATCCGGCCGTAGTCCGCGTCGGCGACGACATCAGTGATCTGCTGGGTGCGGCCATACAGGCCGACCCGGCCGATGAGCGATCCCCGGTCGCGCCGGACCGGGTTACGTGTCATGTAATCGATGCCCTCCTGGGAGAGCCCCGACGAGCGCGCCAACTTGATGAGTTCGCCTTCCATGAGATGGATCTGCGCGACGTCGGCCCGGCACAGGCTTCGCGCGCTCTGCACGACGGTCCCGAGGATCGCGTCGAGATCCGAAGCCGAGCGGCCCAGGGCGGAGAGAACCTCGCTGGTGGCGGCGAGCTGCTTGCGCGCCTCAGCAAGATCGAGTCGCAAGTGCTCGCCTGACGCGTCGCCGGCTTCGCGCTCGTTCCGGTGGACGGTCACGACCGCCTCCTCGTCCCCCGTTGTGGGTCGCGCATCCCGGCGTGTCGGGCCCTGGGCGCGCTTGGGCACGCCTGGGCCGCGGCTGTATGGCGTCAGTCTGCTCTTGTTCCAGTGGCCGTGCCAGCGACTATGCGCACCGAAGGGGGTCTGACGCTCCTTGGAGGCCGGCCGCGGTCATGTGAGGAGCAGCTTTCCGATCCGGCGGGCGGCGAAGACCGTCCCGGCCAGTCCCATCACGGCCAGATAGGCGACGTGCACCAGCAAGTAGACGCCGATCTCGCCCAACATCAGCCCGCGGACGAGTGCCACGCCGTGGTAGAGCGGCGTCACCTCCACCACCCATTGCCACGACTCCGCGTAGGTCGACAACGGATAGAACGTCGCGGAGAACAGGAACAGGGGCAGGATCGCCAGCTGCACGTAGTCGAAGTCCTGCCAGCTGCGCATGAAGGTCGTCGCGGCCATCCCGACCGCAGCGAAGGCAAAGCCGATCAGGCTGGCAGCCGGGATCGCCAGCACCGCCCACCAGGACGTGACGACCCCAGCCACCGCGGCGACGAGGAGAAACGCCACGGAGTAGAACAGCCCACGCATCAATCCCCATGAGATCTCCCCGACGGCGATGTCACGTGGGCCGAGCGGGGTGGCGAGCACCGAGTCGTAGAGCTTGGCGTACTTGAGCTTGAAAAAGATGTTGAAGGTGGCGTCGTACACTGCGCCGTTCATCGCTGCAGACGCCATCAACGCCGGTGCGACGAACACCGCGTAGTCGACCGGCTGGCCACCGATCTCGATGTCGCCGATGAGGGTGCCCAGGCCGATGCCGAGCGAGAACAGGAAGAAGACCGGCTCGAACAGGCCGCTGACCAGCACCGCCCAGCCGTGCCGGAACGCCCGCATGTTGCGCTCGACCAGCGTGCGAGCGAGCCCGGCGCCGGCCGGCAGCGGCAGCGCGCGGGCCACGGCGTGCACGGCGGTGCTCATACGACCAGCCTCCGCCGGAACGACCGCAGGGCCAGCACGTATCCACCGACGACCCACAGCAGCAGATAGCCCACGTTGACAGCGGCGCCGGCCGCAGTCACGTCGCCGAATACGAGCGCCCGGCACAGTTCGACGCCGTGCCAGAGCGGCGTTGCCCAGGCAATCGGCTGCATGAGCGGCGGGAGCTGGTCGACCGGGAAGAACGTGCCGGAGAACAGGAACATCGGCATGACGCCGAACCGGAACAGCAACGCGAAACCGCTGTCGCCGTCTTGTCGAGCGGCGAACGCGAAGACCGGCGTCGCAAACGCCATGCCGCACAGGACGGCCACCGGAAGCGCGAGTATCGACCACGCCGACTCGATGGCCCCCAACAGCCATGCGACGACGAGGAACGCCGCGCTGGTGATCGTCACCCGCATCAGAACGAACGCCAGATGTCCGAGTACGACGTCTGGAACACCGAGTGGAGTGGCGAGCATGGCGTGGTACATCCGGAACCACTTGATCGCGCCGAGCACCGGGTAGGTCGACTCTCCGACAGCGGTATTCATCGCCTGCGCCGCGAGAATCCCCGGCGCGATGAACTGGACGTAGCTGACGCCGTCGATGCCACCACCCGGACCGGCGTCGACCAGCAGGCCGAGGCCGAAGCCCATCGCGGCGAGGAAGAACAGTGGTGAGACGAACCCTTCGAACACCGAGGCTCGCCAGACCCGCCGGTACGACGCCAGCCAGAAGGCGAACGCGCGGTCCCAGAACCGACCCGGCGGAGTCCGCACCGGGACGGTTTGCGTGATCGTCGATGCAGTCATCAGTCGATCAGCGTCCGACCGGTCAGGTGGAGGAAGACGTCCTCCAAAGTCGAGCGGCGGACCAGCACCGACAGCGGCGACAGCCCTCGCGCATGCACGAGGGCAGCGCCGTCGTCACCGTCGTCGGTATAGAGGAGTAGGCGGTCAGGCAGCACCTCGACGCGAGCAGCAAGGTCGGTGACCTTTTCGGCATACCGGGTGTGGTCGTCGGCAGGGAAGCGCAGTTCGAGCACCTCGCGGGTCGAGTACCGCTCGATGAGCTGCCGCGGCGATCCGTGCGCGACGATCCTGCCGTTGTCCATGACCACCAGCCGGTCGCACAATTGCTCGGCCTCGTCCATGTAGTGCGTCGTGAGCACGAGCGTGACGCCGGATCGCTTGAGCCGGAACAACCGGTCCCACAGCACATGCCGAGCCTGCGGGTCCAGGCCAGTCGTGGGCTCGTCGAGGAGCAGGATCTCGGGCTCGTTGATCAGGGCCCGGGCGATGGTCAGCCGCCGCTTCATTCCGCCGGACAACGGCTCGACCTTGCTGTCGGCGCGCTCGGCCAGCTGGGCGAACTCCAGCAGCTCGGCCGCGCGCTCGCGGACCGTCGTACGTGGCAAGCCGAAGTACCGGCCGTATACCAGCAGGTTCTCGCGGACCGTGAGCTCCTCGTCGAGCGTGTCACGTTGCGGTACGACGCCGAGCCGCGCACGAATGGCCGGACCGTCCACAGCCGGGTCCATCCCCAGAACCTGCAGTTCGCCGTCGCTGGGCGGCGAGACGCAGCCGATCATCCGCATGGCCGAAGTCTTGCCGGCACCGTTCGGGCCGAGGAACCCGAAGGCTTCACCGCGACTCACCGCGACGTCGATGCCGTCGACGGCGGTGAGATCACCGAACCGCTTGGTCAGGCCGCGCGCGCTGATCAGCACCTCGGGCGAACCGTGATCGAATGCGGCAGTCACGTAGATCCACGGTACCTGCCGGGTCTGACCGGACGCACACCACTGTTGCGACGGTGCGTCCTCAGCGCTCGGTGGCCGGAAGCCTGAGAGCGTCGCAGACCGCGCGCCAGACCAACTTGGGATCCTCGCCTGCGTCAAGTGCTTGATGAACGGTCCGACCGGCCAGGCCTTGGAGCACCTGATCACGCGCCCAGGAGTCGGCGTACCCGGGTCCGAGGTGGTGCTCCATCCGCCGCCAGAACTCCGTCAACCGCACGCCGCCCAACCTACGATGCGACTGATGTCGCCCGCCGGGACGGTGTCACAGCGTTTCGGGTAGCCCGAACGCCGGGAACAGGCCGGACCCGAACGTCGTGATCTCCACGATCTTGCCGTCCTCCACTCGCAGTACGTCGAACTTGAATGCGCGGAACACGGTGTCGCCCGGTCTGCACAAGTAGCTCGCGGCGGTGGGCATCCGGTTGGCACTGGTGGGCATCAGGCGCCAATCGCCGTCGCGCTCCTCCCCCAGAGCGCGCTCGATCAGTGGCGCGATCGAGTCCAGGCCATCGAAGACCAGCATGTCCGGCGGCATTGTGATGCGGATGTCCTGCGATGCCGCCGCGACCGCGGCCTGGGCGTCACAGCGCTCATGTGCGTCGATGAACCGGGCGAGGAGGTCGCGCTCTTCGTCGCTCAGGTCGCGCCCGGACCATTCGACGCGCCGCGCAGGCAGATGTTCCTGCATCGTGGCGCGGGCCCGCTGCAACGCACTGTTTGCTGCCGCGACGCTGGTGTCGAGCAACGATGCCGTATCCGCGGCTGGCCAGCCCAGCACGTCGCGCGCGACGAATGCTGCCCGCTGTCGCGGCGGCAGTAACTGCATGGCGGCGACGAACGCGAGTTCGATCGTCTCCCGCTCGACGACGACGGCGTCTGGCTCTTCGTCGCTCGGCGCGACCTCGTCCAGCAGGCGGTCAGGGTACGGCTGCAGCCACGGCACCTCGGCGAAGGACTGCAGCGTGGTCAGCTGCCGAGAGCGCTGTCTGAGCATGTCGAGACAGACGTTCGTCGCGATTCGGTAGAGCCAGGCCCGGAACAAAGCGCTGCCGTCGAAACGCTCGCGGCCGCGCCACGCATGCAGGAACGTCTCCTGCACCGCGTCCTCGGCCTCGTCGAACGATGCGAGCATCCGGTAGCAGTGGATGTGCAGCTCGCGGCGGTGTCGATCGGTGAGCGCCGCGAAGGCATCTTCGTCGTCCATAGCCCTTGCGGCGACCGCTTCGTTGCCTTTGGCTGCCGCTTGCCCGACGTGGTCGACGGTCATGCCTGCGGCTTCCCGCTGACTTCCTGCACGACCCAGCTGTTGCCGTCGGGGTCGCTGAACGCGACGTACGAGCCGTAGTCAGCGCGTTCCGGGTGCAGACCCGGCTCCCGACCGCTGGCTCCGAAATGGAACACCTCGCTCACGTCGACGCCGCGCTCGACCAACTCGGCGCGGGCCTTCTCGATGTCGGGGACAACCAGGTGCAGGCCCTCGGTCGTCCCGGGCGGCGCCTTGGTGATGCCGATGCCGACAGTGATCGAGCAGGCCGAGCCGAGCGGGGTCATCTGCACGACTCGAAAGTCGTCACCGGCGCGGTGATCGACGTCCAGGTTGAACCCGCACTGCTCGGTGTAGAAGGTCTTGGCCCGGTCGACGTCCGACACAGGTACCAGCACAACCTCGAGCTTCCAATCCACGGCGCAGCCTCCTCGGCCCTTTGGGGCGATCAACGGTCTCACCCCGTACAACGTCGGCCCTTGTGGAAACTCATCGGTGCCTCGATGAGTCTCAGCCAAGGTGCGTCACCGGGAGGTCGCGGGCGGGTCGTACTTCGGTTGGTAGAGCGTCATCTCGCCCGCTCCCGGAACTTTCAGCCGAGCGGTGATCCCCCACCCTTCGTCCCGGGCGTCGCCGTTGAACTCGGCGCCCCTGGAAGCCAGCTCCGCCATTGTCTGGTCGAGGTCGTCACACATCAGCGAGACATCGAAGTGCTGATCGGTCGAGCCGGTCTGACCCTGGTACTCCCAGGAGCTGGGATGCACGGCAAGTTCACTTGGTCCGCTTGTGAAGATCAGCCAACCATCACCGGTGTCCGTACTCGGGAACTCGAGGACGTCACGGAAGAAGGTGCGGGCCGCGTCTGGGTCTTCTGCATACACCAACGTGTGCACGGCTGTGATCACGCCGTCATAGTAAGGGCGGACACCTCAACCGAACGTGGCGCTTCAGGCAGGGAGCGATTGACGTGCAAAACACAGACATTCTGGTCGACGCCTTCGGCCGGGTCCGTGAGATCGTCCACCAGGTCGTCAGCGGCCGGACGCCCGAACAGTTGGCGTACCGCGTCGACGGCGAGGCGAACTCCATCGCGTGGCTGGTGTGGCATCTGACCCGGATCCAAGACGATCACGTTGCCGACGCGGCGGATACCGAGCAGGTTTGGACCGCTGGCGGCTGGTCTCCGCAGTTCGGCTTGCCGTTCGCACCGTCGGCGACCGGCTACGGGCACAGCAGTGATGACGTGGCGGCCGTCCAGGTACGGTCAGGAGATCTGTTGACCGGCTACTACGACGCCGTCCATGACATGACCATCCGATACCTCAAGGGCCTGACCGATGCCGACTACGCCCGCGTCGTCGACCGGTCCTGGGACCCGCCGGTGACCCTTGCCGTCCGGCTGGTCAGCGTCGTCAGCGACGACCTTCAACATGCCGGGCAAGCCGCGTTCATCGCAGGCGTGGAGCAGCGCCAACGCGCACCGAAGTGAGGCTCCAGTCCGCCTAGCGCCAGACGGAGGCAACCTCCCGGCGGTACCTCCGGCCGAAGATGCCACCGATGATCGTCAGCACCGGCCCGGGGACATTGCTCTTGATACCAGCGATTTCCTCGGGCGTGGCGCCGTCGGTGACCCACGCGAAGAAGGTGCCGCCCACTTGTGGGCTGACCCGGCCGAACTTGCGACCCATGGCCTTGATCGCCGGGTCGTCCCGCTTGGTGAGATAGATCGGCTCGAGCTCGGCCTCCTCGTGGTCGAGGTGCTCCTCTGCGACCGTCTTCAAGGTCTTGACGGTCTCCTGGGCTGCGGCGGCGTCGGCGGCAGACGCGGAGCTGCGGAGCCGCGCGATGGCATTTCGGGTCGCTGCCAGCGCGTCGGCAAGTCGGTCGTGCTCGTCGTCCATCTGCGCGATCAGCTCCCGGCTTACCCCCACGGCCTCAAGGGCCGGCCAGGCGATCTCGTGCTCGCTTTCGTGATGCTGAGTCAGTTGGGCGTCGAAGTTTGCCCAAGCGGTAGCAAGCTGCTCAGCCCGAGCCCGATTACCGTCAGGGAACGAGCCCAGCGCATCGAGGAATCGGCTGATGTCACGGCGAACGGCGCCGTGGATTGCCTTGTTCATGCTCATCTCTGCCACGAACCCGACCCTAGTGGCTGCTCGAATCATGATTTCCCTTACGAGAGTTTCCTGTTCCACGGGTTCCCACGCCGCAGCTTGGCAAGCTGGGCTGATGAGCTGTCATTACGCGTTCGCAGACCGCTATGACGAATGGGCGGCCCACATGACCGTCGACGTGGGCTTCTACGTCGAGCTGGCCCGCCAGGCCGACGGACCGCTGGTCGAGCTTGCGATCGGGAACGGGCGGGTAGCGATCCCGGTCGCGCAGGCAACCGGCAAGCCAGTGATCGGCATCGACTCATCGCCGGCCATGCTGGAACAAGCCCGTATCCGGGCGACCGAGGCCGGCGTGCAACTCGATCTGCGCGACGGCGACATGCGGAACCTGGTTCTCGACGAGCCAGCGGGGCTGATCTACTGCCCATTCCGCTCTCTGCTGCACTTGCCGACGTGGGCTGACCGTCGCCGCACGTTCGAACGCGTTGCCGACTCGCTACGCGTGGGCGGGCGTTTCGCCTGGAACGCGTTCGCATTCGACCACCAGATCGCCACGCGACTCGACGGCCGACATCAGCAGGACCCTGTTCCGCACACCCTTCGGTACGCGGTTGGGGACAACCGCATCGACATCGTCCGTGACGACGGCGCGACAACCTCCCTGTGGTGGGCGACCAAGAACGAGTGGCTCGGGCTCGTCGACATTGCCGGTCTCGAGCTGGAGGCTCTCTACGGCGGCTTCGCCCACGAGCCGCTCGGCGATGAAAGCAGGGAATACGTGTGCGTCACCCGCCGCCCGGCGTTCGAGTGATGCCATGCGCATGTCGCTGTCGACTAGGAGGAGTTGGGCAGGTCCCCATAGGCAGTGACGTCGTCGTCGGGCTCAACTGGCCAAGCGTCCAGGCCAGGTGTGGTGAGAACGGCGCTGATGAGCGCTGCTGACCCGCCGACGAGGGTCGATTCGAAGTCGATCTCGGTGCTGACGAACCAGGAGTGGTCGGCGGGCCAGAAAAGGCTGGGTGATTGTGGCTCGAACCCGCCGGGAGACCCCTCCCAGCCCATGTGCAGAGCAGCCCGCAACGGCCCACGGAAGAGCAGGTACTCGCGGTGCGGCAGGTGCAGCCGAGGCAGTGCCCGTACCTGCGCGGAGACCCCGGGCCTCACTGCGGGTCCCGGTTCGACACGGCCGTCGTCGGTGAGCGTAAGCACCTTCACACCCGAGCCGTCGACCCAGCCCCAGCCTTCCCATAGCGCGTGGAAGCAGTCTTGATCGCCTGTAGCCGGAGTCAAGACGTCGATCAGCGCACTAAGCGCCGACGGAGCGAGGCTTCCAACGCGCACATCGCCGTCGTCCCAAAGCCCGGACGGAGACGTCGCGACCTCGTCCGTGGGGGTAGCGATGGCAGCCCATTGCATGAGTGCGTGTGGTACGCGTCTCGTGAACTCGCACACCTGCGCCCACGTCAGCGGCGGTTGGCCGTCGTCAAGCTCGACAGGATGCAGGATGCGGGCATAGGCCGCGAAGCCCTCCGGTACGACCGAGCCGACCGTCCCTAGACGGCCCGCGCAACCGCTCGGCGATCCAATCGGCCACGGAGACGTCCGCGACCGGTGCGAGATCAGCCTTCATTTCACACTTCATCATGCACGCTGCGTCATCTGCATGCGGGTGTTCCACACCGCCGGCGGATCGGAACGGCCGAACATGGCTAGGCGGCGAGGTCTTCGGCGAGGTATTCGGCGTTGATGGCGACGATGAGTTGGTGGTCTGTGGCGGCTTCGAGTTCGGCGTGCAAGCGGTGGATCAGGGCCTGCTCGGCGGCCTCGGCGGCGCGCCGGCTTCGGCCAACGATGCGGGCTCGGTCGCGGATGGTCTCGGCGATCTCGGCCCAGCGGTCTACATCGGGTACTAGGTCTGGTCGTGCGGTCTCCTCCTCGGCCCGCCCTGGCGGCGGCTCCCCGGTCGGGAAGTACACCGGGTCGGCATCGATCGGCGGTGGGGCATGACAGGGTGGGTCGGCGTGCCGTCCGGTGGCCGCGGGCGGCGGTGTCGGTGCGGTGGTGTAGGAACGGCCGAGCGGACTGGTCTGGGTCAGCGCCCCCGTGTCGGGGTGCACGGTATGGGTCCAGCCGGCGTGGGTTTTGCCGTTGTGGTCTGGCGGACAGTGCGGGGCGAAGTTGGTGGCGCTGGTCGGCCCGGCCGGGAACGGGATGACGTGATCGAGCTGGAGATCGTGCCGGGCGCCGCAGCCGCGGGCGGCGCAGATTCCGCCGGAGCGGGTCAGCACGAACCGGCGCATCGCGGTGGTGGGCCGGTAGGACTTGATGTGCTGGCTGACCAGATGCCCGTCCACCGCGTCGGTCAACAGCCGCCGCCACACGCTGGCCTGGGCCATCGACTGGCGGGCCACGCTGGCCGGGATCGGGCCCACGCCGGCCAACTCGCCGGGGGCATCGTCGACCCCAACCAGGCTGGACAGCGGCACCGTCACCTGCCCGACCCAACCAATGCTGGCCGGGCGGGCATTGTCCTCGGCGCCGGTGAGCAGGTGGCAAGCGGCGTCGAACCGCAGCTGATCCAATGTGCCGGCCCGGCCCTCGGCCTGCCAGCGGCGGGCAAGGGCGTCCACTGCGGCCTGGCAGGCCGCGGTCTGCTGCACCGGCCGACGTCCCCCCATCCGACGGCGACTCCACGACGACGTTGTCAGTCCCACAGGTGAGGATGGACCCGTGACGGATGTCCTCGAGCTGTTCGGGCCGGCGACCAGGCAGTGGTTTGCGGGCGCATTCGCTGCACCGACAGCGGCTCAGGAGGGTGCCTGGCGTGCGGTAGCCGACGGTCGCAATGCGCTGGTCGTCGCCCCTACTGGGTCAGGCAAGACGCTCGCGGCTTTCCTGTGGGCGCTCGATCGGCTTGCTGCCCGGCCCAAGCCGGAGGATCCCAAGCAGCGCTGCCGTGTGCTCTACGTCTCACCATTGAAAGCGCTGGCCGTCGACATCGAGCGCAACCTCCGCGCCCCGCTCACCGGGATCGGTCAGGCCGCACGCCGCCTGGGGCTCTCCGAGCCGCAGATCACCGTCGGCATCCGGTCCGGCGACACACCCGCCGACGAGCGACGCCGGTTTCAGCGCACACCGCCCGACGTGCTGATCACCACTCCGGAGTCGCTGTTCCTCATCCTGACCTCGCAAGCCCGCGAGTCCCTCCGCGGTGTCGAGACAGTCATCGTCGACGAGGTCCACGCCGTCGCGGGCACCAAGCGGGGCGCTCACCTCGCGTTGTCGCTCGAGCGCGTGGACGCCCTGCTGGCGACGCCGGCCCAGCGGGTCGGACTCTCGGCGACAGTCCGGCCGATCGACGAGGTCGCCCGGTTCCTCGGCGGGTCACAGCCGGTCCAGGTGGTCGATCCCGGCAGTAGCAAGGAGTGGGACCTGCAGGTCGTCGTCCCCGTCGAGGACCTTGGTGAGCTCGCCGGCCACGACACCGGACCAGATGTCGAGCCCCGATCGCCGGTCGTCCATCTGGCCACATGTCGAGGAGCGGATACTCGATCTGGTCGAGCAGCACCGGTCCACGATCGTCTTCGCCAACTCACGACGGCTGGCCGAGCGGCTCACGGCCCGGCTCAACGAGATCTCCGACGAACGCGCCACCGGCGATCCGCTCCCGCAACCCGGCGAGCTCAAACCGGCGCAGATCATGGCCCAGGCAGGCGCGACGAGAGGCATCGACGCCACCGTTGCCCGCGCCCACCACGGGAGCGTGAGCAAGGAGCAGCGCGCCCTCATCGAGGACGACCTCAAGACCGGCCGGCTGCCGGCAGTCGTCGCCACGAGCAGTCTCGAGCTCGGTATCGACATGGGCGCGGTCGACCTCGTCGTCCAGGTCGAATCGCCGCCGTCGGTGGCCAGCGGGCTCCAGCGGGTTGGGCGGGCCGGTCACCAGGTGGGCGCCGTCTCCCGCGGCGTGCTCTTCCCGAAGTACCGCGGCGACCTCGTCCAGACCGCGGTCGTGGTCGAGCGCATGCGGGCGGGGCAGATCGAGGCGTTGCACGCTCCGCGCAACCCGCTCGATGTCCTCGCCCAACAGGTCGTCTCGCCATCGCCATGGACAGCTGGAACGTCGACGACTGCTCGACGCTGGTGCGCCGCAGCGCCACCCATTCGCGACCCTTCCCCGCAGCGCCTACGACGCCGTCCTCGACATGCTCTCCGGCCGCTACCCGTCCGACGAGTTCGCCGAGCTGCGGCCGCGGATCGTCTGGGACCGGACCACCGGCACGCTCACCGGCCGGCCCGGTGCCCAGCGGCTCGCAGTCACCAGCGGCGGCACCATCCCAGACCGCGGGTCTGTTCGGCGTCTTCCTTGCCGGTTCCGAGCGCGGTGCGCGGGTCGGCGAGCTCGATGAGGAGATGGTCTACGAGTCGCGGGTCGGCGACGTGTTCACGCTCGGCGCCACGAGCTGGCGGATCGAGGACATCACCCACGACCGGGTGCTGGTCTCCCCCGCGCCCGGCCAGCCGGGCCGGCTGCCGTTCTGGAAGGGCGACGCCCTCGGCCGACCGGCCGAGCTCGGCGCGGCAGTCGGCGCGTTCGTCCGCGAGCTCGCCGCCTCGACCCGACGAGCCGCCCGGGAGCGTGCGACGCCGCCGGCCTGGACGACTGGGCGGCCGACAACCTGCTCGGCTACCTCGCCGAGCAGCGCGAGGCCACCGGGCACGTGCCCGACGACCGCACGATCGTGGTCGAGCGGTTCCGCGACGAGCTCGGCGACTGGCGGGTGGTCGTCCACTCGCCGTTCGGCGCGCAGGTCCACGCCCCGTGGGCGCTGGCCATCGGGGCCCGGCTGCGCGAGCGCTACGGCGTCGACGTCCAGGCCATGCACGCCGACGACGGCATCGTGCTGCGCCTGCCCGACACCGCCGACGACCGACGAGCCGGCGGCGCAGCCGCCCGGCGCCGATCTGGTCGTGCTCGACCCCGACGACGTCGAGCGATGCGTCACCGCCGAGGTCGGCGGCTCGGCGCTGTTCGCCTCCCGGTTCCGCGAGTGCGCGGCCCGGGCGCTGCTGCTGCCCCGCCGCGACCCGCGGCCGGCGCACGCCGCTGTGGCAGCAGCGCCAGCGGTCGGCGCAGCTGCTCGAGGTCGCCAGCGAGTACGGCTCGTTCCCGATCGTCCTCGAGACCATGCGCGAGTGCCTGCAGGACGTCTTCGACGTGCCCGGGCTGGTCGGCTCATGCGCGACGATCGCCGAGCGGCGGGTCCGGTTCGTCGAGGTCGAGACCGCCGCAGCCGTCGCCGTTCGCTCGCTCGCTGCTGTTCGGCTACGTCGCGCCGTTCCTCTACGAGGGCGACTCGCCGCTGGCCGAGCGACGCGCGCAGGCCCTGTCGCTCGACCCGACGCTGCTCGCCGAGCTGCTCGGCCGGGCCGAGCTGCGCGAGCTGCTCGACGCCGACGGCGATCGCTGCGGACCGAGGCCGAGCTGCAGCGGCTCGCCGCCGACCGCCAGGCTCGCGACCTCGAGGGCGTCGCCGACCTGCTGCGCCTGCTCGGGCCGCTGACCACCGCCGAGGCGGCCGAGCGGTGCGTCGACGCCGCCGATGCGCCGCGTCGACCTGGCCGAGCTGGAGGCCGCGCCGGCGGGCATCCGGGTCCGGGTCGCCGGCGAGGAGCGCTGGGCCGCGGTCGAGGACGCCGGGCGGCTGCGCGACGCGCTCGGCGTGCCGCTGCCGGTCGGCGTGCCCGAGGCGTTCACTCGAGCCGGTGCGCGACCCGCTGGGCGACCTGGTCGCGCGGTTCGCCCGCACCCACGGCCCGTTCCACGCCGCCGACGTGGCCGCGCGGCTCGGGCTGGGCGTGGCGGTGGTGACCGACACGCTTGCGGCGGCTCGCGGCCGCCGGGCCGGGTCGTCGACGGCGAGTTCTGACGCCGGCGGCGGCCGGCACCGAGTGGTGCGACGCCGAGGTGCTGCGACTGCTCCGGCGCCGGTCGGTGGCCGCGCTGCGCAAGGAGGCCGAGCCGGTCGACCCGGCCGCACTCGGGTCGGTTCCTCCCGGCCTGGCAGCACGTCGGCGGCGCGCTGCGCGGGCGTCGACGGGCTGCTGCGCGTGGTCGAGCAGCTCGGCGGGTGCGCGGTGCCGGCCAGCGCGCTGGAGCGGCTGGTCCTGCCGGCTCGGGTCGCCGGCTACTCCCCGGCCTGGCTGGACGAGCTCACGACCGCCGGCGAGGTGGTCTGGTCCGGCCACGGTTCGCTGCCGGGCACCGACGGCTGGGTCTCCCTGCACGTCGCCGATGCCGCGCCGCTGACACTGCCCGACCCCGGCGACGAGTTCGCGCCGACGCAGCTGCACGACGCGGTGCTCGACGTGCTCGCCGCCGGCGGCGCGTTCTTCTTCCGACAGCTCGCCGACGCGCGTGCGGCTCGACCGACGACAGCGTGCTCGTGGCCAGCGCTGTGGGACCTGGTCTGGGCCGGTCGGGTCACCAACGACACGCTCGCGCCGCTGCGCTCACTGGTCGGTGGCGGCCGATCGACGCACCGGTCCCGGCCGGCTCGGCCGCCCGCGATCCCGGCTATGCCCGGGGACGGCCCGCGCTGCCGGTCCGCGGCGGGCCGCCGATCGCGGCCGGCCGGTGGTCCCTGCTGCCGGCCCGCGACCCCGACCCGACCCGGCGCGCGCACGCCGCCGCCGAGGGCTGCTCGACCGGCACGGCGTCGTCACCCGCGGCGCGGTGGTCGCCGAGCGCTTGCCCGGCGGTTTCGCGGCCGCCTACCGGGTGCTGTCGGCGTTCGAGGACAGCCGGCCGGGCCCGGCGGGGCTACTTCGTGGAGGGCCTCGGCGCAGCGCAGTTCGCGCCGGTCGGGGCGGTCGACCGGCTCCGTGCGTTCGCCGACACGGCGGCCGCGACGGCGAACCGGTGCCGGCGCTGGTGCTCGCCGCGACCGACCCGGCGAACCCGTACGGCGCCGCGCTGCCCTGGCCGGACCGCGATCGAGCCAGGCGGCCACCGGCCCGGCCGCAAGGCCGGTGCTCTCGTCGTGCTCGTCGACGGCGCGCTGGTGCTGTACGTCGAACGCGGCGGCCGCACCCTGCTGTCCTGGTCCGACGACCCGGACAGTTCCAGCGCTGCCGCCGACGCGCTCGCCCTCGCCGTCCGGGACGGAGCGTTGGGCGCCCTCAGGGTCGAGCGAGCCGACGGTGAGACGGTGACCGCGACTGCGCTGGGCGAGGCATTGACTGCCGCGGGTTTCCACGTCACTCCCCGCGGTCTGCGACTGCGTGCCTGACGCCCTGGCCGCGCCGGACGATCAGTCGTGCGCGGTCGAGGCGAACATGGTTTCCCGAGCCTGATCCACTGCCGTCAGCAACGCGCCGCGCAGCACCGGCGCGTCCTGCACGCTGGTCGGAACCAGCACCGGCTTGAACTGGACGATCCGGCCCATCGAGCGCGTGACCAGGTCGCACAGCGGGCCACCACCGGCCGCCCGACCTCACCGGCCAGCACCACCAACGCTGGGTCGACGACGGCGCACACCGCCGCAATACCGACCGCGAGCCGGTCGGCCAGCTCGGCCAAGAACCCCTGCGCCGGCGAACCGGCCGCCAGGGCAGCACGAACGGCCCCCGCCGCATCGTCGGCCACCACGCCGTGCTCGCAGCGAGGGCCAGGACCGCCTCGGCCCCGACCAGGCGCTGGAATGCCCGCTTGTCCGGCTCGGATTCCGCCGGCAGGCAGCGGCACACCAGGCACCGGCAGATAGCCGATCTCGCCTGCGGCGCCCGTGGCGCCGCGGTACAGGCGCCCGCCCACCACGACCGCAAGCCCGACGCCCCGGCCCACCCAGAACAGCACGAAGTCGTCGACATCCCGGGCGGCGCCAACGGTGCGCTCGGCTATCGCGGCCAGGTTGACGTCGTTCTCGATCGTCACCGCACAGCCGAGATCCTCGCGCAGCGCGTCGCGAAGCCCGCGGTGCCACCGGGGCAGGTCGAAGACGATAGCCGACGTCGCCAGTGACCGGGTCGACCACGCCGGGCGTTCCGATGACGACCTCGGCCACTCGGGCACCGTGATCCCCGCCTGGTCGGTCACGGCGCCGACGGCGCCGTCGATCAGCCGGACGGGGTCGTCGACGTCGGACACGGGCAGCGTCACCCGGCCCCGGACCGATCCGGTCACGTCGGCGACCGCAGCGAGGACCTCGTGCGGGCCCATGTGGATGCCGATGCCGAACGAGCATCCCGACCGTACTGCGTACAAGTCCGCGCTCGGGCCGCGGCCGGCTGACTGGGTGCCGATCACCTCCACCAGGCCGCGCTCCTGTAACCGGCTGACCAACGCGGACGCGGTGACCTTGGAAAGCCCGGTCAGCTCACCGAGCTTGGCCCGAGTCAGCGGACCTTCGGCAAGCAGCAATTCCAGCGCGCTGCGGTCGTTGATCGCTCGGAGCAGCCTGGGAGTTCCAGGGCGACGTGACATGGGGGTGCCGCCTTCTACCGGAAACTATCTTTTCAGAAAGAAACTTACCAATAGAGGCGGGTGTATGGAAGTACCGCGCGAGCGACGCGCGCTCAGCCGACGGCGACGGCGTCGAGCTCGACCGGGCGGCCCGGTGCCCGCAGTTGGGTCAGCGCGCCGACAGCGGCGGCCTCGACCCGGGACATCTCGTCGCTGACCTCGCGGAGCACCTCCGACAGCGGCAGGTCGAGCGCCTGGCAGATAGCGGCCAGCAGCTCCGAGGATGCCTCTTTGCGTCCCCGCTCCACTTCGGAGAGGTAGCCCAGACTCACCCTGGCCGCACTGGACACCTCACGAAGGGTCCGGCCTTGCTCTACCCGACGGCGGCGCAACACGTCGCCGATCAGTCGTCTGACGAGAACCACCGGCCACCCCCTTCCGACAACGGCTGCGTAGGCGAACACGTCCACCGTACCTCCGAGCGAGGACACTCTCGGAACGCAGCCATCATGCTGGAATCAACGTGTCGGCCGCGGCAAGGATTCCCCGGCGCCCGGCCCCAAGCTGGCCACGGTCCGGCGCAACAGGTCCAAGGCGCGGACCACGGCGGCCTGCCGCACCGTCTCCCGGTCACGACGCTGCAAGAAGGGCTCGAACGAGCCAACTCTGACTGCACCGTCGGACACCACGGCGACGTGCATGGTGCCGGGCAGATGGCCTTCCTGCGGGTCCGGGCCTGCGACCCCGGTCGTCGCCACACCGAGGTCGGCTCGGCACCGGATGCGCACGCCGCGGGCCATTGCCGTCGCGGTCGCTGCCGACACTGCCCCCTCGCGCTCCAGCATCTCGGCGGGAACGTCCAGCAGATCCGCCTTGAGATCGGTCGCGTACGCGACAACAGCGCCGCGCATCACCTCCGACGCGCCGGTAACCGAAACCAGAGCAGCGGTGACCATTCCACCGGTCAGCGACTCGGCGGCTGCCACAGTGCGGCGACGGCTTCGCAGCGCATCCACCACTGCTTCCTCTAGGCGCTGGTCCGCTGCGGCGACGACGTCGCCGAGGAGGTCCCGCGCCTGCGCGGCCGCGGTCGTGGCGACCGTCTCAGCGCTGGCACCGGTGGCGACGATCCGGATCTCGACTTCGGCCGGTCGAGGGAGGTACGCCAGGCCGCCGTGGTCGGCCAGGTAGTCCTCGACCGGCGCCAACAGCTGGGCGATCTGCGGTTCCGGCATGCCGACGACGACGAGCGACCGGGTCGCGCGCCCAGCTAGCGCTGTGGCTGCTGCGACGAGTTCGGGCAACACGTGGCCGTCCACGAAGGAGCGCATTTCGGCCGGCACTCCCGGGACCGCGTACACGACCCGCTTTCCCACGTCGAAGCGCATACCGGGCTCGGAGCCGACGGCGTTGGGTATCTCGGATTGCACCTGGCCGGCGAACATTTGAGTCAACGCGGGCCGGGTGACATCATCGCTGGTCGGCCCAAGCCCGCCGGTCACCAGGACTGCCCGGGCGTCGACGAGCCCACGCTCGACGGCCAGGAGGATGGCGTCGACATCGTCCGGCGCTACCGTGGCAGAAACCACCCGGAACCCCTCGTCGGTGAGGCGTCTGCCGAGCCACGGCCCATTCGTGTCCGTCGTGTGCCCGGTGAGCAGTTCGTCGCCGATGAGCACCAGTGCGACCGTCTCCGATGCCAGATCGCTCATCCGGCCGTTCCTGCCGGCGGTATTCGTTCTGCTTCAGCCCGCGCACCGGTCCGGGTCAACCGACGTGCCTGCAGAACGTAATCGACACCCGTTCCGACGGTCACCGCGACCGCGAGGCCCATCGCGACTGCCTCGACGGGATGCCACCCAGCGGGTAGTGGGAGCAGGTAGAGGCCCAGCGCCAGCGCCTGCAGGGCGGTCTTGACCTTGCCGCCCCGACCGGCCGGCAGCACGGCGTATCGCAGCATCGCGAACCGCAGCACCGTCACGCCGATCTCGCGGACCAACACGACGACGGTCACCCACCACGGCAGTTCGCCCAACAGCGAGAGACCGATGAAGGCCATACCGGTGAGCGCCTTGTCGGCGATCGGGTCGGCGATCTTCCCGAAGTCGGTCACCGTACCCCTGCGCCGGGCCAGGTCGCCGTCGATCTTGTCGGTGACCATGGCCACGGAGAAGATCAGAAACGCACCGATCCGGGACGCCGCGTCCGCCCCTCCCTCACGCAGGAGCAGCCAACCCAGCACTGGCACGAGCAGCAACCGCAGGACGGTCAGCGCATTGGCCAGGTTCCACGCGCTCGAGCTGTCCTGGACCGGAGCGGACACGCCGCCAGAGTACGGGCCGGGCGCTCAACCGGTCGCCGCAACGGCAACCAGGTCCGCGCCAACGGAACCCACTACCCGAGCCGACACGAGATCGCCCACCCGACCAGCGCCTTCCGCCAGCGTCGTTGTCCCGTCTGCGTCTGGGCCCTGATGGTCGGCTCGGCCCTCAGCCATGTCGGTGCCGACGGATTCAAGGAGGATCGTTACCTGGTCCCCAACGCGCTCCTCCGCCCGCTGGGTGACCAACTCCTCCACCAGTGCGTCGACTTGCTCCACCCGGTCGGCGATCTCGTCCGCCGCCAGCTTTCCGGCCAAACCGGCCGCCGCGGTGCCGTCTTCGTCGGAATAGCCGAAGACCCCGACGGCGTCCAGCCGCGCGGCGGCCAGGAACGATTCCAGGATCGCCAGGTCGGCCTCGGTTTCGCCCGGGAATCCGACGATGACGTTGGAACGAATGCCGGCACCCGGCGAGCGCTCGCGGATCGTCCCGATCAGGTCGAGGAACAGCTCGGCGGACCCGAACCGACGCATCCGACGCAGTACGGCCGGGCTGGCGTGTTGGAACGACAAGTCGAAATATGGCGTGACACCAGTGGTCGAGACGATGGCGTCGATCAACGTCGGGCGCAGCTCGGCTGGCTGCAGGTACGACAGCCGCACCCTTGCTATGCCTTCGACCGCACCGAGTTCAACGAGCAGTGTTTCCAGCAGGCGTAGATCACCGAGGTCCTTGCCGTAGGACGTCGTGTTCTCGCTGACTAGGAACACCTCGCGTACGCCCTGTTGCGCGAGCCAGCGTGCGTCGTCGAGCACCTCGCTCGGGCGGCGAGAGACGAACGCCCCGCGAAACCGCGGTATGGCACAGAACGAGCAGCGCCGGTCACATCCGCTGGCCAGCCGCAGTGGCGCAACCGGGCCGTCGTCGAGCCGGCGGCGCGGGCCTACGACAGGGCCCAGCCGGTCGACGGGCGCCAGCGGTAGCAGTCGCCGGCGATCCCTGGGCACGGGTGGGGTGACTGTGCGACCAGAGATGATCTCCGTCAGCCGCCGACCTATGTGCTGGTAGTCGTCGAATCCAAGCACTGCGTCGGCTTCGGTCAGCTCGTCCGCCAGGGTGGCGCCGTACCGCTCGGCCAGACAGCCGACAGCCACGACCGATCGAGTGCGCCCAGTTGTCTTGAGGTCGGCCGCCGTGAGCACCGCGTCGATCGAGTCTTTCTTGGCCTGCTCGACGAAGCCGCAGGTGTTGACCAGCACGGTCTCGGCGTCTGCTGGATCCGCGATCAGGTCGAAGCCCTCTGCCGAGAGTCGGCCCGCCAGCTCCTCGGAGTCCACTTCGTTGCGGGCACAACCCAGCGTGATGATCGCCACGGAGTGTCCGTCCACAAGGGTTCAGCTTGGCATGTCGGCCCGGCCGACATCAGGCCGGTCCCGCGCCCAGTCGTGCAGCCAGCGACATCGCGTCGAACGGCGCGCGGACCTTGACGTCGTTGTCGAAGTAGACGTACACGTCCCGGCCCGACGGCTTCGGCTCCACCGCAGGCCCGATAGTGCGCGCATCGGGTGATGACCCGCCCGATGCCCATGCCCGCGCCCGGTCCGCCCACCAGTCCAGTGCCTGGTCGTCGTAGCCGCTGACGTAGAGCTCCTGCGACCCGTGCAGTCGCACGTACACGAAACTCGAGGTCACGTCTTCGAGAAACGGCCACTTGCCGGCGGTGTCGGCTACGACCAGCGCGATGTCGTGCCGGCGGAGCAGCTCGATGAACTCGGGAGTCTCGTAGCTGCGATGACGCACCTCGAGGGCATGCCGGAGCGGCCGATCGGCCGAGGCCCGGTCAATGCACCGTGCCGGAGCCGGGCGTCGTGCCGCTCGGCGATCCGCGCCGCCTCGGCCGTCGTCCGGGGCAGCCGGTCGAAGAACGCGACCAGCCGGTCGGGATCGAAGCCCAGCATCGGCGGCAGCTGCCAGAGCAGCGGCCCCAGCTTGTGCTCCAGCGCCAGCACGCCGGAGCCGAAGAAGTTCGCGAGCGGCGTCTCGACGTCGGCGAGCTTCTTCATGTGGGTGATGAAGCGGCCGCCCTTGACCGCGAACACGAAGTCGTCCGGTGTCTGCTCGAACCACCCGCGGTAGCTCGACGGCCGTTGCAGCGCGTAGAACGACCCGTTGATCTCGACGCTGTTCAGCAGGCTCGCGGCGTACTCAAGTTCTCGCCGGTGCGGGAGGTCGGCCGGGTAGAAAACACCGCGCCACGGCGGGTAGGTCCAGCCCGAGATCCCGACCCGGATCTCTGTCACGACGACACACCTTCCCCGGTGCCGGCGTGTTACCCGCCGCGGAGGGTATCGATGACCTCGTCCAGCTCGTCCGGCTTGACCAGCACGTCGCGGGCCTTGGAGCCCTCCGACGGGCCGACGATGCCGCGGCTTTCCATGAGGTCCATCAGCCGGCCGGCCTTGGCGAAGCCGACCCGGAGCTTGCGCTGCAGCATCGACGTCGACCCGAACTGGGTCGTCACCACCAGCTCGGCCGCCTGGCAGAGCAGGTCGAGGTCGTCGCCGATGTCCTCGTCGATCTCCCGTCGGGCGCCCTGCGGCGCGGTGACGTCCTCGCGGTACGTGGGCTCGCAGCTGGGCCTTGCAGTGCCGGACGACGGCGTGGATCTCGGTCTCGGTGACCCACGCGCCCTGGATCCGCATCGGCTTGCTCGCGCCCATCGGCAGGAACAGCGCGTCACCCTGGCCGACCAGCTTCTCCGCGCCCGGTCTGGTCGAGGATGACCCGGGAGTCGGCCAGCGACGACGTCGCGAACGCCAGCCGTGACGGCACGTTGGCCTTGATCAGCCCGGTGACGACGTCGACCGACGGCCGCTGGGTCGCCAGCACGAGGTGGATGCCGGCCGCCCGGGCGAGCTGGGTGATGCGCACGATCGCGTCCTCGACGTCGCGGGGCGCGACCATCATCAGGTCGGCGAGCTCGTCGACGATCACCAGCAGGTAGGGGTAGGGCGTCACTGTCGCGCTCGCTGCCCGGCGGCGCCTTGACCCGTGCCGGCCCGCACGGCCTTGTTGAAGTCGTCGAGGTGGCGGAAGCCGAAGTGCGGCGAGGTCGTCGTAGCGCATGTCCATCTCGCGGACGACCCACTGCAGCGCCTCGGCGGCCTTCTTGGGGTTGGTGATGATCGGCGTGATCAGGTGCGGGATGCCGTCGTATGCCGTGAGCTCGACCCGCTTGGGGTCGACCAGGATCATCCGCACCTCGTCGGGCGTGGACCGCATCAGCACCGAGGTGATCAGGGAGTTGATGCAGCTCGACTTGCCCGAGCCGGTGGCGCCGGCGACGAGCAGGTGCGGCATCTTGGCGAGGTTCGCGACGACGAAGCCGCCCTCGACGTCCTTGCCGAGCCCGACGACCATCGGGTGGTGGTCCTTGCGGGCGACCGGCGAGCGCAGCACGTCGCCGAGGCTGACCATCTCCCGGTCGGTGTTGGGGATCTCGATGCCGATCGCGGACTTGCCGGGGATCGGGCGACAGGATCCGCACGTCGGCGCTCGCCACCGCGTAGGAGATGTTCTTGCGACAGCGCGGTGACCCGCTCGACCTTGACCGCGTTGCCCAGCTCGACCTCGTAGCGGGTGACGGTCGGGCCGCGGGTGAAGCCGGTGACCTGCGCGTCGATCTCGAACTGGTCGAGCACCTCGGTCAGCGCCTCGACGACCTGGTCCGTCGCCGCCGAGCGGGCCCGGTGCGGGCTGCCCTGGCGCAGCACGTCGCTGGCGGGCAGCGTGTAGGTGACGTCGCCGGACAGCGCGAGCTGCTCGACCCGTGCCGGCAGCGGCGTGTGCGGCGGCGGCTCGCGCTGGCGCGGTCTCGGCCGGCGTCGCGCGCGGCGACGACGATCCGGGTCGGCTGGTCGCCCGCGTTGCCGGTTCGCCGTCGTCCGCCGCTCCCCCGGCCGCGGCTCGATCGTGCAGCAGCGGGCTGTCGTACGGGCTCTGGTCATCCGGTGTCGCGTCCGCGCGACCACCGGCGGCGCAGCAGGGAACGACGTCTGCGGCCGGCGCGCCGCCGGCATCGTCGCACCGGCGTCGCCGGCTGGGCGGCCGACCAGCCAGCCCCGCGCCGAGCGCGGCCGCGAGCCGGCAGCTCGTGCACCGGCGTCCCGGTGACGACGAGCAGGCCGTAGACCGAGAGCAGGACGAGCAGCGGCACCGCGACCCACACCGTGCAGCAGGTCGGCCAGCAGCGTGGAGGCGACGAAGCCGACCAGCTCCGCCGGCACTCTGCATGGCGCGTCGCCGTCGACCGGCCGCGGCATGCCGGCGGCGATGTGCACCAGCCCGAGCAGCGCCGAGCGCCAGCGCGGTCCAGCCGACGAGCTGCGCGCGCCCGGCCCGTTGCGGTCGGGGTGGCGCAGCGCCCGCCAGGCCAGCAGGAGCAGCAGGATCGGCACCGCCGACGGCAGCCGCGCCGACCGTGCCGGCCACGACGCGTGCGAATGACGTCCGCCGACGACGCCGTCGATGTCCACCACTCGGCCGCCGCATGACGATGCCCGGCGCCGACCAGGGCAGCAGCCCGACGCCGTCGCGGCGGTGCGCGGGATCGAGTTCGCGGGCGCTGGAGCCGACCCGCCGCACAAAGCCGCCGACCAGTGGGCGAGGCCCATCCAGACGCGCGCCGAACACACCGGCCGATGCCGCGGACCAGCCACGTGACCGGGCGGACCCGCCGCGGTGCCGGGCCGACGCTGCGGTCGCTGGTCGGCTCGACCGCCGCCGCGCGGCGACGCCGACCGTCGCCGCGGCCGGCCGAGTCGCTCCGACGCTGACCTGCGAGAGCGCGTCATGGTGGAGGTGCGGGTCGCCATGATCGGAAGGCTACCCTGACGACACATCCGTACCTGAGTCACAAGCGTATCGGCGTGGCGCGGAGCTGCCGCACCATGAGTCGAGTCAGTGCCCACGTCGGCCGGTATCCCCAGCGGCGCGGTCAGGACTCGACGACCACCGGAATGATCATCGGCCGTCGGCGGTAGCCTGGCGCTGACCCAGCGGCCGACGGTGCGGCGGATGGTCTGCTGGAGCTGGTAGACGTCGGCGAGCCCCGCTCGCGGCGGCCTGCTCGAGCGCCTCGGAGATCTGCGGGCGGACCTCGTCGAACACGCCGTCGTCCTCGGCGAAGCCGCGGGCATGTATCTCCGGGCCACCAGTGACCTTGCCGGTCACCGAGTCGACGACCACCACGACCGAGATGAAGCCCTCCTCGCCGAGGATCCGCCGGTCCTTCAGCGAGGCCTCGGCGATGTCGCCCACGTTGGATCCGTCGACGAAGACGTAGCCGCACGGCACCGCGCCGACGATCCGCGCGACGCCGTCGACGAGGTCGACCACGACGCCGTCCTCGGCCAGCACGATCCGGTCGGCTGGAACGCCGGAGCTCGACCGCGACGGCGGCGTTCGCATGCAGGTGCCGGATCTCACCGTGCACCGGCATCACGTTGCGGGGCTTGACCATGTTGTACGCGTAGAGCAGCTCGCCAGCGCTGGCATGTCCGGAGATGTGGACCATGGCGTTGCCTCGGTGGACGACGGTGGCTCCCCACCGGGTCAGGCCGTTGATCACGCGGGACACGGCGTTCTCGTTGCCCGGAATGAGCGAGGACGCGAGCACCACCACGTCACCCGGTTCGATGCGTGATCGCCTGATGGTCCCGGTTGGCGATCCGGGAAAGTGCAGCCATGGGCTCGCCCTGGGACCCGGTGGACATCAGCACGACCTCTTCCGGGGCAAGGTCGTCGATGCTCTTGAGGTCGACCAGCGTCCCGCCCGGTATTCGCAGATAGCCGAGGTCCCGGGCGATGCCCATGTTGCGGACCATCGACCGGCCGACGAAAGCGACCTTGCGCCGGTGCGCGACCGCGACGTCGAGCACCTGTTGCACGCGGTGGACGTGGCTGGCGAAGGAGGCGACGACGATCCGGCGGGGAGCCTCGGCGAAAATCCGGTCGAGTACTGGTGCGATCTCCCGCTCGTGCGGGGTGTATCCCGGCACCTCGGCGTTCGTGGAGTCGACCATGAACAGGTCGACGCCGGCATCACCCAACCGCGCGAAAGCATTCAGGTCGGTGAGCGCCCGTCCAGGGGAAGCTGGTCCATCTTGAAGTCGCCGGTGTGCAGGACCAGACCGGCCGGTGTCCTGATCGCGAGCGCGAGCGCGTCGGGGATCGAGTGGTTGACGGCGAGGAACTCGACCTCGAAGGGCCCCAGCCGCTCGGTACGGCCTTCGGTGACCTCGAGCTGGTACGACTCGATGCGGTGCTCGACGAGCTTCTCCTCGACCAAGGCCAAGGTCAGCCGAGATCCGACCAGCGGCAGATCGGCCTTCTCTCGTAGCAGGAACGGAACTGCTCCGATGTGATCTTCGTGACCGTGGGTGAGCACGATTGCTTCGATCCGGTCGAGGCGGGCCCGGACATAGTCGAAGTCCGGCAGGATCAGGTCGACTCCGGGCTGGTGGTCCTCGGGGAAGAGCACGCCGCAGTCGACGATCAGCAGTCGACCACCGTATTCGAAGACGGTCATGTTCCGGCCGATCTCGCCCAGACCGCCGAGCGGGACGATCCGCAGGCCGCCGTCGGAGAGCGGCGGGGGTAGCGCGAGCTCGGGATGGGGATGGCTCACAGCAGCCCTGCCGCCACCAGGTCTGCTCGTAGTTCGACCGCCTGCTCCCTGGTGGCTTCTACCAGCGGCGAGCGCATGGCCCGGCTGCTCAATACGCCGGTCAGCTGCACTGCAGCCTTGGCCATGATCGCGCCCTGGGTTCGAGTCATGATCGCTCGGACGGCGGGCAGCAACTGCCGATGCAGCCGGATCGCCTCGGGAAGATCGCCGGCCTGCACGGCATTCGTCATCGCGGCGTACTCGGCCGCAGCCACGTGCGCGACCACGCTGACCATTCCGACCCCGCCCTGAGTCAGGTGAGCCAAGTTGAGCGCGTCGTCGCCGGAGTAGTACGCGAGCTCCGTGCGAGCCATGACCTCTGACGACGCGAACAGGTCGCCCTTGGCATCCTTCACGGCGATGATCCGTTCGTGCTCAGCCAGCCGGATCAACGTTTCGCTCGTGATCGCTACTCCCGACCGTCCGGGAATGTCGTAGAGCATGACCGGCAGGCCGGTGGCGTCCGCTGCAGCCGTGAAATGCCGGACCAGGCCTTCCTGCGGCGGCTTGTTGTAGAAGGGCGTGACGACCAGCAGACCGTGTGCTCCGGCCTTCTCGGCCTGCTGGGCCAGCTCGACGGTGTGGTGGGTGTCGTACGTGCCGACCCCGGCGACGATGGTGGCCCGGTCCCCGACGGCGTCGAGTACGGCCCGCAGCACCTGCTCCTTCTCAGCGTCGGTCGTCGTCGGGCTCTCACCAGTGGTGCCGCTGATGACCAGACCATCGCATCCTTCGGCGACCAGATGGTCGGCAAGTTGGGCCGCTCCGGCGAGATCGAGCCCACCGTCGTCGTGAAACGGAGTGACCATCGCAGTGAGAACGCGACCGAAGGGGGCACTGGTGAGCGTGCTGAGAACGTCGGCCATGGCGGTCAAGGCTACCGGTCCGGGACCGTCGGGCTCCCGCGCTACGGCGCGACCCGGCCGTTCGCCTCGAACGCCGCGTGGGTGATCGGCATCAGCCGCGCCCAGTGGTCCTCCATCTGCTCGGCCACCATCTCGATCTCTCGCTGCGGGAACGACGGGAAATGGGCGTCCTCGCGCTTGGTCCGCAGCGAGAGGAAGTTCATCAGCGACCGTGCGTTGAACGTCACGTACATCGACGAGTAGATCGTCAGCGGCAGCACGATCCGCGCGACCTCACGGGCGACGCCGGCTTCGAGCATCCGCTGGTAGGCGGCGTAGGCCTCGGTGCAGACCCGCCTGGTCTCGGCGTCGACCAGCGCATGCTGATCGGGGGTGCCCTCGACGAAGGTGTAGTGCCCCGGCTTGCCCTCCTGGACCAGGTTGCGGTCCGGCCCGGGCACGTAGAACACCGGCCGCAGCTCGCGGTATCGGCCACTCTCCTCGTTGTAGCTGGCGATCCGGTGCCGCATGTGCTCGCGGAAGACGAAAATTGGGGCATGGACGTAGAAAGTCATCGAATTATGCTCAAAGGGGGTACCGTGGCGGGAGCGCATCAAGAAGTTGATCAGGCCCTTCGAGCGCTCGGCATCGGCCTCGACGTCCTCCAGTGACTGCTCGCCTTTGGTGGAAACCCGAGCCGCGAACAACACGTCCGAGTCATGCGCGCTCGCCCGCACCAGCTCCACGGTTACGTCGCTACGGAATTCGATGTTTGGGATGTCGGCACCTTCGGGCAGGGCTGCACTATGCGTCACCGTCACGGGTCGGGCCTCCACTCGTCACGTCGTAGCCGCAGCCTAGTGACCCGCGCCGACAGTCTCGCCGTCCCGGTTCTGTCCACTCGCCCACGAAATCGTGACTTGTTTCTCGACATCAGGTCACGGATTGGCAGCGACCCGCCGAATTACCTGCGCCAAGCGCCGTGGCGGGTGCACTCTTGGTACATGGTCTTGCAGGGGACCATTGGTCGGTTCGTGCGCTGGGGGATAACGCACGGCCCGGTATGGGGCGTGCTCGCTGCCGTCATCGGTGGGATTCCACTCGCGGTGTTCGGCGATGTCGCGGTCAGCGAGGTACAGATTGTGCTCGGCGGCCTGCTCGTCGGAGCGATCGCCGGACCGCTGCTCGGGCTGGCAACCGGTATCGCGTGCCTGGGCGCCGAACTTGTCCCGAAGTGGATCCTGGACGCTCCGGACTACGTGGCTGTCGCGGTGGTGGCAGGAATCCTCGGAAGCATCGCCTGGCCGGTCCTGGAGTTGGGGCGGTCGGGTCCAGCCGCCGGGATCCTCGCGGTGGCCCTGATCACGTCGGTGCCGGCGATCGACGCCGCCCGCAGTGCGCCACGGCTGCTCCACGCGGACGGGCCGGAGGCCGTTGCGGCAACCGGCATCGATGTCGCGGTGCGAGGTCAGGCGTCGTAGTCCAGCGAGACCGTCGGCGTGCTCGGGTGCGACTGGCAGGTCAATACGTAGCCGACGCTCACCTCGCCTTCCTCGAGCGCGAAGTTCCGTTCCATCGCCACCTTCCCGTCCAGCAGCTTGGCCCGGCAGGTGCCGCACACTCCGCCCCGGCATGCGAACGGTGCGTCGTTGCGGACGCGCAGCACGGCTTCCAGCACCGTTTCGTCCGGGTCGGCCAACTCCACAGTGCTCTGCCGGCCGTCGAGGAGCACGTTCACCAGGCTGAGATCCGGGCTCCGTTCTGCCGGATGCTCGACCGACGCCGGCGTGGTCGGTGGTTCGCCGACGTGGAAGAGCTCGGAATGTACGAGCGTCCGGTCGACGCCGTGGTCGAGGAGAACTTGGCGAGCGGTCGTCACCAATTCCAGCGGGCCGCACAGATACCACTCGTCAACGGTCTCCGGAGGAATCAGTGTTGCCAGCAACCGCTCCAGCCGCGGCCGGTCGATCCGCCCCGACAACAAGCTCGGTCTCCCGCATCTCGCGGGACAGGACGTGCATGAGGTGCAACCGTTCCGGGTGGCTGTCCTTGAGGTCGGCGAGCTCGTCGAGGAACATCACCGTCTGGCTGGTCCGGTTCGCATCGATGAGCGTGACCCGGCTGGCCCGTTCGACGTGCAGGATCGACGCGATGATCGAGACGATCGGCGTGATGCCGCTGCCGGCCGCGATCGCGACATAGTGCTTGGCGTTGGCAGGATCGAGCCGGGGCGTGAAGCGACCGGCCGGCGTCATGACGTCGAGCTCGTCGCCCGGCGACAGTGAACCGAGAGCGAATGCAGAGAACGTCCCTTCTGGGATGCGTTTGATTGCAATGCGCAGCTGCCCGGAGCCCTGTGGCGAACAGATCGAGTAGCTGCGGCGAACTCCGTCACCGCCGGGAACCGAGATGTTGACGTGCTGCCCCGCCGTGAAGCCGTAGTCAGCACGCAGTGCTGGCGGCACGTCGAACGTCACCGCCACTGCGTCGGCGGTGAGTCGCTCGACTGAGGCCACCCGAAGCCGGTGGAAGACCGAGTGGCGTCGGGTGACGGGTTGCACGGGCGCGGTGCCGGCGATCGTCATGCCACTACAGCGCCTTGAAATGCTCGAAGGGCTCAAGACAAGTCCGGCAGCTCCACAGCGCCTTGCACGCGGTGGAGCCGAACCTGCTGATCTCGCGGGTATCGGGGGAACCACACTGTGGGCACCGTACCGAGAGTCGAAGCGGTACCGGACCCGCTGGGTTCGGGGGAGCGATTCCGTGCCGTTTCAGCGCCGTTCGGCCGGCCGGCGTGATCCAGTCCGTCGTCCACGCCGGAGACAGCACCAATCGGACCTCGGCGTCGTCACACCCGGCCGCAGCGAGCCGGGCGAGCACATCGGCCCGAATCGCGTCCAAGGCTGGACAGCCGGAGTACGTCGGAGTGATATCGACGATGGCTCTGCCGTCCGAGTCAACCCGCACGTCGCGCAAGATGCCGAGATCCTCGATCGTGATCATGGGCAGTTCGGGGTCGGGTACTGTCGCGACCAGTTCCCGGACACCGATTGCTGTGGCGGTCACCACGTCGCCCCCGGGTGGGCACGATGCAGATGCTGCATCTCGGCCAGCAGATAACCCAGGGCTTCGGTATGCACGCCGCGGCGGCCACCTCGACTGTGGAACGACGGCTCCGGCGCGACAAGGGTGGCCTCTGCCAGCACCGCCGCCACGTAGTCTGTCCAGGGTTCGCGCAGGACCGCAGGGTCGACGGCGACCTCGGCGAGCCCGTCATCTGCCACCGGCCACGAGTCGAAGATCTCTGCCACGTATGGCCAGATCCCTTCCAGCCCCGCCTGCATGCGCCGGTGACTCTCCTCGGTGCCGTCGCCCAGCCGCAGAACCCACTGGGTTGCGTGGTCGCGGTGATAGGCGACCTCCTTCAGCGCCTTGCCAGCCACTGCGGCAAGGGTGCTGTCCGCGCTCGTCCGCAACCGGTCGTAGAGCTGATACTGATACGTCGAAAATGCCAGTTGCCGGGCCATGGTGAGTGCGAAGTCGCCGTTGGGATGTTCGACGATCTGCAGATTGCGGAAGTCCCGTTCGTCGCGCAGGTAGGCAAGGTCGTCTTCGTCGCGGCCCACACCCTCGAGCTCACCGGCATAGCCCAACAAGGATCGGGCCTGACCAAGCAGGTCCAGGCCGATATTCGCCAGTGCAATGTCCTCCTCCAGTTGGGGAGCGGAGGCGATCCACTCCCCCAGCCGGTGCGAAAGAACCAACGCGTCGTCAGCCAACCCGAGGACGTATTCGGCCAGCGGCTCCAGATGGGTGGGACTGTGCGATCTGCCATCCCACGTGCCCGATGTTGCGGCATTCACAGCTGACGCACCTCGTCGGGGATGTCGTAGAACGTCGGGTGGCGATAGATCTTGTCGGCGGCCGGATCGAAGAAGGCGTCCTTCTCTTCGGGGCTGCTCGCGGTGATCGCAGCCGCAGGAACGACCCAGATGGAAACGCCCTCCTGTCGCCGGGTGTACACGTCGCGGGCGTTGCGGAGCGCCATAGCGGCATCCGGCGCGTGCAGGCTGCCAGCGTGGATGTGGGAGAGGCCGCGCCGGCTGCGGATGAATACCTCCCACAACGGCCAGTCCCGGCTCACGCTGCCGCCCGCGTCGAGTGCTTCGCCGCGTACGCGGTCGCGGCGTCCCGGACCCAGTCGCCTCGGGTGTGCGCGCGGACTCGGTGCTCCATCCGCTGTCGGTTGCATGGTCCGTCGCCGGAGATGACCCGGCGCAATTCATCCCAGTCCGGGTTGGTGTAGTCGTAATGACCGCGTGCGTCGTTCCAGCGCAGGTCGGGGTCCGGAATCGACAGGCCGAGGACCTCCGACTGCGGAACCGTCATGTCGACGAACTTCTGGCGCAGCTCGTCGTTGCTGAATCGCTTGATCCCCCAGGCCATCGACTTCGCCGTGTGGGTCGACTCCGAGTCCGGCGGCCCGAACATCGCCAGGCTCGGGTACCACCATCGGTCGACCGCGTCCTGCGCCATCGCCTTCTGCGCCGGTGTCCCCCGCGACAACGTCAGCAGCGACTCGAAGCCCTGCCGCTGGTGGAAGGACTCCTCCTTGCAGATGCGCACCATTGCTCGCGCGTAAGGCCCATACGAGCTCCGGCAAAGCGGAACCTGGTTGGTGATAGCCGCGCCGTCGACAAGCCAGCCAATCGCGCCCATGTCGGCCCAGGTCAACGTCGGGTAGTTGAAGATCGACGAGTACTTCTGCCGACCGGTGTGCAGAAGGTCGAGCAACTCGGCACGGGAAACGCCCAGTGTCTCCG
The DNA here is from genome assembly GCA_963794465.1 of uncultured Actinomycetota bacterium. Lineage (GTDB taxonomy): Bacteria > Actinomycetota > Actinomycetes > Jiangellales > Jiangellaceae > JACVRX01. Next base: position 70,933 of record CAWCED010000007.1, on the reverse strand, counting down.
CCGCGGCGTAGAGGTAGAGCCCGTGGCCCGCCTCGTCCTGCACCTTCGCCATCAGAATCGCCTTGCGGCGGAGGCTGGGCGCCCTGGTGATCCAGTTGCCCTCCGGCTGCATGCCGATGATCTCGGAGTGTGCGTGCTGGGCAATCTGGCGCACCAGCGAGCGGCGGTAATCGTCGGGCATCCAGTCGCGCGGCTCCACCCGGCCGTCGGCCTCGACCAGTGCCTGGAACTCCGCCTCCCGTGGGTCCGGAAACTTCGCTTCCACAGGTCCAGGCTATGCGGTGGATGTGACAGTTGTCGAGCAGATCTGTCGTTGAGTGTCACACGTATGCTGTTGCTCACACCATCGTGCAGACCAGAGGCAGACCATGTTCGAGAGGTTCACCGACCGGGCCCGACGCGTCGTGGTCCTGGCCCAAGAAGAGGCCCGGATGCTCAACCACGACTACATCGGCACCGAACACCTTCTGCTGGGCCTGATTCACGAAGGCGAAGGTGTGGCGGCCACGGCGCTGACCGAGTTGGGAATCTCGCTGGAAGCAGTCCGACAGCAGGTCGAAGAGATCATCGGCAAGGGCAAAAGGGCGTCGACCCGCGGGCATATCCCGTTCACTCCCCGCGCGAAGAAAACCCTGGAGCTGAGCCTGCGCGAGTCCATGCAGCTCGGGCACAACCACATCGGCACCGAGCACATCCTGCTCGGGCTGCTCCGGGAGGGTGAGGGGGTCGCAGCCCAGGTACTGCAGCGGCTGGGGGCCGACTTCGACCGGGTCCGCCAGCAGGTCATCGAACTGGTTTCCGGCCGCGAAGGCGACGAAGAGTTCGACGTCTTCGCTGCGGCCACCGAGGGCGGCGAGTCCACGACGTACAACGAGGTCATCATTCTGCTTCGGGACATTGCCCGCCGAGTACGGCGCATCGAGCAACGGTTGGCGATCGACGACGACACCGGGGACGACGAAGCGCATGGCTGACCGCAGCGTCCGATTGGCGTGGGCCGACGACGCACCGGCGATCGCCGTCGTCCAGGCGCGGGCCTGGCAGCGGTCCTACGCCGATTTGCTCCCTGCGGCGGTGCGTGACGAGGTCGATGCGGACGCCTTCGCGCAGACCTGGCGGCAGGCGATCGCAAGACCACCGAGCGCCCGCCACCGGGTGCTGGTCGCGCTGGAGCGCAACACCGTCGTCGGATTCGCAGCAACCGCGCCATCCGACGACCCCGACGCGGAGCCGGCTGACGGCGAGGTCGTCGCGTTGCATGTAGACCCCGAGGCGACGGGCGCGGGCCACGGCTCCCGATTGGTGGCAGCCGCCGCAGACACCATGCGCGCCGACGGGTTCAGCCAGGCCCGGGTATGGGTGATCGCGGGCGACGACGCGGTCCGCGCCTTCCTGGAACCTGCCGGCTGGGCAGCCGACGGAGCCCACCGCCAACTCGATCTGACCGGTGACGGCACTTCGACCCTGCGCCAGATCCGCTTGCATACCGACCTGCGCTAGCAGCACCACCCATCTCCGCGGGCGGTCGCGGCGAGATAGGCCCGGCCCCGCGGGGAGAGCCGGTAGCCCACCTCCAGACTCTCGGTGAGCCCCAAGTTCTTGAGTTTGCGCACGTCGGTCTTGAAGCTCGCTCTGTCCCGCCCGAGTAGGCCGGCCAACTCGGCGGCTCGGGTCGCTGACCGGTCCCGAATCAACTCGAGCACCGCGCAGGTCCACGGCCCGTGACCACTGGCGCGGTCGAGCCGGTCCAGGCGGCCAGCAATCTCCGCGACGGCGTCCGCGTCGAGGTCGGCAGACTCGGCCAGCACCGCGCGCGGGTCCGGTTCACTGACCGCCCGGAACTCGATGCGGACCAGATCGACGCCGGGTCGGTCGAGCAGGTCGGCAACCAGGCTGGCGGCGTCCTGGTGTCCGGCGCGGCGAGCGTCGTGGTCGGTGATGTGGTCAGGGAGCGCCGGCGACACCGACGTGACCTCGACGATGCCGGCCGGTGTGCGGTAGCGGCGCCCGGCCAGCACCTGCTGGCGTCGCCACCGGCGATAGGTGACGGTGATCGAGCCGTCGGCGATCCCGGACCAGAACCGCTTCGGGAACAGCACCGCCGCAGCCTAGTTGCGGATTGGACTGTCGACTCGGCGGTTAGGCTGCCGGGGTTCTCATCAACCGCAGCGTCACAGGAGAGGCATGACGTTCGAAGGCTTCCCGATCGAGGCGCTCGACTTCTACGAGGGTCTCGAGTCAGACAACACCAAGACGTACTGGACCTCGCACAAGCAGGTCTACGACGACTTCGTCCGGTCGCCGCTGGTCGCGCTCTGTGAAGCGCTCGAGCCGGAGTTCGGCGAGATCCACCTGTTCCGGCCCTACAACGACCTGCGGTTCGCCAAGGACCGCAACCCCTACAAAGAGCAGCAGGGCGCGGTCGTCGGAGGCAACTACCTGCACGTGTCGGCGGCTGGCTTGTTCGCCGCGAGCGGCTATCACCAGATGGCCGCCGATCAGATCGAACGCTATCGAGAGGCGGTCGACGACAAGCGTGCCGGCTCGAAGCTCGGGCGGCTGGTCGGCGAGATCCGGTCCAAGGGCTACACGGTCGGTGGCGATGCGCTGAAGACCCAACCCCGCGGCTACTCCCCAGATCACCCGCGAATCGACCTGCTCCGGTACAAAGGCCTGGCCGCATGGGTTGAGTTCGGATCACCACCGTGGCTGCACACAGCCAAGGTCGTCGACAAGGTCGCTCAGGCCTGGCGGGACATGGCGCCGTTGACCGGCTGGCTCGACGCCAACGTCGGGCCGTCGAAGCTCCCCCGGCGCTGACCCAGCTGCATGGGCTGGCCGGACGAACGTGCGTCGATCCGCCGCGACGCACTGGGTATCGCCGCGTACGCCGGTGCTTTCGGCGTATCGCTGGGAGCGATCGCCGTGGCGTCCGGGTTGACTGTGGCGCAGACGGGCCTGTTGAGCCTGGCGATGTTCTCCGGAGCCTCGCAAGTTGCGTTTCTCAGCGTTGTGGGCTCTGGGGGGTCTGCAGTCGCCGCGATTCCGGCCACCCTCCTCCTCGGCCTTCGCAACACGTTCTACGGGATTCGGCTCGTTCAGGTACTGGGAGTCCGTGGTCGGCGGCTGGCCCTCGCGGCCCAGTTCGTGCTCGACGAAACCGCGGCGATGGTGATCGCCCGTGACGACCAGCGGGAGCAGCGGTACGCGTTCTGGTTCACCGGTGCCCTGCTGTTCGTCGTGTGGAATCTCGGCACGATAGGCGGCGCCCTCGCTGGTTCCGCGATCGGGGACACGGCGACCTTCGGCCTCGATGCCGTTGTTCCCGCGGCGTTCCTGGCTCTGATCTGGCCACGTCTTGACGAGCAAGCGAGTCGGCTGGTCGCGATCGGCGGTGCGCTGATCGCGACTGCACTTGTTCCGGTGCTGCCACCTGGTATTCCAGTGCTTGCGGCCGCCCCGGTTGCCGTCGTCGCAGGCCTGTGGGGTCACCCGAAGCGGACCGCGCAATGATCTGGGCTGCCATCATCACCGCGTCGGTCGGGTGCTACTTACTCAAGCTGGCTGGGCTGTCTCTGCCGCAGTCGCTGCTCGATCGATCAGACGTCCAGCGAGTTGCCGACTTGTTGCCGGTCGGGCTGCTGGCGGCTCTGGTCGCCATTGGGACTTTCGCTGACGACGGCCTGCTCATCATCGATGCGCGGGTCGCCGGAGTCGCCGCCGCAATCGTCGCCCTTGTCCTCAGAGCGCCGTTCCTGGTCGTCATCGTCGTCGCTGCTGCCACCACGGCGATCCTGCGTGCCCTTACCTGAGCTGCCCGCTACGGAGAGCTCTAGGCGCCTGCCACCGCGAGCCACGAGGTGATCAACGCAGCGAGCACGAGCAGGCCGATTCCGGTGTGCAAGTAGTCGGGAACAGGGCGGTTGCCGCGTGCAGGAAGGTACGTGGCGGTGTCCTGCTTCGGCCGTTCGAGCGCGAACGCGGGGCGGCCGGTGAAGTACGGGATCCACCACTCCAGCAGATGCGATGCAAACACCAGCGAGTACGCCACTGCCGCGCTCCATAGTGCCCATTGGTAGCCGAGCAGCGTGCCAATGGCGAGGATGCCGAGCACGACCTGCATTGCGGCGATCACTGCCTTGTTCTCATGGCGCAGGTCGTTGAACGGTGGCATCGGCACCCAATGCGTAATCGTGAAGTAAGCGACGAACAACAGCTGGCAAACGCCTGCGACACCCTGCACTTCCCCTCCAAGTCCGAAGCAGCCAGACGTTCGTCAACCGAATGCTGGGACCGGGCCACCGGTGCGGACCGCCGAAGCAACCGCGCGAATCGCCGCGCTGACGACCGCGGCGTGCCTCTCCTCGGAGACAAGCGTGTAATGCGTCGCACCCTGGACGGTGACATGCCGACACTTGGATGACAGCGTGGCAAGCTCGCTCTGCAGCCCAGTCAGGACCTCTGCATACTTGTCTTGCTCGGTCACGCTGAGCACGGCCAGTGGCAGGTCGCCCAGGCCTCGTGTCGCATTGACCTGGTGCCGGGACAGCCGGTTCCAGGCGATCAGTGCGTCGGCGGCGACCGACCATCCTTGCGGCCGGGCCAGGTACGCGCGCATCTCGGCGTACTCGCGCGGCGGTAGCCCGGCGATGAACGACCGCTCCATGTGAAAGAGCCGAAACAGTCCAAGCCGGGCAAGCGAGGCCGTTATGCGGTTGCCGAAGGCAACGGTGCGCCCGCCGCGGGATGCCGTGATCTGTGCCCACTGGTCGGGGTGCGAGGAGTCCACCAGAACCATGCCCGCCACCTCGTCGCGGTACTGGTCAGTGAACATCCGAGTGACGAGTCCGCCGTACGAGTGCCCGGCAAGCAGATACGGCGGCCCGATCTCAGCTCTCTGCAACGCAGAGTGCAACTCTTCCGCGGCGGTACCGGCATCCAGCGAGCCGCTGCCGCGATCGCTCCAGCCCAGACCGGCTCGGTCATATGAGACCACTCGCCCGTTACTAGCGAGTTCGTCCCGGACCCACGCCCAATTGGACGAAAACGAGCCGATACCGGCCTCGAGAATCACTGTTGGCGTCGACGTGGGCTCACCTGTCACGTCGACGTGCAGGCGATGATCACCGACGTCGAACAGCTTCCAGGGTGGGGGACATCGGTCGCGGTCCCGTCGGCTGGCCAAGGCTTGTGTCGACGCACCGACGCCTGCCAACGTAGCGACGACCCCGGCGGCCGAGCCGATGGCCCGCACCGGCTTCATTGCTCACCCAGCCCGGGCTCTGCCGCCATGGCGGCGGGGCGCTGCGAGCGAACAAGCACGGCAACCGCCGCCACGAAGCACAGCAAACCGATCGGCCCTATAGGAGGGCCGTGCAGGATGACGATGGCCGAGAGTGCCAACAGGATCGAGACGGCCAACGGAGCGCCTACCTGCCGGAACGCCACCGCAGCGGCCAGTACGCCGACAATCCACCCCACCGCGCCGATGATCTGGAACAGATCGGCGGACAGGAAGGTGTGCCAGATGGCCTGTATTGCGCCGGCAGCGGCACCACGCTGGGTTGAGGGAAGGTCGTTGGCGTGCTGGACCAGCACGCCCGCCGCGATGCCCAGGATTGCTTCTCCGGCACCGTAAAACAGGACGAACACACCGGCCCCCACCCGGCTCACCGAGGACAACAGCCCTGACAGGTCACGAACCAGCAGGGAAAGCGCAGCACCGAGGAGCCCGATGAAGAACAGCGTGCCGACATGGACGGCGATCCATCGATCCACCTGGTCCTGAAGGTCGTTGTAGATGTCGTCGACGTCGAAGACCGGGTGGAACACCAGAAGCACCGCCCAGGCCAGGGGCGCTCCCACGATGAAAGCGAGCCGGTAGCCACTCAGACGAGGCAAGTCCACGGCCCGGGCCTCTCCATGACGGTAGAAACGACACCGTGATCGCGAGTTTATCGATCATCTGTGGGGACATTGGTCAGGCGCCATTGGATACGCGGCGCAGTCTCATAGCGTGCCGCATGGTCTGCCGCGCACGTCGCCGATCGCCAGCGTCGTCGTAGGCAACCGCCAGCCGGAACCACGACCGCCAGTCGTTTGGCGCGGCTTCGGCGGCTTCCCGGCGCTGTGCGAACGCTGCGTCGGCCGCGGTGCGGTCGGGTCGGCCGCTCGGCCGACGTGGTAGGTCGTCGACCGGCACACCATCCTCCCGCTCGAGTTCGCGAACCATCTGCTGTGACTCCAGGCCGAACCGGATCTCCCGCCAGACCGCCCAGGCGCCGACTACCGGGAGCGCGATGACCGCGAGTCCCAACAGCACCGCAGCGGGAGTTCCCTCGCCGACCAGCAGCACGCCGCGCCAGCCGACGAGAGCCAGGTAGAGCGCGACGAGCACGGCGAGCGCCAGCGCCGCCCGCCGGGTGTTCACACGTCGAGCAATGCGTCGAGCCCGACCGTCAGGCCCGGCATCGTACCGACCCGACGGATTCCCAGCAGGACGCCGGGCATGAACGAGACCCGGTCAAACGAGTCGTGCCGAATGGTCAGCTGCTCTCCCGGGCCACCAAGCAGCACCTCCTGGTGGGCGACCAACCCGCGCAGCCGCACCGCGTGCACGCGTACGCCGTCGACGTCGGTACCCCGAGCGCCATCGAGGGCGGTTGCGGTGGCGTCCGGCATGGTGGGCAGGCCACTGCTCTTGCGTGCCTCGGCGATCAGCTGGGCCGTGCGCGTAGCCGTGCCGCTGGGCGCGTCGACCTTGTCCGGGTGATGCAGCTCGATGACCTCGGCCGAATCGTAGAAACGGGCAGCCTGCGCTGCGAAGCGCATCATCAGCACGGCGCCGAGGGAGAAGTTGGGAGCGATCAGCACCCCGGTGCCCGGGCTGGTATCGAGCGCCCACCGGACCCTTTGGAGCTTGTCCTCGGTCCAGCCGGTCGTGCCGACGACAGTGTGGACACCCCTGCGAACGCAGTGCAGAACGTTGCTCGCTGAGGCCTCCGGCGTCGTGAACTCGACAGCGACTTCGGCACCGGACAGGTCGCCGAACTCGTCGCCGATGTCGAACCGGCCTACCAGCTCGAGGTCGTCGGCGGTGTCGACGGCCCGACAGACCGTGCTGCCCATCCGCCCGGCTGCCCCGATCACGGCCACGGTGATGGTCATGCCGCCAGTCTTGCGCACCCGAACCCTGAGGTGTCAGGCCGCATCACCAGGCGAGCCAGTACGTCACGAGGCCGGTATGCCTGGTGTTGTTCCCCGCAGGGTGGTGACGTGGTCAATCCGGCCAATGGACATCGGCGCGGGCACGTCAGGCGACGGCGGGCTCGAACCGGGACGGGTCCGCGAACGGACCGACGACGGCGATGGCCGGGGCCGCTGCGAGCAGCGCGCCGGCAAGGGCTCGAACGTCGTCAAGCGTGACCGCATCGATTCGTTGCAGCAGCTCGTCGACACTGGGCAACTCGCCATACACGAGCTCGCCCTTGGCCAGCCGGCTCATTCGCGAGCCATTGTCTTCCAGGCCGAGCACCAGCCCCCCGCGCAGCTGCCCTTTGCCGCGAACCAGCTCGTCTCCCGTGATGCCACGCTCCGCGACGTCGCTCAGCGCCTCGCGACACAGCTCGATCACCGTATCGATCTTTGCCGGCTGACATCCGACGTAGACACCGAACATCCCGGTGTCGGCGTAATGCGAGGCGAACGAGTACACGGAGTATGCCAGGCCGCGCTTCTCCCTGATCTCCTGGAACAACCGCGAAGACATACCGCCGCCGAAAACCACGTTCAGGACGCCGAGCGCGAACCGGCGGTCGTCGGAGCGCGGGAGCCCCGGCATCGCCAGCACGACGTTGGCCTGTTCCGTCGGACGCTCGAGCAGCGCAACACCGGAATTGGGCCGCGGCGGGTGACCACCGATCCGGGCCGGCTCGGGCGCCGCAGTGCCGTCGAGGAAGCCGGCCTGCTCGAACGCCGAGCGCACCAGCCGCACGACGGTGGCGTGGTCGATGTTGCCCGCGGCGGCCACGACGACGCGCGAGGGCCGGTAGCGCCGCCGGTAGTAGCGGTTGATCACATCACGGGACAGGGAAGTGATGCTCTGCACCGTGCCGAGAATCGGCCGACCCAGGGGTGCCGATCCCCACAGCCGCTCGGCCACCAGGTCGTGCACCGCGTCGGTGGGATCGTCGTCTCGCATCGCGATCTCCTCGAGGACCACGTTGCGTTCGGAATCGACGTCAGCGTGCGTCACCAGCGACGAGGTCACCAAGTCGGATACCACGTCCACTGCAACCGGTAGGTCCCGGTCGAGCACCCGGGCGTAATAGCAAGTGAACTCCTTGGTGGTGAATGCGTTCACCTCGCCGCCCACGGATTCGATCGCGGCCGAGATCTCCAGTGCGCTGCGTCGGTGCGTGCCCTTGAACAGCAGGTGCTCGAGATAGTGCGTAGCACCGGCCTGAGCGGGCGTCTCGTCTCGTGACCCGACTCCAACCCAGATCCCGAAGGCCACCGACCGCACGGTCGGCACCGCTTCGGTGATGATGCGCAGGCCGCTGGGCAGGACGGTCCGGCGGATCAGCCCGCCGCCGTCCTCCTGCAGCAGCGTCCGGGTGGTGGCCCTCACGTAGCAGCGTCGACGGAGTCTGCTGGCGCAGCCGCGGATTCGTCGACCACCGGCGACAGCGACAACTTGCCGCGACCGTCGATCTCGGCCACCTCGACCTGGATCTTCTGCCCGACCGACACCACGTCCTCGACGTTCTCGACCCGCTTGCCGCCCGCGAGCGTGCGCAGCTTGGAGATGTGGACAAGGCCATCCTTGCCAGGAAGCAGCGAGACAAAAGCGCCGAAGCTGGTGGTCTTGACCACGGTGCCCAGGTACCGCTCGCCGACCTCGGGCATGGTCGGGTTCGCGATGGCGTTGATCTGCGCTCGGGCCGCCTCGGCTGCTGCGCCTTCCTCGGCGCCGATGAAGATGGTGCCGTCGTCCTCGATCGCGATCTGGGCGCCGGTGTCGTCCTGGATCTGGTTGATGATCTTGCCTTTGGGCCCGATCACTGCGCCGATCTGGTCGACCGGGATCTTGATCGTGATGATGCGCGGAGCGTACGGGCTCATCTCGTCGGGTTCGGAGATCGCTTCCGCCATCACGTCGAGGATCGTCAGCCGTGCCTGCCGCGCCTGCTGCAGAGCCTCACCGAGCACCGCGGCCGGGATGCCGTCGAGCTTGGTGTCCAGCTGCAGGGCGGTGACGAACTCGCTGGTGCCGGCGACCTTGAAATCCATGTCGCCGAAGGCGTCCTCGGCACCCAGGATGTCGGTGAGCGTGACATACCGTGCCTCACCGTCCACCTCACCGGAGATCAGACCCATCGCGATGCCGGCCACCGGTGCCCGCAGCGGGACACCCGCATTGAGCAGCGACATGGTCGACGCGCACACCGAGCCCATCGATGTCGACCCGTTCGAGCCCAGCGCCTCGGACACTTGCCGGACCGCGTAGGGGAACTCCTCGCGCGTCGGCAGCACCGGAACGAGGGCGCGCTCGGCGAGCGCTCCGTGGCCGATCTCGCGCCGCTTCGGGGAACCGACCCGACCGGTCTCACCGGTCGAGTACGGCGGGAAGTTGTAGTTGTGCATGTACCGCTTGGACTTCTCAGGAGCCAGGGTGTCCAGCTTCTGCTCCATGCTCAGCATGTTCAGCGTGCTCACACCCAGGATTTGGGTCTCTCCGCGTTCGAACAGGGCCGACCCGTGGGCCCGCGGCACCGGTCCCACCTCCGCCGACAGGGTGCGGATCTCGCTCAGGCCGCGGCCGTCGATGCGGACCTTGTCACGCAGCACGCGGTCGCGTACCGACCGCCTTGGTCAGCGACCGGAACGCTGGGCCGATCTCCTTCTCCCGACCCTCGAACCGCGACTCCAGCTCCCCCTTGGTGCGGTCCTTGATCTCCTCGAGACGGGCCTCGCGTTCGGCCTTGCCGACGATCGTCAATGCTTGCGTCAGGTCAGCCCCGGCCTCGGCCTCGACGGCGGCGTAGACGTCGTCGGCGTAGTCGAGATACACCGGAAAATCACCGGTTGGCTTTGCAGCGGAGCCGGCCAGTCGTTGCTGGGCCTGGCACAGCGCTGTGATGAATGGCTTGGCGGCCTCGAGACCCTGCGCTACAACCTGCTCGGTCGGCGCGGTACGTCCGCTCTGTACGAGATTCCAGGTACTGGCCGTGGACTCGGCCTCGACCATCATGATTGCGACGTCGCCGTCGGGCAGTACCCGACCCGCGACGACCATGTCGAACACCGCATCCTCGAGCTGCGAGTGAGCCGGGAATGCCACCCACTGATCTTCGATCAGCGCCACCCGTACAGCGCCGATGGGACCGCTGAAGGGCAGACCGGCGAGCTGGGTCGACGCCGACGCGGCATTGATGGCCACCACGTCGTAGAGGTGGTCTGGGTGCAACGACAGCACGGTGACCACGATCTGAATCTCGTTTCGCAGGCCCTTGGCGAACGACGGACGCAGCGGCCGGTCGGTGAGGCGACAGGTGAGGATGGCCTCCTCGCTCGGTCGGCCCTCGCGCCGGAAGAACGAACCGGGGATTCGCCCGGCCGCGTACATGCGCTCTTCGACGTCGATGGTCAGCGGGAAGAAGTCGAGGTTCTCCTTGGGCTGCTTGGACACGGTGGTAGCCGACAGCATCATGGTCTCGTCGTCGAGATAGGCGACTGCGGCACCGGCGGCCTGGCGGGCAAGTTGGCCCGTCTCGAATCTGATGGTTCGGGTGCCGAAGCGGCCGTTGTCGAGCTTGGCCTCGGCTGAATGGAATTGCGGACCCGTCACGGGTCACCCTCCTTGCGATGTCTTGGTGGGCCGCAGCGACGTCGGAGGAAGGTCGAGAACCTCGGTGCCGGTCTTCGATGGAAGCGCCCGGGACGATCCGCGCTGCCGCGGGTCCCGGGGGCCACTACCGAGGACCGGCCGCTGGCTCCGATGGAACCGCGGGCCACCTGTTGGTGGTGATTGCTGTGTGTGTTCAGTTGTCGTGTCGACGCCGGGAACGCAGCAAGCGGTCCCCCAGGTCGGAGACCGCTCCCGGCGCCCAGAAGGTCACCGGCGCAGGCCGAGCTTCTCGATCAACTCTCGGTACCGCGTGATGTCCGTACGAGCCAGGTAGTTGAGCAGCCGACGGCGCTGGCCGACGAGCAGCAACAGGCCACGACGGCTGTGGTGATCCTGCTTGTGCTCCTTGAGGTGCTCGGTGAGGTGGTTGATGCGATGAGTCAGCATCGCCACTTGGACCTCCGGTGAGCCCGTGTCGCGTTCGGTACGCGCGTGCTCGGCCATGATCTTCTTCTTGGTGGCAGTGTCGATCGACACGGAGCTCCTTCGTGAGGTCGTTGCGCGGCGCTCCCGGGCAAGTTCTCCGGGGCACTCTCGGTCCGCGGCCGTTCTGACGGCTCGATCCAGGATATCAGCGGGTGGCTTACCAGGTGTAATCGGCGGTTCGCCGTTCAGCGCTTCAACAGTCGCAGTGCCGCGTCGACGTCGTCGTGCATCCGGTCGATGAGCGCCCGCACTGTGTCGAAGCGCTCCTGGCCGCGGATCCGGTCCACAAAATCGACGGCGACCGGTATCCCGTACAGCTCGAGGTCATCGCGGCCGATGACGTACGCCTCGACGGACCGCTCGACGCCATCGAAGGTCGGGTTGGTTCCGACGGAGATCGCGGCTGGCCAAGGCTGCGCTCCCGGCTCGTCGAGGCGGCTGAGCCAGCCTGCATAGACACCGTCTGCTGGAATCACCTCACCCGGCCGCGCAGGGACGTTGGCCGTCGGAAACCCGAGAGCCCGACCTCGCTCATGGCCGCGAACGACGACACCCTCGATTCGAAACGGCCGGCCCAGCGCCTCCGCCGCGGCTGCGACGTCGCCCTCGGCCACGTGCTCGCGTACGTAGGTCGACGACCAACGCTCTACCCGGGCATCACCTTCGGGTTCGACCCGCTCGACAGCGAAGTCGTGCTTGGTGCCGAGCTGTTCCAGCAGTGCGACGTCCCCGGCAGCCCGATGTCCGAACCGGAAGTCGACGCCGACCACCACGGCCTTCGCGTGTAGGAGGCCAACGATCACGTCGTCGATGAAATCCTCCGCGCTCTGTTCGGAGCGTTCCCGGCCGAACGGCAACACCAGCACGTGATCAGCACCGGCCGCAGCCAGCAACTGGGCTCGGGTTGAGACTGGGACCAGCGCCGGCGGGGCTCCCTCCGGCCGGATCACCACAATGGGGTTCGGGTCGAAGGTCACTGCCACCACCGGAATACCGAGACGGCGTGCTCGCGCCTTGGCCCGCTGGACGACGGCTCGGTGCCCGCGGTGCACGCCATCGAACACACCGATCGTGACAGCCGTCGGCCCGAGGTCGTCCGGCACTTCCGCTGGTGAGCGCCACACCGACATCACTCACCGCCCCTGGTCCGGCGCGAGCTCCGCTGGGTCGACCAGGACGACGAGATGCTTGGCTCGCGGGCCGCGGTCCTCGACCAGCGAGAGCAGCGTCCCGCCCGGGCCGAACACCGCAACTGGGCCGGGTGCGATGCCGGTTCGCGGAAGTGGCGCCCCATGAGCAACCCGGACCGCCGTGTCGGCATCCACGTCCAAGCGGGCAAATACGGCGGCCGCAGCGTCCGCGAGCGGCATCAGCGCCAGGTCGGTTTCGAGCTGGTCGAGGGTGTGGGCTGCGTCGAGGCTGAACGGTCCGACCGTGGTCCGCCGCAACGCCGTGAGATGTCCGCCGACACCCAGCGCCGCGCCGAGGTCGCGGGCGATGGCACGGATGTAGGTGCCGGTGGAGCAGTCCACTTCGACTTCGACGTCGAGATAGGAACCGGACGTTCGGGTACCGACGACCTCCAGTCGACCGACCGTGACCACCCTGGCCTTGAGCTCGACCTGCTCCCCGGAGCGAACTCGCGCGTACGAGCGGACACCGCCGACTTTGACCGCCGACACGGTGCTCGGGACCTGCCGTATCTGCCCGGTAAGGGCTCCGGTCTCGGCCGCCAGGGTGGCCGGTGTCACTCCGGATGCGTCGGCACCACCGACGATCTCGCCGTCCGCGTCGTCGGTGACAGTACTCGCACCCAACCGGATGGTGGCCGCGTAGCTCTTCTCACCCAGCGAAAGGTGACCCAGAATTCGGGTCGCGCGGCCGACACCGATGACGAGGACTCCAGTCGCCATCGGGTCCAGGGTTCCGGCATGTCCGACCTTGCGAGTGCCAGAGATCCGCCGAATCCGGGCAACGACGTCATGCGAGGTGAGTCCGGCAGGCTTGTCGACGACGACCAGACCGCTCGGCGAAGCTTCGGTCACCCGTCGGCGTCCAGGTCTGCAGTGCCAGGGTTTTCGGTCGGTTCCCGGTACGGATCAGCCTCGCCAGCGAACGATGCTGTGGCGGCACTACGGGCGACTGCAGCGTCGGATTCGTGCGCCCGCCGAAGCAGTTCGTCGATGCGCGCGGCATTCTCGGGCACCGCGTCCTCGACCAAGGTGAGGGTCGGCGTGAACCGCACGCCGGTTTGACGACCTACCTCGGATCGCAGCAGACCTTTCACACTGTCCAGGGCCGCGGCGGTTTCGACCCGGTCGGTCTCGTCGCCGAGGACTGTGTAGTAGACGGTGGCGTCGTGCAGGTCACCGGTCAGTCGGGCATCGGTGATGGTGACGAAGCCGAGGCGGGGATCCTTGACCCGCCGTTCCAGCGTTTCGGCGACGATCACCCGGATCCGGTCGGCCAGTTTGCGCGCGCGGGCTCGGTCGGCCACGTGGCACTCTCCTCCGGTTCGTCGGTGCTGGAGTACAAGGCGCGGTGCGCTGCGAGCAGCTCCACCTCCGGCCGTGCCGCGACCAGCCGCTCTGCAGTGTCGAGCACGTCGCGGCAGTGCCGGGCGTCGGCAGCCACGACCGCGACACCGATCTCGGCGCGCCGGTAAAGACCCAGGCTGCCGACCTCAGCAGCCGCCACGGAGCAGCGCCGCTGCAGCTCGGCCACGATGGGCCGAACCACGGCCCGCTTCTGCTTCAGCGAGCGGACGTCGCCCAGCAACAAGTCAAGGCTCAGCGTTGCGGTGAACACGGTCTCCTCAGCCGCGGACCTTCTCGCGCATCTCGAAGGTCTCGATGAGGTCGTCGACCTTGATGTCGTTGAACGACCCCAGACCGATACCGCACTCGAAGCCCTCGCGCACCTCGGTCGCGTCGTCCTTGAACCGCCGCAGCGACTCGATCGTCACGTTGTCGGCGACGACGACTCCGTCGCGAACGAGGCGCGCTCGCGAATTCCGGCGGATCGTCCCGGTCATCACCATGCACCCGGCGATGTTGCCGAACTTCGAGGATCGGAACACCTCCCGCACCTCCGCCGTGCCGAGTGCCACCTCCTCGAACTCGGGCTTGAGCATCCCCTTGAGCGCGGCCTCGATCTCGTCGATCACCTGGTAGATGACCGAGTAGTAACGGATGTCGACGCCCTCGCGCTCGGCGAGTTGCTCGGTGCTCTTCGCCGCACGGACGTTGAACGCGATGATGATGCCCTGGTCGATGGACGCCAGGTTGACGTCGTTGTCGGTGACTGCGCCGACGCCGCGGTGGATGATCCGCAGGTTCACCTCTTCGCCGACGTCGATCTTGAGCAGGGCATCCTCGAGTGCCTCGACCGAGCCCGAGACGTCGCCCTTGATGATCAAGTTGAGCGTCTCGACCTTGCTCGCGACCAGCCAGTCCTCGAGTGTGACCCGCTTGCGCGCCTTGGCGAGCGCGGCGTTGCGCTCCATGGCCTCGCGCTTCTCCGCGATCTGGCGCGCCGTCCGGTCGTCGTCGGCGGCGAGGAACTTGTCCCCGGCGCCCGGGACACTGGTCAGGCCCAGCACCAGGACTGGCCGGGACGGCCCAGCCTCCTCAACCGGTTGGCTGAACTCATCCAGCATCGCCCGTACCCGACCGTAGGCCTGACCGGTGACGATCGCGTCGCCGGCGCGGAGCGTTCCGCGCTGGACGAGTACGGTGGCGACCGGCCCACGGCCCTTGTCGAGGTGACCCTCGATGGCGACGCCGCGCGCTGCCATGTCGGGGTTGGCCCGTAGGTCCAGTGCGGCGTCAGCGGTCAGGATGACTGCTTCCAGCAGCTTGTCGATGCCCATCCGCTGCTTGGCCGAGACGTCGATGAACATCGTCTCGCCGCCGTACTCCTCGGCAACCAGGCCGTACTCGGTGAGCTGCTGGCGGATCTTGGCGGGGTTGGCGCCGTCGAGGTCGACCTTGTTCACCGCGACGACGATGGGAACGTCGGCCGCCTTCGCGTGGTTGAGCGCCTCGATTGTCTGTGGCATCACACCGTCGTCGGCGGCAACCACCAGGATCGCGATGTCGGTCACCTGGGCGCCACGGGCGCGCATGGCGGTGAACGCCTCGTGACCCGGGGTGTCGATGAAGGTGATGGCGCGGTCCTCGCCTTCGTGGTCGACGTGGACCTGGTAAGCACCGATGTGCTGGGTGATGCCGCCTGCCTCGGCCTCGACGACGTTGGCGTTGCGGATGGCATCGAGCAACTTGGTCTTGCCATGATCGACGTGACCCATGACGGTGACGACCGGTGGGCGGGCGACCAGGTGTTCTTCCTCGTCCTCGGCCTCGAAGTCGATGGCGAAGGACTCCAGCAGCTCGCGGTCCTCATCCTCCGGCGAGACGACCTGAACGTCGTAGCCCAACTCCTCGCCAAGCAGCTTGAAGGTGTCCTCGTCAACGGACTGGGTGGCCGTGACCATCTCGCCCAGGTGGAACAGCACCTGGACCAATGCACCGGCTTCGCTGTCGATCCGCTCGGCGAAGTCGGTCAGCGACGCCCCTCGGGGCAGCCGGATGGTCTGACCGTTGCCGCGTGGTACCCGCACGCCGCCGATCGTCGGCGCCTGCATGTTGTCGTACTCCTGGCGCTTTTGCCGCTTGCTCTTGCGCCCCCGTGCCGGCTTCCCGCCGGGTCGTCCGAATGCGCCAGCGGTGCCACCACGGCCACGACCACCGGCGCCCGGACGTCCACCGAACCCGCCGCCGGCGCCCGGCCGGCCCGCGAATCCCCCGCCGGTGCCAGTGCGGGCGCCGCCGCCGGTACGACCGCCGCGCTCGCCGCGTTCACCCGCTCCGACGCCGCCCGGGCGACCCGGGCGCCCCCGCTCGCCAGGACCACCGGTGCGGGGCGAGCCAGGACGCGTCGGCATCATTCCCGGCGATGGACGCGCGCCGCCGGGCCCGCCAGCACCGGCGGGACGCGGGGGCATGCCGCCGGGAGCCGGCCGTGGCCCGGCCACCCCGGGAGCTCCCTCGCCGCGCGCCGGTGGGCGTTGCATGCCTGTGGTGCCGCCAGCGGAGTAAGGATTGTTGCCGGGGCGCGGGCCCGCCGGACGCCGTCCCATGCCAGTGCTCTCGGTCCCGAACGGGTTGTTGCCCGGCCGCGGACCACCGGGGCGTGGTGCGGCGGGATGCGGTGCGGCCGGGTGCGGTGCCGCCGGTCCCGGCTTCGGACCGGCTTCCGCGGCCGCTGCAGCCGGTCGCGCCGACGCTGGCGGGCTCATCGGTACGTCGGCCGCGGGAGTGACTGGTCCCAGCACCGGCTCTGGCGCGGGAGGCGCCTGCACGGGTGCGGTGGTGCTCGCAGCGGGCGTTGACTGCTTCGCTGCCGTTTTCGCGGGCGCCTTGGCGGCGGCCTTCTTTGCCGGCGCCGCGGCAGGGGGCGGCGCGTCTGCGAACGCTTCCTTCAACTTCCGCACGACCGGCGCCTCGATCGTCGAAGACGCGGATCGAACGAACTCACCAAGGTCGCCCAGTTTCGCCAGGACGACCTTGCTCTCTACTCCGAACTCCTTGGCGAGCTCGTATACCCGGACCTTGGCCACTGTTCTCCTTCTCGGCCCGGGCGTCGGCTCGGACCGGCTAGGTGGTGCGCGTACTCATCGGTGCGTGCTCATCGGATGCCCATGAGTTGTCATATCTCCTTGTTGTTCCGGTCAGTCGCCGGTCCGGTTGCCCGGGGCGGCAGCCCCACCTGCTCCTCGACCCATCGTCGCAGCACCGTCGAGTCGAGCGAACCCGGCAGGCGCAGGGCCCGCGAGAACACCCGACGGCGCTCGGCGAGGTCGAGACACCGCAGGTCGAGGTGTAGGTAGGCACCGCGACCCGGGAGCCGGCCGTGTCGATCGGGAGTCAGCACCGCCACCATTGTCGTCCCGGTGCCGTTCTCGACCGCCACGACTCGCAGCAGGTCGGACTTGCTCGCGCGGACCCGACAACCGACGCAGGTTCGCAAGGGTGACCGGGGGGCCGCACGACGTTCCATTCAGCGTTCCACACCAGTCTACCGCCTGGTCACCCGCTCGCCGAGCCGGGCGGGGCGGCGACATCTCCGTTCTGCGGCATCGCGGTCACGGCGCTTACCGGTTCGGGACCGCCACTATCTGGGTGAATGTCGATTCGCCAGCCGGTCAACCGCGCGGCAAGCCGCGCGTTCTGGCCTTCCCTGCCGATCGCCAGCGAGAGCTGATAGTCGGGAACGGTCACCCGAGCGGCCCGGCCCTCCGCGTCCACGACCTCGACCTGGCTGACTCGCGCAGGCGACAGGGCGTGTGCGACGAGCTCGGCAGGATCGTCAGACCAGTCAACGATGTCGATCTTCTCGCCGTGCAGCTCCGCCACCACGGCCCGGACCCTGGATCCCATCGGACCGATGCATGCGCCCTTGGCGTTGACACCGGGCGTCGTCGACCGCACGGCGATCTTCGTGCGGTGTCCGGCCTCTCTGGCGATGCCGGCGATCTCGACCGTGCCGTCGGCGATCTCGGGAACCTCCAGCGCGAAGAGCTTCTTGACCAGGTTGGGATGCGTCCGTGACAACGTGATCAGCGGACCGCGCAAGCCTTTGCGGACCTGCAAGACAAAGCACTTGATCCGGCTGCCGTGCTCGTACCGTTCGCCCGGAACCTGCTCCTGGGCCGGCAGGACCGCCTCCACCTTGCCGAGGTCGACCAGTACGGCCCTGGGGTCCCGGCCCTGCTGGATGGTGCCCGAGACGACGTCGCCCTCCTTGCCGAGGAACTCGCCGAACGTGATCTCGTCTTCGGCGTCGCGCAGACGTTGCAGGATCACCTGCTTCGCGGTGGTCGCGGCGATCCGGCCGAAACCCTCCGGCGTGTCGTCCCACTCCCGAAGCACGGCTGCTGTCTCGTCGACCTCCTGTGCCCAGACCGTGACGTGCCCGGTCTTGCGGTTCAGCTCGACCCGGGCATGCTCCTGCGCACCGCCGGTGCGCTCGTACGCGACCAGCAGTGCCTGCTCGAGCGCCTCGACGAGGAGGTCGAACGAGATCTCCTTCTCCCGCTCCAGGGCGCGCAGGACCGACAAGTCGATGTCCATGGCGTCATCCCTCCGCTCCGTCGAGGCGGCGGAACTCGACCTGCACCCGCGCTGTGCGGATGGCGGCGTACGGCACGTGGCGGGCAGAGCCGTCGACGTCGAGCACGACACCGGTCTCGTCACCGGCCTCGATCCGCCCCACCAGGTCACCACCCTCGTCGAGCACGACGCGGACCAACCGGCCGACGTTTCGCCGCCAATGCCGCGGCAACCGCAGTGGGCGGGCCACCCCGGGTGAGCTGACCTCCAGCGTGTACGGGGACTCGCCCAGGACGTCTGCAGCATCCAGGGCCGAGGACAGGGCGTGCGACACTTCCGCGCACCGGTCGAGGTCCACGCCGCCGTCGGCGTCGATCACGACGCTGACTCGTCGGCGGCGGCCGGCGGACGCGATCTCCACGGTCTCCAAGTCCACGCCGTGTGCTGTACAAACCGGCAGGGCGACGTGTCGCAGATGATCGCGAAGGAGGTCATGACTCGGGCTGCTCATCCCCGAGAACCTCCTCGCTGTCGAGTTGTCGGTGGGACATGAACCAGCGATCGCCGAGCCCCGCCCGCGATGGTCAGCGTACCCCTGGCATGCGGCGCAGACGATCAGCCGTGCCGAGGCCATGGCGGCGCGGCGACCATTTCACCGGCCTAGTCCCGCGAGTGCCCTACCGTGGGCCCGTGCTACGCCCGCAGGCCACCCCGGCGCCACTTCCATCCCGGCGGTCGGTGCTGCTCTGCGCGGTTGCCGCGGGCCTGGTCACCGGGTGCACCGACGAGCCCGCCGAGACATTGCCCGACACCGCACCGGCTGCCCCAGATGAACTCCTGCGCCGCGAAGTCGTCGCCGCCGAAGCTGACTTGATCGCGCTCTATGCCGCCGTTCAGGTCGCCCACCCGGAACTCGCCGACGCCCTGAATGCCGTCGAGACTCGGCATCGACAGCACCTCGCCGCCATGGGGTCCTCGGGTCGGGTTGCCCCTGTGACGCGGGGCACAGGGGCAACAGATGCGCCATCGGCAAGTCCGGACCCGACCCAGGCTCCCGGACCGGCAGCCGCGGCCGCATCAATCCCCGCGGATCCGACCGCTGCGCTCGATGCACTCCGAGTCCTCGAAGAGACGGCTGCCGAAGCCCGCCTGGGCGATTGCCTCCGCTGCGAGGATCCGGCCCTCGCCGAACTCGTGGCCGCCATCGCCGCAGGTGAGGCAGCGAACGGCGTTCTGTTGACATCGGCATCGTGAGCAGCGTCGACGCCCTGCAAGCGGCGCTGGCCGGGGAGCATGCGTGTGTCTATGGCTACGGCGTGCTCGGACCGCACGTTGCCGCACATGACCAGCAAGCGGTCCGGTCCGCATACGAGACGCACCGATCCAGGCGCGACCTGCTCGCCGACCAGGTGCGGGCGCGCGACGCGGAGCCAGTCGCGTCGCTGCCCGCCTACGGTGTGCCCTTCCCGGTGAACGACGACCGGACCGCGATGCGCCTTGCCGGCTTGTTGGAGGAGCGACTCGCGCCGCTCTACGCCGACCTCGTCGCCGCCGCCGAGGATCGCGCGTTGCGGGAGACCGCTGCGCGTGCCCTGCTCGAAACAGCTGTGCTGTCCGCCAACTGGACCGGACGGACCACCGCGCTACCCGGCCTCGATCCACCTGCCAGCTGACCTACAGGCCGAACCGGTCGACCGCCCGCAGCTTGTTGGTGGCGTCCAATGCCGCAACCTTGTACGCCTCGGAAAGGGTCGGATAGTTGAACACCGTGTCGACCAGGTAGTCGACCGTGCCGCCGCACCCCATGACCGCTTGACCGATGTGAACCAGGTCGGTTGCCCCGGTGCCGAACACATGCACGCCCAACACGTGGCGGGTCGCGGTAGAGACCAGCAGCTTGAGCATTCCGTACGAGTCACCGACGATCTGGCCCCGGGCGAGCTCGCGATAACGGGAGATGCCGACCTCGTACGGCACCGAGTCGGCTGTCAACGCGACCTCGGTGCGACCGCAGTAGGAGATCTCCGGAATCGTGTAGATACCGATCGGCTGGATGTCCTGCAACTTCGTCGCGGGCTCCCCGAACGCGTACAGGGCGGCCAACCGCCCCTGATCCATGCTCGTGGCGGCGAGCGCGGGGAAGCCGATGACGTCGCCGACGGCGAAGATGTGCGGCACGCTGGTGCGGTACTCCTCGTCGACTTTGATTCGACCCCGCGCATCCGCAGAGAGTCCGGCCGCATCGAGGTCGAGTTCGTCGGTCGTGCCCTGACGCCCGGCCGAGTACATGACCGTCTCGGCCGCTATGCGCTTGCCACTCGCGAGCGTCGTGACTGTCCCCTGTCGGCCTACCTCGACCTTCTCGACCTCCTCGCCGAACCGGAAGGTCACTGACAAATCTCGCAGGTGGAACTTCAGCGACTCGACCACCTCGGGGTCGCAGAACTCGAGCATCACATCGCGCTTCTCGACGACGGTGACCCGCGTTCCCAGTGCAGCGAACATCGACGCGTACTCGATGCCGATGACGCCGGCGCCGACCACCACCATGGTGTCGGGAACCCGGTCGAGCGCCAGGATGCCGTCGGAGTCCACGACTCGCACCTCGTCGAACTCGACATGGGCCGGGCGTGCGGGCTGGGAACCAGTAGCAATGACGATCTGCCCGGCCCGGACTACGCGGCGGTCCCCACCGCCCAGGACCTCCACCGTGTGCGGGTCGACGAAATGTCCCGAGCCGATGACCAGGTCGACGTGATTGCGGAACAACTGCGAACGTATGACCTCGATCTCTCGGCCGATCACATGTTGGGTGCGGGCCAGCAGGTCCTGAACCGTGATCTCCTGCTTGACCCGGTACGACTGGCCGTACAGCTCGCGCATGGACAGCCCGGTCAGGTACAGCACAGCTTCCCGCAGCGTCTTCGACGGGATGGTGCCCGTGTTGACGCAGACGCCGCCGATCATGTGCCGCCGCTCGACCATGCAGACGCGCTGGCCCAGCTTGGCGGCTCCGATCGCGGCTTTCTGGCCGCCCGGCCCGGAGCCGATGACCAGTAAGTCGTAGTCGTACTCCGGCTCGTCCATGGCGCCCCTCTCGGTGCCGACCTCTCAAGCGTGACGTCGAGGGAGCCGACCGGCAAGCCAAGCGCGGGGGCAGCCGCGTTAGAGCTCGACCAGCTTCGCGACAGCGTCGCCCACCGGAACGTGCATGCGCTCACCGCTCCGGCGGTCCTTGACCTCGATCGTGCCCTCGGCCAGCCCCCGCCCGACGACGACGATCGTCGGTACTCCGATCAGCTCGGAGTCGGCGAACTTCACTCCCGGTGACACACCCGTGCGGTCGTCGTAGAGCACGCGCACGCCGGCGTTATCCAAGTCCGCAGCGAGCCGATCGGCTGCCTCGACCACCGAGTGGTCATGACCTGCCGCCACGATGTGCACGTCGGCAGGCGAGACCTCCCGCGGCCAGCACAGGCCAGCATCGTCGTGGGTCTGCTCGGCGATGGCAGCCACCGCACGGGACACGCCGATCCCATATGAGCCCATGGTGACCGTGACCAGCTTTCCGGCCTGGTCGAGCACTTTGAGATCCAGCGCCTCCGCGTACCACCGGCCGAGCTGGAAGATGTGCCCGATCTCGATCCCCCGTGCCAGCTCCAGCGGGCCGGATCCATCCGGTGCCGGGTCGCCCGCGCGGATTTCGGCTACCTCGATGGTGCCGTCCGCGGTGAAGTCCCGCCCGGCGACCAAATCGAAAACGTGCCGGCCTTCGGCATTGGCGCCGGTGATCCACCGAGTGCCGTCAACCACTCGTGGATCGAGCAGGTAGCGGACCTTCGCGGGCGCTTCGGCGCCCAAATATTGGGTCGGCTCGCCGGCGTCGAGCGACGCAGGCCCGATGTACCCGCGGACCAGTAGCGGGTTCTCGGCGAAGTCGGCCTCGGTGAAGGCCGCGGGCTCTGCCGGCAAGACTGCAGCCTCAAGCCGTTTCGGGTCCACCTCACGGTCCCCAGGCAGGCCGATCACCAGCGTTTCCCGGGTACCGTCTGGCTGGCGCAGGGTCACCACGACGTTCTTCAGTGTGTCGCCGGCAGCCCACGGTCGGTCCGCGCGCGGGAACCGCTCGTTCGCGAGCGTGACGAGGGTATCGATGGTCGGTGTGCCGGGGGTGTCCTCGACATGCGCCGCCGGTGCGTCTGCGATCGGTAGTGGATCAGGAGCCGGTGTCCGCACCGCCTCGACGTTGGCGGCGTAGCCGCCGAGTGACCGCACGAACGTGTCCTCGCCGATCTCGCACGGCGCCAGGAACTCCTCGCTGGTATTGCCGCCCATGGCGCCCGAACTGGCCGCCACCACGACGTAGTCGAGGCCGAGCCGGTCGAACGCGCGGAAATACGCCTCCCGATGCCGGTCATAGGAACGCTGCAGCCCGGCGTCGTCGACATCGAACGAGTAGGAGTCCTTCATCACGAACTCGCGCCCCCGCAGTATTCCGGCCCGGGGGCGGGCCTCGTCCCGGTACTTGGTCTGGATCTGGTAGAGCGAAAGCGGCAGGTCCTTGTACGACGAGTACAGGTCCTTCACCAGCAGCGTGAACAATTCCTCGTGGGTCGGCCCCAGTAGATAGTCCCCCTGTTTACGGTCACGTAGCCGGAAGATGAGCTCGCCGTAGGTCGTCCAACGGCCGCTGGCCTCATACGGCTCACGCGGCACCAGGGCAGGAAAATGCACCTCCTGTGCGCCAGAGCGGTCCATCTCTTCCCTGATGATCTGCTCGACGTTGCGAAGCACCCGGTACCCGAGGGGCAACCAGGAGAAGATGCCCGGGGCCACGCGGCGGATGTACCCGGCCCGGACAAGCAGCCGGTGGCTGGGCACCTCCGCATCGGTTGGGTCTTCGCGCAGGGTCCGCAGGAACAGCGTCGACATCCGCAGGATCACCGGGCGAGGATACCCAGCGGGAAGGGACGTGGTCCTGCCGGTTTCTCCGACCTGACCAACCGCTACGGCGTCAGCAGCACGAGACCGGCCGGGTTGCCGCGTCCGGTCACCACGTCGGTCGTGCGCGCCAGCCCTTCCTTCAGCCGGGCCGCGCTTGCGGTTCCCGTGTCGCCGCTGGCGAGCGCCGCGGGGACGACGAGCACCTCGACCGGGAACTCGTAGGTCTGGTACAGCGGCAGGTACTCAGCCGTCGGCGCCTCGAACCTGCCGGTCGACATGTTCTCGGTGAACGTGAACCGCGTCAGCAGCCCTTCTGATTTGGCTCCCTGCGGTTCGGCGTGGTTGGCCATCAGGTTGCCCATGCCGTAGACCACCCATTCGCCGTTCACGTTTTCGATCGGTTGGACGACGTGCGCGTGGTGCCCCAAGAGCAGATCGATGTCCGGTGCCGCGATCAGCCGCGGCGCAAGCCTCGCTTGCTGCGAGTTGGGGTTGTGGTCGTACTCGGTTCCCCAATGCAACGCCACCACGACGACCTCGGCGCCGCGCTGTCGCGCCGTCGCAGCGTCGGTCAGGATCGACTGCTCATCGATCTCGTTGGCCCAGAACGTCTTGCCGTCCGGGTATGGAATGCCGTTGAACCCGTAGGCGTACGACAGCAGTGCAACCCGGACCGGGCCCTCGGCGGTTTCGACGTCGAGGATCGTGGTCTGCACGGCCTCGGCCGGAGTCCGCGCCGAACCGGCATGGGCGAGTCCCGCGGCGTCGAGCGTGTCCAGGGTTCTCGTCACTCCCGCCGCGCCCTGGTCGAACGTGTGGTTCGACGCGGTACTGCACGCGTCGTAGCCAGTGGCATCCAACGCGGACACCACCTGTGGCGGGCCGGAGAACGTCGGATATCCCTGGTACGGCCCGTTTGCCGGCGCAAGTGGGACCTCGAGATGACAGATCGCCAGGTCGGCAGCCGACACGATTGGGGCGATGTTCGCGAGTTGCGGCGTGAAGTCGAGCCTGCCGTTGCCGGTCTCAGCTGCATCGACTTCGGCTTGGCGCCAAAGCCGCTCGTGCAGGAGGACGTCCCCCGTACCGACCAGGGTGAACACCCGGGGCTCCGGCGTGGGAGTGGGCGTCTGCGGTGCCGTCGTCGCCGGCGGAGAAGACGTCGACCGGGCCGCCGGCTCGCCGTCCGCGACACAAGCTGCCAGCACAAGTACGGACGCTCCGACGAGCACAGCAGGGCGTCGGTTCACCGGGACAGTGTGCGCCACGTGATTCGACCTAACATCAGGTCATGGCGGCAGATCGGATCACTCGCCGCGCTCACCTCGCTACGGGAGTCACGGTCCCGTACCTCGAGCAGGGCGATCCAGCCGGTAAGGCAGTGCTCCTTCTTCATGCCTGGGTCGAGTCGGCCGGTTGCTTCGACCGGCTTCTACCGGCGCTGCCCTCGACCCTGCGCGTCTTCGCGATGGATCAGCGCGGTCATGGGGATGCCGACAAGCCCGTCGACGGGTACTCGCTCGACAGTCTCGCCGATGATGTCGACGCGTTCATGGAGGCAGTCGGAGTGCCGTCAGCCGTGCTGCTCGGGTCGTCGAGCGGCGGCTACGTCGCACAGCAGGTCGCTGTCCGGTTTCCGCATCGGGTAGCCGGCCTCGTCCTCGTCGGCGCTCCGCGGAGCCTGCGAAGCCGGCCGGCGTTCGCCGACGAGGTAGATCGGTTGACCGAGCCGATCGATCCCACGTGGGTCGAACAGTCCCTGACCTGGTTCCCCCGCTATCACGAGGTGCCCGACTGGTACGTCAGGGACCGGATACGCGACGGTCTGCGCGTGCCCACACATGTATGGCGGGCCGCCCTTACGGGACTCACGACCGCTGCTCCGCCGTCCGAATCGGCGACCATCAGCGCGCCCACCCTGATCATCTGGGGTGCGAGTGACGAGCTGCTGCCAAGAGAAGACGCGGACGCGCTCGCCGCAGCTATCCCGGCGTCTCAGCTGGTCGTGTACGAGAACACCGGCCACGTCGTCTTGTGGGAACAGCCTGAGCGCGTGGCCACGGATGTCGCGGACTTCGTCGTCGGGTTGTCGGATAGGACGCGCTGATCTCGTAGGTTAGGCGAATGCATGAACCGCCGCTGCTCAGCCTGACCACCGCAGATCCGCAGCTCGCCGGCCTGATCGAGGCCGAGGCGCAGCGCCAGCACGACAAGCTCCGGATGATCCCGTCGGAGAACTACGTCTCCCGCGCCGTGCTGGAAGCGACCGGCTCGGTGCTGACCAACAAGTACTCCGAGGGGTACGCCGGCAAGCGCTATTACGAGGGTCAGCAGCTCATCGACCCGATCGAGACGCTGGCCAGGGAGCGCGCGGAGGCGCTGTTCGGCGTCGACCATGCCAACGTCCAGCCGTACTCGGGCTCGCCGGCCAACCTGGCCGTCTACCTGGCATTCGCCCAGCCAGGTGACCCGGTGATGGGCATGGCGCTGCCCATGGGCGGCCATCTCACCCACGGCTGGAGCGTGTCGGCCACGGGCAAGTGGTTCCGCGCCGTGCAGTACTCCGTCGGCCGCGACAGCGGCGTCGTCGACTTCGACGAGGTGCGCGACCTGGCCCGCCAGGAGCGGCCGAAACTGATCTTCTGCGGTGGCACCGCGATTCCCCGGACCATCGACTTTCCCGCCTTCGCGGAGATCGCCCGCGAGGTCGGTGCAGTGCTGGTCGCGGACATCGCCCACATCGCCGGTCTCATCGCCGGCGGTGCGCACCCGTCGCCGGTCGGACACGCCGACGTGATCACGACGACCACCCACAAAACCCTGCGGGGCCCACGCGGCGCCATGATCATGTCGACTGCGGAGCGCGCGTCAGCCGTCGACAAGGCTGTCTTCCCTGGACTCCAAGGCGGCCCGCACAACCACACCACCGCAGGCATCGCGGTGGCCCTGCACGAGGCAGCTCAGCCGTCGTTCCGGGAGTACGCGGATCAGGTGGTCGCGAACGCCACGGCGCTGGCCGCGACTCTGGTCGAGCGGGGTTTCGACCTGATCTCAGGCGGAACCGACACCCACCTCATCCTGATCGACCTGACCGGGAAGAACATCGGCGGCAAACCGGCGGCGAAAGCGCTCGACCGGGCGGGCATCGAGCTGAACTACAACACCGTGCCGTACGACCCGCGCAAGCCTTTCGACCCGTCCGGTATCCGGCTCGGCACGCCGGCGCTGACCACACGCGGCCTCGGCCCGGCGCAGATGCCCCAGATCGCGGCGTGGATCGATGAGGCGATCGGCTCGGCGGTCAAGGAGGACGAGTCCGCACTCGACCGGATCGCCGCCGACGTCGCGGACCTGCTGGCCGGTTATCCGATGCCCGGCTGGAGACCGGCCAGTTAGAACAGCACTGTCGCGAACTCGCCGATCTCCCGGAAGCCGACCCGTCGGTAGGCCGACCGGGCCGCGACGTTGAAGTCGTTGACGTAGAGCGTGACGACGGGGGCAATATCGCGCTGCGCACTCTGCACGACGGCGGCCATGCCGGGAGCGCACAGCCCCTGCCCGCGCCGATCGGGCCGGACCCAGACACCCTGGACCTGGCAGGCCTTCGATGTCGCGGCGCCGATCTCGGCCTTGAAGACCACTTCGCCGTCTTCGATCCGGGCAAAGGCTCGTCCCGAGCAGACCATCTCAGCAACACGCGCGCGGTAGTACGCCCCACCGTCCTTGCCGACTGGCGAGACGCCGACCTCCTCGGTGAACATCGCGATGCAGGCAGGCAGCACGGTGTCGATCTCGTGCGGCCACACTCGGCGCACCAGCGGATCCGCGGCCATCTCAGGCTGGTCGGCGACCGCGAGCAACGGCTGGTGGGCCCGAACCTCACGCGCCGCACCCCAGCTGGATCGAAGTAGGTCCCACATCGTCAGCACCGCGTCGGCAGGGCCAAGCATCGACGAGCACCGCCGCCCGCGCTGCGCCGCCAGCTCGGCGAACATGCGCGCAGCATCCGGCGAGGCGGACACAGGCACCAGGTTCGCGCCCGAGTAACACATCGCCACCAGGCGGCCCTCTTCCCGATACCCCCAGAGGTCGCCACCGAGCTGCCCGGCGGCCAAGCCGGACGATTGCACCCGAGATGCGACGAACACGTCGGTGACCGGGTCGCGGTCGAGGAACTCGAGCGCATCTGCCAGATCGGCCGGACGCATCGAGCCGACGATTGCTGTCGTCGTCTCCAGCACGCCCCAAGTCAACCACCCAGAGCGGTGGTGCACGTGATCTACGGGGGACCCGGGTCAGCCCACGGAGACCTGCGGTGAGCCAGATGCGACGCCGGCCGCCTCCATCCCCTCGGCGATGCGCATGGCTTCCTCGATCAGGGTCTCGACGATCTGGGCCTCGGCCACTGTCTTGACCACCTCGCCCTTGACGAAGATCTGACCCTTCCCGTTGCCCGATGCCACTCCCAGATCGGCCTCGCGTGCCTCCCCGGGGCCGTTGACGACACACCCCATGACGGCCACCCGCAGCGGCACCTCCATGCCCTCCAGGCCAGCGGTAACCCGGTCGGCCAGCGTGTACACGTCGACCTGGGCGCGGCCGCACGAGGGACAGGAGACGATCTCCAGCTTCCGTTCCCGCAGGTTGAGTGACTGCAGGATCTGCAGCCCGACCTTCACCTCCTCGACCGGAGGTGCGGACAGCGACACCCGGATGGTGTCGCCGATCCCCTTGGAGAGCAGCGCGCCGAAGGCGACCGCAGACTTGACGGTGCCCTGGAACGCCGGGCCCGCCTCCGTGACACCGAGATGCAACGGCCAGTCGCCGCGCTCAGCAAGCAACTCGTAGGCGCGGACCATCACCACCGGGTCGTGATGCTTGACCGAGATCTTGAACTCGTGGAAGTCGTGCTCCTCGAACAGCGACGCCTCCCATACCGCCGACTCGACGAGTGCCTCGGCGGTCGCCTTGCCGTACTTCTCCAGCAGCCGCGGGTCCAACGAGCCGGCATTGACGCCGATCCGGATCGACACGCCGGCGTCGGCCGCCGCCCGGGCGATCGCGCCGACCTGGTCGTCGAACTTGCGGATGTTTCCGGGGTTGACCCGGACCCCGGCGCAGCCGGCGTCGATCGCGGCGAACACGTACTTCGGCTGGAAATGGATGTCAGCGATCACCGGGATCTGCGACTTGCGGGCGATCGCTGGCAACGCGTCCGCGTCGTCCTGGCTGGGACACGCAACCCGGACGATGTCGCATCCGGTGGCCGTGAGCTCGGCGATCTGCTGCAGGGTTGCGTCGACGTCGGTGGTCGGCGTGGTCGTCATCGATTGCACGCTGACCGGGGCGTCACCCCCGACCTCCACCTTGCCGACGCGGATCTGGCGAGATCGTCGACGCGGTGCCAGGACGGTTGCAGGCATAGCCGGCATGCCGAGGGCAACGCTCATGGCGGTCATTCTCCAGATCAGTTAACCAGAGAGCCGAACGGGGTTGACGATGTCGGCGTAGAGCAGCAGCGCACTCATGCCGATGAGCACCGCCGCCACCCCGTAAGCGACCGGCAGCGCCTTGGCGACATCGACGGGTCTCGGCTGCGGTCCGCCGGTGAGCCGGGCATACCCACGCTTGACGCCCTCCCAGATCGCACCCGCTGCGTGGCCGCCGTCGAGCGGCAACAACGGAATCAAGTTGAACAGCGCGATCGCCATGTTGAAGCTGGCCAGCAACAGGACGAATGTGGCGACCCGGGCTTGGACGTCGACTTCGGCCGTGGCGATTTCGCCGCCGATCCGCCCGGCGCCGACGATGCCGATCGGACCGGTCAAATCCCGCTCCTCACCGCCGAAGGCGGCCTCCCACACGCCGACCATCTTCTGCGGGATCGACACGACGGCGGTCGCGGTCTGGGCGGTGAAATCGCCCAGCCAGGCCACCGCACCGCCGATGTCCTCGGGGACGAATTCCTGGGTGGGAGCGATGCCGAGGAAACCGACGGTGACCAGGTCATCGGTTGGCGCGCGATACCCGTCCTCGTCCGCATCAGCCAATCCGCGCCGCTCGGTCGTGATGAGCTCCGGCGTCAGGGTGATCTGCCCGCCATGACGTTCGACGACGACATCGACGGGGCCGGCTGCATGGTCGCGAATCAGGTCCTGTGCCGCACTCCACGACGCCACGGGCTGCCCGTCGAAGGACACCAGCCGGTCTCCGGGCCGGAATCCGGCCGCGGCAGCCGGTGTCAATGGGTCCTCGGATGTGCACGCCCGGCTGCCGTCGGCGACCGGGATCACGCATTCGGACACCTCGCTGACCACCGGTCGCAGCTCCGGCTCGGCCGGATTGCCGTAGAGCATCAGCACCGCGCCGGCCAGCACGGCGGCGATCAGGACGTTCATCACCGGGCCGCCGAGCATCACGATGAGCTTCTTCCACCAGGCCTTCCGGTAGAAGACGCGGTCCTCGTCGCCGGGTTTGATCTCCTCCTTCGACGCCCGGCGCGCGTCCTCGATCAGAGCCTGGAACGGGCCGGTACTGGCCCGCCGCAACTGACGTGGATCATCGCCGGGCTCGGGTGGAAACATGCCGACCATCCGCACGTAGCCGCCCAACGGGATGGCCTTGACGCCGTACTCGGTCTCTCCGCGGCGGCGCGACCACACGGTGTGGCCGAAGCCCACCATGTACTGGCTCACCTTGACCCCGAACAACTTCGCCGGCACCAGGTGACCGATCTCATGCAAGGCGACTGAGAGCAGCAAGCCGAGCGCGAAGGCAACGATGCCGAGGACGGTCAGCCAGTCCACCTACCTGCTCGCTTTCTGAGGTTGCGTGACCTCGCGGGCGCGTCGACGCGCCCAGGTCTCGGCAGCTAGAACGTCCTCGACGCTCTCGACGTTCCCCGCGGAGCCGGCTGCGATGTGTTCTGAGACCACTTCGGCGACCGTGTCGACGATGGCGAGGAACGGCAGCCGCCCCTCGAGAAACGCCTTCACACACTCCTCGTCCGCGGCGTTGTACACCGCTGGCGCGGTGCCGCCGACGGCGCCCGCCTCGCGCGCGAGCGCTACCGCTGGAAACGCACTGTCATCGAGCGGCTGGAACTGCCACGTCTGGGCGGTGCTCCAGTCACACGCCGCGGCCGCGCCGGCGACCCGATCCGGCCAAGCCAGTCCGAGCGCGATTGCGATCCGCATGTCCGGCGGACTCGCCTGCGCGAGCGTCGAGCCGTCGGCGAACTCGACCATCGAATGCACGATGGACTGCGGATGCACAACGACGGCGACGGCATCAAGCGGGACTCCAAACAACAGATGCGCCTCGATCACCTCCAGGCCCTTGTTGACCAGAGTGGCGGAGTTCACCGTCACCAGCGGACCCATGTCCCAGGTCGGGTGGGCCAGCGCCTGCTCCGGCGTGACGTCGGAGAGCTCCTCGCGCGTTCGGCCGCGGAACGGGCCCCCGCTTGCGGTGAGAACCAGCCGACGGACTTCGTCCCGGTGGCCGCCGCGAAGACACTGCGCGAGGGCAGAGTGCTCCGAGTCGACTGGAACGATCTGACCCGGCCGGGCCGACGCGACGACCAGCGGACCGCCGACGATCAGGGATTCCTTGTTGGCCAGCGCGAGCGTCCGTCCAGCGGCAAGCGCGGCCAGCGTTGGACGCAGTCCAATCGAACCGGTGATGCCGTTCAGCACGACATCGCAGTCGTGGGCGGCGATCTCGGTCGCGGCGTCCGGACCTGCCAGCACCTTCGGCACCGGGTACTCCCCCGCGCTGTAACCGCGTTGCTGGGCTTCGGCGTAGAAAGCCAGGAGGAGATCCTCTGCGGCGCTGGCCTTGGCCACCGCGACGACCTGAGCCTCCAGGTCCAGTGCCTGGGCTGCCAGCCTCGCCGGGTCGGAGCCGCCCGCGGCCAGCCCGACGACCCGAAACCGGTCCGGGTTACGCCGCACGACGTCGATCGCCTGCGTCCCGATCGAGCCGGTCGATCCGAGGATCACGACCTCGCGAGGGGTCATGCCGTCATTGTCCTCTCTTCATTGAACCAACGGCGGTTCTGATACGTGTCCGCACATGGACCGGTTCTGACCGACGGGCAGGAGGCCACCACGATGGATCGACGTTGGCGAAGAGTACTCACCGTCGGCGCTGCGGCAGTGGCGTTGGTCGGTGGGACGGTCGCCGTAGCCAGTGGCGACGATGGCCAGGTCAGGCGGAACGCCGTCTCCGAACGGCTCAGCGGCTACGAGGAAGACCCGTTGGTGCTGTCGACGACCGGCACCGGTTCCTTCCGGGCACGGATCGACTCATCCAGCCAGGAGATCACCTACCGGCTGAGCTACTCGGCGCTCGAGGGCAATGTGTCGCAGGCGCACATCCATCTCGGCGGGCGCCACCAAAGCGGTGGCATCAGCGTGTTCCTGTGCTCGAATCTCGGCAACGGACCAGCCGGCACACAGGCATGCCCGGCTGCGCCCGCCACGATTACGGGCACGCTCGTGCCGGCTGACGTCATCGGGCCGGGCACGCCTCCGCCGGGGCAGGGTATCGCTGCTGGCGAATTCGACGAGCTGGTGCGCGCCATCCGCGCGGGCGTGACGTACGTCAACGTGCACAGCTCGCTCTATCCGGGCGGTGAGATCCGGGCCCAGCTCGGCGACCACTCCCACTGACGG
This sequence comes from uncultured Actinomycetota bacterium, assembly GCA_963794465.1. Classification (GTDB taxonomy): domain Bacteria; phylum Actinomycetota; class Actinomycetes; order Jiangellales; family Jiangellaceae; genus JACVRX01. Next base: position 38,864 of record CAWCED010000007.1, on the reverse strand, counting down.
GCCAACGGACCAGGGGCCGGCGGGGGTCTCTCGACGTCCCTGCCCTGACTCAGCGAAGGGCGGGGACGTCGAGGGTGAGGATGGCAGTGCCGGCAGCGGGGTCAGCATCGAGGCTGGCCGGCACTCCAAGGGGGACGGTCAGAGAGCTCAGGCCGTGACCGAAACCGAGTTCCGACACGATGGGCACATCGAGGCCACCCAGCCGGTCCAGGATCAGGTCTCGGAGCAGGTCAGCGGGACCACAGCCGAACAACGACCCGAACGCGATCCCGGCCACGCCGTCCAGCCACCCGCTGCGTAGGAGATGGGTGAGCATCCGGTCCAGGCGATAGGGCTCTTCCGCGACGTCTTCCAGCAGCAAGATCCCACCGGCGACATTCCTCCGACCGGTTGGCGTGCCGATCGCGCTGGCCAGCAGGCTCAGGCACCCGCCCACAGTGACTCCGCGCGCCCTACCCGGCGCTACGATCTCGGCGGTCGACGAGGTGATCATCTGCATGACCTCGGGCTCGAACAGGGTTCGCCGGAACAGCTCGGCCGTGCGTTCGTCGCTGACGAACGCCTGCGCGGCCGCCATCGGAGCGTGCAGCGTCACGAGCCCCAACCGAAGCGCGAATGCCTCGTGGAGTGCGGTGACATCGCTGTATCCCGCGAACACCTTTGGCCCCGCGGCGCGCAGCGCAGCCCAGTCGAGCAACTCGAGAATGCGCTCGGCGCCATAGCCGCCACGGGCGCACACGACGCCGGCCACAGCCGGGTTCAGCCAGGCGGCCTGCAGGTCGGCGGCCCGATCCCGGTCGGCCCCCGCCAGGTACGCAAATCGCTTGTCGACAGCCGTGACGTGCGGGGCGACGTCCACCTCGAGACCCCACGCGCGCAGGATCGCCAACCCCTTGGTCAGTCGGTCTTCCCGCACCGGGCCACTTGGGGCGACGATCGCGACTCGATCTCCCGTGTGCAGTCGCCACGGCCGGACCAGCTCCCGCACCCTGTTCGACGCTCTCAGTGCGCAATGCCGACGTACTTGACCTCGAGGTACTCCTCGATCCCCTCCCGGCCGCCTTCCCGGCCGAAGCCGGACGCCTTCACGCCTCCGAACGGCGCGGCTGGGTTCGAAATCACTCCCGCGTTCAGACCCACCATTCCGGTCTCGAGGCCCTCCGCGACGGTGACCGCACGGTTCAGGTCACGGGTGTAGGCATAGGCGATGAGGCCGAATTCGGTGTCGTTGGCCAACTCGAGCGCCTCTTGGTCGGAGGTGAACGACGTCACGGGCGCCACCGGCCCGAAGATCTCCTCCCGGCACACTCGCGCCTCGGCAGGGACGTCGGCGATGACCGTCGGTGGGTAGAACCACCCCGCCCCGTCGGGCACTTCTCCCCCGACGAGTACCTTGCCGCCCTTCTCGATCGCGTCAGCTACCAGCTCGGCGACCCCCGATCGGGCCTTCTTGGTGATCAGCGGCCCGACCTCGACGCCGTCGTCAGTTCCCCTGCCCATGCGCAGCCCGCCCATCCGGTCAGCGAGGCGACCAGAGAAGTCGTCGGCCACCGACTCATGCACCAGGAACCGGTTGGCGGCCGTGCATGCCTCCCCGATATTGCGCATCTTCGCGGTGAACGCGCCGTCGACGGCGGCATCGAGATCGGCATCGTCGAAGACCAGGAACGGCGCATTGCCACCGAGCTCCATCGACACCCGCAGCAGCTGCTCGGCCGACTGCTCCACCAGCCGCCGGCCGACCTGAGTCGAGCCGGTGAACGACAGCTTGCGGGTACGCGGATCGCGGATCAGCGGCTCCATGACTTCGCCCGAGCGAGATGTGGTCACCACGTTGAGCACGCCCGGCGGCAGGCCGCACTCCTCCAGCACCCGCGCCAGCGCGAGCATGGAAAGTGGCGTCTCCGACGCAGGTTGACCACCATCGTGCAACCGGCGGCGACTGCCGGACCGATCTTGCGGGTCCCCATCGCCGTCGGAAAGTTCCACGGCGTGATCAACAGGCACGGGCCGACGGGCTGGCGCAGGGTGAGCAACCGGCTTCCGCCGGCCGGGGCGACCTGGTACGAACCCGTGATCCTGGCGGCCTCCTCCGAAAACCAGCGAAAGAACTCCGCCGCGTAGGCGATTTCGGTCCGGGACTCGGCGACTGGCTTGCCCATTTCGAGAGTCATCAGCAGCCCGAGGTCATCCTGCTGGTCCATCAGCGCCTCGAACGCGTTGCGGAGGATTTCCGCCCGATCCCGCGGGGCGCTTGAACCCCACTGATCCTGCGCGGCTGCCGCCGCCGCCAGGGCTGCGACCCCATCCTCGGGGCTCGCATCGGCCACCTCGCACAGCACGGCACCGGTAGAAGGATCGTGAACCTCGAACGTCGCCGAGCCGGCTGCGCTGTTCCATTGACCGCCCGTGAACAGCTGCTTGGGGACGTCGTCGACTACTCGCTGCTCCGCCGATGCCGCCACGGTGTGCTCCTGTCCCCTCGTCGTGTGGCCAGCCCCCGGCTATGCCAGCGTCAGGGGGCCACGACCTCGACCTCGAACCCTTCGTCGTTTTCGAGATACGCCGCGTAATGCTGGGCGCCACCCGCGTGCGGATGTCGATCGGCGAACATCAGCCGCCAGCCATACGTCGGGGCCTCGGACACGATCCGGTCGACCATCCACCGCTCGGGGACAGCCAGCGCCAGATGGTTCAGCCCCGGCGCCTTGCGGTCGTATGCCTGCCACGCGAGATCCGGCGACCGCTCCATCACGACGTACGGGCCTTCACCCGGCGCTTGCCAAGACCGCCCCTGGTCCCAGACCTGGAACAGGGTCCATCCCAGTCGTTCGAACAGCCAACCGAAGGAGCGAGTCGCAATGCCGAGATCGCGGACCCAGATCTCCAGATGGTGCAACCCGGTGGTCGGTGTCGGAACCTGGGCGACCGGCCGCGGATCCGGCTCGCGCGCGGCCCGGATCGGTTCGCGGTATACCGGCTCCGGTTCCGGCCGTACATAGCTGATCTGGGGCGGACTGGGGGCCGCTGTCGCGGGCGCTACCGCCGCCGGCGGCACCATGGCTGGTGCGGCATAGGCCGGTGCGGCCACGCTGACCTGGTCGTAGGACGGCTCGACCCGGGGTGGCTCGTACGGCTGCTCCTGGCGCACCGGCTCCGGTTGGGCGGCCACTCGCCGACCTGCGGCAGCGCGGATCCGGCGCAACTCGGCAGCCGCATCATCAAGCCAGTCGTCGACGTCGTCCATCGAATAGCCCTCACGCATTCGGACGACCTTGAACTCTTGCGCTTCGATTTTCTCCGGTGTGAGCGAGCGCCCCCCCGCCCGCCCTTCGAGGGCGTCGATAACGCGGTCGACGAAATCGTCGACCGCGTCGAGGTCGTAACCCTCCCGCATACGTACCGTGCGGAAGGCGGGGTCGCGGCTGACGGCCACCAGGTGTCACTCCTTATCGACTCGAGCGGGAGAATCCTAAGCGTCCACTGTTGGAGATTGTCCACAGGCCCCCGTCGACGTCGGCAAACCTCGTGCCCGTCACCCGCCCTTCCCATCGGCGCCCGTGTCGGCCGGAGCCGGCACGAACTCAGCGGTCGATGTCTCCCCGGCGGCATCGCCCGGGGTATCGGGTGCCCGCGCCAGCCGACGCTCCTCGTCGGTCCGCCACATCCCGATCAGTCCGCGGAAGTGGGCCAAGAACTGCTCCTGTTCGTGCTCCGGATATCCGCTCCTCACCGTGTCGACGAGGAGCGCGTCGAAGTCCGGGGAACTGACCCATTCCAGCATCATTTTGTCCAGGTCACCAAGTCGACGTGCGCAGAACTCGGCGTACGCGTCGGTGTCGAAATAGGAATCGGCGAGCGCGCGGTAACCAGCCAGCCGGGCCGCGTAGTCCAGGTCCGGGTCGTCGGCGATCGCGTAGTAGGGCTCCGGGTCCAGGTGTGGGCGGGACCGGCGAGCGGTGACGAGGCAGAACACCGACCAGCGCACCAACGCCTTCATCGCCCATGGGAAGTAGTAGTGCAGGCTGGTCACCGCGACGTCCGGACAGGCGTTGGCGTAGTCGATCGGATGCACGTCGGGGTCGTGGACCAACGTCTCGCAGGAGTTGAACTCCCACCGGAAGAACGCGTTGACCAGCTTGCCGATGGAGACCACCTCAGCGCCGACCTGCGGGCTGAGGAACCCGTGGTCCACGGCGTACCGGTCGTGCATCGGCAACTCCGGACGAAAGCGCATGACCATGGTCTCGGCACCGATGGACAGCGACCGGGCGAACACGTCGTACCCCTCGACCGAAGCCTGCAGATGCATCAGCCGGTGTCCAGATTCGTCGTATGCATGGTGCAGGGCGTCGCGGTCGGCGATGCGGCTCACGCCTACCCAGGCGCCGCCGTCGTAAGGCTTCATGAACAGCGGGTAGCCGATTTGCTCGGCGATCGCGTCGAGATCGAACTCACGGTTGTACCGCTCGGCCGTGTACACGTACTTGGCATTGTCGACCGGCTCCTTGGGCGGCACCAGCACCGTGGCTGGAACCTTGAGCCCCAGCCGCATCATCGCGCAGTACGCCGCATGCTTTTCCACTGCCTGAAACGTGAACGGACTGTTCAGCAGATACACGTCGTCGGACAAGGCAATCTTTTTCAGCCACTCCCGCGGGTGGTGGTACCAGTACGCGAGGCGATCAATCACCAGGGCATAACGCGGTTTGTACCGAAGGTCGAACGGCTCGATCGTGACCCGCTCGGTGCCGAAGTGGTGCCGACTGCCAGCGGCGTCGGTGACCGATCCGAGCTTGCGTACCAGCGTTTCGAACGCACGCGGCCAGTCGTCCTCGGTTCCGAGCAACAGCCCGATCAGATGAGTCGTGTCGGTCGTCATCGCGCCCTCCCTACCTCATGCCACTGGTACCAGCGCAGTCAGGATCAGCCAAGCCACCGGAGCAGTCGGCAACAGCGAATCCAGCCGGTCCATGATCCCACCGTGCCCCGGAAGGAGCGTGCTCATGTCCTTGAGCTCGAGATCCCGTTTGATCATCGATTCGCCAAGGTCACCGAGCGTCGCCGTCAAGACGGCGGCCGCGCCCAGTGCGGCACCGGCCCACCAGTCACCATCCAGCGCAACGACGACCGCGAACACGCCGACAGCAAGGCAGGCGAGGACCGAGCCGGCGAACCCCTCCCATGACTTCTTCGGGCTGACAGTCGGCGCCATGGGGTGTCGCCCCGCAAGTACCCCGGCGATGTAACCGCCGGTGTCCGAGGCGGCAACGACCAGGATGCAGGTGAGCACTCGCCACGGTCCGTCGTCTGGCTGCAGCAGGAGCATTGCGAAGCTGGCTAGGAACGGGACGTAGACCGCGACCAAGATTCCGGCGCTGACGTCGCGCAGATAACCCGGCGCGGCCTCACCCAGCCGCCATACCACGACGGCGACGATCGTCAGGCCGAGCGCCACCACCAGGGTCCCGTCGCCGCCGACGTACGCGCCCACGAGCATGAGCACTGAACCGAGGAGGATTGGGACCAGCGGGATCCGCACCCCATGACGAGCCAAAGCGGCGGACAGTTCCCAACCGGCGACCGTGATCGCGACAACGGCGAGGCCGACAAACGCAGGCTTCCAGAAGAACAACGTGCCGAGGACCAGGGCGGCCAAACCGAGTCCCACGGCCGTTGCCGCTCGAAGGTCGCGACCGGCCCGGCCGTGTCCCGGGACAGTCGCCGGGGCCGGCCCGTCGGTCGTCACGCTCAGACCTCGAGGAGCTCGGATTCCTTGTGCTTGAGCAGGTCGTCGACCTGGTCGACGTACGACTTGGTGAGGGTGTCGAGCTGCTTCTCGGCGCGGATCACGTCGTCCTCGCCCACTTCTCCGTTACGAGCGAGCTTGTCCAGCGCATCCTTGGCGTGCCTGCGGACGTTGCGAATCGACACCCTGGCATCCTCGGCCTTGTGCCTGGCCAGCCGCGTGTACTCGCGGCGTCGCTCCTCGGTCAGCTGGGGCAGCACGACTCTGACGAGGTGACCATCGTTGGTGGGGTTCACGCCGAGGTCGGAGTCCCTGATCGCCCTCTCGATCGCTGCGAGTGAGTTCTTGTCGTATGGCTGGATCGTGATCATCCGCGCGTCGGCGACATGGAAGGATGCAAGCTGATTGACCGGCGTCGACGTGCCGTAGTAGTCGACAACAATCTTGTTGAACAGCGAGGGGTGCGCGCGGCCGGTCCGGATCGCGGTGAAGTCCTCCTTGGCGACGGACACCGCCTTGTCCATCTTCACCTCGGCCTCGAGGAGGGTGTCGTCGATCACCGTGGCTCCTTCGGTGTGGTCCGGGCAGCGGCCCGGTTTGGCGTCTGTCTGCGAGTGACCGTACCCCCCGGAGCCCGTGGTGGTCACCGGCGGCGGCCGTTCAGCGCTGCGCCGGCCCGGCCTCCACCAGCGTGGTTGGGACGTCGGCTGCGACCAGCGTCCCGATCGCATCGCCCCGGATGGCCCGGGCAATGCTGCGGTCTTCGCCCAGGCCGAACACCACGATGGGCAGCTTGTTGTCCATGCACAGGGCGAATGCGGCCGGATCGGCGACCGAGAGCCGCCGCCGGAGTACCTCGGCGTAGGTGATGGTCGCGTATTTACGCGCGGTTGGATCAACTCGTGGATCCGCCTCGTATACGCCGTCGACCCGGTTCTTCGCCATCAGCAGCCGATCACAGCCGATTTCCAGTGCTCGCTGAGCCGCGACCGTGTCGGTAGTGAAGTAGGGCATCCCAGCACCGGCGCCGAAGATCACGACCCGGCCTTTCTCCAGATGACGTGCGGCGCGGCGCGGGATGTAGGGCTCGGCGACCTGGCCCATCGCGATCGCGGTCTGGACCCGGGTGTCAACGCCCTGCTTCTCCAGGAAGTCCTGCAAGGCAAGGCAGTTCATCACGGTGCCGAGCATGCCCATGTAGTCACCCCGCGCGCGGTCCATGCCGTGTTGCGTGCAATTCCGCGCCACGGAAGAAGTTGCCGCCGCCGACGACCACTGCGACCTGCACGCCGGTCGTCACGACCTCGGCGATCTGGCGGGCGATCTGGTGCACCACGTCCGGATCGACACCGACGGCACCGCCTCCGAAGACCTCCCCTGACAGCTTGAGCAGAACCCGCCGCGGTGGCCGGGGAGCCGGCGCTACGGGTGGCGGGATCACCTCGGTCGCGGTCGTCTCCGCCACGGCGGCCGACCTCAGTCCTGTCCCACTTCGAAACGGGCGAACCGAGTCACGGTCACGCCTGCCTCGGCCAGCAGCGCGCCGACCGGCCGTCTTCAGATCCTGTACCGCGGCTGGTCCACCAGGACGGTGTCCTTGAAGAAGCTGTTGACCCGACCCTCGACGATCTTGGCGATAGCCTGCTCGGGCTTGCCCTCGTCCCGGGCCGTCGCCTCCGCGATCCGCCGTTCGGTCTCGACGATCTCGGCCGGAACATCGTCGCGGGTGACGAACTGTGGACGCATTGCGGCGATCTGCATCGCTGCTCCGCGGCTGCAGCTGCGTCGCCGCCGGTGTACTCGACCAGAACGCCGACCTGCGGTGGCAGATCGCTGGCCCGACGATGCAGATAGCTGACGACGTCGCCGTCGAACACCACTCCCCTGCGCAGTTCGACCTTCTCGCCGATGACAGCAGCAGCCGACTCGACGGCCTCGGCAACGGTTCGGCCGTCGGGAAGGGTCGCCGCCCGGAGCGCCTCGACGTCGGGTGGCCGGGCCGCAGCCGCAACCGCGACGACGTCGGCGGCCAGTTGCTGGAAGTCCGCATTCTTGGCCACGAAGTCGGTCTCGCAGGTCAACTCGATCATCGCGGTGCCTTCGACCGCTACCAGCCCGTTCGACGCGATGCGCTCGGCTCCCCGCTTTGCTGCCCGGGCCGCACCTTTCACGCGAAGCAACTCGATGGCCGCATCGAAGGCGCCGTCGGTTTCCTCCAACGCCTTCTTGGCAGTCCATCATCCCGGCGCCGGTGGTGTCCCGAAGCCGCTTGACGTCGGCTGCGGTGAAGTTGGACATCTCAGACCTGCCCGGCGGTTGCGTTTGGCGCGCCGACCTGATCATCGGCCGATCGCTGGCCTGGTCGCCGGTCGGGGCGCCGGCGTCGTCCGCGAGGTCGGCTGCTGCCGCGGCGTCGACCGGCGGGGCGCCTTCGACCGTATCCGCGGCGGCATCGACTTCATCAGTGACGGAACTCTGCTCCGGTTGCCCTGCGAGAGTTCCTTCTCCCACTCGGCGAGCGGCTCGTCGCCGGCGAGTTCTGGCCCGGCCGCCTCGTCGGCGGTGCCTGGCCGGCTCGGGTCATCAGGCCGTCGGCAACGGCGTCAGCGACCACGCGGGTGAGCAAGGTGACTGCCCGGATCGCGTCGTCGTTGCCGGGAATCGGATAGTTGACCTCATCCGGGTCGCAGTTGGTGTCGAGAATCGCCACGATCGGGATGTTCAGCTTGCGCGCCTCGTCGACGGCGAGGTGCTCCTTCTTGGTGTCGACGATCCACACCGCGCTGGGCACTCGGGCCATGTCTCGGACGCCGCCGAGGCTGCGCTGGAGCTTCTCCATCTCCCGCTTGCGCATGAGCAGTCCTTCTTGGTGAGCCCGGAGCTGGCGGCGTCGTCGAAGTCGAGCTCCTCGAGTTCCTTGAGCCGCTGCAGCCGCTTGTGCACGGTCTGGAAATTCGTCAGCATGCCGCCGAGCCAGCGTTCGGTCGACGTACGGCATGCCGACCCGGGTGGCCTGCTCACGCACCGCTTCCTGAGCCTGCTTCTTGGTGCCGACGAACAGCACGCTCCCGCCGTGCGCCACGGTTTCCTTGACGAACTCGTAGGCGCGGTCGATGTAGGACAACGACTGCTGCAGATCGATGATGTAGATGCCGTTGCGCTCGGTGAAGATGAACCGCTTCATCTTTGGGTTCCACCGGCGAGTCTGGTGGCCGAAATGCACGCCGCTTTCGAGCAGCTGCTTCATGGTGACGACGGCCATGGCCGCGCCTACCTCCTCCCGCGCCCGATGCGGGCGCGTCGTCCGGTTGTCCGCGACGCCTGGCCGGCGTCACGCCTGGCGCCCCTGGCCGTCACCCACCCGGGCGAACCGGGACCGGGAGTGACGCCGTTGGGCAGGGCGCGCGAAGTCAGCCTGGTCAATGCCAGCTGGTCAGAGCCAGGCCGTCGGCCAGTGTACGGGAGTGTTCGCGCTGCTCACCAGTTCGGTGATCGTCGGCGGTCGGTCAGCGGGGCGACAGCACGCAGAACTCGTTGCCCTCGGGGTCGGCCAGCACAACCCATGGCACATCGCCCTGCCCGACGTCGGCCCGGGTCGCGCCCAGCGACCGCAGCCGCTTGACCTCGACTGCCTGGTCGTCACCCATCAGCGGTGCGACGTCGAGGTGCAGCCTGTTCTTGACCACTTTCGGGTCCATGGTCCGCAACAGCTCCAGGTATGGACCACGGCCGGACGGGGATCGCAGGGCGGCATAGTGCGGGCCGCCGTGGGTCACCGGCCATCCCGCAGCGGCTGACCAGAACGTGGCGAGCATGGTCGGGGCGACTGCGTCAATCACAACCGCGGCGACCGGGCCGGTGTCCCGGTACTCCTCGCGTGGGCCCAACACGCACAGCTCGTTGCCCTCGGGATCTGCGAGCACGGTCCACGGCACCGTCTGATCGCTCATGTGGACAGGCGCCGCGCCGAGCTCATGCAACCGGCGCACTGTCTCCGACTGCTCCTCGACGGAACTGGACCGGAGGTCGAGATGGATCCGGTTCTTTGCGATCTTCGGCTCCGGCACCGGTACGAACACGAGCGCTATGCCGTCGGCGACGCCGGCCGGGGGCTCGACGGCGACCTCGTCCGGTTCCTCCATCGCGATCGGCCAGCCCGTCGCGGCTGACCAGAATCCGGCGAGTGCGATCGGATCGAGCGCGTCGATCACCACGCAGTCCAGCCGGGTGGTCATCTGCCGACCCTAAGGGGGGTCGGGTGTCGTCATCCACACGTTCGCAAGTGAAGCCGAAATCGTCCACAGGACGTCATCTCCGCGTGTTCGTTCACGTGTTCCAAATGGCACGGTCACGACATGGTCCCTCCAGCCCTCGCCCTGGTCGCGTGCCTCTTCCCTCTGCTGACCTGCCCAATGCCGGTCTGGGCCGAGCCGGCCGGCGGATGGACGTTGCCCCTCGATCCGCCGCTCGTCGTCGTCCACGAGTTCGACCCGCCGCCAGCGCGATGGCTGGCCGGGCACCGCGGCGTCGATCTGGCAACGGCGGTGGGGGCAACGGTTCGCGCCACCGGACCCGGCATGGTCACCTATTCCGGCGTGGTCGCCGGCCGGGGCGTCGTCGTGATCAGCCACGGCGGCCGGTATGGCGATTTCCGCACCACCTACGAGCCAGTCACCGCGTCCGTGGTGCCGGGGCAGCAGGTCGTCGCGGGTGACGCAGTCGGTGTCGTGGCGGCAACGCCCGGTCACTGTTCACCGGCGGTCTGCCTGCACTGGGGCCTACGCCAGGGCGACATCTACCGTGATCCCCGGCAGCTCCTCGTGCCGACGGCAGTACGGCTGCTGCCCCTAGGAGGTGCGTCGTCGCCGGTCTCGCCCTACGTCGGCCCGGCCAGGTCACGCCCGCGGGTGGGCCTGTTCGTAGGTGCGGCGCAGCCGTTCGATCGATACATGGGTGTAGATCTGCGTAGTCGCCAGTGACGCATGTCCGAGCAACTCTTGGACGCTGCGCAAGTCCGCGCCGCCCTCGAGCAGGTGGGTGGCGGTTGTGTGGCGCAACCCGTGGGGGCCGAAATCAGGTGCGTCGGGCACGGCGCGGAGGCGGCGATGGACGACCTCTCGAGCCGCCCTGGCGCCGAGTCGCCGCCCCAGGACGCCGACGAAGAGGGCGTCGCCGCTCGCCACACCGCTGAGCCGGGGTCGGCCGGCAGCAAGCCAGTCATCGATGGCCTGCCGGGCCGGCTCGCCATAGGGGACGCTGCGTTCCTTTCGGCCCTTGCCCATGACCCGGACGACCCGGCGGCTGTCGTCGAGGTCTGCCACGTCGAGTGCAACCAACTCGCCCACTCTGATCCCTGTCGCATACAGCAGCTCCAGCAGCGCCCGATCACGCAACACAACCGGCTCGCGATTGACAGCGTCATCAGCGACCGCCGCGAGGAGCGTCGCCGCCTGGTCGGTACGCAGCACGCTGGGAAGCACTCGCCCGGCCTTCGGAGTGGCCAAGGCGCGACCAGGATCGCTGCGCAAAAGCCCCTCTCGGTTGGCCCAGGCCGTAAACGTCCGGGCGGCCGACGCTCGGCGCGCGAGGGTCGCTCGAGCCCGACCTTGGCTGCGTTGGCGGGCCAGCCAGCTGCGCAATGCCGCGAGGTCGAGTCCGTCGAGATCCAAGCGCCCAAGCCGGACCAGATGGTCCAAGAGGCTGGCGACATCGCCGGCGTAGGCGCGAACCGTGTGCTCGGATCGGTAGCGCTCTGCCCGCAGGAATGCGACAAACCCGTCGACCGCCGCTGTCAACGGGTCGGGAAGGTCCGGACGGCTCGGAACCTGCTGCGGCACCGTTCCACGGTCCGCGTCGGGTCCCGGACGGTCAAGCACCGCCGCGCCGGGCGAGCCGCCAGCCATCGGGGCCGGACTCGACGAGCCCGGCCACCGAGAGCTCGGCCAGAGCCGCCGTGCAGGCGGATGCAGCGAGCCCGGTGTCCCGACAGACCCGGTCTACCGTTACGGCCTTCCGGGCCGGCAGCGCCTCGAGGACGTCCCGCGCGATCGGGGCGAGGTCGTCCCACAGTCGTGGCTCGCCGCACGGTTCGACGGCAGCGTCACTCCCGAGGTCGCCGACCATGTCGATCACCTCGCGGGCGTCGGTCACCAGGGTGGCCGCACCCTTGCGGATGAGGTCGTGACAGCCCGCGGACATCGCCGATGTGACCGGGCCGGGAACCGCCAAGATGTCGCGACCGATGTCAAGTGCCCAGCCGGCGGTGTTCAGAGCGCCGGAGCGAACGGCGGCCTCGACGACCACAGTGCCGCGGGTCATCGCGGCGATCAGCCGGTTGCGGGCCAGGAAACGCAACCGCGACGGCCGCGAGCCAGGCGGCAACTCGCTGACCACGATGCCGGTCTCGGCGATGCGATGCAGGAGCCCGCCGTGCCCGGTCGGGTACGCGGTGTCGACGCCGCAGGCAAGCACCGCGACCGTGGTGCCTCCGATCGCCAGAGCGCCGCGATGGGCTGCGGCGTCGATGCCATAGGCCGCTCCCGATACGACGGTCCAGCCCGCGCTTGCCAGGTCGGCCCCGAGGTCTGCGGCCACGCGCAGGCCGTATTCGGTCGCTGCACGCGATCCAACGACAGCGACCGAGCGGTCAGTGATATCCGCGAGATCGACGTCGCCACGGACCCACAGACCCAGTGGTGGCGGACCGTAGCGCGTACTGGAGTCCAGTGTGACCTCGAGGGTGGCCAAGCCCGCCGGCCATTCGGTGTCGCCCGGGCAGCAGAACCTCGCACCCACACCGACGCCGCGCTTCAGCACGGCGACGCCGTCGACGTCGGCCGCGCGTCGAAACATGCGCCGATCCGGATCCAGCGCACCGGATCCAGCTTTGATGGCAGCAAGCGCCCGCACCGGACCCGCGGCCATGAGCTCCCGTGCGACCTGCTCGGCCCCGAGCGTCCCGGGTTCCACCACGACCGACAGCGCGGCTCGAGCCGTGCGCTCGTCGGCCGAGCTGGTGCCGGTCATCTCGGCATCCCGAGCCGAATTCCCACCGCCTCCGCCACGTCCGAGCGGCTCGGCAGCTCGCGGTCGGCCAGATCGGCAAGGGTCCACGCCACGCGCAGGACCCGATCTGCCCCACGGGCAGTGAGCAATCCGCGGCGAAGAGCCTCGTGCAGCGGCGGCAACGATCCAGCGGGCGGGCGCAGGTCCCGCCGAAGCACCGGACCCGGCACCTCGCCGTTGACCCGCCAGGGTGTGCCGGCGAGCCGACGTCGCTGCCGCTCCCGTGCAGCGGCCACCCGGTCGGCCACTACCTTGCGTGGGCTCACCGGCGGCACTCGGGTCGTCGAGGCTCGCCACCGCCGGCGGCTCGACGACGCACTGCAGGTCGATCCGGTCGCGGACCGGGCCGGAGATCCGCAGGCCGTAGCGCCGCACAGCGTCGGGCGTGCACTCGCAGGTCCGCCCGCGGGTGCCGTGGTTGCCGCACTTGCACGGGTTCGCCGCCAGCACGAGCAGGAACCGGGCCGGGAACACCTCAGTGGCCTGGGCGCGAGACACGACGATCTCGCCGTGCTCGAGCGGCTGGCGCAGAGCGTCGAGCACCTGCGGACTGAACTCTGGAGCCTCGTCCAGGAACAACACGCCCAGATGGGCCAGGCTCGCTGCCCCTGGCCGGAGGTTTCGGCTACCGCCACCGGCGACCGCCACGACCGTCGCCGTATGGTGCGGGTCCGAGAGCGGCGGCCGGGTCACCAGCGGCCGGTCGCTTGCCAGGATGCCTGCGACCGAGTGGATGGCCGTCACCTCCAACGACTCCTCGGTCGTGAGATCAGGCAGCAGCCCAGGCAGCCGCCGAGCCAGCATCGTCTTGCCTGCACCAGGCGGGCCGCTGAGCATGAGGTGGTGATGGCCAGCCGCAGCCACCTCGAGGACGTGCTTGGCCGCCTGCAGTCCGGCCACGTCGGCAAGGTCGAGCTGGACGCTCGGTCGGCTCCGCTGCCCGGGCAGCAGTCAGTGGATCAGCTGGCTCGTCCGGCAGCGGCTCACCGCGAAGAACGGCCAGCACTTGCCGCAACGACCGTGCTGCCGAGTACCGACAGGCCCGGCACTAGCCGCGCTTCTCCGGCGTTTGCCTCCGGCACGACGACCTGGCTCGCACCAGCTGCCGCGGCGGCCAGCGCCGCGGGAAGGACACCGGGGACCGGGCGCAGCCGGCCGTCGAGAGCAAGTTCGCCGAGGAACACCATCTCGTCCAGGTCTGGCATGGGCTGCTCGTCGGCCGCCGCGACGATCGCCGTGGCCACGCCGAGGTCGAAATGGCTTCCGCGCTTGGGCAGCGCCGCGGGAGAAAGGCTCACCGTGATCCGCTGCAGCGGCCAGGTCTCCGCGCTGGACAGCACCGCGGCGCGTACTCGGTCCCGAGCCTCGTGCAACGAGGCGTCGGGCAGTCCGACGATCGTGAAACCCGGCATCCCTCCGATGTGCGACCTCGATGTCGACGACGGTCCCCCGGACGCCGGCGAGCGCGACACTTCGGCACCGCGCCAGCCGCATCAGAACGCCCCTCTCAGATGCTCGACGGTGGCTGGCCCGCGACGGGGCCGGTGCACCGCGAGGACGTCGAACCGCAGCCCGCTGCCTGGACATCCGTGCTCCAGCAACCAGCGGTGACCCAACCGGCGGAGTCGAGCGGCCTTCGCCCGGGTCACTGCCTCCAGGCCGGACCCGAAGCCGAAGCCGCTGCGGGTCTTGACCTCGCAGACGACGACGGTCGGCCCGTCGAGCGCGACGACATCGATCTCACCGATCTCGCAGCGCCAATTGCGGGCGACGATCGTGAACCCGGCCCGCTCCAGGTGCCGCACGGCCACCTGCTCGCCATACGAACCGACTCCGTCCTTGGCCCGCACCGGCACCCACCTCCGGTGCAGAGGATCGTTCGCTCCGGGCCTCCCACGTGACACGTGCTGGCGGCGTTGTGGAGAAGTACTGGTCTGAGCGGACAGGCTGTGGACAATCGCCGCTACGGCGTTCGTGCTCGCCCACGCCCGATTTCAGCTGGCGTCGAGGCCAGTCTTCGGGATCTCCAGGTCGCTTTTGGCCAGTTCCTCGACGTTGACGTCCTTGAACGTGACCACCTTGACGTTCTTGACGAACCGGGCCGGCCGATACATGTCCCATACCCAGGCGTCGCTCATCGTGACCTCGAAGTAGACGTCGCCACCTTCGCTGCGGACCTGGAGGTCGACGTGGTTCGTCAGGTAGAACCGCCGCTCGGTCTCGACGACGTAGGAGAACAAGCCCACGACGTCGCGGTACTCCCGGTAGAGCGACAACTCCATCTCGGTCTCGTATTTCTCGAGATCCTCAGTGCTCATCCGGTCTCCTCCAGCACGATGAGCTCATTCTCGCCCATGACCCGTGCCACGTTGACGTAGGACCGGCGGTGCACCGGCGACGGACCGTGGCGGTTGAGTGCTTCCTGGTGCTCCGGGGTGACATATCCCTTGTGCGAGGCAAAGTCGTAGCCCGGCCACCGTTCGTGCAACTCGGTCATGATCCGGTCGCGGGTGACCTTCGCGATGACCGACGCCGCCGCGATGCACGCGGCGACCTGATCGCCCTTCCACATGGCCAGGCCGGGAACACCGAGTCCGGCGACGGGGAAGCCGTCGGTGAGAACGTACCCAGGCGTCATCTCGAGGCGGGCGAGTGCGCGCCGCATCGCCTCGATGTTCGTCACGTGCAGCCCTCTCCGGTCCACTTCTTCCGGCGGCACGACGACAACCGACCAGGCCACAGCTCGCGCCACAACGGCGTCGTACACACGCTCGCGCACCGCGGGAGTCAGCAGTTTGGAGTCGGCCAGGTCGGGAATCTCCCTGTGACGGCTGGTCGCGCAGCACTGCCGCGGCCACCACAAGCGGGCCCGCGCAAGCCCCTCGGCCGGCTTCGTCGGCTCCCGCCACGGGTGCCAAGCCCATTCGCTCCAGCGCACGCTCGTACCCGTACAGCCCCGCGTCCCGCCGGACGGCGACCGGTTTCCGGGCTCCCGTCATACCCCGACCTCCACCGGCTCGACGGGCGGACCGTCGCGCAGCAAATCTCGCACCAACTCGGCGAGAGCTCTCGGAACCATCGGCTCAGTCGTGGCCGCGAGCTCGTCGAGTGACCACCACCTGTGGTCGATGATGTCCTCGCGCTCCTCTGGCGTCCACCCGGTCACGTCGAGTTCGAACATCGTCGGGACCAACGTGAGGTACCAGCGTTCCCGCACGTCGATCAGCCTGCCACGCCACTCGAACACGTCCCGCCGGTTCCAGATGTGCGGACCGAGCTCGATTGTCGTCAGGCCGGTCTCTTCCGCAACCTCTCGGTGTGCCGCCTGCTCGATATGTCTCCCCCGGCTCCAGTGCGCCACCGGGCGGGAACCAGTAGCCGTCGATCGCCTTCAACAGCAAGACCTTCGACGCGTCCCCGTCCGGCGCAAGCAGGAGCACCCGGACAGTCGGCCGAACGACAGGGGTGCCCATGGATTGCGAGCCTACGGCCGGGCGACGACCGATGTTGTCACGGCTGTTGCACGGCGTTGAACGTGTCCGGTCGCGAGAGCCCCGCCCAGTTCGAGATCGGCCACACGACCGCGAATGCGCGACCCGTCACCCGATCCTCGGGGACTGTGCCGTTGACGCGCGAGTCCCCCGAGTTCGATCGATGGTCACCCATCACGAACAAATCACCCTCCGGTACGTCTGTCTCGAACGTCGACGAAGACGGCTCGTCGCCGGGTCGCAAATACGTCGACTCGTCGATGGCGACGCCGTTGACCATGACCCGCCCGTCATCGTCGCAACACGCGACTGTGTCACCGCCGACACCGATCACCCGCTTGATCAGATGTCCTTCGGAGTCGTCGGGCAGCACTCCGACGAACTGCAACGCGTCGCGCACGCGGCTGCCGAACGTCGTGGAGCCGTCGTCGGGGATGGGTGCCAGCCACCCGTCTGGGTCGGCGAAAACCACGACGTCACCGCGCTTGATCTCACCGAACCGGGTGGTCAACTTCGAGACGAGAACCCGGTCCCCGACGAGCAAGGTGTCTTCCATCGATTGCGAAGGGATCAGGAAGGCCTGAACGAGGAAGATCCGCACCAGAGTGGCGATGACCAGCGACAAACCGACGACGATCGCCGTCTCCCGGACCAGCGCTCCGAACCCGCTCCGACGCGGCGGGTCGACGGGCGGGTCACTGTCGTCGCGGTGCACGGTCTTTTCCGCCACGTGCTCTCCCCTGTCGCCGCCGGACGACCACCTGCAGTGCTGACAGATGCCGTCGAGGCGAGGTCGTGGCGCCGACGCTACCTCGCCCAGCCCTCAACAGGTGGACCAGCACCGGTAACCGCCGCGCGCCGAGACCGCGTCTAGACGTTCTCGCGCTTCTCGCGGATCTTCGCGGCCTTGCCGCGCAGACCCCGCAGGTAGTACAGCTTCGCCCGCCGCACGTCGCCGCGGGTCACCAGCTCGATTCGGTCGATGACCGGTGCGTGCACCGGGAACGTACGCTCCACGCCGACACCGAAGCTGATTTTTCGGACGGTGAACGACTCGCGAACGCCCGACCCCTGCCGCCGAGTCACGACCCCCTGGAACACCTGTACGCGAGAACGCGTGCCCTCGATGACCTTGACGTGGACCTTGATCGTGTCCCCGGCCCGGAACGGAGGGATGTCGTCGCGCAGGCTGGCAGCGTCGACGGCGTCGAGGGTGTTCATCGCAGGTATTCGCTTTCTCGCCGGTGCCACGGGTCATCGGCGCGGGCCGTTGTGCGTCGGGACGCCCGGGTGCACGCGTCGGCACTCCCCCCGTGGCAGGGGCACGAGCAGCGCGCCGGGCAACAGCGGTCAAGTGTGCCACAGCCTGCGGGTTCGCACGAAATGCGCGGGCACCTTAGGGATTCACGTGCTCGGCGCGCTGTTCTAAGGGGTTTGGCCACCAATGGTGCGTGGTCACCCGATGCCGGTCGAACGGCCTCAGAACGAGTCTTCAACTACCAACGAGATAGAGGAGTCGCCATGACCAGCATCGTCGCTCCCGGCATCGAGGCAGAGATCGAGTACCGGCGCGAACGGATCAGCCAAACCTTCCGCCGCGCCCAGGCGCCGCGCAAGGTGCGCGGCGCTCGGTCCGAAAACCTCCCGAAGCCGAGGCTGACCGCGCGTCACGCGTGATTGATGCGCTCAAACACGCAGGGCCGACCAGAGTGTCGGCCCTGCGTGTCACTATGAAAGACGTGGCCCGAGTCGACTTCGAGACCCCGCTCGTCGGGCGCGCGCGCGAGGTCCGCACTCTGCTCGACGCGCTTGCTCGTGCTGGGCAGGGGCGCCCGGGGGCTGTCCTGGTCGCCGGTGACGCTGGCGTCGGCAAGACTCGTCTTTTGACCGAGGTCGCTGGACAGGCATCGGCCAGCGGCGCCATCGTCCTGCTCGGTCACTGCCTCGACGTCGGCGGCGTCGGGCTTCCCTACCTGCCGTTCACCGAGGCGCTACGGCCATTGACCGCTGACCGCGCCGACGCTGAAGCCCGGCCCGACGAGTGGCACGGCCTGGAGGCAGGTGCTGTTCCCACCCCCGGTGGTGACCTCAGCCAGCTCCAGCTCTTCGACGGTGTGGCAAGCACCCTGGCTCGAGCCGGTATCGACGGCGCTGGACCAGTGCTGCTCGTGATCGAAGACCTGCACTGGGCCGACCAGTCCACCCGCCACCTGTTCTCGTTCTTGATCGGACGGCTGCGCGAAGAACGTCTGCTCATCGTCGGCAGCTACCGGTCTGACGATCTGCATCGTCGCCACCCACTACGGCCGCTGCTGGGGGAGCTGAGCCGCCTGCCGGTGGTGGAGCGCCTCGATGTCATGCCCTTCGACATCGAGGAGATGACCCGCTACCTCACTGCGCTACGCGGTGCGCCGGTCGACGAGGCGACCGCGCGCCGGATCTTGGACCGCTCGGAAGGCAACCCCTACTACGCCCAGGAGCTGCTTCGAGCCGGCAGTGCCGCCACTGATTCCAGTTTGCTACCTGCCCCACTCGCCGAGGTGCTGGTGACCCGGCTCGAGCAGCTGGATCCCCCAGCGCAACAGGTGGTTCGAGTCGCCTCGGTAGCCGGCCGCCGGGTCGGGCACGAGCTACTGGCCCGCGCCAGCGGTTTGGACAGGCTCGAGCTCGATTCAGCTCTTCGGGAGGCGATTACGCACCAGGTGCTGGTCGCCGAGGAGGGTGAGCAGTACGCCTTCCGGCATGCCCTCCTGGCAGAGGCGGTCTACGGCGACCTGCTTCCTGGCGAGCGAGTTCGCTCGCACGCAACGTTCGCGCACCTCATCGACGAGACGCTGGACGACCGGGAACCGCTGGGCTCCGCCGCCGAGCTCGCCCATCATCGGATCCAAAGTCACGACGTGCCAGGAGCCCTGAGCGCCTCGGTGCGCGCCGCCGCCGAGGCCGAGTCGTTGAGTGCGCCGGCTGAGGCTTGGCAGCACCTGGAGCAGGTGCTGCAACTGTGGGCCGCCGTCGACGACGCAGAGGAACGGGCTGGTGCCGATGTCGTCCGCATCGGTCTTCGCGCGGCAGCCATGGCCAGCCGGGCTGGGGAGAACTCGCGCGCCGTGGCACTTGCCGAGTCGGCAGCGGCGCGCCTGGATCCTTCCGCCGACCCGCAGCGCGCCGCCAGCGTCGCGCACAAGCGCGCGCTACACCTGCTCAGCGACGACCGCACCGAGCAGGCATTGGAGGCATCTGTGCAGGCGTTGGACTTCGCCGCGAAGGCAGGCGACAAGCCGACGGCACCTTCGGCATGGGCGTCGGCGACCGCCGCCCGTGCGCTGTATGGCATGGACCGCGTGGAAGAAGCACGCCGGTACGCCGAGCGTGCCTTGGCCGAAGCCAAGGAGATCGGCAGCGCCGGCGCCGAGGCAGACGCCCTGGTGACGCTCGCGCTGATGGATCGGCGGGGCCTTGACGTTTCGGGTCCGGAAATGCTCGTCCGGGCCCGGGACTTGGCGCAAGAGGCCGGCGATCTGCCGACGGAAATGCGCGTCTCGTACAACCTGGCCGCCGAGACGTACGACTCCGGTGACGTCGAGGGTGCCCTCCAGTTGCTCGATGCCGCGGTCGAGCGCAGCATCACCACCGGACTGTCATCGAGTCCCTACGGCGTCGAACTGCAGGCCTTGCAGGTCGTCGCACGGTTTGTCGCTGGCGACTGGGCCGGCAGCGCGACCGCCGCCAGGCACACCGGCCGAAGCCTGCCGGAGGGGGTGGTGGCGCGGCTGGCCGCGGTCTCGCTGCACGTCGCGGTGGCCCGCGGCGACCCGTCCGCGCTTGGTACGGTCCGCGCCCTGGAACCCGAGTGGCACCGCGATCCCACCATCGCCATGATCGGCGGTGGCTGCGGCGCTGACCTGCTGCGGTGGCAGGACGATCCGCGCGGCGCCGTTGAGATGGCCGAGCGGACAATCCGATATGTCGAGAATGCCTGGCCGTTGTTCCTCGGTGGCATCTGGCTGTCGGCAACCGGGCTGGCAGCCGCCGGCGACCTCGCCGAACGAGCCCGGCTGGTCCACGACGAGGCCGAGCTCGCCGAGGCGCTCGACACGGGTATCCGTCTGCTCGAGCAGGCCCGCTGCACGGCCCGCGAGGGCACCCCCCGCGGCGGCGTGCTGGGGCCCGAGGGCCGCGCCTGGCTGCTGCGAGCCGAAGCGGAGTACTCCCGGGTCGCCGGCGCTTCCGACGTCGAGTTGTGGCAGCGCACCGTCGAGGAGTTCGGCTACGGCCACCGATTCGAACAGGCCCGGTCTCGCTGGCGGCTGGCTGAAGCCCTGCTCGCCAGCGGCGAGCGCGAGGCAGCAGCGACCGCGGCGCGCGCCGCCCACGCAGTCGCGGTGGAGCTCGGCGCCCGCCCTCTCCAGCTGGCGGTGGAGGCACTGGCCCGCCGCGGCCGCCTCGACGTCGGCATCGCGACCCCGACATCGTCCGACGGCGGGTTGACGTCCCGCGAACGTGAGGTCCTTGCGCTGCTCGCCGAGGGCCTGACCAACCGGCAGATCGGCGAGCGGCTCTACATTGCCGAGAAGACGGCCAGCGTGCACGTCTCGAACATTCTGGCCAAGCTCGGCGCGGGCGGCCGCACTGAGGCCGTCACCGTCGCTCACCGGCGCGGGCTGTTAGGTGCCTCCGTTTCATAGCTGTTGTCACCGTCGCTTCCACGACACGGAACACGCTCCGCCGTAGACATGCCCTTAGACGATCTTGCGGCGGTAGGTGGCCATGGCGAGGGCGTAGGCGACGATGAGGATGCCGAGACACCAGGCGAGGGCGACCCAGATGTCGGTGCTGACCGGCTGCTGTGTGTACAGGTCGCGGATCGTGTCGACGATGGGTGTCACCGGCTGGTTCTCGGCGAAGGCGCGCACCGGGCCGGGCATGGTCTGGGTGAGCACGAATGCCGAGCTGATGAACGGTAGGAAGATCAGCGGGTAGGAGAACGCGCTGGCGCCGTCGATGGTCTTCGCGGTCAGGCCGGCGATGACGGCGAGCCAGGTCAGCGCCAGGGTGAACAGGATCAGGATGCCGGCGACCGCGAGCCAGGCCAGCGCTCCCGCCGGTGAGCGGAAGCCCATGAGCAGGGCGGCGAGCACGACCACCACGACCGAGATCAGACTGGCCACCAGGGAGGTCAGCACGTGCGCCCACAGCACCGATGACCGTGCGATCGGCAAGGACTGGAAGCGCTCGAAGATGCCGCCCTGCATGTCCATGAACAGCCGGAAGGCGGTGTAGGAGATGCTCGAGGCGATCGTGATGAGCAAGATGCCAGGCAGCAGGTAGTTCACATACGACTCCGACCCCGAGTTGATGCTGCCGCCGAACACGTAGACGAACAGCAGCATGAACGCGATCGGCATGATCGTGGTCGTGATGATGGTGTCCGGGCTGCGCAGGATGTGGCGCAGTGACCGTCCCGTCAGGACGGCGGTGTCGCCGAAGAAGCGCGTGGTCATCGCTGTTCCTTACTCGTCGGTGTCGATGCTGCGGTGATCGCGGGGTCGCCGTCCGTGCCGTCGGCGCCGACGATGGCGAGGAAGACGTCCTCGAGGGTCGGCTGCTTCTCGACGTACTCGACCTTGGCCGGCGGGAGGAGCTGTTTCAGCTCGCCGAGGGTGCCGTTCGCGATGATCCGTCCCCCGTGCAGAATCGCGATCCGGTCGGCGAGCTGTTCGGCCTCGTCCAGGTACTGCGTGGTGAGCAGCACCGTGGTGCCCTGCCCGGCGAGCTCCTTGACGCTGTTCCACACTTCGATGCGAGCTTGCGGATCGAGGCCGGTGGTCGGTTCGTCGAGGAAGATCACCGGGGGGGTTCCGATCAGGCTCATGGCGATGTCCAGGCGGCGCCGCATGCCTCCGGAGTACGTCGCCACCCTGCGCTCCGCCGCGTCGGTGAGCTGGAAGCGGGCCAGCAGGTTCTCCGCGATCAGGCCGGGGTCCTTCACCCGCCGCAACCGGGCCACCAGCACCAGGTTCTCTCGTCCGGTGAGGATCTCGTCCACGGCCGCGAACTGCCCGGTCAGGCTGATCGACTCCCGCACATCCGCCGGTTGCCTGTCGACGTCGAAGCCAGCCACGGTGGCCGTCCCCGCGTCGGGCTTGAGCAGCGTGGACAGGATCTTCACGACCGTGGTCTTGCCCGCGCCGTTGGAGCCGAGCAGGGCGAAGATGCTGCCCCGCGCCACGTCGAAGTTCACCCCGCGCAGCACGCGCAGCTCCCCGTACGACTTCTCCAGGCCGTGCACGTGGATCGCCGGGGATTGCAGTGTCGGCATCAGACGGCCCCTTCTTCCTTTCCGGTGGACTCTCCGGCGGCACCATCGATGGCACTGATCAGCCGGTTGCGCTCGCGTGTGACCCACCCGCCCTTTTCATAGTTCTGAAGGAATGTCTCGACGAACTCGACGGGGTCCTGCCCGACGATCTGGCGGATCGGCGTTCCGTCCGCTGCGGCCCGCTCGAACAGATCGGCGAGGTCCTCGAACATCGCGGTCGCGCTGCCGCCGTCCGCCGGCCCGAAGTACATCAGGTAGTGCTCTACCGCATTGATCGCGGTGCGATAGTTCTCGGGGAGCCGGCGCGTGCGCGCCTTATACTGTCGCCAGCGGCGCTTGTCGCCGATCACCTTCGAGGTGAACTTCGAGATGGGCATGGTCATCTGCCTCCTTCGTGGAGCTGTTCGAGCCGTTCTGTGAGGAAGCTCCAGGTCTTCCAGAAGTCTTCGAGGTGCGCCTGTCCCTGAGCGTTGAGGGAGTACACCTTGCGCGGCGGTCCCTTCTCGGAGGGGACCTTCTCGACGTCGACCAGGCCGCGCTGCTCGATCCTGACGAGGATCGCGTAAACGGTCCCTTCGGCGATGTCGGAGAAGCCCTTCTCCCGCAGCCAGGCCGTGATCTCATAGCCGTACGCGGGCCGGCCGGACAGGATCGCGAGAACGATGCCCTCCAGCGTCCCCTTGAGCATCTCCGTCACCTGCTTGCCCATGGGAACACCTCCTCCTCCACCTACTCAGTGCCACTGACTACCAGTACATAGTAACACTGAATAGTCGGGGTACAAGCCCCCAGCGATGACTGAAGAATCGGGAGCCTGGACGGGCCTCCCAACGACTCTCACCCGGCTCTAGCGCGTCGGAGGGCAACCACAATCAGTCGACGCGCGGCGTCCAACCGACGTCGGCCAGAACAGCGCGGTCGTGGGAATCGAACGCCGAGGGGTCGAGGCGGTCGAGCAGGTCAGGACGACGCTCGGCGGTCAGGCGCAATGCCTGGTCCCGTCGCCAGCGGGCGATGTTGGCGTGGTGGCCGGTCATCAGGACCTCCGGCACGTCGAGCCCGCGCCAGGACAGTGGCTTGGTGTAGACGGGGTATTCGAGCAGCCCGTCGGCGCCGTGCGACTCTTCGACGAGAGACTCCGGGTTGCCTATGACGCCGGGTAGCAACCGGGCGACTGCCTCGAGGACGACCAGGACGGCTGCCTCGCCGCCGCTGAGGACGTAGTCGCCGAGCGACACCTCGTCGACAGCCATCCGGGTGGCCGCCTCCTGAACAACGCGGGCGTCGATGCCTTCGTAGCGGCCACAGGCAAACACCAGCCATGGCTCGGCGGCGAGCTCGCGCGCGAGCGCCTGGTCGAGCCGGCGGCCGGACGGCGTTGGGACCACCAGCCGAGGCGGTGGAAGTGCACTGGCTGGCACGATCGCGTCGAGGGCCGAGCCCCAGACATCGGGTCGCATGACCATTCCGGCGCCGCCGCCATAGGGGGTGTCGTCAACGCTGCGATGTCGGCCGGTGGCCCAGTCCCGCAGGTCGTGGATCCGGACTTCGATCACACCGGACTCGCGGGCCTTGCCGACGAGGGACAGCTCGAGCGGGGCGAGGTAGCCGGGGAAGATCGTGATGACGTCGACCTTCACGGCGCGGCCTCGTCTGCTTCTGCGGGATCGAGAAGGCCTCGTGGCGGGTCGATGAGCACCTGTCCACGCGCGAGGTCGATCTCGGGGACGAGCGCGGCGACGAACGGCACGAGCACCTCGGCCCCACCGATCCGACTGATCACCAACAGATCCTGGTCCGGAAGGTGCAGCACGTCGGTGACAACGCCGACCTCGTCGCCATCTGCTGTGATGGCACGCAAGCCGAGCAGCTGGTGGTCGAAGTACTCGTCCGGGTCCGCCGGGCGTTCGTCCGCGTCGACCTCGGTCAGCAGCAGCACACCGCGAAGCGCCTCGGCACCGGCCCTATCGGCAACGCCGGCGAATGTCACCAGCAGGCGGCCAGAGTGCCAGCGGCTTTGCCGCACGGTCAGCGGACCGGCGCGCTCTGGTTCGGTTGTCAGCCGAGCGCCGGTGACGAAGCGGATATCGGGTGAGTCGGTGCGCACCTCGACGCTGACCTCTCCGCGGATTCCGTGGGCTCGACCGATCCGCCCCACCGTGACGAGCACGGGCTAGCGTTCGTCCACGTCGACGAAGTCGATGCGAACACCCGTGCCTGCGACGGCACCGAGAACGGTCCGAAAGGCCGTGGCGGTCCGGCCGCCGCGTCCGATGACCTTGCCCAGGTCATCGGGGTGTACTCGAACCTCGAGTATTCGGCCACGACGCTGTTCACGCGAGCGGACCTCGACGTCATCTGGATGGTCGACGATTCCCCGCACCAGATGTTCGAGCGCCTCGGCGAGCAAGGCCTCAGCCCTCGGCGGCGGGTTCGTCGGTCTGGTCGCCAGCCGGCGGTGGGGAATCTGGAGCCACCGCCTCCTCGGAGGTGTCCGTGGCCGCTGCGCGCGGCTTCTCGGCGGCCTTCTTGGTGCGCTTCTTCGCCGTTGTCGCCTCGGGCTTGGCTTCGCCGTGTGCCTGGGCGAGGGCGGCGTCGAACCGCGCACGCTTGTCGGCTCCGGCCTCCTTGACCTTGAGCGTCCCCTCGGCGCCGGGCAGGCCCTTGAACTTCTGCCAGTCGCCGGTGACCTTGAGCAGCGCGAGAACGGGCTCGGTTGGCTGCGCACCAACACCGAGCCAGTACTGAGCCCGCTCGGAGTCGACGTCGATCAGGCTTGGCTCCTCCTTGGGGTGGTATTTGCCGATCTGCTCGATGGCCCGCCCATCGCGCTTGGTGCGAGCGTCGGCCACGATGATGCGGTACTGCGGGTTGCGGATCTTTCCCATCCGCTTCAGCTTGATCTTGACAGCCACTGGCGTGGAGTCTCCTGTTGTCTCGAATGCGGGTGATCCGCCGTGGATCGGGTGGGGCACCGGCCTCGGCGTCTCTGGTGGATCGACGGCTGCGGGTGAGAGGTCCGCGCGGCCGCCGGTTCAGCAGGCCATTGTGCCAGACGAATCAGTGGACGACACTTCCGCGCAGCATCACCCGCACCGGCGCGAGCAACGTTGCCGGGTCGACCGTCGGGTCGGCCGAGTAGACCGCGAGGTCCGCGGGCCCGTCATCAACCAGCGTGCCCGGCTCACCGAGCAGATATTTCCGGGCTTCCCACGAGGCCGCGGCGACGGCTTCGGTCGCCGGAATACCAGCCCGGACCAGTTCGAGCACCTCGTGCGCGACCAGTCCGTGCGGCAACACCCCTCCGGCGTCGGTGCCGGCGAAAATCGGCACGCCGGCTTCGTACGCCAGGCCGACGGTGCGGTATCGGTGCTCGTGCAGCGCCCGCATGTGGGCTGCGTACGCCGGGTAGCTGGCCTCCCCCTGGGCGGCGTATTTGGGGAAGTTGTCGATGTTGACCAGGGTGGGCACCATCGACACACGGCGTTCGGCCATGACCGCCATGAGATCCGGCGACAAGCCGCAACCGTGCTCGATGCCGTCGATACCGGCACCGATCAGGTCCGCGAGCGCATCTTCGCCGAAGACATGTGCCGTGACCCGTGCCCCGAGTTCGTGCGCACGGGCGATCGCCGCATCCAGCGCCGGAGCCGGCCAGCAAGGGCCGAGATCGCCGCGGTCACGGTCGATCCAGTCGCCGACAAGCTTGACCCAGCCGTCGCCGCGTTTCGCCTCGGATTCGACATAGCTCACCAGCTGGTCCGGCTCGATCTCCCATCCGTAGTTGCGGATGTAGCGACCAGTACGGGCAATGTGTCGCCCAGCCCGGATGATCCTGGGTAGATCGGGCCGGTCGTCGATCCACCGGGTGTTTGCGGCGGATCCGGCGTCGCGGATCAGCAACACGCCGGCATCGCGGTCAGCACGGGCCTGCCGCTCGGCGTCATCCCGGGGAACGGCACCACGGGAGTCCAGGCCGACGTGGCAGTGCAGGTCGACCAGCCCGGGCAGGATCCAACCCTCGGCGACCGTTTCCGCGTTCGGGACCGGCTCGAAGGTGATTCGGCCGTCCCGCACCCAGACGTCGCGGTGTTCCCTTTCGGGCAGCACGACGCCCCGGACGTGCAGGGGTGTCGCGACCACCGGTCAGCGCTTCTTGAGGAACTCGGCGACGTCGTCGGGGATCTGCAGGTCGGCCGGGTCGAACTGGGTGCCGCCACCGAACGCAGCGGGGATCTCGCCGGGTTTCGGCGTCGCCTGGCGGTCGACGGCAGCTGCCTCCGCTGCGGCGAGTTCGGCGGCCCGTTTGGCCGGGTTGCCGGAGCGGCCAGCGCGCTGCTTGCTCTTCTTCGCCTGCTTGCCCTTGCTCTTCTTGCCGAAACTGCCCGGCATCCCCGGCAGGCCAGGCATCCCGGGAATGCCACCCTTGGCGGCCTGGCTCATCATGTCCCGCGCCGCGAAGAACCGCTCGACCAGCTGATTGACCTCGCTGACCTGGGTACCCGAACCGCGGGCGATGCGTGACCGCCGCGAGCCATTGATGATCTTTGGGTTGTCTCGTTCCGCAGGCGTCATGGAACGGATGATCGCCTGTATTCGGTCGACGTCGCGGTCGTCGAGTTGGTCGAGCGCATCACGCATCTGGCCGGCGCCGGGAAGCATCCCGATCAAGTTGCGGATCGGTCCCATCCGCCTGATGGCCTGGAGTTGGCCGTGGAAGTCCTCGAGGGTGAAGCCGGTGCCCTTCTGCAACTTGCGGGCCATGTCCTCGGCCTGAGAGGCGTCGAACACCTTCTCGGCCTGCTCGATCAAGGTCAAGAGGTCGCCGAGATCGAGAATGCGAGAAGCCATCCGCTCCGGGTGGAAGACATCGAAGTCCGCGAGCTTCTCTCCGGCGGATGCGAACATCACGGGGCGTCCGGTCACCGACACCACAGACAGCGCTGCGCCGCCGCGGGCGTCGCCGTCGAGCTTGGTCAGCACCACGCCGTCGAACCCGACGCCGTCGAGGAACGCCTGCGCGGTCGTGACGGCGTCTTGGCCGATCATTGCGTCGACGATGAACAGCGTCTCGTCGGGCGACACGGCGTCCCGGATGTCCCTGGCCTGAGCCATCATCTCGGCGTCGATGCCGAGACGTCCCGCGGTGTCGACGACGACAACGTCGTACAACTTCTGCCGCGCGTGCTCGACACCCGATCGAGCGACGGCGACTGGGTCGCCGACCCCGTTGCCAGGCTCGGGCGCCCATACCGCGACGCCGGCCTGCTCGCCGACCACCTCAAGCTGGGTCACCGCGTTTGGCCGCTGTAGGTCGGCGGCGACGAGCAGCGGTTGGTTGCCGGTGTTCTTCAGCCAGAGGCCCAGCTTGGCCGCCAGCGTCGTCTTGCCCGATCCCTGCAAGCCGGCCAACATGATCACAGTCGGAGGCTGCTTGGCGAACCGCAGCCGCCGAGTATCGCCGCCGAGAATCCGCACCAACTCGTCGTTGACGATCTTGACGACTTGTTGGGCTGGGTTGAGCGCGGCGGACACCTCCGCGCCGCGGGCCCGTTCCTTGACCCTGGCGATGAAGTCCTTGACGACCGGAAGCGCGACATCGGCCTCGAGCAGCGCTACCCGGATCTCCCGCGCCGTGGCGTCGATGTCGGCGTCGGACAGCTTGCCCTTGCCGCGGAGCGTCTTGAACGTCGCGGCCAGGCGGTCAGAAAGAGTGGCGAACACTGGTGTCGGGATCCTCACGGTGGGAAATGTGAGCTCGGTCAAGCGTAACGGCGGCCGCCGGAATCCCCGTCGCACCGACGGCAGCCCGGGTTCACGTAGGCCGATCGGAGGCTCTACCGGGATCGCGATCGTCTTCGACGTGCTGGGTTGACTGCCGCCCAGACGATGCCCGGCGATCATGAAACTGGCGAGGCGACGCCTTGACGGTCTCCGCGCGGCGTTGTCAGGGTGTGGCGGTGCCCGCAGCCGCGCCCACCGATCGGGTCTGTCTCGTCACAGGTGCAGGGCGGGGAATCGGGGCCGCGGTGGCCAGCCGGCTCTCGATGCGCGGTCACCGCGTCGCGCTGTGTGCCCGCAGTGCCGACGAGCTCGAAGCCGTCGCGGCCAGCCTTCCTGGGCCTTCGCTCATCGTTACTGCCGACCTGACAGCGGACGGTTCCGTCGACGACGTCTTTGCCGACGTCGAAACTGCCTGGGGGCCGGTTGAAATCCTGATCGCGAACGCGGGTGCCGCGAGTTCCGCGCCGATACCACGGATTACCGACGCCGAGTGGCAGCGGATGCTCGATATCAACCTGACGGCGCCGTTCCGCTGCCTCCGGCGGGCGCTACCGGCCATGACCTCGGCCGGCTGGGGCCGGGTCGTGGTGATCGCATCTGTGGCCGCCAAGCGTGGCGAGCCGTATATCGCGGCTTACACGGCGGCCAAGCATGGCGTGCTCGGCCTGGTCCGGGCTGCAGCGGCTGAGGTGGCGCATGCCGGCGTCACGGTCAACGCGGTGTGCCCGGGATACGTCGACACCCCGTTGACCGATGGGTCCGTTGATGCGATCGTCGCCGCGACCAGGCGGACGCCGGAGCAGGCACGGGCCGCTCTGGAAGCCAAACAGCCGATTGGTCGGCTGGTGACGGTCGATGAGGTCGCCGACGCTGTCGAGTTGTGCATCGCCAATGCCGCGATGTCCGGGCAAGGGATCAACGTCGACGGTGGGGCGGTCCAGTCGTGAATGGCGGCCATGACGTCGTCAACCCAGCCGAACTACCGCGTCCGTCGGGCTTCAACCACGCCGTCGTCTCCGCTGCCGGCCGGACGGTTTGGCTCGCCGGACAGACCGCACTCGACGCCGGGGGGAGGGTCGTTGCTCCCGGCGATGTCGTCGCGCAGTTCGAACAGGCGTTGCGGAACCTGCTCACCGTTCTCGGCACCGCCGGCGGACATCCCGAGCATCTGGTCTCGATGACCGTGTACTGCGTCGACATCGAGGAGTACCGGACGCATTCGCAGCGCATCGGGCAGGTTTGGCGGCAGCTGGTCGGCACCCACTACCCGGCCATGGCGGTTGTGGAGATCAACCGCATGTGGGACTCGGAGGCGCTGGTCGAGCTGCAGGGCATCGCTGTCGTCGAGCGGCCGGCCCACGACGAATAGCCAGCGTCACAGCGTCAGGCTGACCGCCAGCTCGGCTGATGCCGGCACAGTGGGATCAGGTTCGCCTCGCAGGTCGGCCCGTGCGGGAACGGCAAACCATGATCGAGGTCGCACCGTTCGGCCGGCTGCCGGCACCCCGGGAAAGCAGCACACCTGGTCCCGGGCCAGCACATACCGGGCCAGCGATTCCGGCGGCCGGTACACCGTCCGGCCGTAGTCCAGCAGCGTCCCGGACACCGGGTCGGTCAACAACCGCCGCCAGGTGGCGTCCGGGTCGGCGGCGATCCGCCCGCGGTCTCGGCGTCGATCGGGCCGAACCCGGCCAACTCGCCCGGCCGATCATCCAGCCCGAGCAGCGTCGTCGCGGACACCGTCACCCGGATGGCTGGCCCGCCCCGACGCCGCCGGCGGGCCCGCCGGCCGGCCCGATTGCCCGCCCAACGGTCGGCGTGACGCCCAGTCGTCGTCGCCGGCGAGACAAGTGCGTCCACCGCGCCAAACACCGTCATCGCGTCCTCAGCGGGCATCCGGCCGGTCAACTCCGCCATCCCGTCACAACACGGCTGCACCCGCAGGAACCGCTCCTCCCGCGCCTGGCGATGCCGCTTGACATTCGCCTCAGGATCCACCCGGGCCACCGCCCGCAACAGGCTGCGGCGCAGCTCCGGCACCGTCTGCTCCCCGCCCGGCGCAACACCCGCTCCTCCACACCCGCCAATGTCTCGGTGTCGGTCAGGTTCGCAGTCAACTCCGCGAGCGCCTTCGCCTTTCCGAGGTCAATCCGACCGGCCCGCAACGCCGCCGCCGTACCCGGCAGCCGATCCGCCAACTGCACCGCCAGCGACAGCTTGATCTCCGCCGCCCGCCGCGTCACCCGCAACCGGGCCGCGATCTCATCCGGGGCGAACTCGCTCACCCGCGGCCCCTCATCCGGCGCATACGGCCCCGGCCGACGGCGGGCGAACTCAGCCACCAACTCCGCCTGCCGGGCGTGCGCCCACCCAATCAACCGCTCCCAGCCGGCGACCCCGTCTAACAAATCGTGGCTGGACAAGCCACCCGGCACCGCCCGGTCCAACACCGCCGCCATCAACGGGCCCGGCGCCCGGCCCCAACCCGCATCATCGGATCGGAACACCCGCGGCACGTCATCACCGGAAGTGCTCGACTCCGTCGTCGGGACCAGGCCATACATGCCCGCCGGCCGATACACCCCAGAAGCCAACCGCCGTCACCGCACGCTTTCCACGAACTCATGGGCGAGACCCAGCAGCCGATCATGGAGGGCGAAGAACAGCTCAGCTGCTTCCGTGGCTGGCCAGTCTCCAGGCAGCAGCTCGGCGGGCAGCCCTGGATCCAGGTACGGCAGCCGACGCCACGCGTTCAGCGTCTGCATGTAGTCCACGAAGGCCTGCTCGACATCGACCCGGCGGCGGCGCTGCCAGGCCATTGCGATTGGCCGCCACCCTCGCACGTACTCCCCATAGGCGGCAGAAATCCGCTCGAGGTTCCACCAGCGAGCCACGTCACCGACCAGGTCGACGGCGTCGACGGCACGTGCCGCGAACAGGTCGACATATCGGGTGAGGCCAAGCCGCCGGAGCACATCGTGGGTCTCTTCGGCGAGATGAGCCGGTGCGATCCACACTCCGGGAGCGACATTGCCGTAGCCCAGCCAGGACAACCGGGAACGCAGCGTGTGCCGACGGGATCGTTCGGTCTCGGGAACACTGAAGACCGCAAGAACCCAGCCTTCCTCGAGCGTTGCCACCCGCCTTTGGAAGATCCGCCGGTCACCCTCAGACAGGATCTCCCGGGCCCGGACCGACAGTGCGTAGCCGGCCGAACCGCCGACTCGATCCGCGACCAGAATGCCCCGGCGCTTGAGTCGGGAGATCGACGACCGGACCGCGGGTTCGTCGACGCCAAGCGCGTCCATCAGCCGGATCAACGCCGCGACGGAGAGCCAGCCACCCGCCTCTCGCGCGTACACGCCATAGATCGTGACGATCAGCGATCTGGGCTGGGCATCACGCCCGACCCTTGGCTCCACCTCGCTGACTCTATTGCGGCACCTTGACTGCCGTCACGCGAGTGACAGACTCGAAGTACCCGACTCACAACGAGGTGAGCCATGCCGCTGTCCCCGTCTGCTCACGTCGACACCTTCACCAGGGACCGGCTGCCCCCCGAGGACCAGTGGCCCGAGCTCGTTTTCGACCTGCCGGAGCTCGACTACCCGGATCGGCTCAACTGCGCACAGCGGTTACTCGACGACGCCATCGGCCGTTTCGGATCTGACCGCCGCTGCCTGGTCACGGCTACCACCGAGTGGAGCTATGGCGAGCTACGCGACAACGCCGACCGCGTCGCTGCACTGCTCGCCGGGCCGTTCGGGCTGCAGCCCGGAAACAGGGTTCTCGTGCGCGCACCAAACAACCCATGGCTGGTCGCCATCTGGCTCGGGATCTTGAAAGCCGGGGGTGTCGTCGTGTTGACCATGCCCTTGCTGCGAGCAGGCGAGCTGGTCACCACAATCGAGCTCACCCGGCCGCAGCTCGCGATCTGCGACCACCGCTTTCTCGACGAGCTCCAGTCAGCGACGTCGTCGGCCCAGCCGGACCTGCCGGTACTGCCGTTCGGCAGTGACGACCCAACCGACCTGGTGGCTCGCGCCCGTGGCGAACACGTGGGATTCGAGTCCGTGGCGACGGCAGCCGACGACGTCGCTCTCCTTGCGACCACGTCTGGTACCACCGGACGACCCAAGGTCACCATGCACCTCCACCGGGACGTCCTGGCCATCGCCGACACATTCAGCCGCCACGTATTGCGGCCAGAGCCGTCGGATCTGTTCATTACGACGGCGCCGTTTGCGTTCACCTTCGGCTTGGGTGCCGGGCTGGTGTTTCCGCTGCACGCCGGCGCGGCCACGCTGCTGGTCGAACGGGCGACTCCAGAG
Source organism: uncultured Actinomycetota bacterium (assembly GCA_963794465.1). Taxonomy (GTDB): domain Bacteria; phylum Actinomycetota; class Actinomycetes; order Jiangellales; family Jiangellaceae; genus JACVRX01. The sequence continues at coordinate 6,125 of CAWCED010000007.1, read as the reverse complement.
GAGTTGGCCGACGCCATCGTCCGACATGGCGTGACCGTCGTGTTCACAGCGCCCACCGCGTACAAGGCGATGGTCGGTGCCGGGCGGGGCGAACAGCTACGCGGTATTCGTCGGGCGGTCTCTGCCGGCGAGCACCTGCCGGCGACCACCTGGCAGGTGTTCTACGACGCCACCGGGGTGCGGATCATCGACGGCATCGGGTCCACCGAGATGCTGCACATCTTCATTGCGTCCGCTGACGACGACATCCGCCCCGGCTCGACTGGCGGCCCAGTGCCGGGGTACGTAGCGACCGTTCTCGACGAAGACGGGAAGCAGGCGCAGCCCGGCCAGGAAGGTCGGCTGGCAGTGCGCGGTCCGACGGGGTGCCGCTACCTCGCCGACGACCGGCAGCGCGTCTATGTCCAGGACGGCTGGAACGTGACTGGTGACACCTACGTGCAAGACGAGGATGGCTACTTCTGGTACCGGGCTCGCAGTGACGACATGATCGTGTCATCTGGCTACAACATCGCCGGACCGGAAGTCGAGCAGGCGCTGCTCGGCCATCCCGACGTCATCGAGTGTGCCGTCGTCGGCGCACCCGACGCGGACCGCGGTCAGGTGGTCAAGGCGTACGTCGTGCTCCGCGAAGGGGCAACCGCGGACGACGCCGCCCGGAAAGCGCTCCAGGACTACGTCAAGGCCACGATCGCACCCTACAAGTACCCGCGCCTGCTGGAGTTCCGAGAAACGTTGCCGAAAACGGGGACCGGAAAGCTGCAGCGGTACAAACTTCGCCAGGAGTCGGCGCAGCTCAGCGGCGGTACAGCTCCCGCGCGATGATCGTGCGCTGCACTTCCGACGCCCCTTCGTAGATGCGTGGAGCCCGCACCTCCCGGTAGAGGTGTTCGAGCAGGTGGCCCCGGCTCAGCGCGCGGGCGCCATGAATCTGCACAGCCGCATCGACGACATATTGAGCGGTCTCGGTCGCGAACAGCTTCGCCATGGCGGATCGCGCGGCGATCCCGTCCTCTCCCGCGTCGTACCCGGCGGCGGCCCGGTAGACCAGCAGCCGCGCAGCCTCGAGCCGGGTGGCCATCTCGGCGAGGGTGTGCGAGACCGACTGAAGATCCCGCAACAGGCCGCCGAACGCCTGCCGATTCCCCGCATACTCGACGGCCGCGTCCAGTGCGGCCTTGGCCATACCGACGGCGAAAGCGCCGACGCTGGGCCGGAACAGATCGAGCGTGCGCATGGCCACCGTAAAACCGCGATCGAGTGCGCCGAGCAGCTCATCGGTCCGGACCGGCACGCCGTCGAAGACCAGCCGGCCGATCGGATGCGGCGAGAGCATCTGGAGATGCTCGCCGGAAAGGCCTGATCGATCGGCCGGCACGACGAACGCGCTGACCCCGCTGGCTCCGGCGTCGGGTGTGGTTCGGGCGAACACCGTGTAGAAATCCGCCTCGGGGGCGTTGGAGATCCACATCTTCTCGCCGGACAGCCGCCAGCCGGAGCCATCCGCCTCGGCCGAGAGTCGCAACGCCGCTGCATCCGAGCCGGCTTCTGGCTCGGTCAGCGCAAAGGCGGCTACTGCGTCTCCGGCCGCAACAGCGGGCACCCATCGGGCGACCTGGTCGTCCGAGCCGGATTGCAGCACCGGGTACGTGCCGAGGCCCTGCAGCGCCAGCGCCGTCTCCGCCTCCGTCGAGACTCCCGCGAGCGATTCACGCAGCAGGCAGAGGTCCAACGCGCCGGCCTCGCGAGTCGCTCGTCCGTCGGCGACGCCGGGGAAGAGCCGGGCGAGCAGGCCGAGCTCGCCCATCGCCTTGAGCAGGTCGCGATTGACCCGGCCCGGCTCGCCTCGGTTCGCGATCGGCGCCAGCCGGGTCGCGCCGACCGCACGGACCCAACCCGCGAACTCCTGCCGCTCGATGTCGAGGTCGAACCTGGTCATGTCAGCGTCCCTGCCACCGCGGCAGGCGCTTCTCGGTGAACGCCGCATGGAATTCGCGGTAGTCGGCTCCGTTCATCAGTAGCGCCTGGGTCATGGCCTCGAGTTCCAGGGCGCCGGACAGACTCATGTCGAGTTCGCGGCTGATGAGCGCCTTGGTCTGCGCGTACGCCTGCGCAGGCCCGTCGGCCAATCGGCGGGCGAGCGCCTGCGCGGCCTCGTCCAGCGTCTCGTCCTCGACCAGTTCGCTGACCAAGCCGTACCGATCTGCGTCCACCGCCGGCAGCGAGTCGCCGAGCATGAGCAGCTGGGTGGCCCGACCCAGTCCGACCAGCCTCGGCAACAGGTAGGCAGCCCCCATGTCCGCGCCGGCGAGGCCGACCTTGGTGAACAGGAATGCGAACTTCGCCGAACGCGCGACCACCCGAAAGTCGGCGGCCAACGCGATCACCGATCCAGCGCCGGCTGCCGTACCGTGCATGGCCGCCATGATCGGCATCGGGCACTCCCGCATCGCCTTGACGACGTCGCCGGTCATCCGGGTGAAAGCCAGCAGCTCGTCTGGCCGCATGCACAGCGTCGCACCGATGATCTCGTCGACGTCGCCGCCGGAGCAGAATCCCCGGCCTTCGCCGCGCAGGACGAGCACCCGGGTGTCGTCGCGGTGCGGCAACTCGGACAGCAGGTCGCGGAGATCGGCGTAGGTGTCGAAAGTCAATGCGTTCAGCTTGTCCGGCCGGTCGAAGGTCAACGTGGCGATGAAGTGGTCGCGCTCGAGCCGGAAGTGCTTCCAGTCGTCGGTGAACGGCGCCGACCCACGGAACGGACTCATGTCGGCGAACCTCCACCATCGAACAGGTTCAGCGAAATAGCGTCTGTGTTACTGTCGTAACCAAGCCAGCATAGACGGTCTGAGGTGACCCGATGCGGATCGCGGTCGTCGGTGGCGGGCCGGGCGGGCTCTACTTCGCCGCGCTGGCCGAAGCGCCTCGACCCGACGGCACGAGATCACGGTGTGGGAGCGCAACGCCGCCGACGACACGTTCGGCTTCGGCGTGGTCTTCTCCGACGAGACGCTCGGCGGCATCGAGCACGCCGACCCGGCGATCCATGCGGCCATGGAGCGCGAGTTCGCCCGATGGGACGACATCGACGTCCACTATCGCGGGCAGGTCGATCACCAGCGGCGGGCACGGCTTCGCGGCGATGAGCCGGCGGCGCCTGCTCGAGCATCCTCCAGGACCGCTGCGCCGAGCTCGGAAGTCGACGTGCACTTCCGTGACCGACGGCGCCCGACGGTCGACGCAGCTGGCCGCGCGAATACGACCTCGTCGTGGCCAGCGACGGCGTCAACTCCGCCGTCCGGGCGCGATACGCCGACGCGTTCCGGCCCGAGCTCGACCAGCGCCGGTGCCGGTACATGTGGCTCGGCACCGACCTGGTGTTCGACGCCTTCACGTTCTACGTCGACGACGACGCCGTACGGCGTGATGCAGATCCACGGCTACCCGTACGACGCGGCACGGCAGCACGTTCATCGTCGAGATGCACGACGACGTGTGGCGGCCGGCCGGGTTCGACCGCGCGCCGCGAGCGCCGGCACTCCAGCCCGGCGAGCAGCGACGAGCGAGTCGATCGCCGAAGGTGCGCGAGCTGTTCGCGCGACGTGCTCGGCGGGCATGACGGTCACGCGAACAACTCGCGCTGGATGCGGTTCGCGACCGTCCGCAACGAGACGCTGGCGGCATCGACAACGTCGTGCTGCTGGGCGACGCGGCGCACACCGCGCACTTCTCGATCGGCTCGGGAACGAAGCTCGCGATGGAGGACGCGCTCGCGCTGGCCGCGTGCTGCACGAGCAGACCGACGTCGCCGACGGCGCTCGCGGCGTACGAGGCCGAGCGGCGGCCGGTCGTGCTGTCCACCCAGCGCGCGGCGCAGGCGAGCCTGGAGTGGTTCGAGAACCTCGGGCAGTACACCGCACCAGGAGCCGATGCAGTTCGCGTTCAACATCATGACCCGAGTCCGCCGGGTCACCTACGACAACCTGCGGGTGCGCGACCCCGAGTTCGTCGACGCCGCCGACGCCTGGTTCGCCGAGCACGAGGTCGACGCGGGGCCGCTCCGGCACCGCCGGAGGTCCGCGCCGCCGATGTTCCAGCCGTTCCGGCTGCGCGACCTGGAGCTGGACAACCGCGTCGTCGTCTCCGCGATGGACATGTACTCGGCCGACGACGGCGTCCCCGACGACTTCCACCTCGTCCACCTCGGCGGCAAGGCGCTCGGCGGCGCCGGGCTGGTCATGACCGAGATGGTGTGCGTGTCGCCGACCGGCCGCATCACGCCCGGCTGCACCGGGCTGTACACCGACGCGCAGGAGCGCGGCGCTGGCGGCGGATCGTCGAGTTCGTGCACGCGAACAGCACCGCGAAGATCGGGGTGCAGCTCGGACACTCCGGCCGCAAGGGCTCGACGAAGCTGCATGTGGGAGGGCATCGACGAGCCGCTGCCAGACGGCAACTGGCCGCGTGGTCGGACCGTCGCCGCTGCCCGTACACGCCGGCGTCAACCAGGTGCCGCGCGAGCTCGACCGTCGCCGAGATGGCGGCGATCCGCGACGAGTTCGTCGCCGCCGCGCACGCGGGCCGCCCGCGGCCGGCTTCGACCTGCTCGAACTGCACTGCGCGCACGGGTACCTGCTGTCGAGCTTCCTGTCGCCGTTGACCAACCGGCGCACCGACGCGCTACGGCGGCCGCTGGACGAACCGCCTGCGCTACCCGCTGGAGGTCTTCGACGCGGTACGCGCGGTCTGGCCGGCGGACCGGCCGATGACGGTACGGATCTCCGCGACCGACTGGGTCGAGGGCGGCATCGACGCCGACGACGCGGTCGCGATCGCGCGCGCGTTCGCCGACGCACGGCGCCGACGCGATCGACGTCTCCACCGGCCAGGTCGTCGCCGGACGAGCGGCCCGCCTACGGGCGCTCGTACCAGACGCCGTTCGCCGACCGGATCCGCAACCGACGGTCGGACATCGCCGATCGATCGCGGTCGGGGCGATCTCGTCGTACGACGACGTCAACTCGCTCCTGCTCGCCGGGCGGGCCGACCTCGTGCGCGCTCGGGCGGACCCACCTCTACGACCCGAACTGGACCCTGCACGCCGCCGCTGACCAGGAGTACACCGGCCGGGGTCCGACTGGCCGGTGCCGTTCGCCGCCGGCCGGCGCAAGCCCCAGACCGGGCGGACCGACGGGCCGAAGCCGCGGCTCGAGCTGATCCGAGACCCGTCGGCCGGCCGGACCAAGCACCAGCGATGGAGACCTCAGGAGACCTCATGACCCTGCTCTGCCGACCTCGTCCAGGCAGTCTCGACCGGCCGAGTCGAGGTCATCGACCTCACCGCACCGCTGTCGTCCAAGACGCCGGTCCTGGTGCTGCCCGAACCGTTCGGTCAGACCGACCGATTCGAGCTGCGGGAGATCAGCCACTACGACGACCGCGGGCCTGGGTGGTACTGGAACAACCTCGACAACCGGTGAGCACACCGGCACGCACCTCGATGCGCCGATCCACTGGGTAACCGGTCGGGATCTGGCTGACGTGTCGCAGATCGCACCGACCCAGCTGATCGCGCCTGCTGCTGTCGTCGACGTTGCCGACCGAGCCAGCGCGGACCCGGACTTTCTCCTCGAAGTCGAGGACATCAGAGACTGGGAGAGTGAGCACGGGCCGTTACCGGAGCGCGGGTGGCTTCTGCTCCGAACCGGTTGGGACGCGCGTAGCCAGGACCAGGACGAGTTCCTCAACGCCGACGAGACCGGTCCGCACACTCCGGGAGTCAGCGTCGAATGCGCCCGCTGGTTGGCCGACGAGGCCCCGGTCATCGGGATCGGAGTCGAGACCGTCGGCACCGACGCCGGCGCAGCCCACTCGTTCGACCCCGCGTTTCCCTGCCACACCTTCCGTTCTCGGCGCCGGCAAGTACGGCCTGACCCAGCTGCAGAACCTGGCGTTGCTGCCGACGACGGGAGCCGTGGTGATCGCCGCGCCGCTACCCATCGTCGGCGGCTCGGGCAGCCCGACCCGGGTACTTGCCATGGTCGAACGCTGAGACCGATGCGGGTCGCGGAGGCCATCGGCCGGACGCTCGCGGGCCTCGACGTCCGACGGGCGTTCGGCGGCGT
>CAWCED010000006.1:0-63015 GCA_963794465.1 uncultured Actinomycetota bacterium | reverse complement strand
GAAGATCGAGACGGCGGTCCAGATGAGTATCGAAACTCCGCGGCGGCCGGTGCCGGCTGGCGGTGGGCTGGTCGCTACTGTTGTCATCGGGTACCTCCTGTTCTGATCAGGAGCGGGACACCTGGTCCGCGTGAATTTTCGCACGCGCGGCGGGCTCCGACCAGGGTGCGCTTGGGGACGCGATGGATCATTCCAGCGCCCTGAAGTACGTCACCGCGCGTGGCATGGCCTGAATCCAGCTGTTGACGTGATCGAAGCCCGGGAGCGTCCTCACGCTACGTCGGCGCCTCGATTCCGCAGCCTTCGAACGGACATGAGCGCGTCGTCGAACGAGACCTTCTCGTCGTCGGGACTGTGGAAACACGGATCGGCGCTTCGGGCTGCCATCGGTCGACCGTGTTCTGGCGCATCCGGACGCGGAGGGGACTGTTCGCGTTGTTGCTCACGTTCGCGTAGTACGACGGCCTGAGGAGCTCGCGTGAGGTCGACGGCAGACCTGCCAGCACGTCGTCGAAGAAGTGCTGCATGTCGAACAGGCCGGACACCGTAGAGGCGGTCCCGGCTGCCCGACTCACACGAAGTTTCGCTCGTCTGGATGTACCCGGCCCGTGGTGGCGCGGACGCGCTGCACCCGGAATGGAGCAGCCCGGGCGTCGAGGGACGGTTCACGGCATCAACCGATATCGAGTACGGGCTGCGCGAAAGGCGTGACGCCCGGCGGCAACCTGCTGCACTACTGGTCACCGCTGCGCTGCGGGCAGGTCGAAGCGGCCGAACCGCCCACCGTGGCGGCCCCGAGTTTCTCGCATCGGCCCGACCGAGCGACCGGCGGGTTTGAGAATGCGTTCGCGACGGCACGAGCACCCTGGTCAGACCCTTCGAATAGGGACACGATGAGTACGTGAGGTCCCGATACCTGGCGGCTGGTGCAGCCATCTGGGCTGCCGTGTACGGCTGCGGCTACACGGCACTGATTTACCAGCAAGTCGACTCCTCGGTCGCATGGTGGTACGTCGCCCTCGTTGCCGGCGGAGTGGCCGCACTGGTGGCCTCCGCTGCCGGCAACTTGAGCAGATCCGCAGTGATCCTGGGCGCCGTCCTGCTGGCGTCTGCCGCGCTGCTGGCTGCTGCGTCGATCGGAATGTTTCTGCTTCCGGCCGTGGTGGCGGCTGGTGTCGCCATCGCCGGCGACCGGCCGGCGCGGGTGCAGACATAGCGCCGCGGCCCGTCGTGTGCCCGTCACCCATGAGGGCCCACCGTCAAGAGGGGCGTGAGGGTTCGGCCTGGTGACCTGTCGTGTATCACCGGGCTGCCCACTGGTGACTGTTTGTTCTGGTCGTTCCTCAGGGCAAGGACTTACGAGCTGGACGCCAACGAACGGCGGCCAATCATTCGGTGCGCGGAAGACCATCGGTTCTGTTTCGTGGTGAAGGTCGTGGGCGTCCCGGCGTGCATGGCTGGCGAAATGGTCTCGCAAGCAACCAGTCAGCGCCGCGTCAGGCATTGGCACGGCGCCATGCCCGTGTGTCCGGGAAACCGGGCTGCTCAGTCAGATTATCGAGCCGGCGCACGGCTGTGCCGGACCCATCGGCGGGGCCAGCGCGTGAAATCATTCGTCACTCGAAATGGTGTCAACCAGAGTGGTCTAAGGGTGTGTGGTGGGGGCGGCGGCGTAACCACAGTCGCTGGTAGGGGCCAGATGCGGCGTATTGCACCCCCTTGTAATCGCCGCCGACTCCGACGTGGTCGATGGTGAACAGGAAGCCACCGCGGTGTGCGGCGTACTGATCAGAGTCGAGACGGAATCTCTCCTCGAAGGTCATCGTCTCGCGCGTCGCCCGCAACGTCGGCGCACTCTTCGCTTTCGACCACGGGCTCGACCATGTGTCCGGGGTCCTGCTCAGAGCCCGACGAGGCGAACTCTCGTGCTTAGGCGGGGCGAGCATTCCATGGAGCCGGTCAGAACCATTGACTGAACAAGCGCCTTTCTCGTCCTCACCTCGCCCGTCGCGACGCGTCACCTGGTCGGCGAGATCAACCGGCGTAGGTTCGACGGTGCCTGCGGGCACCGTCGAGCACAGAGGAGGAGCCCGGTGAACATCCATACCGTCGGTGACCTGATCGCTGCCTTGGAACGTTTCGGTGATCCTGCCATGCCAGTGCTCGTAGAAGTCGCAGAAGGCGCAGCAGACGTCGTGTCCAACCTTCAGCTGATCAACATCGGCGACGAGCCGACAGCCCTCATCCGCCCGCATAGGCTCGAAGGGCAATGAGCCGAGCTCGTTGACTTATCAGTGTGCGAGCACCGACTGGCCGCCGATGACGAGCAAATGCGGGTCTCCAGCAATCTGCGACGCGGCGGTCAACGACGAGTGTGCGTGCGCATCGGCGAGCACTCTCTTGAAGATCACCCGCGTATCAGCATGGTGTCAACCAACCCCGCACTTGCGATACACATTCTCCCTCTGTGAAGGCTCCGTCGTTCTGGGGCGCCTTCGACCTAACCGCTGACCCAGCCGATCTGAGCGGGTAGTGGCCACCACCTACGACGAAATTCTGGCCATGGTGAAGCCCGCGCGTGGACCAGGTTGTCGGGGCCGCGCGGATCGACTGGGACCGACCTGTTTCCTCCCACGAGTCGCCGGCGACGATTCGGGACTCTCGTCGAGAGGGTGCGCCGAGGCCAGGTTTGGGTTCGAAGGGGATGCAGGATCTGGCCGGCATCAGCGTAGTTGGAGTGATGACCCCGACGTCGCACAGATCGCGGCCGGCACGAGGAAGGTGCCGCGAAGTTGCATTTCCACGGTGCTGGCGGCCGGCACTGGATTCGGCGTTGGCCGCCGAGACCATCGGCACTTAGAACCGGCGTGGCATGGTTCGTGGATGAACGTCGCGCAGAGTGTCCGGCGACAGCGTCGCGCCAAAGATCCCTCAGACAGGCCCTAGCCTGCGCCGGGTGCCCGCGCGAGATACCGATCCCTTCGCTGACCTTGCGGCGCAGTACATCGAGGCGACGCTGGGTGTCCGGGTCGAGCGGTGAGACCGTGACGTCCGTTGCGGGTCTGCTCCCCGGTAGGCAGTCCGAGCAACGTCCCCGACGTGCCGCACGCGCGCACGGGACGTGCCCGTAGCGCGGGGTCTCAGCACGTTGTGCAGTCGTGATCCGCGGGCGAAGATCCGAACCGGGACGGCTGCAGCGACGGCCGCGACCGCGAGGGTGACACCGGTCGAGATGTCGTGCAACGAGGGCGAGGCCACGGCGCTGGCGAGTAAGAGGACGAGCTTCACCAGCGGTGGCCCCGGGATCGGCCTAGGGGCGAGGGTTCTTGGCTTGACGAAGGTCGCCCAGGTGAGCGCGGTCGCGCAAATACGCGCCGCGGCCGGTCAGGTCAGGTCTGGGGCGACGCCGTACGGTGACCCCTACGGGGGAGAGAGAGGCGGACCGATGAGCGGAACCGAGAACGGCCCGACGGGGACCCTGGAAGATCGTCTGCGCATCGGCGCCGGCTTCCCGGTGGCCGACCGGCGGCGCATTCTCGGAGCCCTGTCCGCGCTCGCGCCGCACCTGTCCGGATGGGAACCCGACCAGGTCGACCTCGAGGTGTCGTTGAAAGACACCGAGGGCCCGGACCAGAAGCTCACCCTTCAAGCCTGGCTAGCGGGCCGGTCGCACCTGGTGGCCACCTCCCACCAGCGCGACCTCGATCATGCGCTCGCGGAGGTGCGTAGCGAGCTGATCCGCCAGATCGAGGACGAGAAGTCGCGGCGCGAACCTCGCAAGCGCCGCAAGACCCGCAACCGCACGTCCTGACCCGGACGGATTCGACAGCGCCCTGCGTGGCGAGCCAGGTGTACTCCTGTTGACGATGGTGGTCACCGGTGATGAGCACGGCTGATCTCCCACCCTGCATCTGTCACTGGGATACGGCCGAAAGCGCGCTCATCGGCTACTAGCACGACCTACGGCTAGAAACGGATGGTTCATCGATCGAGCCAACCGGGAGGCTGATCGCCGACTTCGATTGGTGTGAGATCGGCCCCGGAAGCGTTCCCGGATGTGCTTGGGGTACCCCGTGCTCGTCCGAACTGGGAGACCTTCAGCCTCAGTCATAAGACGCGCTGCGTGGCGCTATCTCAATGGCGGCGACGCCCCGGGCCGTACAAGCGTGGCATCACCCTGGTGGGTGAGGTCGGCACCGTCGCGCGCTCATGCAAGTCAATGCAGCGCGACCGTCAGCAACAGCACAGACGGCTCCAGGGCCTCCAGGTCGTGCCGCTGCGGCGGCACCGCGACCAGGTCACCCGATCCCAGCTCGGCATGCAACTGGCCGGCGCGAAGCAGGACCCGGCCCCGTAAGCAAAACACCGATGCATCCCCGGGACTCTTGTGCTCGCCCATCACCCGCCCCACCGCAAGCGCCACGATGGTCTGGCGCAGATGCGCACCGGACCTGCCGTACACGGTGACCGAGCTGCGGCCGCTCTCGGCTGCCGTGGCTGCCACGAGTTGGGAATCGGCCAGCGCAGTGATCGACGCAACGTCCATGGACGTCGATCGTGGCACGGGGCCCACAGGCTGGAAGAACCCGTACCCGCGGCGCACGCGATGACCAGCTTGCAAAAATTCATGCTGACCGGATCCTTCGGTGCAGGAGCACACTGACGGCGAGAGTGCGCGAAGCTGGATTCTCGCCGGAAGGGGCCAACTGTGTCTGACAACGTAGAACTGACCGTGCGATTGCACTCGGTGAGCGGTGAGGATGTTTCCGTGTTAACCCACGACTTTGGTGGCGCCTCGGAGGCACTGGATGCGATCGGTCATGATCTGAACGAGCGGCGAAGTCTGACCCTGACCCGAGCGAGGTCCAACCGCGAGGCCCGCGAGCACGGCGTGGTCATCAACCTGGCCAACGTCGTGTTCGTTCGGGTGTACACGACAGACAACGCCAGTGTCGAGACGGGCCAGTACATCTGACGGCTGGTTCGGCGGACAGAACGCATGAGCGTCACCGGTGGGGGTCCTGGCTGTATCGCTACAGGGCGAGCAGCCCATCCAGCACGGCTTGCTCGCCGCCGCCGACGAACGGCCCGAACATCATCAGCCTCTCGGCAGTGTCGCCGGCCAGGCCCGCGACGTGAAGCGCCCAATCAGCCCACCGTGGGACAGAGCCGAGTCAGTCGTCGTCACATTCGTCCTCTGTGCGGATCGAGGTGCGTGATCCAGGTCGGACCTATGGTCCTCGGGTGCCCTCAAGCCCGACCGAGAAGCGCAGGCGCCCCTGGCTGATGCCGGATGGCTACGATCGAACGCGCACCCGTGGACCCCGAGGCGGGGCGCCGAGAGATCACCCGAGGCCTTGGACGAATTCGACCAGGCTGTCGGCGTGCCCAGACCCTCGGCGTGACGTTGACCATGGTCCGCTGGTGCGGCTGGTGGGGACCCAGCGGTGGCATAGACGCAAGTAGAGGCCACAGTGGCCGTGATCCTGCGTCCTTAAAATCCGCTTTGTGTGGGTTCGAATCCGACCGGGGGCACTGTCCAGAACTGCGGGCATGCCGACTAGATAACGGCATCTTTCTGCCTGACGTGTGTCGACTCAGAGCCGGGTGATCCGGCCCGGATGACCGCGGCGGCGTCTGGTTGGGGCGATCGCATGGGCGCCCGGTCAGGCCTCGCCGCCGATGTCGGACTGGTAGGCCTGGTAGATCAGGTCGGCGCTGCGTTGTCGGGATCGGATCAGCCGGACCAGCAGCGCGGTGCCCAGGTCGCGAACGGCGTCGACGCCGTCGTTGACAGCCGCTGCGCCGACCCGGTTCAGCAGCTGGTCGATGAGGTCACTGATCTCGGCGTGGTCGCGGGTGAGGCGAGCCACCGCATCCGACAGCCGCGGCGTGCTGCTCAGTACCCCGCGATACACGCCATTGGGTCCCTCCGCGATGGCGACGTGTTCCTGAAAGTCGCTGACCAGTTCGACCAGGGCAACGTGGACGCGCTCGGCCCAAGCGTCCAGACGTCCGGGCGCGGGTGCGGCCAACGCCTGCTCCAGTGCGCTCATCGACTCGTACAACTCGGCGCGGCGCACCCGCAACGCCTCAATGGCCTGATCATTCGTGGCTGGCCCAGCCGGCATCGAAGCCTCCTCGGACCGGTGTCCTTCGATGATCGGTGCGTGCGGTCGCCACGTCCATGCCCAGCCGCCGCGGCCCCGGCCTCTTGGATGGGTGCCGTGATGTCGGCGTCGACCCGCCGGGGCGGACGAGCGTCCCGACCGGTGAGGGCAGCTCGGGGCGGACCCCCGGGTTGGGATCTCGGTACGCGGGGAGGCAGCCAACCGGTGCGGGGCGGCTTCGGATGCCCGGTCATCGCTCGCGGCGTTCACGTCGATCGCAGGACACCCCAGTCAGCGGCCGCCGAGATGGCCGCCCGAACGGCAGCATGTCCGGTAATTGTCCATGGTGCTGAGACTGCATAGTCATGCAACATGAGCGAGGGCCGCGGACCCAGGCGAGTCGGCAAGGCCGGCTGGCATCCCGAAGACCAGCCGGGCGTGGGACGGCCAGAGCGGGCAGATCGCTCCTCCCATCGAGGGGTACATCCCGAGCCCTACGCTGTCGCGCCGCGACACACGCGCGGTTGTCGCGATGTAGGGGCACGGCAACCTTCAGCCGGGGCCGCCGGTGGGCGGGTCGTCATCCTGGCTGACAGCGCTGCCCGAGATGGTATGGCGGCCACCGCCCGCACGGGTGATCTCGACCCGGCGGGGCTGTACCTTCGGTGACGCGGGGATGATCACGTGCAGGACGCCGTCGGTGTACTCGGCGGTGAGGTTCTCCGAGTCCACGCCCTCGCCGAGGGCGAGCTGCCTGGTGAACGACCCTTGGGGTCGCTCGGCGGCAATGACCTGCTCGCTCTCGCCGTAGCGAGGCCTGCGGTCGGCCCGGATCGTCAAGGCGCCGTGCTCGACGGTCACCTCGACGCTGTCCGGGTCGACGCCGGGCAGGTCGGCCTCTACGTGGTAGCTGCCGTCTTCACCGCGGTAGACGTCCATGGGCATGCCAAGCGGGGCACGGGTCCCACTCGCGGCCATCGACACCAGCCGGTCGAGCTCCCGGAAGGGGTCACGGAAGGGCTCGAACCTCATCACCGACATCGCTACCTCCTCGCATGGGTCTGCTTGGGACAGGCACCGCCTGCGGTGACCGCCCGCTCCATGGGACAGGGTAGGTCTCTAGGCGCTGCCCAGCCATGCCTCACCAACCCACACATCGCCAAACCCGCAGCTGACGGTCACCGGCCCCCGCGCTGTGGCCGCCCGATTGCCCCCGCTCGTCGGCGAGCTCAGGGCGGTCGAACACAGGCGAACAGATCGACCGGCTCAACGCGACGGGCCGCACGGGGTGCTGTTTCATCCACGGCCATTGGGTTGCCACCGAGTAGCAGAGATCGCTGGGCCGCGGTCATTGAGGACGCTGGGGACGCGGCCGGGTGGCCGGACGATCCGCGGACGGGCTCAGACCCGTCGGATGGTCGGGTAGGTCGTGTACTCGGTAAGCAGTGGCCCGAGCTGGGGAGGTGGTGATTTCGGTAATGGGCGCAGCCGTCCAGCAGGGACGAACCGCGCCGATTCGTAGGGGCGTGGCATGAAATGACGTCAACTGTGGCCCGCTGGTGGGGGTGGTGGGGGACGCTGTGGGGCATAGTCGCAGGTAGAGACCACAGTGGTCGACGTGCTGCGCCCTTAAAATCCGCGCAGTGTGGGTTCGACCCCACCGGGGGGACTTCCCGGAACTGCGGGCATCCGACTAGATGATGACACTTGAGATTGGTTCCTGTCTGCCTGCATGGCCAGCGCGGCTTCGATCGGTGCCGGATCCCGGTAACTCTTCGGCATCGCTGCCGCCTTGGCGGCATCGGCGCTCCAGCTCAGGAGGATTGAGCAGTATCCTGCGCGTGCGTCCACGATTTCCCCTGTCGCCGAGGAGGTTCCCCTGTCCATCGGCTTGGCGTTCGACGGAGTTCTGGACGCGGCGCGCAGTGGCGCGCCGTGGGCGTTTGAGCAGCTGTGGGCCGAGTTGTCCTCGGCGGTGGCAGGCTACTTCCGCTGCCAAGGTGCTGCCGAGCCCGACGACCTCACGAGTGAGGTCTTCCTCGGCGTGTTCGCTGGGCTGAAGTCCTTCACCGGTTCGGAGGAAAAGTTCCGTTCCTGGGTGTTCACCATCGCTCACCACCGGCTGGTCGACGAGCGCCGGCGGACGGTCCGCCGGTACTGGACGACCACGGCTGACCTGACGACTCTCGACCAGATGGGCGGGGATGCAGAAGCCGATGCGTTGAACGTGCTGGGTAACCAGCGGGTAGCCGAGCTCTGCGCTGGGCTGTCGCCCGACCAGCGGGAAGTGTTGCTGTTGCGGGTTGTGGGCGATCTGACTGTCGAGCAGGTCGCGGCGATCGTCGGCAAGACGGTCGGTGGTGTGAAGGCGACCCAGCGACGAGCGCTGTCCGCGCTTCGCAAAAGCATCGCGCGGGAGGGCGTGCCGCTATGAGTGAGTGGCGCGACGAGATGCGGGGGTCCACGGTGCTCGACGACGCCTCGATCGAGGCGCTGTTCTGCGACGAACCGGTGCCGGAGGAACTCGCGGAACTCGCGGGGGCGGTCGCCGTAGTTCGCTCGGCGGGCCAGCGGCCGGTGCTGCGCAGCGCGGAGTTGGCCGAACGGATGGCCACCGGCGACTTCGGCGACGCACTGCCGGAGCCGGTCCCAACCGTCGCAGGCGCACACCGGAAGCCGCCCCAGCTGAGCGTGCGGACCAAGGTCGCGATCGGCGCGCTCGCGGGCTTCTTCGGGTTGACAGTCGCGACTGTCGCCGGCGCACTCCCTGCGCCTGTGCAAGAGGGGCTCGAGACCTTCGTCGAGTTGGTGACGCCCGTCGAGATCGATCACGACGTGCCCGAGCAGGACCCTCCGCAGGAGGAGCCGTCGGGCCAGTTCATGGGCGACGTCCGAATCAACGAACTTGACAGAATCCCCGCCGACCTGGCCGTCCCCGCAACCCCCACGCCGGACATCACTCCTGGCGACGAGCCGTTGACAGCCGTGCCACCGGATCAGGTGGGTCCGGCCGCCTCGGCTGGCCTACTCGACACGACGGACGCCGGCGGCGCCTCCGGCGACCCGACGACGGACCCGACGGACCCGACGGATGAGCCGTCTCTAGAGCCCGAGACTCCCGGGCCCACGACGCCTCCAGGCCTCGAACCGGACGCTCCCTGGTTGCTCGGCGGCGGTCCGCCTGGTCTGGACGGCGGTGGCCCGCCCGGTTTGGACGGCGGTGGCCCGCCCGGTTTGGACGGCGGTGGCCCGCCCGGGCATACGCGGGTTCGTTAACCGTCGCAATCCTGCGTCCTAAATCCCCGCCGAGCCTGGGCGCGGCTGGAGATTGAATCGGAAGCGACGGCTGCTCGACGAAAGCCGGGCACGTTGATAGTCAATACGAGAAGAGCAGCACAGCCAGCGACGATCGGCTGAGGACGCTGTCGCCGCTGTGGCCTGCTTCAGTAAGATGCAAGGTCATCGGCCATGCGAACGTATGCAGCCTATGGTATGCTGCATTTCGACGCAAATCGGCCCGGATCGAGCTAAAGGATGCGTCGTTGGCTGGGGCGAATCGATGGGACACCTCGGGCAAGCGCCTCGCCACAGGGGACGGGTCAGGCCGGCCGCGCCTGGTCACCATGCGCGACGTTGCCCGGGCCACTGGTCTATCGCAGAGCACGGTATCCCGGGTCCTCAACCGAACGCCCACGGTCGTGCCGATCGCCGATGCCACGCGGGAACGGGTCCTCGCCACGGCCAAGAAGCTCGGCTACCGTCCCAATCCGCTCGCTCGCGGCCTGCGAGGCGCGAGCACGATGTTGCTGGGCGTGATCGTCCGCGACATCACTGACCCCTTCTTCGCCGGCGCGATCGAGGCCGTCACGGTGGAGGCGAGCGGACGCGGCTACAACGTCGTGCTCGGCCACGCCCATGCCCGGGCGGACGAGGCCATCGCCCTGTGGGGCGTGCTCGAGGCCCGGCCCTGCGACGCGATCCTGCTGCTCGGGGACATGGGGGACCAGCCGAAGCTGATCGAGGACCTCGCCGGCACCCGCGTCCCCGTCGTCGCCCTGTGGCAGGGATCGCGACCGACGGACATCGCATCGGTCAGCGTCGACAACCGCGCGGGTGTCCAGGCAGTTCTGCGGCACGTCGCCGATCTCGGTCATCGGCGGATCGCATACACCGGGGCTCGGCCGCTCGGCGACATCAAGGAGCGGGAAGAGGCGTACATCGACTTCATGGCCAGTCTCGGCGAACCGGTCCGGGACGGCTACATCGACCACCGGTCGAACGAGTTCGCCGGAGGAGTCGCCGCGCTCGAGCAGCTACTCGGGTTGCCGGAGCCGCCGACCGCGGTCGTCACCGCCACCGACGTCCTGGCGATCGGCGCCCTCCATGCTGCCCATGCCCGTGGCCTTCGGGTGCCGGCGGACGTCTCCATCGCGGGCTTCGACGACATCCCGGTCGCCGCGGTGACGGTCCCGTCGTTGACGACGGCGCGCATGCCCGTGCGGGAGATGGTGGCGATGGCGGTGCAGATGGTTCTCGGAGACAGTCCGCTCGACCCGACGCGACCGACGGTACTTTCCCCGTCGCTCATGGTGCGCGCGTCGACCGGGCCGCCACCGGGCTGACCGGCCGACGGAGGGGATCAACGCTCGAATCGGCGCTGCAGCACGGCGTGGATCGAGACCGAGACGAGGATGATGCCGCCGTAGATCAGCTTCCGTCCAGAACTCCGTCGATCCCCATCGCCACGATGCCCGCCTGGATCGCGCCGATCATGAACGCCCCGATGAACGTCCCCCAGACGCTCCCGCGTCCGCCGAACACCGAGGTGCCACCGACGAAGACGGCGGCCAGGGCGGGCAGCAGATAGCCGGCGCCCATCCTCGGGTAGAAGTTCGACGACCTGGAGGCTGTTCATCGACGCCGGCGAACGCGGCGGCAATGCCCATCAGCACGAACATGACGGTGCGGGTCCTGCGGATCGGGATGCCCATGAGTTGGGCCGCCTGGACGGTTGTCGCCGATCACGTGGCGTTCTGCCCGAGGCGATGCCGGTTGAGCAGCACCCACGTCCCGATGCGCCACCAGGACCAGCCAAACGAACTCCATCGGGACGCCGAAGAGCCGGCCGACCAGGACCCGGGCCGTCGTCCGAGTCCCTCGCTCTCCACCAGGGCGAAGCTCTTGCCGTCGACGAGGACGAGCGTCAGCCCTCGGAACAGGAACTGCGTGCCGATCGTGACGACCAGGGACGGGATGCCGATGAGGGTGACGACGACGCCGTTGAAGAGCCCTGCCAGCGCGCCGACCACAAGCGCAGCGAGGACGGCAAGTCCGACGTTGCCGGTGCGTCCGCTCGACGGCGACGAACCCGACCATGCCGAGGGCCATGATCGAGGGGAACGACAGGTCGATGTCGCCAGCTCACGATGACCATCGTGAGCGGCAGGGCGGTGAGCGCGAAGTACGGCGTCGTCTGGGCGAACGAGACGTAGATGCGGTCGTCCAGGAACGTGTCCGGCGCGAGGACGATGAACGCAACCCAGAGCACCAGGAACGCGAACGTGATGCCGATCTGCGACGCCCACGTCGTCGCGAAGGAGCGAACGGTCCAGCGCCGGGCGAGCGGGGACGGCGATTGGACATTCTCCGCGGTCGAGCTCATGGCGCTTCTGCGGCCTGATCGGACCGGCTCGCGGCATCGGTAGCTTGATGGCGCTGTGGCTCGACGAAGCTTCCCGGTCGACGCCACCTCGCGCATGATCTCCATGACCTCCTCGAGCGAGTAGCGCGAGGTCGGGAAGTCGCCGGCAACCCGGCCGCGGTCCAGGACAACGATGCGGTCGGCCACCGAGTACACGTGGAAGATGTTGTGGTCGATGAAGATGGCCGACTTGCCCGCCGCGCGGATGCCCTCTCACGAAGTGCAGGAGCTTCTCGGTCTCCTTCAGCGAGAGCCCCATCGTCGGCTCGTCGAGGATGATGATGTCGGCCTCGAAGTGGAGCGCCCGGACGATCGCGAGGCCCTGGCGCTCGCCGCCCGACAGCCCGGTCACCGTGCGTGTCCGGGGTCAGCGCGGTGGAGGTGAAGCCCATCGACTCGCCCATCAGCTCGGCCGTGATCGCGCCGCATCTCTGCGCGACGTCGAGGAACCCGAGCGCCCGGCTGATCGGCCGGCCCATGAAGATGTTGCGCCACAGCGGCAGCTGCTCGGCGAGCGCGCGCTCCTGGTAGACGGTCTCGACGCCCAGCGCGCGGGCCGTCTCCACAGTCGAGGCCGTGACCGGCTGCGCCGTCGAACAGGATCTGCCCGCTGTCCGGCTGGTGGACGCCGGTGATGATCTTGATCAGCGTGGACTTGCCAGCGCCGTTGTCGCCGACAGGCCGACGCACCTCGCCCGCGGCCGAGCTGGAAGCTCGACGTCCTCGAGGACGCGCACCCCGCCGAACGACTTGGATGTGATTGCGCGACGCGAGCGCCGATGTCCGCGGGCTGCTGCGCCAGCTCGCCAGGCGTCAGCGCGTGACGGGTCGGCCGAGCCCGCGACCGGCGAGCGCCGCTCGCCGGCATCCGAGGCGGCGTCGCATCGCCGCCCGGCATCAGCGGATCTGCTGCTCCACGAGCGGCGCGATCTGCTCGATGTTGCTCGCGTCGACGAAGCCGCCGCCGGTGTTGATGAACAGCCCGCTGAACCCGTAGTTGTGCGTCAGGCAGAGCTGCTGCGATCGCCTCGAAGCCCTGCAGCCACTGCTGCTGGTCGATGACGAGGTCGACGTAGCCGTCCTGCACGCCCTGCACGGTCGCGGGCGACAGGTCGAACCCGGCCGCGTACAGCGTCGTCGGGGCCGAGGCCGGCGGCCTCGAGGTAGGCTGCGACTGGTCGATGTCAGGTTGCCGTGGTCGATGAAGACGGCCTTCAGGTCGGGATTCGCCGACGCCATGCCGGTGAAGGTCGAGATACCGGCCGCGGGGTCCGCGTTGGTGGCGTCGTCGATCTCCTGGTAGATCGACGGTCAGTGCCCGCCTCCTCGAGCGCGTCGAGGATGCCCTGCGTCCGCTCGCCGCGGCCCGGCTGGCTCTCGAGGCCCCACACGAACGACCTTGTCGCCGGACTGCAGGCCGCCGCGCGCGATCGCCTCCTTCGCGAGGTCGAAGCCGGCGTCGTGCAGCACGGCGCCGACGTAGCCGGTGCCCTCGGCCGCGTGCTTCGCCTCGGCGTCTGGGCAGCTCGGTGTTCATGACGGTCACGATGATGCCCTGGCGCCGGCGTCATCGATGAGCGGGTCGAAGGCGTCGTCCCCGGGATGGCCCATGACCGCGATGCCGTCGGGGCTGGTGGCCACCGCCTCCTGGAACTGGGTGATCATCTTCTGGGGATCCCAGTCCGACCAGAGTACGTCACGGTCGGTCCGAAGGCCGCCTCGGCCGCCCTCGCGCCGTTGTAGACGACGGTCTCGAAGCCGCCGCCCTCGGTGCCGCCGGGGAAGAACACGATATTCATCCCCTCGCAGAACTGCCCGGCGCTGCTTCCGCCGCCCTGCGCCTGGTCGGTGGACTGGTCGTCGGCGGCCTGCCCGCCGTCGCTGCCCTCGTCGTCGCTGGTGCAGCCGGCCAGCACCAGCGCGAGGACCCCTACGACTACGAGCTGCCAGCGACCCCAGCGTCCAGTTGGTCGCGATCTCGTCATGACGATCCCTCCTTGCTCGCGAAGCACCGTCGATCCCCTGCTCCGCTCTGCAGATACAGCCCCCCTCGGAAATTGCATTCGAGTGTATGCAAACGTATTCTTTCGGGTCAAGACACCGCATTGACTCCTCGATAGTGCCCGCCATGGGTCGAGTCATTGACTCATCTGAAGGTGCCGCGTGCTGAGCATCGGGGGATGGAGTTTGGCGGTTCGGCAGGACCACGGCGGCGGTGGTGAAGCAATACGCAAGGCCAGCGGTGGCCGCCGACATCACGCACAGCCCGGCGGCGACCAGGGTGGGTCGAGGTCGTCGGGCCGTCGGTCAGCAGGGATGCCCTAGCGGCACCTGCGTACCACTAGGGCGAACCCCCGCGGCCCCCGCGTATGCGATCAGCGCTTGTGGTGGTGGACAGGCTGGAAGTAGTGGTCGAGTGCATAGCGGGCAACCTGTTGGCCCATCCGAGCCCCGGCGGTGTCCGCGAAGCGGAAGTGGAAGCCCAACCACACCCTCGCGTCCACTACGTCCTGCCGCGCCTGCCTTCCAGAGTCATAGAAGCGGGTGGCACCGGGAACCGCGGTGGAGATGAACGTCAGCTGCAAGTGCCGCGTGTCGAACGTCTCTTGCAGGGCGCGGGTAAATGCGCCAATGCCACCGGAGTATCCGCTCACATAATCCGGATACGGAGGGGTCGGGCGAAATGCTTCCCAATCCGGATCGGCGGTCGTCGCGGGGTTGCCATCGGTGTCGGCCAGCTGAATCGCTGTGATCGGCCGCCAGAAGCCGTAGACGTACTTCGAGTACCAGATCGAGATGACTCCATCGGCGAGGCTCATGTCGACCGCGGCGAACATCCGGGCGGCGTCGACAATGTCCAATTGCCGAACTGTCACCTGGTCCCGCAGCGCCGTGTTGAACTGGGTCAATGGGTTGCCAGAGTAGAAGAGCGCGGTATCCGTCTGCTCAGTCGTGCGTGCTGTCGAGTCCAGCGATCCCAGCGCCTTGACCTCGTTGAAGTCCCGGGTGTACCTGCGCGAGGTCATCGCCGGTGGCGGCCCGATTTCGCCGAACTGGGCGCCACTGCGGACAAGCAACGGAGTCACGAATCCCATCCACGGCACGGTGAACGGCGCGAAGCCGGGGGGCGTCGGCCGCCAGACGCCGGGTGCAGGCGACTGGGTGAAGAGAATGGGCGCATTGCGTCCGTCATCCACCCGTTGCGCGATCAGGGTGTCGGCAGCCACCTCCCCGAATGCGACGCCGCGAGTCTTGGCTATGCCGTCGGGGATTTCCGCCAGCGATGCGGCGTAGAAGGCATCGAGGGTGGGATGCTGCGTAGCTGGCGAGTAGGTCACGAGGACCTTGTGGGCGGCCGCCACCGCCGCCGCCTGCGACGAGGCACTATGCGGTGCATGAGCGCGGAAGCGATATGGCTCGTAACGACCTTCGATGCCGACCACGGCGTTGTAGACCGCCGCATGCATGAACCCCATATAGAGGAAGTCCTCAAGGACCGACGTGGCCGTATTGCCCAGGAGGGTATCCTCCGCGATCTTGTTCCACTCCGAGATGACCGCCGGATTGCCCGATGTGTGCGTCGTATCCCGGTCCCTGCCGGTAGCGGTCGCCGGCGCCACGACCACGAGTGATGTGAGCAGGAGGGCCGCCGCGCCCGCGGCAAGCCATCGGCGGACACCTACTCGGCCAGAAGGGGTAATTGTCGAGGCAGCAATCTGAGGGCCTGTGCGCATGGTGGGTTCCCATCCTCGACGAATCTGCGGTCACGTGAACGAGCGCCGGGCGCGGTCACCGGAACCGCGCTGATCCGAATGTGAGCCGACGCGCTAACTCGCTGGTAACGGTTCGCCGACAGTTGGGTGATACCGCAGATACGCGGGGCGACAAGGGCTGAATTGCGTGGATATTGCGGTTTTCGAGGTCACGAATGTTTGTTATTGCCTTGCGCGTCTGGGGGGTCGGTTGAACGCTCTGGTTTGGTGAGTCCGATGGGCAAGACGTCTTCCACGAGCATGCCTCGCGCGGCCGCTGACGCGGCGGTGACTTTCGGCGTGCTCGGGCCGCTGGAGGTCCGGGAAGGCGGCAGCCTGCTCGACGTGCCGGGTCGGCAGGAGCGTGCGCTGTTGGCGCTGTTGTTGACCGCGCCACGGCGGGTGTTCTCGGTGTCGGCGATCGTCGACGGGCTTTGGTCGGACGATCCACCGGCTGGCGCGGAGAAGGCAGTCCAGGTGTATGTGTCGCGGCTGCGCCGGGCCCTGCCGGCGGACGGTGGGTCGCTGGTACTCACCCGTAGCCCCGGGTACCTCGCTGCGGTGGATCCCGAGCGGGTGGACGCGGAGCGGTTCCGCGCGCTGGCAGCGGCGGGTCGGCGTGATCTCGGTGCCGGACTCGCTGATGTGGCGGCGACCGAATTACGGGACGCGCTCGGGTTGTGGCGCGGTGAGGCGTACGCGGAGTTCGAGGCGCCGTTCGCCGTGGCGGAACGCAGCGCGTTGGGGGAGCTACGGCTGGCGACGATGGAGGACCGGATTGCCGCCGAGCTCGCAACGGGCGCGGGTCCGGAGCTGGTAGGCGAGCTGGAGACGTTGGTCGGCCGGCACCCGTTGCGGGAGCGGCTGTGGGCGCAGTTGATGACCGCGTTGTACCGGTCCGGCCGCCAGGGCGACGCGCTGGGCGCGTTCCAGCGGGCCCGAACCGCACTGGTGGACGAGCTGGGTATCGAGCCGGGACCTGAGCTGCGGGCGGTGGAGGCCCAGGTTCTTGCTCAGGACCCCGGATTGCTGGCGGTCGAAACGGCGCAGGAAGCGCTTCCGGAGGCGCTGCCCGTCCTCGGGTCGACGTTCGTTGGTCGCGAAGCCGAGCTGACGCGGCTACTGGAGGCGTGCGACCGAGCGGCAACGGGTTCGGTGGAGCGGATTCTGCTAATCGGCAAGCACGGGATGGGGAAGACCCGCCTGTTGGCGGAGCTGGCCCGGGCGGCGCAGGCCAGGGGCGGAATTGTCCGCGGCGGCGTTAGCGACGCATGGCCGGAGCCGGCCGACGAACCAGTCGTGATCTTGCTTGACGATTTGCAGCGGGCTTCGTCGGCAGAGCTGACGGGTCTCGTTCAGCGTGTGGTCGGGGCCCGGCCGCCGTTGTTGATCGTCGGCGCCTGTGTCTGGGATGGCCTGACTGACGAACAGACTGCGGCTCTGTCGCGGATGTTCCCCGACCGCATGCCGCTGCCACCGCTCTCGGTGGGGGAGATCCTCGAGGTCGTTGGTCTGTATCTGCCGGCGGAGGCCGTTGACGACGGGGTCGCTGCGGTCGCTGCGGCCGCTGGGGTTCCCCTTCAGGTGCATGCGGCTGCCAGCCGGTACGGCGAGGAGCTAGCGGCCGCCCAGGTGGAGGAGGCGGCAGCCGGCATCTCGGAGCCATGGCAGCGGCTGTCGGCGTCGCAGGAACGGGTCGCGGACGGTGTTCTGGACCTGCGGCGGATCAGGCTGGTGCGGGCGGCGCACGCCCCCGCAGAGATGCCCCGAGTGGTGTGTCCGTACAAGGGGCTGGCGTTTTTCGACGTTGACGACGCTCCCTATTTCTTTGGGCGGGAGCGTCTGGTCGCCCGCCTCGTGGCGCGGCTGGTCGGCGCGCGGGTACTCGCAGTCGTCGGCGCGTCGGGCAGCGGCAAGTCCTCCGTAGTCCGGGCGGGGCTCCTCGCCGCCGTCCGCACTGGTGTGCTCCCTGGCAGCGAGCGATGGCGGACCGTGTTGACCACACCGAGCCAGCAACCTCCCGACCTGTCCGCCACCGGCACCCGAACGCTACTGGTGATGGACCAGTTCGAGGAGCTGTTCACGGCGTTGTCGCCAACCCAACAAGTCGAGTACGCGAACTGGCTGGCCGGCACCGCCTCCAGCGACAGCATGACGGTGGTCGTCGTCGTGCGGTCCGACTACTACGCGCAGGCGGCCGCATTTCCTAGTGTTTCCGACCTGATTGCCGCCAACACTGTGCTCGTCGGCGAGATGACCTCGGACGAGCTGCGGCAGGCGATCGAGCTCCCGGCTGCGGCGGCTGGTCTGGAACTCGAGCCCGGCCTGGCGGAGAACATTGCGGATGACGTGACTGGAGAGCCCGGCGGGCTGCCGTTGATGTCGACGGCTTTGCTGTCGTTGTGGGAGCACCGCGATGGGCGCCGGTTGACCCTCGCGGCGTACCACGCGATGGGCGGGGTGCAGACCGCGGTGGCGCGGCTGGCGGAGACGGCGTATGGGCAACTGAACCCCGGCGAGCAGAAGGTCGCCCGGCGGATCCTGCTCCGGATGGCCGATATGGGCGAGCGCGGTGAACCAGTGCGAAGGCGAGTGCCGGTCGGCGAGGTAGCGCCGGACGGCGACATCGATGCCCGGACGGTGCTGGACACGCTGGCCGCGCGGCGGCTGTTGACCGTCTCCGAGACGCACGCCGAGGTCGCGCACGAGGCGCTGCTGCGTGAGTGGCCGCGGCTGCGGACTTGGCTGGACGAGGACGAGGCAGGCAGGAAGCTACGCCGCCACCTGGCCCCTGCGGCGCGTGATTGGCAGGCCGCTGATCGCGAGGCCAGCGAGCTTTACCGGGGACCGCGGCTGGCCGCGGCGCTGGACTGGCAGCGCGACCACCCGGATGCGTTGACCGACCTCGAACATGATTTCCTGCGCACCAGCCAGGAAGCTGCCGAGGCGGACGCGCTGCGCCGCAGACGGTCGATCCGGCGCCTGCGCGCCCTCGCAGGTGGGCTGGCGGCCGCACTGGTCCTCGCTCTCGTGGCTGGTGCACTCTTCGTCAACCAGCGCAACCGCGCAGACGTGCGTGCGCTGCAGGCAGCCGCACTGAGTGAGGACCGCTTGGACCGCGCGCTGCTTCTCGCCGCCCAGGCTCAGCGCTTCGATGAATCGGCGGACTCGCGGGCCGCGCTGCTGCAAACCGTTCAGCGTGCTCCGGAGGCGACGGCAATATTCACAGCAGGACAGGCATTGCACTCACTTGTCGTCAGCGCGGACGGCCGCAGAGTGGCGGCCGGCGGGTCGAACGGCGCCGTGTTCGTATTCGACACCGAGACGAGACAGGTTCAGCAGATCCCGGGCGTCACCACATTCGAGGCCGACCCGATCGACATGAGTCCCGATGGCAGATACCTCGCGGCGGTGAGCGTCCCAGTCTCCGTCCACACGGCGAACCGACTCGAATGGCATGCCATCGTCGTCGATCTCGAGGATCAACCGCCAACGGTGCGCTATCTGCCCTGGCCACCGACGACCACGGGCATCGCTGGTGCCCGGTTCGCGGCCGACGGCACGCTCGTCACCGTGGATTTCGATGGTGTCATCCGCTATATGGATGTGGAGTCGGCGGAGGTAAAGCGCACTCTGGAGTTCAAACACATCGGTTCAGGGTGGGGTGATGTGTCAGCGAACCGCCGGTTCATGGTGGCGTCAAACGACGATAGCGGCGAGGTAACGGCGTGGGAGGTCGCCAGCGGACGGAGGATCTGGTCCTCGGTCGAGCCGGCCGGAACCGTCGCAGCAGTCAGCTCGGACGGCTCGCGGCTGGTCATCGGGCATGCCGACGGACACATCGAGCTCATCGACGTGGTGACAAAGGCACGAACGGCGGTCGAGCCCGCCGTCGCTGAAGGACCTATCGACCTTGCGTGGGCGCCGGACGACTCGACGTTCGCGGGAGCGACACAAGACCGCACCGTGCTGGTCTGGGATGCCAACACCTTGGAAGCAGACGCCCTGCGCGGTCATTGGGGGAAGCTGTCCCAGCTGGCTTACTCACCCGACGGCGAGACGCTCTATGCGGCCGGGCTCGACAAATCCGTGTTGGCTTGGGATGTCACCGGCGAACATGGTGCCGTGACCCACGTTGACGAATCGCGGCCCACTGCGGATGTGTCCACAGCAGCAATGGCAGCGGATGGATCGGCCATTGCCGTCAGCCACGAAGACGACGACGGCGCCTGGATCGAGGTCACCGAAATCCCCGGCGGTAAAACTGCCGAGATAGCGTTACCGGTTTGGCCGTTGAACTCTTGGCGGTTATCGGCCGACCGGCTCGGTCGATCATTCCTCATGATGCTCAACGAGGATGCCGACATCGCAAATCGCCGCTTCTGGGTATACGCAATCGATGTGCGGCGCGGTGAACTGCTGCCATACCAGAACAAGATCGAGCTCCCAACTCGGACCGCCTCTGACGCTGTCGTCACCTGGAACAACGACGCCATCCTCGCTTCAGGACACCAGCAAGTCGGTCTGTGGGACCTCGAAACAGGCAGTCCGTTGGCCGCAGTAGTCTACGAGCCGGCCCGGGATTCGTCCGTGGGCGTTCACCCCAATGGACGCCTGGCCGCGCTGAGCCAGTCCGGCGTCATCGAGGTGATCGACATACGCACCGGCGAACTCGTCGAAACCCTCGACCATCCAAAGCAACTCGATCAGCACCTCGCGCTCTACCCGGTGGTCTTCTCACCCGACGGCCGGTGGTTGGCTGCAGCTAACGGAAGTGGACAGGTAGCGGTCTGGGATGCCCGGACCTGGAAGCAGCACAAAATGTGGGACACCGTCGCAGGCTTCACCTTCGACGGGATCTCAATGGTGTTCACTCCGGACTCGGATTTCCTGGTCACCGGTGGCGGCGGCCAGGCATCGATCTGGAACGTCGAGCAGGGCGCCAGCGGTGGAGTCCAGTTGGAGGTAGACCCCGGTGCCCCTGATGGCAGAGTTTGGGTCGGCGTTCGGGACGACGGCAGGACTCTTGTCACGTTTACCGGCGGCACCGGGGTTCGGGAGTGGGATGTCTCGTCGGAACGGTTGCTCGAGCACGCCTGCGCACTCGTTGCGCGCAACCTGACACAGGAAGAGTGGGACGACGTGCTACCCGACCGGCCGTACCAGCGCACCTGTTCCCAATATCCGAGCGGTTAGCCGGTCACCGGTGGATCGGCCCCACCGCGGAACCGCGGGCCTTGCGCGCATTGTGCGGTGCTGCGTCAACGGATTGGTCAGCCGAGGTTTGGGGGTTCAGCCAGCCGAGCATAGGCAGACAAGCGTGTACCTTCTCACTCGACTTCCGCCGTGTGCGGGAATGACCAGGGTCGCGGAGGACAGAGCCATGTTTCGTCGGTTCATGACCATGCTGGCAGCGGTCGCCACTGTGCTGAGCATCTCGATCGGGGGACAGGCGGCGATCGCCCAACCCGGTGCACGGGCTCCGGCAGCGGGGACCGGGCTGGAGCTGTCCGAGACCACTCGGCTGGCGGACCGACGGGAGATCGCCGCCGGGACACGGGCCTACTCGGTCGGCTTCCAGGACGGGCGGTTCTACGCCAACGGCTGGCACATCACCGGCGAAATGGGCGGGGTGTGGACCCCGCCGTTGAAGCTCGTCGACGGGGTGTGGTTCGGGCTCGACGACCAGTGGGTTGGACCTGCGACCGAATTCACGAGCGGGTGGGGCTACACGCGCTTCGACTTGCCGGACACGGCGGGCCTGGAACTCGAGCGCACGGACTTCGTGCCGGACGGACGTCGCGGTGCGTTGTTCGGCCTCGAGATCACCAACCCGGGCGCGGCGCGGACGGTCAAACTCTCCGTGGACGCCCACTCCGAGCTGATGGGGCAGTACCCGTGGGGTTTCACGGGCGTGACTCCAAACGCCAGTGACAACCTCCCGGACGTCGGCAGCTTCGACGGCCAGAACCTGGTGTTCACCGACGACGGCGCACTGCCTGGGGCACCGGTACACCACTACGCGGCCGTCGTAGGCGCCGCGCTCACACCTGACTCCGGTGAGATCGGCGACCAGTTCTGGGGTCCGCAGCCTGGGCACCGCTGCACGGGAACCGAGCCGGGCGGGCCCGCTGAGCCCAAGCCATCGCAATGCGACGACGGTCCATTCGGCCGCGGCACCGGTGGCGAACTCACCTATTCGCTCTCCCTGCCGGCCGGCGGCTCGAAGACCGTGTGGCTAGGGGTCGCGGGCTCGGATCAGGGCTTGGCGAAGGCCGAGCGCGAGCTGACCCGGCTGTTGCGGAACCCCGACAAGCAGCTCACCAGCAAGGTCGACACACGCGAGCGGCTGTCGGATATGACCAAGCTCTCGCTTCCCGGCGACCGCCTGGTGCAGAACGCGATCGAGTGGGGCAAGCAGAACCTCGCCGACAGCACGCAGAGCGCCGAGAACCTCCAGATCCGCTGGACCGACCAGGGCAAGCAATTCCCACCGCCGCTGGGCACCGTGCGGAAGGCCACGTGGTTCGCCGCCGGCTTCCCTGACTACCCGTGGATATTCGGCACTGACGGTGAGTACACCGCGTTCGCGGCCGTGGCCGTGGGCCAGTTCGAGGCTGTCGCCGAGCATCTGCGTGCTCTGCGCGATATCTCCGACATTCTGAACGACCGCTCCGGCGTGGTGACCCACGAGGCCGTGGCCGATGGCTCGATTTGGTTCGGTCACGATTCACGCCGGGTGAACCCCGATGGCACCATCAGCTACGACTTCAACACCGACGAGACGGTCAAGTTCCCCAGTGCCGTCGCGCTGCTCTGGCGGTGGACCGGGGATGACCGGTTCCGCGACCGGATGTACGACTTCTCGGTGCGAAACCTGCGCTACGTCGTGCGCACCCTGGACGCCGACAACGACGGCTGGCCTGAGGGTCTCGGAAATGTGGAGCGCTCGGGGATGGGCCCGGAGAAGCTGGACAACGCCGTGTACCTCATCCGCGGCTTGTACGACTTGGCCGACATGGCTCGCTCCAAGCGCGACAGTGACACCTACACCTGGGCGAGAAATCTCGCCAGGGATCTGCAGGAGCGCTTCGACGGCACCTGGTGGTACGCCGCCGACGAACAGTACGCCGACTCCCTCAACGAGCCGGGCAACGTGCAGTCCTTCCAGCAGCACTGGATCGGCCAGACGCCCATGGAGGCGGAGCTGCGAGTCAGCGGGCGTACCGTCCCTGGCCTCGCGCCGTTCGACCATGGGAACACCGCGCTGGCGGGTCGCGAGGATCCCTGCTACAGCGGTGAGCACCCGCTCAACCCCGGGCTGTTCCACACCGGTTGCGAAGGCGGCCCCCTTGGGCAGGGCGAGGAGATCGTCTTCGGATTGACTACCTCCATCCAGTCGATTGGTGAAGGAAACTACGGCCGCCTCGGCCCCGGTCAGCAACAGCGGTATACCCACGCGTTGGCCGAGACGATGTTCTCCGAGCCCGCCACGGGCGGGACACCGGACGAGCAACCGGGTGCGATGCCGGAGATCTTCCCGTCGCCTGACCAGGGCGCCAACATCGACCGATGCTGGACCTGCCGCTCGATGTTCATGCAGGCCTGGGGCAATTACGGCACCATGTGGGCGGTCGTGCACCAATGGCTGGGCGTTCGGCCGGACCTGGGCCGGGAGCGTCTGGAGATCGTCCCGCAGCTTCCGCAGGGCCAGAACGTGGTACGGGGTGAGAACATCCGGCTCGGGGACGGATCCGTGGACGTGCGGGCCGCTCGTGCCGGTGACTCCTACCGCACTGTGATCGACGTCTCGAAGCGCGTCGACGCGGACAAGGTGACGATCGGCCACACCCTTCCCGCTGGCATGCAGCCCGCCGTAGTCATGCTCGACGGGCGGCGCGTGCACAACTATGAGGTTGTCGAAACCAACCGCGGAACCGAGGTGACGGTGCAGACGACAGCGGGGCACCACACGCTGACCATCACAACCTGACCAGGTCACCTTTCGGACAACGGCAGCCGCCGACCTCCCGTCGGCGGCTGCCGTGCAGTACAGGTCTCGCGCGCATCCGGTCCGTCTACGATTCGGAGCCGGGGTGCCGTGTGGGAGCCGAGGAGGGGCAGATGGACGTCGTCGAACTGTTTGGTCGCTCGTGCCGGGAGTTCGACCGCAGAGTGGACGATGTCGGTGCCGACCAGTGGGCCATGGACACCCCGTGCGGCGAGTGGGATGTTCGCGCCCTCGTCAACCACGTCACGGTCGAGGACCTGTGGGTTCCGCCCCTGCTGCAGGGCGCGACCCTCGCGGAGGTCGGCGACCGGTTCGACGGCGATCAGCTCGGTGACGACCCCAAGGCGAGGTGGCGCACGGCGCAGGACGACGCCGTGCGAGCCGTCGGTGATCTGCCGTCTGTCGAGGCGACAGTCCACCTGTCCTCCGGCGAGTTCCCCGCGAGCTTCTACCTCTCCCAGTTGATCTTCGACCATGTGGTGCATGCTTGGGACCTGGCCACGGCAATCGGCGCCGACACCGGGCTTGACCCCGAACTGGTCGACTTCTCCGTCGATGAGTTTGCTGCGCAGGAGGACTCCTATCGGGCCTCCGGTGCGATTGCCGCGCGGCCGGACATTCCCGCCGATGCGGACCCACAGACCCGACTGCTTGCCATGTTCGGCCGCCGAGCCTGACCCGGACGCGTTGGCGAAGCGCGCCCGGACACCTGGCATGCTCGAAAGGTCGCGCAGCGCACCGTCGTTGGGAGAACCGTGAGTGTCATGGCCAGACTTGCGGCCTCGGTCTGCGGTCGCAGGGCGAAGTGGCTCGTTGTCGCGTTCTGGGTCGCGGTCATGGCTGTGGCCTATCCACTCTCGGCGAAGCTGACTGGCGCACAGGAGAACGACGCCGCGTCCTGGTTGCCCGGCAGCGCCGAGTCAACCAGGGTGGTCGAACTGCAGCAGGACGCGTTCGCGACAGGTGATTCGCTTCCCGCGATCGTCGTCTATGAGCGATCAGGCGGGATCACGCCCGACGACACCGCGCAGGCGGCGGCCCACGCTCAGACGATCGGCCAGATGGACAGCGTGACCGGGCAGGTGGTGGGCCCAATTCCCTCAGCCGATGGTGCGGCGTTGCAGGTCATCGTCGAAATCGACCCCGGCGACGGTGGCTGGGTCGAGATCGGTGCCGTGGTGGACGAAATGGCGCAGATCATCGATGAGACGCCCGACGGTCTGGCGGGATATGTCACCGGACCGGCCGGCGTGGCGGCGGACTTCTCCGAGGCATTCGAGGGAATCGACACCACCTTGCTGTATTCGGCGATGGCGGTGGTCATCGTGATCCTGCTGCTGTCCTATCGCAGCCCGGTCTTGTGGCTCTTCCCTGTCGTTTCGGCATTCGTCGCGTTGACCGTTGCACAGGCGGTCGTGTATCTGCTGGCCGAGTACGCGGACGTCACCGTCAACGCCCAGACCGCCGGCATTCTGTTGGTTCTCGTCTTCGGAGCGAGCACGGACTATGCCTTGCTGATCGTGGCGCGTTACCGCGAGGAGCTGCGCCGCCACGAAGATCGGCATGAGGCGATGGCCTTTGGCCTGCGCCGAGCCAGTCCCGCAATCATCGCAAGTGCGGCAACGGTCGCGGTCGGCATGCTCTGCCTGTTTGCCGCCCAGATGAACTCGACCCGCGGCATGGGTCCGGTGCTGGCGATAGGAATCATCATCGGGCTCGTGACGATGCTGAGCCTGCTGCCCGCGATGCTGGTTGTCGTCGGTCGATGGGTCTTCTGGCCGGTCCGGCCGGCATACGGCTCGGCGGAGCCAACCGAGCGCGGCTTTTGGGCCCGAGTTCGGCCAACGGATCGCCCGGCGGCCTCGCGCGATCTGGATCGGGACTGCGCTGGCGCTCGGCGCGATGGCCCTCGGTCTGCTCAGCCTCGACACGGGCGTGCTTCCGAACCGCGACTCATTTGTGGACAAGCCGGCGTCCATCGCCGGCGAGGAGGCGCTCGCGCGGCACTTTCCAGCCGGAACGGGAAACCCGGTTGTGGTTGTCGCCGATGCTGACGCGGCTGATGCCGTTGCCGAGGCACTCGCCGACACCGAGGGTGTGGCCGAGGTAAACGACCCGGTCGTCGCCAGCGACCACGTCTTCCTGGAAGGAACGCTGGAAGCACCGTCGGACAGCCAGGACGCCCAGGACGCCGTCGACCGGGTGCGCGAGAGCGTGCATGCCGTGCCCGACGCCGGTGCGCTCGTCGGTGGGAATACCGCGGTCAACCTCGATGCCCAGCGAGCGGCCGAGCGGGACAGCTGGATCATCATGCCGCTGGTGCTACTCGCCGTCCTGGTGATCCTGGCCATCCTGCTGCGGGCGTTGGTGGCGCCGCTGATCCTGGTCGCAACCGTTGTGCTGTCGTTCGCAGCCGCCCTGGGAGTCAGCGCACTCGTGTTCGAGCACATCTTCGGTTTTGCGGGAGCCGATACCGCCTTCCCGCTGTTCGTCTTCGTCTTCCTCGTCGCCCTCGGGATCGACTACAACATCTTCCTGATGACGCGGGTACACGAGGAGGCGCAGCGGTATGGAACCAGACGTGGCGCGCTGATCGCGCTCGCCGCCACGGGCGGCGTCATCACCTCGGCAGGACTGGTGCTCGCCGGCACCTTCGCCGTCCTGACCACCCTGCCTGTCGTCGTGTTCGCCCAGATCGGCTTCGCTGTCGCCTTCGGCGTGCTGCTCGACACGCTGATCGTGCGATCAGTACTCGTAACCGCGCTGAACCTCGACCTGGGTAGCCGGATGTGGTGGCCGAGCGCGTTCGCGCGCCGCTCCGATGTCGACGTGGATGAGCTCGAGGAACTGTCTCTCCAGCTGCGCCGCTGAGTCCGTAGCACCCAAGACGAACGACGTGTGATCATTTTCACGGAGTGGGCAAGCACACCGCGGGCAGCTCGAACCATCGCAGCCGCTCGAACTCCGCCGAGACTCGGTCGCCATCGTCGGCGTCATCGGGCTCCGGGTCGGGAAGTGCCTGCAAGATCTTGCGAGCTTCGTCGAGGCAGTCCGAGAGCGAAACGGGAGCCACGGTCTGACCGGGCGCCGGTGCCTGCATGCTGCCGCCGTCGTAGGTGATATCCGTCAGCCGCACTGCGGGCTCGGGATGGGATTCGCGGTGCCGCCAGAGGCCACTCAGTGGATCGAAGGCGTATTCAGGCAGCAGCCGGTACCCGAAGCTGGCGATCAGGTGAACCGCTTCGATCACGTAGCGGAAGACGTCCTCGCCGATGAAGTAGTTGAAGTTGACGCGGGTCCAGCCCGGCTTGATGCCCTCACAGCCGTGCAGGATCTCCCGTTCGAACTCGTGTGAAGTGTCGAGATCGATATCGAGCAGCCGGTGGCCGTACGGGCCGGCACAGGAGCAACCACCCCGAGCCTGGATCCCGAACAGGTCGTTGAGCACCGCCACGACAAAGTTGTGATGGAGCCGGCGACCACCCGGCCGGCGTACCTCGAAGGACACGATGGCCAGTCGGTCGGTGTCGAGGTTGCCGAGGATCTCGATCTGCCTGTGGGCCGCCCACGACCGGATGGCGCGGCGGACGAAGTCCGCTTCGCGGGCCTGGATGACGTCGCTGCCGACGGCCTGTTTGAGCTGAAGCACCAGGCCGGCCCGGATCGACTCGATGATCGCCGGGGTGCCGCCTTCCTCGCGGTGCGCGGGATCGGCGAGGTAGCGGTGCTCGGTGGGGTTGACGTACGAGACCGTTCCACCGCCGACGACGACGGGCACCGGATTGCCGAACAGCTCGCGCTTCGGGCGGCAAGAACGCCCGGCGTGCCGGGGCCGCCGACGAACTTGTGCGGTGAGATGAACACCGCGTCGAGGTAGCCGAGCGGATCGTCGCCCGGGTTCATGTTGATCTCGACGTACGGTGCGGCCGCGGCGAAGTCCCAGAACGACAGTGCGCCGTGTTCGTGCAGGAGTGCGCGCGATGGCTCGGTGTCGGTGAGGATCCCGGTGACGTTGGAGGCGGCCGAGAACGCCCCGATTCGCAGTGGCCGGTCGGC
Organism: uncultured Actinomycetota bacterium; assembly: GCA_963794465.1. Lineage (GTDB taxonomy): Bacteria > Actinomycetota > Actinomycetes > Jiangellales > Jiangellaceae > JACVRX01. The sequence goes on along the minus strand of CAWCED010000006.1, from coordinate 35,385 downwards.
GTAGGTCGCCGACTCGGCACGAAGTACGTCGAGGTCGACGTGTCCGTCGAGGTCCTCGGGGATCGTCACGACGTCGGCGATCGACTCCCGCCACGGCAGTTCGTTCGAGTGGTGCTCGTAGGGGCCGATGAAGACCACCGGGCGCTGTCGCGGTCGGCACCGAACTCGGGTCGGCGTGCCGCGCGGAGCGCAGGCCGAGAATCCCGACCATCTTGTCGATCGCCGATGTCGCGCCGGAGCCGCAGAACACCACCACCGTGTCGTCGTTGCCGCCGACGGTGTCGCGGACGATTCGGCGGGCGTCCTCGCGAAGCACGGTGGTCTGCAGGCCGGTTCCGCTGGACTCGGTGTGGGTGTTCGCGTACGCGGGTAGCACGCGCTCCCGGATGAAGTCCTCGATGAACGCCAACGAACGTCCGCTGGCCGTGTAATCGGCGTAGACCATTCTGCGTGGCCCGAACGGCCCGTCGATCACGTGATCAGAGCCGATCACACTCGCGCGGATGAGCTCGAGCAGCGGGTTCGGCGGCAGGTCGGCGGGTGGTTCGAGGATCACCATCGACTCCCTCGTTGCTGACGACGCAGTTTACGTCGGCGTATCCGCCTTTGACTACGCATTAGTGGTCTGACCTGCGTAAATGTCATCAGGCACCGCCTGCAGTCCGCGCAGAATCCGCGAGAATCGGGGCCGAGCACGTCATCACGGCGGCCCGGGTCAGGTCCTCAGAATCCGGCCACAGGTGTCCAACGTCTCCCTCGCGCTCGCGTGGCCAACCGGCTCTGCACGACCACCACACTCTCGCCATGGCGGATCAGCAACGAGGCGTAAAGCTGCCGAAGCGAATGCAGCCGCGTCCCGTCGGGGTCGCCAGCCGCCGCGGCCGAACGGAAAGCTCGCACAACCTTCGCGGTTCAACGCGTGTCCGTCCGGCTGGGTGAAGATCGGCCCCGTGCTCTCCAGGCGGGAACGTGGCCATGTACGCCGCCAACCCATCTACGACCACCTGAGGGAGCGGCACCGTCCGAGACGAGGCCTGTGTCTTCGGTGGGCCGAGCGACGGGTGCCGTGTCTGAAGCAGCTGGCGATCGACTCGCAGGGTGCGTCGTAGGAAGTCCACCCGGTCTGCCGTGAGGCCGACCACCGAACGCCGGCAGTGCTGGATGCGTAACGCCGAGTCCACCGCGAGCGCAGTGTTCCGGCGATGCACTTACACCGCCTGCCCTACAAAACCGGCCTGGGCCAGGACTGCCCCGCCGTTAAGGGGTTGGCGTCGGCTCCGCAGCGGCGACGGTAGTGAGCTGCAGCTTGGCCAGTTCTTCGGCGACGATCTGCCGGATCAGCGCCGCATCGGGGCTGCCCGCCGGCAGGTTCGCGATGACAGCATCAGCGATCTCGTCGGCCGTGGGGAGACGCCGCACCAGGGCCAGCAGCCGCGACACGGCGGTGTCGATCTGAATCGACTGCACCGTCCCGTTCAGGGTGTCGGTGGCAATAGTCCGGCCGAGTAGCCGCTCGAGTGCGGTGTCGACGCCCATCGGCGGGTCATCGGGTTCGTGCGGGTTGGTCACGGGGCCGATGCGGCGGTGGATGGTTTCCAGCCACTGGTGCTCTTCGGGCGTCATGTCATCTCCTGGTAGTCCGTCGCGGACATAGTCCGCGGTCAAGTCGGCGATGTCGTCGAGACGTGCCCAGCCCCTGTCGCCGGGGCATGACTTGGCACTCACGCACCGGTGGCCATGCCAGCGGGCATCCCGCGTGACGAACCCGGCGAGTTTCACCGCCGCTCCCCAGCGGGCTGCGGCCCGCACGTCGGCGTCATTCACGGTGTCGTCAACGTTTCGGGCCAAGGCAAGCGCTCGCGCGTTGTAGTTCAGGTTCCACGACGGTGCGGTCACCGACGACCCGCGCCCAGGGCATCCCGACGTCGTGCAGGTGGAGCGCTGGAAGTCGTTGACCGTGTGCGCCCCACGCCGCGTCAGTGGTTGCGCCTCGTACAGCAGCCCGCCCGGCATCAGCAGCTCGTTGTACGAGATGCCGGTGTTGGGGAACCGGGCGATTCCGATCGCCTCCACCCCTCGGGCGTGGGCGTCGTGAGACGAGTAGTTGCCGGGATTTGTGACTGTGATGTGAAGAAACAGCCGAGTCGCCGGCTCGCTCACAGCACGGCTGTCGGTGTAGCTGCGCGCAGCGTCCCACTGGGAACGCAGCCGATGCGTCAACCCGACACTGGAGAGTCTTCGACGTTCCCCGGCGATGTCGACCATCAGATGTCCCCGATCACGGTCAGCTCGGCGGCTGGGGCCGCGGTCAGATCCATCTCGTTCAGGTCATCCCTTTCGCGGAGCACCGCCCAGCCGTCCCCGGACACGTCTACGACCACCAGTTGGTGGCCGCCGAGAGTACGCACCGTGTCGCCGGGCCGCACAGGCATCGTCGATGCTCTCCTTCGGAGGGTTATGCCGGAGTGAAGGTCCCGGCTCTTTCCAGCCTAGCGACGACCTGGGCGGCAAACCGGACGCGGAAGCGGACTCGAGCCTCTCCACGCGCGTGGCCGTGGTGCCCGGCACGTCGCGCCGCTACCGAGCTGGGCGCGTCCGCTGTTGCTTTGGCCCCTCCGCATCGACCTGGTGGTGGCTGCGGTGATGGCGTTCGCTGCGGCGTCGACGACTGAGCCGGGGCCGCAAATGTGGGTATTCGACGACGCGTGAGCTTCCTATAAATCGACGGCTACTGCATCGTGCCGGCGTCCCCGCCCCCGCTTGGTCCTGTGTCTCCGAGCGATAGCGTGTCCTTCTCTTTCTGGCACCGTTCCCACTCCAGGTACGACACCGAATTCTCTGGGTTGCGCTTGTGGCGCCACCGATGCACGCCGATCATGCACAAGAATCTCCCCACGATCGTCATGGTCCTCTGGCCACCCGCACTGTTCAAGGTGTGCGCGCTAGCGCCGCCGCACGTCCGCTGCGTCCAGCCACACGGCGGTGAACTGGTGGGCGCGGGTCCGGGCAGCCGCATGTACACGTCCCGACCGGTCCAGTCGAGGGCGACCGTGTCCACGTAGCGTTCGGATTCGGCGGCCTCATTTTCGGAAAGCGCTCAGCGGGGTTGACACCGCCACGTGGCGTATCCCAGCCGAAGGCGAAGAAGACACCTTCACCGATCAGCTCCGCACGCTGATGGTCACCTCGATGGTGGCTCAGTGCCCCGCCCACTAACCGATAAGTACATCTATGCGGCGCAGGCAACGCGTGCTGCCCGAGCGGCTGCCCTTGGGAAGACCCTGAGCTTGGCAGTCACAGGCTGGTCGGGAGCGGGATCGGGCTTGGTCGGGACTTGAGCGACTACGTCGACCAGACGCGGAACCTGCTCGTGAACTACCTGTTCGTGTTCGACGGCCAAGATCAAAGGCCCTGACGGCCTGGAGCAGCTGTGGGCCGGATCACCGGGCATGCCTGTACGTCCGCGACGCTGCCTGCCCGGTCGCTGGCCCGTGGGCCGAACGTGCGAACTCATTCCTGCTAATCTCGGCCGCTTGCGGCCGGAATCACTGGCGATCGGATTTGCCATGCGCCGAAAAGGTTGGGCCACAAGTGTCGTTGTATTGACGATACTGCTGTCGTCATGTGGCTCTGCCGAGCCCGAATCGTCGGAAACAGCGACGTCGGAATCAGCAATGTCGGCACCGACGACCGCGGCCGAGATCGACGCGGCTGAGTTCGTGGCTGCAGTCACGTCGGCGCAACGGGAAGCTGGCACGTGGCAGATAGAGTCGACCGTTGAGTCCGAAGGCCTCGAGTTCGACGCCACCGGAGCGGCTCGGTACCCGGACTCCGGACAGGGGCTCGATCTGAGCATGACCCTGAATCTTCCGCCGGAGCAAGGTGGAAAGATCGAAATAGTGCTCATCGACGAGAGCGGCTACATTCGGTTGCCGCCAGAGGCTGGCATTTCCACGCCGTGGCTGAAGATCGACCCAGACGGCGGTGACCCATTCTCCGCCCAGATGGCGCCGGTGATCGAGCAGATGACCTCCAGCGCCGATTTCGAGCAGTCCTTCAAAACCAGGCCAAATACGCCGAACGGAACCGGCGGAACCAGTCGTCGTAGAAACACGTCCAGCCACTAGCGCAGCCGCCGCCGCGAACACGACCGCGAGTGTGGTGCCGATGGCAGAGACCCATGTCGGCACATCACCCCACTGCGCAGACGCTAGTGAGTCTGCCCGGACCATTCGTAGCACGATACGGCGGTGCGTGTGCAGCCGGTTCCACGGGGGCCCGGGGACTCCGCCCTCGCGCTCGCAGTCGAGGCTGCCCAGACTGTCGAAGCCGCCTATCAAGGTGAGACTATGGACGTGTTCTGATGATCGATCACCGGGCCGCCGCCGAAGTTCCCCGCGGAACTCGGTATTCCCCGGTGTTTCGCGGGCTCTTCCTGTAGATGCGTCCAGGGGAATGGGGCTGCAATGCCGCTCGATGAGAGTGAGTGGACCTTGGTCCGCCAACTCGTGCTTGACCACCTTGTCGCGACGTCGAATCCTTACCCCGTCCTGCAGATGTACTTTCCCGACGATGTGGCCAACTGGCGGGTCACCCAGACCGCGCGCGAGAACGCCGACATGCTGGTGAGCCAGGCCAAGCGCGCCAGCCTCGCGGAGCCGGCCCCGTTCTCGATCCGCCTTCTTGAAACACTGCGCAGGCTCCCTCCGATCGAGGTGCTACCGGTGAGCCATACGGTGACGTCCTACCTGAAGCGGCTACTGGCCGAGAAGGCCGACTTCGACCGAAACGACCTGGACCGGGAACGTCGAGTAGCGAGCGCTCCGCTGCCTCCGATCCGGATTGTCATCAGCTACCGCCGCCAGGACACGACCGGCGATGCCCACCGCTTGCGCGACAGTCTCAGCAGGCAGTTCGGCCGGGAAAACGTCTTCCTCGATATCGATTCGATCCCGCCCGGCACCGATTGGAGAGAGTCGATCACGGAGACGGTCTCGACCTCCGACGTTCTTCTTCTGCTCATCGGTCTGCACTGGCTCACCGTGACAAACGAAACAGGAGGGCGGCGACTCGACGACACCAACGACGTCCTCCGGTTCGAGATCGAACTAGCCCTGAAGTCGCGGCTACGGATGATCCCGATCCAGCTCAACGGTGCAGCGATGCCGAGCTCAAAGGAACTTCCCGAGAGCCTCAACGGCCTTACGCGGCACCAGTCGATCCGGATCGACGCCGACCGCTGGCGGTTCGACGTCCAGAGGCTCACTCGCGAGCTCAAGGCGATTCGGAAGGCGAAGGCCGAGTCAGGAAGCAGAAGTGCAGACTAGCCGGAACCCGTGGTTCGGCGCGCCTGGCTCAGCATGATCGGTGGGTTCGAGTACGCACTTTCTCTCTGAACCCGGCGCACATTTTGACCGTACGGATAATCATGCACGCCGGGGCTCTGAGACGATCTTGAAGCCACGCTCTTGGTGATCTTGGGACTACCTCACCAGTCCCGCTCGCGCATGATGTCGATCACGTCTGCGGGCACGTGTTGGTTCGTGCGTCCGGACGCTCCGCGGTAGTTGTCATCGATTACAGCTTGATATCGAGCATCCTGTCCGCGGGGTCAGGTTTGTTTTTTGTGCCACCTACACGTATCTGTCCACGAGCCGTGGTGTAGGCCTCCGTCCCACCGGTGATAGCGAAAATTCTTGGGATGTCTATGTAGGTAAATTGGTTGCCGACAAATATCCCGAGACTCACGCCTCGCGCGGTGACCTGACCCTGCTTCAGTGGGGTGTTGGGCACGGTGTTGAACCTGTAAACTTCCTCATGTTGGGAGAGAATGCTGTCTGGCGGATAGAGCCTATCGTTCGGGCCAGCGATTCGGACGGTAGTCACGAATCCGGAGTGGGAGCCTGCGCGCTGCCCGTACGGCCCCCCGCCATCATACTCTACGAGCAGACAATCTTCGCTGAAGAAGAACCGATGGCCTGGCCCCGGTCTACTGCCTCTGACTTCACCATCGACGCCGTCGACGCCGCTTACGCGGATTATCATGCTAGGCCCCCATCTTCGACGGCCGACGTGTCCTTTCAGCATCCACTGACGTGATTCATTCCGCTAGACCACGAGCATGTTTAAACCACGTCTGCTTTGGCACCCTATGGATGAATTCATTCCGCGACCTGCTCCGGATGATCTCGAACTCTGCTCTGGACGCGGCTCGCACGTGCTTCGAGCGTGATCACGTTCGACCGCATGGTGATTGCCGTTCCTCAGCAGTCCCTTTCGCGTATCGCGTCGATGACATCCGCTGGCATCAGGTGCCTGACGTAGCGGTCGGTGACGGCCAATGACGCGTGCCCAAGCTGGGCCTGAATGAGGTGGGTTTGCTGACATCAGCTTCGCACCTACGTAGGTGGGCTTAGAGATTCACTGAGATTTACCCTGATCTTGAAAGTGGATTCTCAGCTCCTGAAGCGAGAGGCAGTCCTCCTGGCGTTGGTCGAGCGACTACGGCAACAACAAGGCAACTGGCGTCGATACTTACGGGTCCCCGGCACGAGATAGCGAACGTCGACCAGAAGCCTCCCGGCCTTGGTTGACCGACCTGCCAGGATGGCACGAGCGTCAAGGGCGATGACCGGATCGTAGCCATGGGCGGAAGTATCCGCTCATGGCTCCCTTTTGCGCTCTCGTAATAGGCCAGCGACTGCTATGAACGCCGTGACACTCGTCGAGAGGATGCGAAATCGCCCTACTCGAGACAGGCGGATTCAGACCCGACTACGCCCTGCATTGTGAAGAGGCGCTCTTCCTGGGGGTCAGCCAAGATACGACGGAAACCGGCAACCAGTGATCTTGAGTTGAACTTGCCGCAGGTCAGGTGCTGGGGCGGATCGGCGTCGGCTGCCCGACCAGGGACAGCGATGCGCAAACGCAGCCGGAGGCCCGATCTTGTGTCACCGTTCGTAGTGGACTTCTTCGCGTACCCGCTCAGATCGGTCAACGGCGCACCCGATAGCGCAGGTGAAGCACCCGGTTGCCCTGAATCACCACGTCAGGATCCTCCAACAGGTGCTGCGCGTGGACCGACCCGAAGTAGCGCTTGCCGGACCCGAACACGACGGGTACGACGTCCATGCGCACCTCGTCGATCAGGCCCGCGGCAAGCACCTGGCCACCGACGTCGCCAGCGGCGACCTCGACCATGCGGTCACCCGCAAGCTCCTGCGCCTTGGCCACGGCTGCCTCGACGCCGTCGACGAAGTGAAACGGCGCCTCGGGGTCCCAGCCCTCGGGCTTCGGCCGGTGCGTCACGACGACCACGTGGTCGATCCCGCCCGGAGGCTTCCCGTCCCAGCCGTCCGTCATGTCGAAGACGTGGCGGCCGACGATTGTCGCCCCGATCTGGTCCCAGTACGGCCGGGTGTAGTCGTAGGACGTCTGCGACACCTTCAACTCGCCGCTCTCGTCCAACGGCACGTCACCGCTGAGCAACCAGTCGAACAGGGGTCCGGGCTGGTCGTTCTCGTCCGCGATGAAGCCGTCTACCGACACCGAGCTGTACATGACTACTTTGCCCATCGGGCGCTCCTCTGCTTTGGGATGCCCCCAGGTTAGCGTTTCGTGAGCTGTCGCTCTTGTAGGAAATCAATCGGCCGGCAGCGGCCAGCCGTCCAGCACGTGGCCGGGATGTTCGCGCAGGAACCGCCGCCGGACTTCGACGTACCGGGTCGGCGTGAGCCCGGTGAACGCCCGGAACTCGTGGCCGAAGTCGGCCTGGTCGAAGTAGTGGCTCTCAGCCTCTGAAGGCGGTGCACGGTCCACCTATTGATGGTGATCATCATGCATTCGCACCAGTAGGAGCACCCACGAAGATCCACATGGCCAGCCGTCAGTGGCCGCTGGTCAGGCTCGTCGCGCCAGATCGGCAGCAGGTGGTGGCGGTGACGTATAAGGGAGCCACTTCTGAGGGTCAACGTTGACCGAGCGCTGGAGTGGATCGACGTTTATGGAGACCGCGATGGCGACGGTCTCGTCGAGTACCAGCGCAGCACCGACCGGGCCCTGACCAACCAAGGCTGGAAGGACTCCGGCGACGGCGTCACGTTTCGCCGACGGCCGGACTGCCCAGACGCCTGTCGCGCTGTGTGAGGTCCAGGGCTACGTCTACGCCGCCTACCAGGCGCGCGCCCTCTTGGCCGAGGACCTGGGTGAGCCCGCCGACGCGGCCAACTGGTGGGACCGGGCCGCCGCCCGGCTCAAGCACGCGTTCGACGAACAGTTTTGGCTACCCGACCGGGGCTGGTACGCGCTCGGGCTGGACCGAGACAAGCGGCCGATCGATTCGCTCGCATCCAACATGGGCCACTGCCTGTGGACCGGAATCGTGGACGCGGACAAGGCCGAGGCAGTGGCCGAGCGTCTGCTCAGCCCGGAGATGTTCAACGGCTGGGGAGTCCGCACGCTCGCGACCGGGATGGCCGCGTACAACCCGATGAGCTACCACAACGGATCGGTCTGGCCGCATGACAACGGGATCATCGTCGGCGGACTCATGCGTTATGGATTCGTCGAGCATGCACAGCGGGTGTGGCGCTGGGCGTTCTCGACGCGGCAACTGCCTTCGGCCATCAACTCCCGGAGCTGATCTGTGGGTTCGGCCGCGCCGTGTACCCGCACCCAGTGCCGTACCCGACGGCATGCGCGCCGCAAGCATGGGCCCAAGCCACGCCGCTCTACCTGCTCAGAGCATTGATCGGTGCCGAGCCGTGCATTCCGCGGGGGATTTGGCATTGGATCCGGCATTACCCGACGAACTGGGCTCTCTTCAGGTCCGGGGCGTTTCGCTCGGCAACACGCGGGTAACACTCGTCATCCACGATGGACGAACGCGTGTCGAAGGTATTCGGGACGACATAGAGCTTGTGACCGGGCGCCGGCCGTGCTACTGGAGCACCATGTCACGCTGATCGGCGTCGGTGCAGATCGCACCCGTGCCCTGCGGGTGGACCGCTTCCCGTACCGGTCGGAGAAGGCGTTCTTCGATACCGAGATCGCTCCGCGGCTCGGTCCGCGCGCCGAGTGGCTCGGTGAGGTCAGTGCGGCGACGAAGAAGGACCTGCTCTCCCGGGCCGGCTGTCTGCTGTTCCCGATCTTGTGGGAAGAGCCGTTCGGGATGCTGGCTACGAGCAGGTGTACCTGGACATCGCCGACCACTCGGAGTTGGTCGCCGGACGGCGGGGCAAGCGCCGAAGTGTGTCGGGAACCCTGCGCACCCCCGTATTGTTGAACCATTGACGGACCTGCTTTGTGCAGATTCGCGGGTGTGGAGGAGAACCATGCAGAGCAACAACCCGGTCTTCAACCGGACCGAGGAATTCAGCGCGAGCCGCGCCGGGCTCGACGCAGCCACGCCGAGGGCTGACCAGCTCGAAGACATGTACGCTGCGCCGTCGGCGACCCCGGTGCAGACGGGCCGGATGACCTACGACGACGTCGTGGTCAAGACCGGCATCACCTTCGCGGTGCTGCTCGTCGGCGCCGTTATCGGCTGGCAGCTGCCGCAGCTGTTCTGGATTGGCATGATCGTCGGCCTGGTCCTGGGCTTGGTGAACGCGTTCAAGCGCGAGCCCAACCCGGCGCTGATCCTCACGTACGCAGCCTTCGAAGGTCTGTTCGTCGGCAGCGTCAGCTTCATGTTCGAGAACCTGCAGATCAACGGCAACAGCCTGGACGGCATTGTCGCGCAGGCCATTCTGGCAACCTTGGCGGTTTTCGGAGTTTCGTTGTGGGCCTACCGCAGCCGCCGGATCCGCGTCACGCCGAAGTTCCAGCGTGGTGTGCTGATCGCCCTGGGCGGATACATGGTGTTCGTCCTGATCAACTTCCTGTTCCAGATCTTCGGCTCCAGCGACAGCCCGTTCGGGTTCCGCAGCGGTCTGCTGGGGATCGTGATCGGCCTGTTCGCCGTTGGGCTGGCGGCGTTCTGCTTGATCCTCGACTTCGACTCGATCGAGCAAGGGGTGCGCAAGGGCGCGCCGGCCCGGTTCGCGTGGACGGCGGCGTTCGGCCTGGTCGTAACCCTGGTCTGGCTCTACATCGAGATGCTTCAGCTACTCGCGATCCTGCGCGGCGAGTAACGCCTGCACCACCGGCGGCCCCGCCCGGCTTCGGCCTGGCGGGGCATTGGCTCACTCAAACGAGCGTTGGGCACGGCGCAGGTCGTGTTCGTGCACGATCGCGGTCGCGTGCCCGTGTGCTAGCCCGTGTTCGGCGCGCAACCAGCGCACTCGGTCGTCGAAACGCAGGAAGGCAGGCCCGGCCTCGAGAGCTCGAAACCATTCCCGGAGGTCCCTTCCGGTCGCCAGTGGAACTCGGGCGACCAGGTTGCGATGGGTCTCCTCGGAATGGTTAAGGCTCATGGTCGCCTCCGGCGATTGGGAATTGGCTCGTGCTACGAGCGTGCCTGACGCCCGCGGGAGAAACAACCCCATCGGGCCGAGCAGGTCGATTCCAGTGGAACGGAAGCGCCTCTCCAAGATCGAGTGTTCGCACAATGGTGGCGACACCCCGGCGGGTCGGGCAAGTTGTGATCACTCGATCATGAAGTCCGCATCCCGCTAGGCCAGCCGCTCCAGCACGATCGCCATTCCCTGGCCGCCGCCTACGCACATGGTCTCCAGCCCGATGACACTGTCGGTGGCTTGCAGGCCGTTGACCAGGGTTGTCATGATCCGGGCGCCGGTCATCCCGAACGGATGCCCGAGCGCGATCGCTCCGCCGTGCACGTTGAGCTTGTCGTAGGGAATGCCGAGTTGACGGGCACTCGGGACAACCTGCGCGGCGAATGCCTCGTTGATCTCGACCAGGTCGATGTCGTCGATGGTCATGCCGGTCCGGCGCAGGACCTGGCGGGACGCTTCGATGGGACCCAGTCCCATGATCTCCGGAGAGAGCGCCGACGCCGCCGATGCCACGATCCGGGCCAGCGGCGTCAACCCGAGTTCCCGGGCCCGCACATTGGACATGATCACGACCGCGGCAGCGCCATCGTTGAGTGGGCAGCAGTTGCCTGCGGTGACGGTGCCATCCGGCCGGAACACAGGGGCCAGCGCCGCAACCTTCTGGTACGTCGTGCCTGGCCGCGGCCCGTCGTCGGTGTCGACGACTCGACCGTCGGGCAGCGAGATCGGGGTGATCTCCCGCGCGAAGAAGCCGTCCTTGATCGCCTGCTCCGCCCGGTTCTGGGACAGGACGGCGAACTCGTCCTGGTCGCGGCGCGTGACGCCATACCGTGTCGCGACGTTCTCGGCCGTCTGCCCCATCTGGATATAGATGTCCGGCAACTGGCGGTCGTCGCGCGGGTCGTGCCAGGTCTCGTTCGTCTCGGCGTAGCGCTGCGTTCGGTCCTGGGCGGACGCGAAGACAGGGTTGTGGGTGCTGGCTGGGTCGACGCCTGCGCCTCCGAACCCGGTATACCGGGAAACGCACTCCACGCCGGCCGAGATGAACACGTCGCCCTCGCCAGCTCGGATTGCGTGAAAGGCAATTCGTGCGGTCTGCACCGACGATGCGCAGAACCGGTTGATCGTCGCGGCAGGCACGTCGTCCAGTCCCAGTTGTACCGCGATCCGACGGGCCATGTTGCCGCCGTGCTCGTCGCGCGGCTCCGCGCAGCCCACGTAGATGTCGTCGATGGTGCTCGGATCCAGCTCCGGTACCTGGTCCAGCGTCGCTTGGATGACGCTGGCGGCGAGGTCGTCCGGACGGACCTGGACGAGTGACCCCTTGGCGGCACGGCCGATCGGTGACCTGGCCGTCGCAACGATGACGGCATCCGGCATGGCGCCTCCAGCGTGCAGAAGTTACCGGCTAGTAGCAACCACCGTACCCGCGTGCCCGTACGCCGTTATGACTGCGGCGGGATCGCCCTCATGTCCACGGAGTCCTGGCGCTCAGGATCGGGCAACGGCCGCCGCCGGCGATGGCGAAGCTGCGCCCACCGTCCGTGCGTCCCGCGATCGTGTCCCGCGACCTGGGTGGCGACGACTTCGGTGCCGGATTCCTCGGCAGCCTCGACCGCGGCCTCGGAGACCGGAAGTACCTCGTCGCCGCGCACGGCCTCGGGCTGCTCTTCCTCCTCCGACCAGAGCTGCAACGCACTCGCCGCCGACGGCAGGACGGCGCCTGCCGCGGCCGCATAACCAGCAGGGGAGGGATGGAACCGGTCCGGGCTGAACATGTGACCTGGCTGCGCCGCGAACTCCGGGCCGAGGATCGAGCCGACAGACACGGTTCGCGCTCCAGCCTCTACGGCGGCGATCGTTTGTGCTGCCGCCAGGCGTCGGCTGGCCCGGCGCGCTACCCAGCGCAGTGGGTGTGGGATCGGCTCGACCGTTCCCAGGTCGGGGCAGGTGCAGACGACGACGGCCGCCCCCTCTTGGCGAAGATGTCGCACCGCTTCGTCGAGTAGCCGGACCGACGTGGTGGGCCGCTCCCGGTGGGTCACGTCGTTGGCACCCACCATGATCACCGCGAGGTCCGGGCGGGTGTCCGCGGCCTGCCGGATCTGGTCGGCCAGGTCGCTGGTCCGCGCGGCAGACCGGGCGACGACGGTGAGCTGGACCGGACGCCGCGCGATTTCGGCCAGCCCAGCCGCGATCAGCGCCCCCGGTGTCTGCTCCGGGGTATCCACTCCGACGCCGGCGGCCGACGAGTCACCGAAGACGACAAGTGAAATCGGGGCATCGAAGTAGTGGCCGTAGCGGCCGTCGGCCTTCGGCGGGTCGTCCGGCGGCTCGCCGATTGCCTTTCGGGCCAGGCCGGCTTGGAGCCGGAGCAGGCCATACAACCCTGCGCCGGCCAAGCCGACGCCGCCACCTCCGTACGCAGCCGTGGTGGCGATCCGCCGCGCGGTTCGCGCGCTGATGATGCTTGCCACGTACGGACTCTAACTCGCCGCGTCGCCACGACTTAGGCTGCGCACGTGGGGTTCTACGACAGTGTCCTCGAGTTGGTGGGAAACACCCCACTGGTGCGACTCGGGCGGGTCGGCGCCGACGCACTCGCGACGGTGCTGGCGAAGGTCGAGTACTTCAACCCAGGCGGGTCGGTCAAAGACCGGATTGCGCTGCGGATGGTCGAGACGGCCGAAGAGGACGGTCGCATCAAACCAGGTGGCACCATCGTGGAACCCACGAGCGGGAACACCGGTGTCGGACTGGCGCTTGTGGCACAGCGCAAGGGGTACCGCTGCGTGTTCGTCTGCCCCGACAAGGTCAGCGAGGACAAACGCAACGTGCTGAAGGCCCTGGGGGCAGAAGTCGTCGTCTGCCCTACTGCCGTGCCGCCAGAGCATCCCGATTCCTACTACTCGGTCTCGGACCGGCTGGCGCGGGAGATCTCGGGTGCGTGGAAGCCGGATCAATACGCAAACCCCGACAACCCACGCTCGCATTACGAGACGACCGGTCCCGAGATCTGGGAGCAGACCAGCGGCCGGGTCACGCATTTCGTCGCCGGTATCGGCACCGGCGGGACGATCAGCGGCGCCGGCCGATACCTCAAGGAGGCGTCCGCCGGCGCGGTGCGCATCGTCGGCGCGGATCCTGAGGGGTCGGTGTACTCGGGTGGCTCCGGGCGGCCGTACCTCGTCGAGGGTGTCGGAGAGGACTTCTGGCCGAAGACCTACGACCCGAACGTCTGCGACGAGGTCGTCGCCGTGTCGGACAAGGACTCCTTCGCGATGACCCGCCGGCTGGCCCGCGAGGAGGGGTTGCTGGTCGGGGGGTCATGCGGAATGGCCGTCGTGGCGGCGTTGCAGATAGCCACTCGAGCCGGCCCAGGCGACGTCGTGGTCGTGCTCCTGCCCGATGGCGGCCGCGGTTATCTGTCGAAGGTCTTCGACGACGACTGGATGGCCTCCTACGGCTTCAGCGGCCGAGTCGCCGACGGCACCACAGTCGGCGATATTCTCCACCGCAAGTCTGGCGCGCTACCCGCGCTCGTGCACACGCACCCGAACGAGACGGTCGCCCAGGCGATCGCGATCATGCGCGAGTACGGCGTATCCCAGATGCCTGTGGTGCGGGCCGAGCCGCCAGTGATGGCGGCGGAGGTCGCGGGATCGGTCGTCGAGCGAGACGTGCTGGATGCGCTGTTCACCGGCCGAGCGCGCCTCACCGACGCGGTCGAGCGGCACATGTCCCCGTCGTTGCCAAGTGTCGGCGCTGGCGAGCCGGTTGCAGCCGCCGTCGAGGAGCTGACATCCGCCGACGCGGTGCTGGTCCTCGACGACGGCAAGCCGGTCGGTGTGCTGACCCGCGCCGACCTGCTTGGGTATATCGCGGGCTGACGGCTAGCCCGGGCGTCGCCAGTTCAGGCCGGCAAAGCGGGCGAAATCGGTGTCGTGGGTGACGATCTCGGCCCGATGCTCGATGGCCAAGGCCGCCAGCAGGTCAGGCGCTGTCTGCCCCGGGCTTGTCCCGAATCCCCGTGCCCACGGGGCAGGACACACCAGTACCGCCGAGTCCGCAGTAACCGAGGGGGTTCTTGTCCAGGTACTGCTGGTGGTAGTCCTCGGCGTACCACAGCTGCTGCAACGGCAGGATCTCGGTGGTGACGGCGCCGTAGCCGGCCGTGCCGAGAGACCGCGCGTACGCGTCACGGGACTCCTCCGCGGCAGCCCGCTGCGCCTGCGTAGTCCAGTAGATCGCCGAGCGGTACTGGGTGCCGACGTCGTTGCCCTGACGCATCCCCTGGGTCGGGTCGTGCCCCTCCCAGAAGGCCTTCAGCACCTCGTCGAAGCTGACCTTGGCCGGGTCGTAGACCACGCGGACGACCTCCGCGTGCCCGGTCCGGCCCGAGCAGACCTCTTCATAGGTCGGGTTCGGAGTGTGCCCGCCGGCGTAGCCGACGGCGGTCGTCCAAACCCCCGGCAGCTTCCAGAAGATCCGCTCCGCCCCCCAGAAACAACCCATGCCGACGACCACTTCCGCGTACCCGGTCGGCACGGGTGCCTCGATTGGGGTACCCAGCACAGTATGGGTTCCAGCCAGTGCGAACGGGCGGAAATCCTGTCCTGGCAATGCCTCGTCGGGAGAGACGAGGCGAGACTTGGCGGCACGGTCGAAGAGGAACACGGGCACTCCTTCGCAGTCTGTGTCAGTTCCAACACCGACCCGGCCCACTCCGTTCCCGCGCGTCCAGCTTCCTGGCAACCGCAGCCGGACCAGCCCATCGGAGGTGCTCATACGCTTGGCGCGTGGATGGTGGCGGTGAGCCGGCGAGGTTCATGTTGCCCCGGACCGTTCGCGCGGCAGCGGGTCTGGTCTGGCCGCCGCCGGAGGAGGGTGCCTTGCGAGCGGCCGCAGCCGGCCGCACCATCCTGGTCACGGGGGCGTCAAGAGGAATCGGCGCCGCAAGCGCACGTCGCCTTGCTGCCGCTGGGGCGACGGTTCTCTTGGTCGCCCGCTCGGTCGACGACCTGGAACGAGTTCGGAACGACGTCCTGGAGACCGGCGGTGCCGCGCACTCGTACCCAACGGACCTGGCCGACCGGAACGAGGTCGCGACACTCGTCGCCCGGCTGCAAAGGGACCAGCCGGACGTCGACATCGTGGTCAACAACGCTGGCAAGTCGATCCGCCGCTCAATCGCCGAGTCGTACGACCGGTTCCACGACGTCACCCGCACCACCGATGTCAACTACCTCGGTCCAGTGCAGTTGTTGCTCGGTCTGCTTCCCGCCATGCGAGCTCGGCGTTCGGGACACCTGGTCAATGTGAGCTCCGTCAGCGCGGACCTGCCGGCACCGTATTGGGCGGCGTACACCGGCTCGAAGTCGGCGTTCGAGGCATGGCTGCGCTGCATCGCCCCCGAACTCCGGGCGGACGGTGTTGCGACGACGTCGATCCACTTCCCGCTGGTGCACACCGACATGAGCGCGCCTACTCCGCTCTACGGGTACCTGCCCGGCATGACCGCGGAAGAAGCGGCAGCCGCAGTGTGTCGCGCAATCGCCTACCGGCCGCGGCTGATGAGCCCGTGGTGGTCGCGCGCTGGGGGAGTGGTAGGGGCCGCGGCTCAGCCGGCGAACGACGCTTTGATGGCGTTGTACTACCGGAGCCAACGATCCGACCGGCTGCAGGCGACCGGCCGTGCTGCAGGCCGTGCTGCCCGCAGGTTCACCGGGAACGGTCTGCGCCGTCCGCACGCTCGCCGATGAGAAACCCGAGGGACGGACTACGTGCCGCAATCGCGGTCTGTCGCGACGGTGTCCGCGCCACCATCGGCACGGGCCTGATCGGGCCGATGTCACCGGCGCATGCGGTGCGTGTGTGGCAAGCCATGTCACATTTCGGTTTGACATTGGCCTGCGCCGCCGAGCTCTCGGCGATCCGCTATCCGGAGCGAACAGCCTTGGTCGACGAGCACGGTCGGATGACGTACGCCGAGCTGCGAGCTGCCGCCGTGACGGGCTCAGCCGCGCTGTACGGCCGCGCGCTGTTACGGGAGGGCGACCGGCTCGGCATCCTCTGCCGAAATCACCGTGACTTCGTCGTCGCCGCGGTGGCGGGCTCGCGGCTCGGTGCGGACCTGGTCTTCCTCAGTACCGACCTTGGAGCCGCGGCACTGGCCGGCGTCCTCGACCGCGAGGCCGTCACCGTCGTGGTCCACGACCCGGACTTCGCGGGGGTGCTGGAGCGCAGTGGACTCCCCGGACCACGCGTGACCTGTCAAGAGCTGCAGGCGCTGTCCGCCAGCGTGAATGCCGAGCCGCCACCGCGGCCAGATCAGCGTGGACGCCTGGTGGTGCTGACCTCTGGCACCACGGGGATGCCGAAAGGCGCGCCGCGCGACGTCGCACACCTGCGGACGGGCCTACCGGTGACCAGCCTGCTGGCCGACCTGCGCCTGCGTTCCGGCGAACCCATGGTCATCCAGCCGCCGCTGTTTCACGGATTCGGCCTGGCGTTACTCGCGACAGCTCTCACTCTCGGCTGCCCGGCGATACTGCATCGTCGCTGTGGTCCCGTGGAGGCGCTCGACCTGGTGCAGAAACACTCCGCGACCGTCCTGGCCGCCGTACCTGTCCTGTTGCACCGGATCATGGCCCTGCCCGGGGCGGAGCGCGCCGCACGAAACACCTCGTCGCTGCGGGTCATCGTGTCGGGCGCGGCCCCGCTGCGCGCGGAGCTGGCCGATGCGGTCATGGTCGAGTTCGGTGACATCGTCTTCGACCTCTACGGAACGACAGAGGCCGGCTGGGCCACTATCGCCAAACCTGCTGACCTGCGGGCAGCGCCGGGAACAGTGGGACGGCCGGCTCACGGTGTTTCGGTGGAGGTGCTCGACGGTGTCGGCTCACCCATGCCACCAGGCCAGGTGGGTGAGATCTATATCGGGAGCAGTCTCACCTTCCAGGGCTACTCGGGCGGTGGCAACAGGCGGACCGTGCGGAACCTGATGAGCACCGGCGACCTCGGTTATCTCGACGGCGCCGGCCACTTGTTCGTCGTGGGGCGGACCGACGACATGATCGTCTCTGGCGGCGAGAACGTGTATCCGCGCGAGGTCGAGAATGTGCTCGCCGGCCATCCAGCAGTTGCCGACGTGTCGGTGTACGGCGTGCCGGACGGTGAGTTCGGCCAGCGGCTGGCCGCTGATGTCGTCGCGGCGGAATCCGTATCGGCCGACGAGCTGCGCCGATACGTCGGCGACACCCTCGGCCGGCACAAAGTGCCCCGAGACGTCAGGTTCGTCGACAATGTGGAACGCACCAGCACCGGCAAGGCTCGCCGACGCCGGCTGCTCTCACCCGCCGACGCCTCTAGTCCGCCGGTTCGGCCAGCGGGTCCTTGATGAGCCCGAGCTGGACGTACAGCCCCAGCTGATCGAACAGCGGCACATGTTCGACGACCATTCCATCTCGGAAGCGGTCGATCGCGAATCCCATGATCTCGAAGCGGCCGCCTGTCGCCGCAAGCCCCGCGACCTCATGGCTGTGCACCCCGCGCCACGTCATCCGGCACATCACGGTGTCTTCGTCGGCGACGGCGTCCTCCACCGTGATCCGCACCTCGCTGAATCCCCGAAGGAACTCCTGGTCACGGTCGAGGTATGTGTTGCGATCGACCCAGCCCATACCGAAGAACAGGGCGCGGAAATCCGGTGCCAAGCACTCGGCATACGCAGACTGGAGCTCGGGCGTTCCCCATGCTTCGTGCCATCGGCGAGAGACCTGTTTGTTCTCAGCGGCTGACATGGATTGCCGCCTACCCGGTCGGCCAACCGGCCAACCTTCGGTCCTCGACCGCGGCGTAGTGTCTGCGCTCGTGCATGGTTTCGAGACCCTTGCCATCCATGCCGGCCAGGAGCCGGATCCCCGGACTGGTGCCGTCGTCCCTCCGATCTACGCGACGAGCACCTACGCCCAGGACGGCGTCGGTGGAACACGGGAGGGCTACGAATACAGCCGGACCGCGAACCCCACAAGAACCAATCTGGAGGAGTGCCTGGCGACGCTGGAGAGTGGCACGCGTGGGTTGGCGTTCGCGAGCGGCATGGCCGCCGAGGACACCCTGTTACGCGCCGTGTTGAAGCCAGGCGACCACATCATCATCCCGGACGATGCGTATGGCGGCACATATCGGCTGGTCAGCAATGTCATCCAGCGGTGGGGGGTGTCGTGGACAGCGGCGCACATGTCCGATCTGGCAGCCGTCGAAGCCGCGCTACAACCGCCCACCCGCGTGATCTGGGTCGAGACACCGACGAACCCGCTGCTCGGTATCGCCGACATCGCGGCGCTCGCGGGGATCGCTCATGGCGCCGGTGCGCTGCTGGTCGTCGACAACACATTCGCCACGCCCTATCTGCAGCAACCGCTGGCCCTGGGCGCGGACGTCGTCGTCCATTCGACCACCAAGTACTGCGGTGGGCACTCCGACGTGATCGGCGGCGCGCTCATCGTCGCAGACCGTCGGCTCGGCGAGGAGCTCGCCTTTTATCAGAACGCGCTCGGCCCCATCGCGGGGCCGTTCGACGCGTGGCTGGTGCTTCGCGGCCTGCGCACCCTCGCCGTTCGTATGGATCGGCACTGTGACAACGCCGAGCGGGTGGTCGACCTGCTCGTCGCGCATCCGCGGGTGGCCGAGGTGTTTTATCCCGGCCGACCCGATCACCCCGGTCACGAAGTCGCAGCCAAGCAGATGCGTCGGTTCGGCGGGATGGTCTCGTTCCGCGTCGCGGGAGGCGAGTCCGCAGCCGTCGAGGTGTGCAATCGAGCTCAGGTGTTCACTCTCGGAGAGTCCCTCGGCGGGGTCGAGTCGTTGATCGAGCATCCCGGCCTGATGACTCATGCCAGCGTCGCCGGCAGCCCACTGGAGGTACCCGCCGATCTCATCCGGCTCTCGGTGGGTATCGAGAGCATCGAGGATCTCTGCGCCGATCTCACCCAGGCGTTGTCCATCTGACGGAGTCGCAGCTTTTTCAAGATCCGCTTCAGGGCGGGCCGGACACTGAGCCGGCCACGGCGCGCAGTCGCGGCAGCGCCTGTGAGCCGATCATCTCGATCGTCCTGGCCGGGTCGACGCTGGCGACCTGCACCGCAACATAGTCGGCGCTGACGTCGCGAACGAGCGGCAGATAGGCGTCGACCAGCTCGTCGGCGTCGCGAACGACGGTGTATTGACGCAGGATCTCCGAGCGCTCCATCGCGTCGGCGCGCTGCCGCAAGATCATCGGGTCGGCGACCTCGAGCCGGCCGGGGGCGCGCAGGCCACGCATCGGAGCGAGGGCCGCCCACGCCTCGTCGTCATTCTCGGCGAGAACCACCCAGCGGGTGGCCATCACCGTGGTTGCGGCGTCACGGGCAGCCGCGGCCGACCGATAAGGCTCGATCACCTTCTCCAGGGTCTCGGCCGGATTCTTGACGCTGGTGATCAGCCCGTCGGTGTGCTCGCCTGCGAACGTCGCGGATTTTGGCCCGCCGGCGGCCATCCATATCGGCAGATGGCCGTTCGGAGGGCTGTAGAGCTTTGCGGAGTGAGCCGAGTAATAGGTGCCTTCGAAGTCCAACTTCTCGCCGGCCAACAGGCTGGACATGATGCGGACTGCCTCGTCCATCCGAGCGATTCGCTCGGCGTAGCCCGGGAATTCATGACCCAAGGGAACCTCGTTGATCGCCTCGCCGGTCCCGACGCCGAGCCGGAACCGCCCGCCGGAGAGCCGATCCACGGTCGCCGCGGCTTGTGCGATCAGCGCTGGGTGGTAGCGGAACAACGGCGCGGTGACGCTCGTCGCTAGCTCGACCCGAGTCGTCGCGTGCGCGACTGCTCCGAACCAGGTCCAGACGAAGCTCGCCGCGGACCGATCGTCGACCCAGGGGTGAAAGTGGTCGGCACCGGTGACCATGTCGAACCCGGACTGCTCCGCGAGGACGGCCTGGTCGACGAGCGCTTCCGGCTGGAACGACTCGTGGCTGCACAGCCAGGCGAATTTCACCGGCGCCTCCGTTCTCCATGGCCCGTGCTCTGATCATTCGGTCGTGAGCGCCGGCTCCATCCCGGCTTGATCGGCGTCCGAGGCTCCGCGCAGCGGCACTTCCGGGATGAAGAAGGCTGCCACAAGTGCGAGGGCGACGAGGGGAACGGCGGTAATGAACACGTCGTGCAGCGACCGCACCCACGCGTCGATCACGACTGTCTTGATCTCGGCTGGCAGTTCTTGGATGGCCTGGACGTTGTTGGCGATCTGGTCGCTTGCTCCGGCCGGCAGCTGCTCGCCGGAGGCAGCGAGGTAGTGGCCCAGCTGGCTGGTCAGGACGGCCCCGAAGAGCGCGGTCCCGAAGGCGGCACCCATGGATCGGAAGAACGTGACGCTGGCGGTAGCGGCCCCCATGTCTCGCTGCTCCACGGCGTTCTGTACGGCGGTCACGACGATCTGCAGCGTGAAGCCGAGCCCGGCGCCGAAGACGTAGAAGTAGATCGCGATCAGCCAGTAGGGAGTGTCGGCGTCGAGCGTCGACAGCAGGACCAGCGCGACGGCCGTGACGATCGCGCCCAGGATCGGATAGATCTTGTACCGACCAGTTCGGGTCATCAGCTGCCCGGCCGTTATCGACGTCGTGAAAATGCCGACGACCATGGGTAACAGCGCGAGGCCAGACTCCGTCGGCGAGAACCCCTGTACGACCTGGAGATACACCGGCAGGAAGATGATCCCACCGAACATCGCCAGCCCCATGATCGCTGTGAACACGATCGTCGGGGTGTAGACCCGGTTGCGGAACAGGCGCAGCGGCACGATCGGCTCGGTGGCGCGTGCCTCGACGAGCACGAACACACCGGCCAGCACGATTCCGCTGATCAACAGGGTAAGTGAGATCGGGTCGGTCCATCCGTACTGCGTGCCCGCCCACGCGGTATAGAGCAGGATCGACGTCACGCTGGCCACGATGACGGCGGCGCCGAAGTAGTCGATGGAGTGGTCCCGCCGGACGTTCGGCATCTTCAGCGCAACCGACGTGACCACCAAGGCCGCGATTCCGATCGGGATGTTGATCCAGAAGATCCACCGCCAGCCCGGCCCGTCGGTCAACCAGCCGCCCAGCAAGCGGGCCCGCCACGCTGGAGACTCCGAATACGACACCGAAGTAGCCCTGGTACCGGCCGCGTTCCCGGGGCGGGATCACGTCGCCGATGGTGGCGAGTGCAAGCGCGATCAGCCCTCCGGCGCCGAGGCCCTGGATGGCACGGCCGCCGATAAGAACGCCCATGCTGTCGGCTGAACCGGCCACCAGCGATCCGATCAGGAACACCACGATCGCTGCCTGGAACATCGGCCGGCGGCCGTAGAGGTCGGAGATCTTTCCCCACAGCGGCGTCGAGGCCGTCGACGTCAGCAGATACGCCGTGACAACCCAGGACAGGTGCTCGAGGCCGCCCAGGTCGCTGACGATTCGAGGTAGCGCCGTCCCGACGATGCTCTGGTCGAGTGCGGCAAGGAACATGCCGGCCATCAGCCCGCCGAGCACGACCAGGATCTGCCGGTGCGAAAGGTAGTTGTACTGGTCGGCAGCGTCGGCGGGTCGCGTCTCCGGGGTCGTCACCCTCTCAGTCTTACCGCGACTGGAGGCTTTTCCACGTCACTTGCGGCGGGAGGCGTAGAAAACCCGCCACTCGCCGGGCAGATGGCAGGATCGCGGGCATGACCAGCGTGACGGTGGACGACGTGCGGGCCGCGCGCGAACTCCTCCGCGACGTCGTGCGTCCGACCCCGCTGGAGGTGTCCCGCTGGCTGGGCGACCTGGTCGGCGGCCCAGCCTTCCTCAAGTGCGAGAACCTGCAGCGCGCCGGATCGTTCAAGATCCGGGAGCGTACGTGCGCATCGCGCGGCTCTCGGACGACGAGCGGGCAAGGGGTGTCGTCGCCGCCAGTGCCGGCAACCACGCGCAAGGAGTGGCGCTCGCGGCGAGCATGCTCGGCACGAAGGTGACGGTATTCATGCCCACGGGCGCGCCGATCGTCAAGGAGAAGGCGACCCGCGCTTATGGAGCGGACGTGCGGTTCGTCGGCGCCACTGTCGATGAGGCCCTGGTCGCCGCGGAGGAGTTCGCAGCCGAGACCGGCGCGGCGCTCATCCATCCGTTCGACCACCCAGACATCGTCGCCGGACAGGCGACCGTCGGCTTGGAGATCGTCGAACAGTGCCCCGACGTGCGCACCATCGTCGTCGGTACCGGCGGCGGTGGGCTGCTCGCCGGAATCTCGCTCGCCGTCAAGGACGCCAATCCCGACGTTCGGATGGTCGGTGTTCAGGCCAGCGGCGCTGCCGCGTACCCGGTGTCGCTCGCAGCCGGCCAGCCGGTAGCGCTGGACACGATGACGACCATGGCCGACGGGATCGCCGTCGCCTGTCCCGGCGAGGTGCCGTTCGGGCTGGTCCGCGACCTGTGCGACGGAGTGGTCACGGTCAGCGAGGACTGGCTGGCCCGCGCCCTGGTGTTGCTGCTCGAGCGGGCGAAGCTCGTCGTCGAACCCGCTGGCGCCGCGAGCGTAGCGGCGGTTCTCGCCGACCCGTCGTCATTCGAGCCGCCGGTTGTCGCGGTCCTGTCCGGGGGGAATGTCGACCCACTGCTCATGCTTCGCGTCATCCGACACGGCATGGTCGCCAGTGGCCGGTACCTGTTGTTTCGCGTACGGATTCCCGACCGCCCCGGAGCGCTCGCTCGGCTGCTCGCCGAGTTGGCTGCGACCGACGCCAACCTCCTCGACGTCGTGCACGAGCGGACCAAGGCGCAACTCCATGTCGACGAGGTGGAGGTCGCACTTCAGGTAGAGACGCGTGGAGCCGAGCATCGCGGACGGGTCCTGGCGGCACTGCGGAAGGCCGGGTATCCCTTGTCGATTGAATAGGTGTCGTTTGCTATTTTGGCAAGTTCAGTTGACGGATTGGCAATTCGCCTGCATCATTCGACCATGAGCGAACGAAGCATTGAGCAGATCCTCGAAGATGTAGCCGCGGGTCGCCTCGACCCCGCTGAGGCGTCGAAGCTGATCGATGCGGCTGCGCCCAAGTCCGCGGACACGACGCGACCGGCTGCGGGCCAGACCGCAGGGGGGAAGCCAGCGCCACCCGCCGTTCCGGACATCGATCGGGTCATGGTTCGAGCCACCTCTCGGCGGGTGCGGATCGTCGGTGACCCGTCCGTCGCCACGGTGTCGATCGACGGAGCCCACCAGGTGCGGCGCGAGGGATCCACCCTCATTGTCACCGGCGAGGCCGAGCCGATTCCCACCGACGACGCATTCACGTTGCTGTCCGGGGGCCGCTGGCGTGAGGTCGCCGGCCGAGTCCAGCACGGGTTCGGGCCGGGTCTCGAGCTGCGCGTCCGGGTGCGTCCCGACTTGCCGGTCGGCGTCGAAGTGATCGCCGGATCGTTGCAGGTGGAGGGAGCCAAGGCACTCGACCATGTTCGGGTGACCGCCGGTTCCTTGCGGGTGCGCGGTGCCGAGAACCCGTTCGACCTGCTGGTGCAGGCCGGTTCGGCCCAGGTCGAGGCACTGCTGACGCACGGGCACACCCGCGTGCGGTGCGAGTCGGGCTCTCTGCAGCTGTCGTTGCTTCCCGGCTCGGACGCGCGAGTGCGTGCCGACGTGCAACTCGGCCGGTTCGCCACCGATCCCGAGCGAACGGGGCGCGACAAGAGTCGTGACCTCGTCGTCGGGACTGGCGCCGCCGAGATCGACGCCGAAGTCGTCATGGGTAGTGTGACCGTCAAGGTGCCCAAGTGAATGGCGGAGACCACCTGCCACCCCGCCAGTGCCCCGTCTGCGGTGACGAACTGCACCTCACCAGGCTGGGCTGTGGTTCCTGTGGGAGTGAGCTGTCCGGCCGGTTCGCTTCCTGCCCATACTGCGCCCTGCGCGAAGCGGACCGGCAAATCCTTCGCACTTTCCTGGTGTCCCGAGGCAACATGAGGGAACTGGCCCGAGACCTGGGGGTCAGCTACCCAACGGCCCGCCAGCGCTTCGCTGATCTGCTGGTGCGCCTGGGACTGGAAGACGCGGCCAACCCAACAGAGATGGCGGAGCCAGATGCCAGCCGGGAGGATGTATTGCGTCAGCTAGCCGCCGGTGAACTCGATCTCGAGGAAGCCGCTGCGCTGCTGAACCTGCCCGCAGCGGGAATGTCGGCACCCTCCGGCATGCTCGCAATGGACGGGCGAGACGTTTGAGGAAGGACATCGAGTGAACGCGATCGAAGCTGAAGGTCTGGTCAAGACATTCGGGTCGGGCGAGAAGGCGGTCAAGGCAGTCCGAGGCATCGACCTGGTGGTGTCAGAGGGCACCGTGGTGGGTCTGCTCGGGCCCAACGGGGCGGGCAAGACGACCACCGTGCGCATGCTGACGACACTGTTGAAGCCCGACGCGGGCCGCGCGGTCGTTGCTGGAAACGACGTCGTCGCTGCACCACAGGCCGTCCGGGCCAGCATCGGGCTTTCCGGCCAGTTCGCCGCGATCGACGAGAACCTGACCGGTCGCGAGAACCTGTGGCTGTTCGGCCGGCTCTATCAACTCAGCAGCGAGCAGGCGACGAAGCGAGCTGCCGAGCTGCTGGAGCAGTTCGGTCTGGTCGACGCTGGCGATCGGGTGGCCAAGACCTACTCGGGCGGGATGCGCCGCCGGCTCGACCTCGCCGGCAGCCTGATCACCCATCCCGAGGTGCTGTTCCTCGACGAGCCCACCACCGGTCTGGATCCGGGCAGCCGGCTGGACATGTGGGACGTCATCCGAGATCGGACCGAGGAGGGCTCGACGATTCTCCTCACTACCCAGTACCTCGAGGAAGCCGACGCGTTGGCCGACCGCATTGTCGTCATCGACGAGGGTTCCATCATCGCCGAGGGCACCGCCGACGAGCTCAAGGCGAAGGTCGGAGGCGAACGGATCGAGGTCATCGTGCACGATCCAGCCGCGGTCCCGCAGGCAGAGATGATCCTGCAGCGCGGCAGCGAAAACCAATGCGTCGTCGACAAGCACATGCGGAAGCTGACCGTGCCGACAGCCAACGGATCGCGGGGGCTGGTACTGGTCATCCGCGACCTGGACGAGGCCGGCATCGTGATCGACGACATCGCGCTGCGCCGTCCGACGCTCGACGACGTGTTCCTCGAGCTCACCGGCCACTACGCCCAGAATCATGCCAAGGAAACGGCTGCCGGTGAGGAGCCGGCCAAGGGGAGGGCCAAGTGAGCACGATCGAGCGCCGGGCTGCTGCCGTCCCGACGGCTGGCGGCTTCGGACAGGCATTCCGGGACACCCTGGTCGTCTCGTGGCGCAACATCCGAGGTGGCCTACGCGTCCCGGACAACCTCGTCTACATGTTCATCCAGCCGATCATGTTCGTGGTGCTGTTCGCCTACGTGTTCGGCGGGGCCATCCAGGTGCCAGGCGTCGACTATCGCGAATGGTTGATGGCCGGCATCTTCGCCCAGACCATGTCGTTCGCCTGTGCCCCGGCGGCAGTCGGGCTCGCCGATGACATGCAGAAAGGTCTCATTGACCGGTTCCGATCGCTGCCGATGGCACGGTCGGGTGTGATCGGTGGGCGGGTCGTCGCCGATCTGGTCAACCAGTTCGTCGTACTCGTCATCATGATGGTCTGTGGGCTCCTCGTCGGCTGGCGCGTGCACAACGGCCTGTGGCAGTTCCTGGCCGCAGTGGGTCTGCTGATGCTGTTCGCGTTCGCGATGCTGTGGGTAGGCGCATTCATCGGCCTGTCGGTGGGCAGTCCGCAGGTGGCTGCATCGGCAGGGCTGATCTGGCTGTTCCCGGTGGTGTTCGTCTCGAACGCCTTCGTGCCGCCGGCGACCATGCCGGACTGGTTGCAGACCATCGCGGAATGGAACCCGATCAGCGCGGTCGTCGAGGCGTGCCGGCAGTTGTTCGGCAACGGCAGCTTCGTCGTGTCCGACGCGTGGCCGATGCAAAACCCCGTCGCCGCGTCGTTGATCTGGTTCGGCCTGATCATTGCGATATTCGCGCCGCTCGCGATCAACAAGTACAAAGCCGCGACGACCAAGTGAGGCCCGATCAGTATGCTCCGGCCGAAACCGTCACCGGGACAGACTGAGGGGAGCCGTGGTCACTGACAATGCTCCGGTCGAGAGTCCGAGCCTGGCCGACCAGGTCAGCAAGCTCTACGACCTGATCGGCGGCTTTCACGCGACCCACTTGCTGGAAATCGCCCGCGAGTTGGGGGTATGGGAGGCACTGACCCGGCGTCCAGGCACCACCTCCGAGGCGCTCGCCGTTGAACTCGGCACCGACGGCTTCTATACCGACGTGCTTTGCCGCACGGCGTTCTCCTTCGGGCTGCTCGAGCGTGCGGGAGACGGCTGGCGGATGGCGCCGCACTTCGACCAGATTCTGGGTAATCCGGCGTCCAGCTTCTACCTGGCTCGCGCCCCCCGGATTCACATGGTTCTCGCCGAGGACTACCGCGACTACGTCCGCCATTTTCGTGCCGGGACGACCACGTCATACCAGCAGCATGACCAGGCGTTCATGCTCGAGGTGGCCGAGGCACTGAAGGCGCTCCCGCGCATTTTCCTGGACCTTGTGCTGCCGCGGCTCCCCGGCCTGGGCCAGCGTCTCCAAGACGGTGGCCGGCTGCTCGACGTTGGCTGCGGCGGCGGCTGGGCGGTGGTCCAGATCGCCGAAGCGTTCCCCGCGCTCTCCTGTGTCGGGATCGACGTGGAGCCCCATTCGGTCGAGTTGGCGCAGCAGCTGATCCAGCAGCACGGCCTGACGGACCGGTGCGAGGCGCGCCTGCAGAGCATGGACCAGGTTGACGAGCCGGAGGTCTTCGACGTCGTCACCAGCTTCCTGGTCGTGCACGAGATTGCGCCGACCTTGAAGCAGCCGGCGTTCTCGGCAATCGCGCGGGCGCTGAAGCCCGGCGGTTACTTTCTGATCTTCGACGAGACATACCCCGAGACCGACCAAGCGCTACAGACCATGCCATCCCGGTTCGCAGCGCTGGCGCAGTGGTACGAGGTCAGCTGGGGCAACGTGGTTGACACCCGGTCCTCGTTGCACGCCCTCTGCCAGCAGGCAGGATTCCGGGTCACCGAGGAGACCACTTTCTCGCGCTTCAGCATCATGGTCGCCACCAAGCAATGACCGCCAAAGCTGACTTGATCGCCGCAAGTTCGGCGATCGCCCCGCCGGCGAACGGGCGGGGTACTAGCTATGACGTCGCGCGGCCGGGATAGGGGTGAGCGTCGACGATCTCGACCTCGACGGCGTTTCCGTTCGGCGTGACATAGGACGCGGACTCGCCGGTCCGCTTGCCGTTGATGGCAGCTCCCAGAGGCGACTGGGGCGAGTACACCTCGACGTCGACTGATTCATCGAGAGCGAGCAGCTCGCGGGAACCGAGCAGGAATCGCTCGGTGTCGTCGTCGCCGGCGAACCGCACCTCGACGATCATGCCTGGCTCCACGACGCCATCGTCCGGCGGCGTTGTGCCGACCTTGGCCCGCTGGAGCAGGTACTGGAGCTGCCGGATGCGCGCCTCCTGCTTGCCCTGCTCTTCCTTGGCAGCGTGGTATCCGCCGTTCTCGGACAGGTCCCCCTCCGAGCGTGACGCCTCGATCCGCTTCGCGATCTCGGTGCGGCCGGGGCCCATCAGGTGCTCGAGCTCGCTGCGCAGGCGGTCGTAGCCCTCCTGCGTGAGCCAGGCAACGTTGTCGCCACTGTTCGAAGTCACGGCATCTGCTCCCTGGTGTATCTCCGGCGCCGGTCGCACCCGGAACGCGGTCGGGTACCGGGCCTTCGCCCGGTCTCGGGTCGTGTGGAGAGGTCCAGATTACCAACACCGGTGATGTGCAAGCGATCTGCGTTCTAGCGCTGGCCCGCAACCTCGCACTCGCGCAGCTCGGGGGCGACGGCATTGCCCTGCAGCGGGATCTCTACGTCCGACTGCGTTCGCCATTCGTCGCTGGCCGGAATGTCCACGCTGACCTGGCCGACGACCACGCGCCGGATGTCGACCGCAACAAGGTCACAGGTGAGTTCCGTCCCCGGCCGGCGAACCACCTCGACCGTCACGGACAGGACGTCTTCGGCCGAACTGTCCCAGGCCACCACGCTCGACCGGATCGCATCGGTTGACGTTCTGACCAGCAGCCAACCGATGGCGATTACGAGCAGCAAGCCAGCGATGCCTAACCACATCGTCCACCAGCGTTTTCTGGTTCGGTCGCCGTAACGGTCGGCAGGGCGGGCAGCGGGCATGGCCACAGGGACAGACTCCGGCGCGGGGTGGACGAGTTCAGGCACCATTGTCTCCCGACGCCTGATCACCCAGCCAGGTCAGGCAGGCGGGTCAGGGAGAGGTGAAGGTGCCCGAGCAGCTCCGGCTCATGCATGTGCACGCCCATCCCGACGACGAGTCGAGCAAGGGCGCAGCGACGACGGCGCGGTACGTCGCCGAAGGTGTCGACGTGCTCGTCGTCACGTGCACCGGTGGCGAGCGGGGTTCGATCCTCAACCCGAACATGGACCGCCCCGACGTCCTGGCCAACATCGCGAAAATCCGCCGGGAGGAGATGGCCGCAGCCAGACGCATGCTGGGTATCCGGCAGCAGTGGTTGGGCTTCGTCGACTCGGGCTTTCCGGAGGGCGATCCACCGCCTCCGCTTCCGATCGGGTGTTTTGCGCTGCAGCCGGTCAAGGAGGCGGCGGCGCCGCTGGTTGCCGCCATGCGTACGTTTCGTCCGCACGTGGTCACGACCTACGACGAGAACGGCGGATACCCGCACCCGGACCATGTGATGTGTCACCGGGTGAGTGTTGCCGCGTTCGACGCCGCGGCTGATCCTTCCGCGTATCCAGAGGCCGGCGAGCCGTGGCAGCCGAGCAAGCTCTACTACCACCACTCATTCCACCGGGAGCGCACCCAGGCCCTGCACGACGAGATGCTTCGCCGCGGCCTCGAGTCGCCCTATGAGCAACGCCTGGCGTCCTGGAAGCCCGCCCCTGAGCACGAACGGCGCATCACGACCCGAGTCCAGTGCGCCGAGTACTTTCCGGTGCGCGACCGGGCGCTGCTGGCGCACGCGACGCAGGTCGACCCGGAAGGGCCGTGGTTCGCGGTGCCCATCGACGTCCATCAAAAAGCCTGGCCGACCGAGGACTACGAACTCGTCCGCTGCCTGGTCGACACCGAACTGCCCGAAGACGACCTGTTCGCTGGGCTGCGCTGAAGTCGAGGTGGTCACTTCATTCAGCTCGGGCATGGGGCTGACCCGGCGCGGGCAGATGGCCGGGACGATGCAACGATGGGAGTGGAGGTTGTGCCGATGAGCGTTGGCCCGGCCGCAGTGGTGGCGGCAAGCGGCGACACGAACGTGGGAATCGGATTCTTGGGCTTCGCTGTCATCGCTGCACTCGCCCTTGCGCTGGTCGTCTTGTACCGCAGCTTGCGCCGCCAGCTCGGCCGGATCGACTTCGACGCCAGTGGCAGGTCTGACGCCGAACGGATGCGCCGCGACAGCACGCCCGACGACGACGCGGCGCCGTAGCTCCACCCATGCCGAACCGGCTGGCTGACTCGACGAGTCCATATCTGCTCCAGCACGCCGACAACCCGGTGGACTGGTGGGAATGGGGAGATACCGCTTTCGCGGAAGCCGCTCGCCGCGACGTCCCGGTGCTCCTCAGCGTGGGTTACGCGGCCTGCCACTGGTGTCACGTCATGGCGCATGAATCGTTCGAGGATGCCGCTACGGCGGAGTTCGTCAACGCGCACTTCGTGGCCATCAAGGTGGACCGCGAGGAACGTCCGGACGTCGATGCCGTCTACATGGAGGCGGTACAAGCGCTCACCGGGCAGGGCGGATGGCCGATGACGGCGTTCCTCACGCCGACCGGACGCCCGTTCTATGCGGGCACCTACTTCCCGCCAGAGCCGTTGCATGGCATGCCGTCGTTCCAACAGGTTCTCGAAGCCGTGTCCCGGACGTGGGCAGAGCGGCGCGGCGAGGTGGAGGACGCGGCGGGCCGTATTACGGGTCAGCTGGGTGGGGACCGGTTGCCGCGAGGGGAGCAACCACCGTCGTCCGATCGCTTGGCGGCGGCGACGCGGCGGCTTTCAGTCGAGTTCGACGGCGAGCATGCCGGTTTCGGCCGCGCCCCCAAGTTCCCGCCCTCGATGGTGTTGGAGTTTCTGCTCCGCCATCACGCCCGCACCGGCGACGCGCAGGCGTTGGCCATGGTCGAGGCGACCTGCGAGCGGATGGCTCGGGGCGGCATCTATGACCAGCTGGCCGGCGGCTTCGCCCGGTACAGCGTCGACCGGGCATGGGTCGTCCCGCACTTCGAGAAGATGCTCTACGACAACGCCTTACTGCTTCGCGTCTACGCGCACTGGTGGCGCGCCACCGGGTCGCCGCTCGCCGAGCGCGTGGTGATTGAGACTGCCGACTTCCTGCTCCACGACCTACGCACGCCGCAGGGCGGGTTCGCGAGCGCCCTCGACGCCGACACCATGGTCGATGGCCGTTCCGTCGAAGGCGCGACGTATGTCTGGACACTCGCCCAGCTGGCGGAGGTCCTTGGCGCCGACGACGGCGCCTGGGCTGCGGGTTTGCTCGGTGTCACACCGGCCGGCACATTCGAACATGGTTCGTCGACCCTGCAACTGCGCCAGGACCCGGACGACCTGGACCGGTGGATCCGGATCCGGTCGCTGTTGCTCGCGGCTCGGCAGGCACGTCCCCAGCCCGGCCGGGACGACAAGGTGGTGGCAGCCTGGAACGGCCTGGCGATCGCCGCTCTAGCCGATGCGGGCGCCTTACTCGAGCGGCCGGACTGGATTGACGCAGCAATCGAGTGCGCAGATCTGCTGGTCCGCGTGCACTTGGACGATCATGGTCGGTTGGCGAGGGTCTCGCGGGATGGGGGAGCGGGACAACATCCGGGTGTCCTCGAAGACCATGCCGACGTAGCCGAAGGCCTGCTTGCACTGGTCGCCGCCACCAGTGACCCGGTCTGGCTCTCCTTCGCCGAGCAACTGGTCGACGTCGTGCTCACCCATTACGCGCGGCCAGGCGGCGGTTTCTTCGACACCGCAGACGACTCGATCGACGGCCGGCTCGCGGTGATCAAACGGCCGGAGGATCCCACCGACAACGCCACACCCTCCGGGCTGTCCGCGGCAGCCGGTGCCCTGCTGACGTTCGCCGCCTACACAGGCTCGCAGATGCATCGCGGCGCGGCTCAGCGCGCGCTGGCGGTTTACGACCTGCTGGCAGATCAGGCGCCGCGGTTCGGTGGGTGGGGCCTGGCTGTCGGCGAGGCGCTGCAGGCGGGGCCAGCCGAGATTGCCGTCGTCGGGCCGGCCGGCGACCCCGCAACCACTGCGCTATACCGGACAGCATTGCGGGGCACGTCTCCAGGTGCCGTCGTCGTGGCTGGCGATCCATGTGACGCAACCAGTAACGCGGTGCCGTTGTTGCAGAACCGCCCGCTCGTCGGCGACCGGCCAGCCGCGTATGTATGCCGACAGTTCGTCTGTGCTGCTCCTACGACCGATCCGGCCCGCCTTGCCGCCGACATCGGCGCCCGCCTCTAAACCTTCCGCCCTCACCGTCCAGGTTACTTTGTGGCGAGACACTGAACGCATGGCGCCACGGCAAGTCCGCATCACTATGTTGGGCGGCTTCGACGTACGGATCGACGGCGTCGCCGTTCCCGCGGACGCCTGGCGGCTTAGCAAGGCACGCTCGTTGCTGAAACTGCTGGCTCTCGCTGAGGGCCATCACATGCACCGCGATGCGGTCGTCGAGGCGCTTTGGCCAGACCGCCGGGCTGAGGCGGCGACCAACAATCTGCATCAGACACTGCATTCGGCGCGTCGCGCGCTGGCGGTCGCAGGGGCGACGGCTGACGTGCTTCGTCTGCGGGACGGCGTGGTCACTCTCTGCCCCGAGGGCGTCTTGGCCACCGACGTCCAAGACCTCGAAGCAGCACTCGACAGGGCCTTGGCCGCGGACGATCCTGACCTGCTGCTCGATATCGCCACGCAGTGTTCTCAGGGACTGCTGCCGGAGGACAGCTACGAGGACTGGGCCCATCCCTACCAAGATCACATCGCCGGTCTGCGTCGCACGGCGGCGCTCGCTGCCACGCCTCATCTGATCGCGCAGGGCAGGGCGTACGACGCAGCCGCTGCACTCGAGCCATTGGCGGAGACTCGGCCCACCGACGAGGAGGTTCATCGCGCGCTCATGGTCGCGTACGATGCCGCCGGCCGGCGCTGGGACGCGGTCGCTGTCTTTGAGTCCCTACGGAGCCGTCTCGACGACGAATACGCAGCAGTACCTGACGTGCAAATGACGACGCTGTACCGTCGGCTGCTCACTGGCCAGGCCGACGCGCTTGCCGGGGGCCTCCATCACCTCGTGGGGCCAGGAACGCGGTTTGTCGGGCGTCGACGAGAAATCGAGGAGCTTGTCGCAGTCTGCACGAGGAACCGCCTCGTCACGCTCAGCGGGCCGGGCGGCGCTGGCAAGACGCGTCTAGCGGTAGAAGTCGCGAGAGTGCTCGCTAAGACGTCGTCGTACGCCGATGGGCTCTGGATGGTGGACCTTTCCGGCGTCCGGGACCCAGAGCTAATCCCTGCGACGGCTGCCTCGGCCCTGGAACTGACGCTCTCCGGCTCGCGCCCGACCGTCGCCGCCCTCACTGCGCAGCTCGCGGCACGAGAGCTCGTTGTCGTCTTGGACAACTGCGAGCACGTGATCGACGCGGCTGCCGCGCTGGTACGCGCAATCATCCAGGACTGCCCGGGCATCACTGTTCTGGCCACCAGTCGGGAACCGCTGCACCTGCCTGGCGAGGTCGCTTGGCGAGTGCCGTCGCTCCGGGTGCCCGATCCGTCCGAACCGATCGATTCCGGCCGCCTGATGAGGTACGAGTCGGTGCAGCTCTTCGTCGCGCGCGCCCAAGAGGCCGCACCCGCATTCCGACTGGACGACGACAACGCGCGGGTGGTTGCGCATATTTGCCAACGACTCGACGGAATGCCTCTCGCGATCGAGCTCGCGGCGGCTCAGGCGGCTTACCGTGCACCAAAACAGATCGCGGCGCTGCTGGACCACGCCCTTACAGCGCTCAGCGTCGCGCATTCGGGACACTCCTGACAGACAGGCGACATTGGCGGCAACCGTCAGTTGGAGCTTCGAGCTTCTCGACGCCGATGAGCGCCAGCTGTTTCCGAGGCTCTCCGTGTTCGCCGGCGGGTTCACCCTGGAGGCCGCGGAGCAGATCGCCTCCGGCGGCATGGCCAGGCCGCTGGCAGATGTTCTGGCCGGACTTGTCGACAAGTCGCTGGTGCTTGCCGAGACGCTCGGTGCTGAGGAGGCGCGCTATCGGCTGCATGAGTTCGTGCGGCAATACGCCGCGCAGCGGCTGGCGCAGTCCGGAGAAGCATTGAACCTGCAACGTCGTCATGCTGACTGGTACTGCGATCGCGCGGAGTCGCTCGACCCAGACCAGGGTGAGCCGATCGTCGGTGAGCCCAGCCCCTGGTTCGCCATCGAGCGGGAGAATCTGCGGGTCGCCATGGCTCATGCGCTGAAACAGATGCCGGAGCGTGCCCTGCGCGCGGCGGTTGCCGCATGGCGCTCGTGGATGGCGTCGGGAATGCACGCGGAAGGGCTGCAGTGGCTGCGCCGCGCCCTTGCGGCGTGTTCTGAGGTTTCTGACGTGCACGTACGCGCACTCTTTGCCACCGCCGTCTTCGAAGTGCGCCTTGGCAGGATGGAGGAGGCAGCGCCGCTGGGTAGATCGATTGCCGACATCGGGCGACATGACGAGGATCCGTTACGACGGGCCGAGGCCGCACACCTTCATTGCCTGCTCAACTGGCTGGCGGCCGAGTGGGACACCATCGACGGGCTCCTCGACACGGCAGAACACGATCTTCGGGGCGTGCCGCCGGTGCGGGCAGCTCATGATCATCTTCGGGCACTGGTGGCGCTGTCGCGCGGCGACCCAGAGGCCGCACTCCCCCGCCTTGACGATGCATTGGGCTGGCTCGCCGAGACCCCCCGCGACGTGCCGCCGTTCTTCTCGGTCTGCACGGTCGCGTGCTCGATCGGGCGATACGACGGGATCACGATGCCGGTCTTTGAGGAAACCATGCTGGTGGGACGCCGCGTTGGAGCCGCGCAGGCCGAGGCGTACGTGCTGTGTACTCGCGCCTTCGCAGATCGCGCATCCGGCCAGTTCAGCGACGCTGCCGAGGCGCTGGATCGCTCGCTGCAGGTATTCCGGTCGCTCGGCGACCGGGCGGGCGAAGCGTTCGCCCTCGCACAACTCGGCCACCTGCATCGAACACTCAGTGAGACCGCTGCGGCGATCGAGTACTTCCGACGGTCAGCCGATATCCGGGCCGCCATCCCCGACCAGCGCGGCTCCGCGCTGTCGCTGGCCGGACTTGCGCTCGCAGAGGCGACCCGGGGCAACGCCGAGGCGGCGCGCGGGCTCGCCGGCGAGGCCGCTCAGATGCTGGACCGTTCTGGCGACAATCCTGGCGTGTGGCTCATCAACCTCGCGGCGATCGAAAGCATCGCAGGGCGACATAGGCAGGCGGCGCATACGGTCGAGAGGTTGCTCGGCTTGCGGGTCCTCCCTGACCTCCATCGCCTAATCAGCTGGGAACACCTGATGCTGGCCCAGCTGCGGGAGCGGATCGGCGATGGGGTCGGTGCCGAGGCCGCCCTCCGCGCAGCTCGCGCGGTATTCCTGAGGATCGGCGATCTGCAGGGCCTTGCCGCCACGGATGCCCTCGCGCGGCGTTAAGCGAGTGCAAAGC
>CAWCED010000005.1:0-26105 GCA_963794465.1 uncultured Actinomycetota bacterium | reverse complement strand
AGGTCAGGCAGCGATACCCTTACCAAAACATGATTCCCAAGCTGACAGTGCGGGTTCGATTCCCGTCACCCGCTCCACCGTATCGCCGCTGGTCAGACGCTGTAGTCGCCTCACCGCGAGGCGCTTGCTTTGCAGCGGACAACACCAACGTGCCGCAAAACGTGGAACGGTCAGGTGAGCCGCGATGTCCCTTGCCTGCCTTGCGGGCGAGCCTCCGAGGCCATGAGGCCCTCGTCTTGGCGATCTGAGCGTCAAGTGCGGCGGCGATAGTTCGACCGGCCTCGCTCGTCGCGTGCTGGTCGATCAACCCGGCCCGTAACGTGAGCCGGTGCCTGCTGCTCGTTTCTCACCCGTGTCGCTGGTTCTGATCGGCATCCTCTCAGTGCAGTTCGGCGCGGCGGTCTCGAAGGGGCTGTTCGGCGAGATCCCGCCGGTCGGGATGGTGCTGCTGCGACTCGTCACGAGTTCGCTGATCCTGCTCGCCTTGGCCCGCCCCCGGCTGGATGGTCGCACCGCGGCGGACTGGCGACCGGTGCTGGCGCTCGGGCTGGCGCTGGGTGCGATGAACTGGGCGTTCTACGAGTCCTTCGCCCGGATCCCGCTGGGCGTGGCGGTGACGATCGAGTTCGTCGGCCCGTTGGCGCTCGCGGCCGTGGGCCGCCGCCGTCCGCGCGACTTGGTGTGGGTGGGCCTGGCCGCGCTGGGCATCGTCCTGTTCGGCGCCGGGCCGACCAAGGTCGACGCCCTCGGGTTCGGCCTGGCGCTGCTCGCGGGCGGCTGCTGGGCGCTGTACATCGTCTCGACGGCGGCCACTGGGCGCCGCTGGGCCGGCGTCGAGGGGCTGGCGGTGGCCAGCACGGTCGCGACTCTTGCCATCGCTCCGTTCGCCGTGGCTACGGCGGGCGCGCGCCTGCTCGAG
This sequence comes from uncultured Actinomycetota bacterium, assembly GCA_963794465.1. Classification (GTDB taxonomy): domain Bacteria; phylum Actinomycetota; class Actinomycetes; order Jiangellales; family Jiangellaceae; genus JACVRX01. The sequence goes on along the minus strand of CAWCED010000005.1, from coordinate 25,186 downwards.
CCACGCCTGCTGGTGCTGGGGGCTCTGGTCGGTCTGCTCAGTTCGGTGATTCCCTACAGCCTTGAGATGGCCGCCCTGCGCACCCTGCCGCCCCGGGTGTTCGGCATCTTGATGAGCCTCGAACCGGCCACCGCGGCGCTGGTAGCCGCCGTCCTCCTCCGCGAATGGCTCACCCCGCTGCAACTGCTCGCGATCGCCTGCGTGACCGCGGCCAGCGTGGGCGCCGCTCGCACGACGTCGGCCCGCGACGCCATCCCCGGCGACTAGGGCCGGCAACGACGGCTGCTGAAGGCCGCCGGGCGTGGTGAGGAACTATCGACGAATGGCGAACGAGGAATATGCCCCCGCCTCTCGCATGGGCGCAGCTCGGTGGGCGATGGTCGCCTTGTGCGGCGTGCAGTTCGTCGATGTTCTCGGGGTGACCGCCGCGATCACCGCCATTCCGGCGATCATCCGGGGTCTGTCCGCGCCGCCGGAAGCCACGGGACTACTGGCCACCGTGTACGCGGCGTTCTTCGGGGGGCTGTTGGTCCTCGGCTCCTGGCTGGGTGACAAGTACGGCCCTCGCCGCGTGCTTGTCGTGGGCCCCGTCTTGTTCACCGCGGTGGCATTCGCGGCGGCGACTGCGCAAGGGATCGTGCAGCTACTAGGCGCTATCGCTCTGGAAGGGGCTGCGGCCGCGCTCAGTGTGCCGTGCGCGCTTCGCCTGCTGCTGCATGTCGCCACGGAGCCGAGGGCTCGACACACGGCGCTGGCCGCATGGAGCGCCACCGGTGCAGTGGCCGGCGTGCTGGGTTATGTCATTGGCGGTGTCCTCACTGATGCCTTTGGTTGGCAGGCGATTTACGCGGTCTACGCCCCAATCGGTGTGGTCCTTCTCGCCGGGGTGTTCCTCTGCGTCCCCAGCGTTGCCGCGACGGACCGGTATCGGCGTCTCGACCTACTCGGGGCGGTTCTGCTAGTCGCCGCCGTCATGGCCCTCATCGTTGGCGCGTCCCTACTCGAGCGGCCCGGCCAACACTCGGTCGGCCTGGGCACCCTGGCGGCAGGGATCCTGCTAATCCTGGCCTTCGTCGCGCAGCAGCGCCGTGCTTCCACCCCGTTGATTCCGCCCGCGGCGGCCCGGTCGCAGAACCTGCGCTCCGGCTCGCTGGTGTCATTCGTCAACACTGCCACCACAAGTTCGGCAGGTGTGTTGGCCACCTTGTTGCTGCAGCAGTACAACGGCCTCAGCCCGCTACAGGCCGGGTTCACGCTGCTGCCGTTCAGCCTCGCAGTGATCGCCGGATCGGTGCCGTCGCGGTCACTTGCGGCCCGACTTCCCGACCAACGGTTGTGCAGCGCCGGATTCAGTGGCATCGCCGCCGGGAACCTGGTCCTTGCTGTCACCGCCGGTCGCGGCGCCGGTCTCGTTGCCGGCGTCGTGGTTGCCGGCCTCGGGCTGGGCATCGTCGCCGTTGCCGCCACCAGTCTCGGCACCCGAGTCAGCGACGCACTCACCGGAAGCGCGACCGGTCTGCTCAATACCGCTGCCCAGCTCGGCACTGCTATCGGCGTGGCTGCTCTCGTTGCCATCGCCTCGATCGCCAGCCCACCCACCGGAACAGCGATCGCCTGGGCTGCCGGCGCCGCAACCGCCGCCCTCGCCGGCCTGAGCATGCTGACTGCCCGGACGGGTCGCGGAAGCCAGGGCTCTCCAGCCGACGCGTAACGACCCGGACCGATCTCTAACGATCCGGACGTCCACGGAGGCCGAGAATGGCAGCTACGCGCAGATGAGTTTCAGCCGTCGGTCTTGACTCACCAGGTGGTCGGTCGTGACTACCTGGGCACAGAACGGAAGCAGAGATGATGCTGAAGAACAAGGTTGCGGTGATCTACGGAGCCGGAGGAGCCATCGGCGGTGCGGTCGCGCTCGCCTTTGCGGACGAGGGGGCCAAGCTGTTTCTCACCGGGCGCCACCTGGCACCGGTCGAAGCGGTCGCTCAGGTCATCGTTTCCGCTGGCGGATCCGCCGAGGCGGCGGTGGTCGACGTTCTCGACGAGCAGGCTGTGGACAACCATCTACAGTCCGTGATCGATAAGGCGGGCCGCGTCGATATCTCGTTCAACGCAGTCGGGATCCCGGATACGACGATTTTGGGTGTGCCTCTGGTCGAACTGGATGTCGAGCAGTTCTCCAAGCCGATCGCGGCCTACACGAGATCGTACTTTCTGACCGCGCGCCTGGCTGCAAGGCACATGGTTCCGAACAAGTCGGGGGTGATCATGAGAGTCACCGCGCTCCACTCGCGGACGGGCATCCCATTGGTGGGAGGCTATGGGCCCGCGATGGCGGCCATGGAGGCACTCACTCGCGATCTATCCGCCGAGCTCGCACCTCAGGGCATTCGCGTGGTTGGTCTGCGACCACAGGCGATGCCGGAGACGAGCACGATCAAGGAGGCCTTCGAGCCCCGCGCCAAGGCATCCGGAATGACCTGGGAACAGTGGCAGGAAATGCTCGCAAGCAGGACCCACCCACGACGGCTCATGACGCTCGCGGAGATGGCCAACGTGGCGGTCTTCATGGCTTCCGACAAGGCGAGCGGGATGACGGGAACCACTGTCAACCTGACCATGGGCAGCCTGGACGATTAGCGGCTCAGCGACGCCGGCTTTCGAGCGTTCGAGGCATCAATCGAACATCGGGTAACAGGCCCGGGTCTGTTCATCTAGGCGCAGGCAGATTGTCGGCGTCCAGCAGCGCTTCCCCGGCGGTGGAGGACGCATGGCACCGTCTCGGAAGGCTCACGTCAGCCGCCAAAACGCATTCACGATCCGCCACCCCTGCGGCGTCCGAACCAAGTGCAGGTACTCGCGGTACTGCGCGCTGCGGACCACCGCACTGGCGATCTCTTGGTAGACGTCTGCCACGTCGACCTCGATCTGCTGGTCGCGGCCGTTCTCGCGGCCCTCGCCGGCGGCGGTGGCTTCCAACATAAAGTCCTTCGTCCGCACCGTGCCGAGGGCTATCCCCTGCTGATCGCCGGCCCAGCGCTTCACCAGGTCCGGATGCAGTGCCCGGTCCATCCTGGCCACGTCCCCCGCGTACCAGCCCTCGAAATAGTCCAGCGCTGCCTGTACAACCAGCTCATGCTCAGTGACCGTCGCCATCCGAACCGTCCCCCAGCAGGAGCGCCTCGCGGACGCCAGCGAGCGAAATCGGATGAAAGCCTACTGGCGGGAGCGCCTGGCCGTGCTCCAGTATCAGCTCGAAACAGGTGAGACCGATGTCTGAGGTGGACGAGTGGCTGAAGCGCTTCACACGAGGAGGGCCCGACCATGTCGTTCAGCGATGAGGAGATCGCCTACCTGCGATCCCAACCGCTCGCACGGCTTGCCACACTCGGTGCCGATGATCAGCCCGACGTGGTGCCGGTTGGCTTCGAGTTCGATGGCACGTTCTTTTGGATAGGCGGCGCTGGTCAGACAGTCCTCGATACGCGCAAGTACCGAAACATCCGGGCCCGACGCCGCAAGGTGGCGCTCGTGATCGACGACCTGGTGTCTTTCGATCCGTTCATCGCACGCTGCGTCCGGGTGTACGGGTATGCCGAGGCACCTTTCGAACGAGCGGGGATGATGGGGCCCGGGCTGTACATCCGTATCGCCCCAACCATCTCCTGGAGCTGGAACATGGCTGGTGAGCCCGTCGGCGAAAGGTGGTACGAACCACGACGAACCATCCACCAGCCCACGGCCGATTAGTGATGGGAGGCTCACCATGGAGGTACTGCCCAACATGCCGACCGGCAAGGGCCCGGCCGAGACGTTCACCGGCGACGTGTGGGTCGACGAAGTCGCCGTTGGGGAGGAACCCTCGCGCCTGCGCGTCTACAAGGTTCGGTTCACCCCCGGTGCGCGGACCGCTTGGCACAACCATGCTCTCGGCCAGACCCTGCACGTCATCGACGGTGTCGGGCGAGTGCAGTCCCGCAGTGGCGAGGTCATCGAGATTCGCTTCGGTGACACCATCTACACCCCGCCCGGCGAGTGGCACTGGCACGGTGCCGCCCCCGATCAGTTCATGGCCCACTTCGCCATCTCCGAGACCCCCGCGGAAGGTCTTGCAACGGAGTGGGGGGACCACGTCACCGATGACGAGTACAACCGTAGTTAGTTCCCCATTGGTTCCGATCGCCTACGTCCGTCCACTCTGGCTCGTCACGATCCGGTCAAAGAGGCGGGCCGGCAGGAACCTGTTGAGGGTGAGGAGTGGCCTGGCCATGTACCCGACCGGATAGCGCGGCTTGGGCTTAGCGGTTTCGACTGCCTTACGGATCGCTTTCGCGACGACGGTCGGATCCGACGCCCGACCGTTCTCGCCGTACACGGTCTCGGTGTTCTTGGCCAGCGCATCGGCGAGCTGCCGGTACGCGCCCTGACCCGAGTGCTCGCGCACCGCTTGGACGGTGCCGCCGCCGAACTCGGTCCTGGTGATGCCGGGTTGGATAAGTACGACATCGATGCCGAAGGGCCTGACTTCCTGCCGGAGTGCGTCTGAGTACCCTTCCAGCGCGTGCTTGGAGGCGTGATACCAGGCGCCGAGGGGAAAGGCGATCTCGCCGCCCATCGAGGAGACGTTGACGATCCGGCCCGAGCCCTGGAAGCGCATATGCGGCAGCACGAGCTGGGTCAGCCGCGCCGGCCCGAACAGGTTGACCTCGAACATGTGGCGAGCTTCCTCGAGCGGCATGTCCTCAGCAGCGGCGTACAACCCGAGCCCGGCGTTGTTGATCAGCACGTCGATCCTGCCCTGCTCGGTGATGATCGTCTGTACGAGGCGCTCGAGGTCGGCCTCGGCGGTGAGGTCCAATGGCACGACGTGACCGCCGGCCGCACCGATAGCAGCCATGCTCTCGACTCGTCGGGCACCGCCGTAGACGATGTGACCGGCGCGCAACAGCTCGAGCGCTGTGGCGCGTCCGATTCCCGACGAGGCCCCGGTGATGAGAACCGTCTGGGACACCATTCCTCCTAGGCGTCGACCCGCTGGGCCAGTTCGGGGTAGGTGACGACGAAGCCGTCCGCGTCGAAAACGAGTTCGCCGACGAAGCCGCGGTGGGCGCCGATGTAGCGCACGACCGCAGTGCCGTCCGGATTCGTGTACAGGTGCTCGTAACGCTGCCGCGCCGGGTGGACACCGAGGTCCGGCACCGATACCCAGGCCATCAAGAAGTCGACGGCACCGGGCTCGCGGTGCAGGGCGTGGCGGCGAACGGGCATGGTGTTGGTCAGCGGGCATCGGCCGAGGTCGCAGTCCACCGCTCCGGCCAGAGCTGTGATGTCTCCCCCTGGGTCTGACAAGTCCACCGCACCGCTCTGGTCGGTCTCGCAGGTCCAATTCCCGGAACCGTCGCGCTGCAGCTCCAGATGTCGCCGCCAAACCGGACCGGACGCAATCACGTCGAGTCGTTCCGTCACGAATTCGGACCCGGTCTGCACTGTGTAATCGAGCCGGTAGGGCAACGGATCCACTCCCAGTTGGGTCCCTGTCGCGGACAACCGATCCTCCCCCAGGTCGACGTCGCTGATCTCCGCCCGCCACGACCCGAGCCCGGTCCACAACAGCATCCGATTCATGAACCGAGTATTCCGACTGGCCCGTCGGAATCGTCCAGGCCGAGTTGGAGAAGGTCGACGGCGATCCAGCGGTCATGCTTGAAACCGACCCGCTCCATGCGGCCGATCATCTGGAATCCAAGCGCCCGATGCAGCGCCACCGATGTATCGGGCCCGGCGTCGGCGATCAGCGCGATGAGCTGACGGATACCGGCCCGTCGCGCCTCGTCGACGAGACGCTCGAGAAGGACGCGTCCCCGGCCCGCGCCGGTAAAGGCCGGGTCGAAGTAGATCGAGACTTCAGCCGTGTAGCGGTACGCAGGCCTCGACTTCCAGGCCGTAGCGAGCGCATAGCCGACTACCCGGCTGTCTTCGCAGGCCACCAGGACTGGATATCCAGCATCCTTCGCAGTGCGCAGGCGCTCCTCCCAATCGCCGACCGACGGCGCTTCGAGATCGAACGTCACGACAGTCTCGGTGACGTAATACCCATAGATCTCAGCGATGCGAGCGGCGTCGGCATTTATGGCAGGTCTGATTTCCACGTTTCCTCCAGGGGCAAGCACGGCACCGGCCCATAGGATGGGCCGCGGTCCCGCACGACAGCGCCAAGACGGAGGCAAAATGATCGGGGCTCTGCTACTCGGATTCGTCGCTGGCATTGTGGCTCGGGTCCTCATGCCAGGCGACGTGTTCCGCAAGATGAGTGGGCCGGCTTCTTGGGGGCTGTCGCTCGTCCTGGGACTGGCCGGCGCCCTGCTCGGCTATGTGATCTTCACTCTCGGTCTTGGCATCGGCGACACCGACATCTTCGACTGGGGCGGTCTACTCGGCGCCATCATCGGCACGCTGATCGTGCTCGGGTTGGCGAGCTACTTCCTGCGCCGTCGCGCCGCTCGGTCTGAACCGGCTTCCGCGCAACCCCAAGCTCCCGCTCCTCCCCAAGCTCCCGCTCCTCACCAAGCTCCCGCGCAACCCCAAGCTCCTCCCCAAGCTCCGGCGCAACCCCAAGCTCCTCCCCAAGCTCCTGCGCAACCCCAAGCTCCTCCCCAAGCTCCCGCGCAACCCCACGCTCCCGCGCAACCGCAGAGCCCTACCCAGACGCCCGAGCAACCACCAGCCCCTGAGCGATCCCAAGGGCAAGGACCGGTGCCCCCGGCGGTCTGACTCGTTATTGCCGGTCCGTCAGGAGTCGGCGACGGCCTGGAGTTCCTGCGTCATCTCGTCGACCCGTTCGGGACGGCCGTGGAACCGGGCGGGAGTGTTCTGGAAGAGGACAACCTCCCAGCCGTCGTCACGTCGCTCGGCGACGACGGTCTGGTGGGAGTTCGTCTCCGGTTTGACCGTGGTCTGCCCTGATGGAACGAGCCCCGCGATAGAGCGCAGGACCATCGCATCCGTCCCCACCGCTCGAACACTCCGCACTTTGACGGCATACCGTCCCGTCTCGTGGTCGGCGAAGATCCGCGCCATCTCGGTGCCGATCGTCTCGCTACCCGAGTGCACACTGCCGTCGAACCCAATGACCAGCCCGTCGTCGGCAAATGGCCCCGCCATCGCCGCGCCATCGTGATCGTTCCAACCGGCGATCAGCGCCTCGTACAGGGCACGTACCTTGTCTTCGCTCACGCACCGAATCATGCACCTGCCAATGCTGGCCGGGGCAGCCCCGGCGAGCTCGCCAAACCGCCAAGGCCGCCCACCCACTGGGCGGCAAAGCGTGAAATACCGGCCTCCAGCCGGTAGTAACGTCCGCCGAGTACGACACAAGGGCCGTAGCAGCATGTCCGGCAGGCCGCGGGAGGAGGGCGATGGACGCGCTCGACCTGGCCCGATGGCAGTTCGGCATCGTGACCGTCTATCACTTCCTGTTCGTTCCGATCACGATCGGGATGGGCTTCCTGGTCGCCGGGCTGCAGACCGCCTGGTATCGGACCGGCAAGGAGAAGTGGCTACGGCTCACCAAGTTCTACGGCAAGATCTTCCTGGTCAACCTGGCCATGGGCGTGGTCACCGGCATCGTGCAGGAGTTCCAGTTCGGGATGAACTGGAGCGACTACAGCCGCTTCGTCGGTGACATCTTCGGCGCACCGCTGGCCATCGAGGCGTTGTTGGCATTCTTCGTCGAATCGACATTCATCGGGCTGTGGATTTTCGGGTGGGACCGGCTGCCACCGAAGCTGCACCTGGCGTCGATCTGGGCAGTAGCCGTTGGGGCACCGCTGTCGGCGTTGTTCATCCTGGCCGCGAACTCGTGGATGCAGAACCCGACCGGCTTCCGCATCGATAAGGAGCAGGGCCGGGCCGAGCTGGAGAACTTCGCCGACGTCCTGACCAACAAAGTGCTGCTGATCACGTTCCCGCACACCATGGCGGCTGCCGCGCTCACGGGCGGGGCGGTCGTCGCCGCCGTCGCCATGTGGCACCTCATCCGCCGGCCGGGTGTCGACACCGACGCTTTCCGTTCCGCATTGCGGCTCGGTGGGTGGACCATCGTCGTCAGTGCCGTTGCGGTCTCGGTGACCGGCGATATCCAGGGCAAGGTCATGACCCAGGTGCAGCCGATGAAGATGGCGGCTGCCGAGGCCTTATACGAGACCGACACTCAGGCGGCCTTCTCGCTGTTGACGATCGGAACCCTCGACGGCAGCGAAGAGGTGTTCGCCATCAAGGTTCCTGGCATGTTGTCCTACTTGGGCCATGGCGACTTCAACGCCGAGGTCGAGGGCATCAATGACCTCCAAGCCGAATACGAGGCCGAGTTCGGCGCCGGCCAGAACTACAAACCCATCATCCCGGTGACGTACTGGACGTTCCGGTTGATGATTGCCACCGGCGTCATCGCCGGGCTGGTCGGTGCGTGGTTCCTATGGCTGACCCGCAAGGGCCGTGCTCCCACCTCGCGGTGGGCGCTGCGGGCCGCCATCGTCTTGCCGTTGCTGCCGTTGGCCGCCAACGCGTTCGGCTGGATCTTCACCGAGATGGGGCGGCAGCCGTGGCTGGTCTTCTCGTTGATGCCGACAGCCGCCGGAGTATCGCCCGGCACGACGGCAGGCGAGGTGGTGACGTCGTTGTCGGTCCTCACTGTGCTGTACGGCGTGCTCGCGGTCGTCGAGGTCGGTTTGGTGATCATGGTGGTCCGTAACGGTCTACCGGATGTCAGCGCCGATGTGGAGGCGCCGACCGACGACCCCGACAAGCCCATGGCCTTCGCCTACTGAGGAGGCCGAATGGAGCTTTCGACCGTCTGGTTCGGCATCATCGCGGTGCTCTTCATCGGGTACTTCGTGCTCGAAGGCTTCGACTTTGGCGTGGGTGTCCTCACCAAGGTGCTCGCCCATGACGACCGTGAACGCCGCGTGCTCGTCAACACGATCGGACCGGTGTGGGACGGCAACGAAGTATGGGTCCTCGCGGCGGGTGGCGCCATGTTCGCCGCGTTCCCGGAGTGGTATGCGACGTTGTTCAGCGGGTTCTACCTGCCCTTGCTGATCATCCTCGCGTCGCTCATCGTGCGCGGAGTGGCGTTCGAGTACCGCGCCAAACGCGACAACCCGACCTGGCGCAACCGCTGGGATCAGGCGATCTTCTGGGGCTCGCTGCTCCCCGCGTTCCTGTGGGGCGTCGCGTTCGCCAATATCGTTCGCGGAGTTCCGCTGGACGCCGATTACGAGTTCGTTGGCACCCTATGGGGTCTGCTCAATCCCTATGCGCTGCTGGGCGGGTTGACCACGCTTGGGCTGTTTCTCATCCACGGCGCGGCCTTCGTAGCGCTCAAAACTGTGGGCGAGATCCGGGCCCGGGCCAGGGCCTTCGCGCTGCAGTATGGCCTGCTGGTGGCCGTTGTCGCCGTCGCGTTTCTGGGCTGGACGCAGGTGCAGCACGGCAACTTCTGGACTGCCGTCCTCGCAATAATCGCTGCACTGTCCTTTCTCGGCGGACTGTTTGCGATCTTCATGGGTAGCGAGGGGTGGTCGTTCTTCGCGACAGCGGTCACGATCGGCTTTGCCGTCATCATGCTATTCGTGGCGCTGTACCCGGATGTGATGCCGACCACGCTCGACGACGGCGCAAGCCTCACTGTCGAAAACGCTTCATCGACGCCCTACACGCTGACGATCATGACCTGGGTGGCAGTGATCCTCACACCGATCGTGCTGCTTTACCAGGGTTGGACGTACTGGGTGTTCCGGAAGCGGATCGGTACCCAGCACATACCTGAATCTGCCCCGTCCTCGAGCCCGCGTCAGTGAGAGCGGTCGACCCGCGGCTGCTGCATCGGGCGCGGGCGAGTCTTGCCTACCTCGGGATCTGTGTCGCCATTGGAATGGTGACGGCAATCCTGGTAATCGCACAGGCCAGCCTGCTCGCGCACGGCATCGCGGCTGCATTCGTCGGCGGTGCTGATCTCGCCGACTTGAGTTCGACGATGATGTTGCTCGCCCTGGTCATAGTCGGTCGGGCGCTCACCGCCTGGGCAACCGACAGTGCCGCGCATCGGGCTTCGGCACGGGTGAAGTCGCAGCTGCGGAGCCAACTACTCGCCCACGCTGTGCGGTTGGGACCCCGATGGTTGGCCGGGCGCCGCAGTGGCGAGCTGACAACGCTCGCCACCCGGGGCGTCGACGCACTCGACGTCTACTTCTCGCGGTACATGCCGCAACTGGTGCTGGCCGTCGTGATACCGATCGCGGTGTTGCTGCGCATGGTGCCGGCAGACCTCCTCGCCGCTGTCACGGTGGTGCTGACGCTGCCGCTGATTCCGTTGTTTACAGTTCTCATCGGCCTGGCCGCGCAAGCTCGGAGCCGACGACGGTGGCGGGCCCTGACTCACCTCGCTCACCATTTCCTCGATGTCGTGGCGGGCCTGCCCACACTCAAGATCTTCGGCCGGGCCAGGATGCAGGCGGCGCAGATACGTCGAGTGACTGACGAGTACCGCAGGGAGACGATGGCGACCCTGCGCGTCGCGTTCATGTCGTCCCTCGTGCTGGAACTCTTGGCCTCGATCGCCGTCGCCTTGGTCGCGGTCGGCGTCGGTCTGCGGCTGGTCGAGGGCACCCTCGATCTCGAGACCGGTCTGCTCGTCCTCATCCTGGCCCCGGAGGCTTACCTCCCATTGCGGCACTCGGCACGCACTACCACGCGAGTGCCGAAGGTCTGGCCGCAGCGGAGCAGGTCTTCTCGGTACTCGAGTCCCCGGTCCCTCCACCGGGGCGCGGCGGGACATCCCCGATCTGCAGCGCGCGGAGCTGCGGGTGGAGGGGCTTACCGTCCGGCACGAGGGCCGCGACGAGTCCGCGCCCGACCGCGTCGACGTCGCCGTTCGCCCAGGCGACTGGTCGCCCTGACCGGACCGAGTGGATCGGGCAAACGACCCTGCTGCACGTCCTCTTGGCCTGGTCCGACCGGACGAAGGCCGAGTCGTCGTCGCGGAGGCGGGCGAACAGGTCGATCTCGCTGAACTCGATCCGGAGACCTGGCGGCGAAACATCTCGTGGGTCGCCCAGGAGCCCTACGTCGTGCCAGGCACGCTCGCGGACAACGTCCGGTTGGGTGCTCCGGACGTATCCGACGAGGCGGTGGCCACAGCGCTGCACAGCGCGGGGCTGGTCGATCTCACGCTTGACGCCTGGGTGGGAGAACGGGGCGACGGCCTGTCAATGGGCCAGCGCCGACGAATGGCGCTCGCCCGAGCGCTGGTCCGGGACACACCGGTGCTATTGCTCGACGAACCGACCGCCAGCCTGGACATGGCCACCGAGGAAGCGGTGCTCGCCACGGTCCGATCTCAGGCCGCGAGCGGGCGGATCGTTCTGGTTGTGGCACATCGTCCTTCGGTGCTGGCAGCCGCCGACCGGGTCGTGCGGCTGGCACCAGCGGTGGTCGCAGCATGAACGCCCTGGTACGCGTCATTAAGCTGTCGGCCGTTGGACGTGGCCGCCTGTTCCTCGCCGCCTTTCTGGGGATGCTCGCAGCCGGCGCCGCTGTTGGGTTGATGGCCGCGTCGGCCTGGCTCATCTCGCGAGCCGCCCAGCAGCCACCAGTGCTGTACCTGATGGTGGCGATCGTCGTCGGTTCGCGCGTTCGCCATCCTCCGCGGCACCGCCCGTTATGCCGAGCGGTTGGTCGCGCACGACGCGGCATTCCGAATGCTCGGCGACATCCGCGTTCGCGTCTTCGAACAGCTCGAGCGGCTCGCGCCGGCTGGCCTGTCGGTCTTCCGCGGTGGGCGACCTGTTGTCGCGCCTGGTCGCCGACGTCGACGCATTGCTGGACCTGTGGGTGCGACTCCTCCTCCCCTACGGAGTGGCAGCGGCCGCCGGAGCCGGATCGGTCGTCCTGGTCGGAGCGCTGCTGCCCGAGGCGGCAGCTGTTCTGACGCTGAGTCTCGTGCTGGTCGCGCTCGCCGCTCCCTGGGTCGCGTCGTGGACATCCCGGCGCGCCGAGGCGAGCGTCGCGCCACTGCAGGGCGCGCTGAGCACGGCCACGTTCGACCTGCTTCGAGGGGCGCCCGAGTTGGTTGCCTGCGGTGCCGCGGATCGCCAGCTGGCGGAGGTGACCCGGACCGACCAGAGGCTTGTGCAAGCAAACGCCCGATCAGCGGTAGGGCTGGGGTTCGGCACGGCGATCGCGACGGCCGCCGGCGGGGCGGCGGTGTGGGCAGGCCTGGCATACGGCGTTCCGGCGGTGCGGTCGGGTGCGTTGGCCGGCGTGGCGCTGGCCGTGGTGGTGCTGACCCCACTTGCGGTTCACGAGGTGTTCTCAGGTCTGGCTGGTGCGGCCCAACAGCTGCCACGGGTTCGGGCCGCCGCACAACGAGTGGTCGCCGTCCTGGACGAGCCGCCACCAGTGGCCGAGCCGGTCCAGCCGCAACGAGCACCGGAGGGTACGTGCGGGTTCCAGCTGACGGACGTGGCGGCTGGCTGGCCGAACGGGCCCGATGTGTTGACCGGTGTGTCCCTCTCGATAGCGCCGCGAGAGCATGTGGCACTCGTCGGGGCGAGTGGAGCGGGCAAGAGCACGTTGGCGGCAGTGCTGCTGAAGTTCCTCATTGCCCGAGGGGGATCGGTCGAACTCGTGGGACCCGACGGCACGGCCGCTGACCTGGCTGATCTCGATGGCGACGACGTGCGCCGGGTCGTGGGGCTCTGCGCTCAGGATGCGTACGTCTTCGACACCACGATCGGGGAGAACATCCGGCTGGCCCGCCCGGACGCATCCGCCGCCGAGATGCGTGACGCTCTGCGCCGGGCTCGTCTGCTGGACTGGGTCGACGGGCTGCCCGAGGGGTTGGACACGCACGTGGGCGAGCAGGGAGTAAGGATTTCGGCTGGCCAGCGGCAACGGATCGGGCTGGCTCGCACTCTGCTGGCCGACTTCGATGTCCTGGTCCTCGACGAACCGACCGAGCACCTGGACGAGCCCACCGCGGCGGCGTTGGTGGCCGATCTGCTCACCGAGACGGCCGGCCAGACGGTTCTGCTGATGACACACCGGACGCAGGACCTGGGCGGTTTCGGGCGCACCGTGTTGCTGGCCGATGGTGTGCTCACCGAAACGTCCGTTGTAGTGGCACCGTGATACCGCACCACCTGCCCGCCCGCGCGCTTGCGACCTGTTTGCGCCCGACGTCGCCACTGCGGCACGCGGTCGTCGTCCTCGACGTTCGCCACCGGTCGACCACGTGCCACCGGCGCTGAGCAGCCCATCCGGGTCCAGTCTCAGAGGTGAAGCTGCCACTCGATCCCGGTGGCGACGACCTGGTAGCCGAGCACCTCGTTGACCTCGATCATGTGCGCGTTTGATGCCGCGTTCCAGGTGTCCAGCATCCGCAGCTGTGGTTCCTCGTCGGCGAGCCATTGCAGCATCGCGATCTTCAGCAACCGGCCGAGCCGGTGACCCCGGTGTGCACGTAGGACACTGGTGTCGTACTGACTGGCGTAGCCGGGGTGCTCGGCGTCGACGCCGACCATGGTGTGGCCACCTAGGGTGCCGGTCTCGCGCTCGCGAGCGATAACCCGGTAGATGCGCATCTTGGCTGCCAACTGGGTTGCCTCGAACGTCCGGACCCGCTCGGGAGTGAAGACCTCGTCCTCGATGTCGAGGTCGTCGAACGGGGCGTCGTTGATCGCGGCGACCATCGTGGCGACATCCGGGAGCAGGTCCTCCGGGGTCGGTCCGGCGAGGCGAACGAGCTCATAGCCACCCGCGCGGCTCTCCGCCGCTGCGTACTCGGTGTCGAGCAGAGGCCAGTCCAGCGCACGGAGATCCTGTCGTCGCTGCACACCTACGGCAGCGCGTTCCAGGCCCATCGCCTCGGCGAATGCGACCCCCGGGGAGTCCGCCCAACAGTCGGTCAGCACTAGCCGGCGACCCTCGGACCGTACTCGGTCGACACCCGCCTCGAACAGCTTCCGGCCGATGCCTTGCCGACGGGCGAGAGGGTCAACGGTCACGTCGACCGAGCCCAGATGCATGTTGTCCCAGCGTGGGAACATCACCTGCAGCACACCGACGACCCGGCCCTTGTCGTCCCGGGCCAGCGCGGCGATCGGTGGGTCTCCGTCCCAGCCTTGTCGCAGAAACGTCCCGTAGGAGAACAGGGTCGGCCCGACCAACTGATGGGGGCTGTCGACCAGCCGCGCAGCCTCGTGCAGCGCTACTGCCCCGGCGACATCGCGGTCGTCGAGGTGCTCGGGGTCGAGCCAAGTGAGCTGCACATGTCAAGCAAACCGCGGAGCCCCCAGCCACCGCGACTCAATTTCGGCCTCACAGGCCCCAACTTCAATGATCAAATCCGCGCCAAAACCGTGAACTCGGCGCTTTGCCGCGTTTTGGATCATTGAAGTCGCGGGAGGGGGGTCGGTGATGGCGACACTGCACTAACAACGGTCTGCGTGCTCTCCAACAGCAAGCGCGCTGCAATGTGCTCGGCGATGTGCTTCGCGTCCCTCCCGACGCCGCCGACCAACGACGAGGTCAGCGAGTACAGGAACGGTAGACCGACGAAATACAGGCCAGGCTGGGCTGCGACGACACCGCGGTCATGCACCGGCAGACCGTCGTCATCGAACACCGGCAGGTCGATCCAGCTGAAGTCCGGCTGGAAGCCGGTACACCAGATGACGTTCGGCACGTCCATGCTGCGGCCGTTTTCGAACGCTGGGATGCCGTCGTGCACGGCGACTGTCCGCGGCAGGCGGTGCACGCCGGCAGCGTCGAGATCCGCTGGCTTGACGCGGGCAAGTGGATGTCCACCCGACTGGAAGGTCGATCGAACCCTCCGGCCAGCTCGGGTGTGAACGGTCAGCACGCGTGAGGCCGCAAACCAGAACGGTGGGGTCACGATGCGGTCCCACACGCTCCCTGGCCGAACCGGTTCACTTCCCGGATGTCGGCCCGACAGCCACGTCCGCCGTGTTCGTGAGAGTTCTAGTGCGATGTCCGCGCCCGAGTTGGCGGCGCCCACGACGAGCGCATCCCCCGGTTGAAGCTGAGCCGGCCGTCGGTACTGACTGGAGTGCATCCGGGCGACGTTTGGTTGCAGCTCAGCGGCGAAGGCCGGGAGGCGAGGCGCCTGGAAGCCCCCCGTCGCCACCACCACGTTGTCAGCTTCGAACCGGAGATCGCCCGACGTAGCAACGAATCGGCCCGCTTCCCCGTGCAAACGGTCGACCTTGGCACCGCCATGGACCGGCAGGGAAAACCGCGTCGCGTAGTGCTCGACGTAGTCGGCCATGTCGTCCTTGGTGGGGAAGGACCATGCGGATGCCGGAAACGGCCATCCCGGCAGCCCGTCGAGCCGAGCCGGCGTGAACAGCCGCAGTGAATCCCAGCGCGTGCGCCAGGAATCGCCGATCCGCTCGGCGGCATCGAGAATCACGAAACGCCGGCCCTGATTCATCAGGTGATAACCGACGGCCAGGCCCGCCTGGCCACCACCGATGATCAGCGTGTCGAACCGCTGTGGTTCGCGGACCCCGCCCATTCCTGCTGTCCTCCGACCGTTGGTCAGCTCGAATCGCCCGAACTCGACGCTAGAAGTGGAGTGCAGCGCTGGCATCGGCCACGTGTACCAACCTGCTGCGCGGGGCGTGGTCCGTTCGTACCACTCGGCAGGTCAGACCAGATCGTGCTGCAACGCGTATGCGGTGGCCGCCGCACGGGAAGACACGTCGAGCTTGCCGAAGATGTTCTGCAAGTGGCGGCGGACCGTATGTTCACTCACGGTCAACTCGACGGCGATCTGGCGATTGGTCTTGCCGGCGGCCACGTGTTCGAGCACCTGTATCTCCCGTGCGGTCAGCCCGGCGACATTCTGGGTCGGCGCTCGGCCGACAAGCTGTTCCAGCCTGGCGAGCTCTGGCGCGGCACCCAGTCGCTGGAACACCACGCGCGCGGCGCGCGACTCCGTTTGCGCACCGTCCTCGTCGCCGAGCTCACGGTAGGCGAGCCCCAACAGAACGCGGGCCCTGGCCGCCTCAAATGGCGCATCCAATTCCTGCCACGTCTTCAACGCGCGGCGGAGGGCATTGAGTGCGCCCGTTGCGTCACCGTCGGCGAGGGCGATGGCACCGGCGACCTGCGCAGATTCCGCGCGCAACAGCGGAGCCTCGAGCTCGGCCGCGATCGTCGCCAGCTGACTCGCAGCCCGGCTGGCGGCGGGCATGTCGTTGGCTGCGAGCATGATCTCCGCACAGGCACGGAGGACGTGCGCGGCGCCTGGGCCGTCCCCGGCCTCGGCGAGAACCCGCCGGATGGTGGCGGCGGCTGAGTCGATGTGTCCTTGACCTAGTCGCAGCAAGGCCAGCCCGGGTTGCGGGGAGTGACCCCACTGACTTGCCTGCCCATAGGCATCTTCGGCATCCGCCCATTCACCGCGGAGTCGGTGCAGCTCCGCCAGCTGATAGAAGGCCGCCCCCGCGGCCGCCTGGTTGGGCGGGTCGGACAGCCGATCACGTGCCCGCCGCGCCTCGGCCAGTGCGTCCGCCCATGCGCCATGCAGCTGCATGATCTCGGCGCGGTGGATGAGGCATTGACCGCGGTACGGGACCAGGTCCGGTTGACCGGCGCACCATTGGCTCAGCGCCGTCGTCCACTCATGTGCCCGTCGAAGATCGAAGATCTGCTTGCAGCAATCGATCACGGCGCAGTACACGAGCCCGACGACAATCGGAGACACCTCCCCGGCCGTCACCGCGACCATCGCCTCGTCCAGGGCTGCAATCCCTTGCGTTGTCTTCGCCAGCGCGAGCAGGGTCTGGCCGCAGCCAAGACCTGCGAGCGTGATCAGATCCGGATCGCCAAAACGCTCACCGATCTCTGCTGCCTGCACGAACATCGCGTGCGCCGCCGCCGGGTCGCCGTCATCCCAGCTCTGGTAGGCGCTCGGGACGAGCAGAAAGCCGCGCTCGGCGCAGTCGCTTCGGCTCGCGAGCAGCCTTTCGGCTCGGGCCAGCCAGCCGCCGGCAGGGGCGGTCTCACCTTGCAACAGCAGCGCGAACGCCAGCCAGGTGGCGCATCGGGCAGCGCGTTCGACAGCGTCCGTACCGAGATGGTCGTGATAGGCCCGAGCCAAGAAATCAGCGCTTTCGGCGTCACGGCCGAGTAGGTAGGCAGCCGTCGCCAGCCTCTCGACGTCTGCGGGTTCCAACGAGGCCGATCGATCGGCGGCCGACAGCTCGTCATACGCCGCCCGCCATGCGTGCCGCTCATACGACTCCCGGCCACGAGCGACCGAGTCGGGCGCGGTCATCGGCTGTTCCGGTTGGGAGAACAATGGTGCGGGTCGATCGAAGAATAACGTCCCGGATCAGACCGACCCGATCCAGCACGGCACCGGCCGGGACGTCGACGAGGTCGTAGCCGAATTCGCGATAAGTCTGCTCATGGATGCGCTCGAACTCCAACGATTCCTCGAAGCTGATCCGGCGTGCAGCGGTCGGTTCGCAGAACCCAAGGTTCCGTACGAAGACCACCCTGCGGTCGAACAGCTGCTCCTGTGTGATCCGGTCGACCTCAGCGGCCAGAGCTGGTGAAGTCGGCCAGCCCAGATACCGGCTGAGAGCAAGCGTGCAGATCGGCGATCGGTCGTGGACTTGCACGTCGACCGGCGCCGTCGCTGCTTGCAGCTGACGTTCCCGCTGCAGCGACACGATCTGGTCGATGAACTCCAGATCTGTCCACGGTTCTGCTTGGCCGAGCGCCTGGCTAGCGGCGATGACGTCGGTGGCCGCTTCCTCCACGACGCCGACTCCCGACATCTCGAGCAGTCGGATGATTGACGTTTTCCCGGCGCCGGGTGCACCGGTCAGGATGAACCGCCTCATGGGGGCATTCCTCCCTGTAGTTGACCTGTGGGTTCTGCCGTGCGCGCCTTTTCCTGCTTGGCGCCGAAACGGATGCCGCCTACGTCGAGCGGCAACTAGGGCTTGGTGCGAGAGGCGCTAGGCCTTGGTGCCATGGGCGAGCTTGACCGAGACCGGAAGCTCGAGCCCGTCCTCCCGCTGATAGGCACCGACGCTTTCGTCCAACGCTATACGGATACGCCTGCGGGTCTCCTCCGGTTGGCCGAAAACCAGGCTCGATGTCCGCACCGTGCCGGAGAGCAGTCCGTTCCACAGATACTCCGCGGATGGCACAACGTGGTCGAACGCGACCGTGTCGACAGTGATGTCGGCAAAGCCGGCGCCGCTCAGCAACCGGCTGAACTCGCCGTCGTCGGAAAATCGGAAGAACGGCGGGCCGACGGGAATGTCCGCCGGTGGTGTCGCTCCGGCGGCGCTGATCGCCTCGAGAAACACACCGAGTAGGCGATTACGATCCGGTAAGTCCCACGCCGTCAACGCCAACCGGCCTCCAGTCCTCAGCACCCGGGCAAACTCATCAACGGCGTGCTCCGGACGCGCGACATGCAAGATCATGAAGTTGCCGACCACTGCGTCGAATGTCTCGGCTGAGAAGGGCAACGCCTCGGCATTCGCGGTGCGGAACTGTGCGCCAGGCACCGACCGCTGGGCGAGCTCGATCATGGCGGCCGCGATGTCGACTCCCGTGACAGACGCTCCACGCTTGACCGCTATGCCCGCGGCAAAGCCCGGGCCAGTCGCCACGTCCAGTACGCGGTCGCCGGCAACCACCTGGGCGGCGTCGAGCAACGGTTCGGCCAGACGGCCGGTCAACTGTCCGAAGAAGCTGTCGTACGTCGCAGCCTTGCGTTCCCAGCCTGTCGCCTCAAATGCGGTGAAGGCGTCGACATCAACGGGTGGTTGCTCAGCGGCAGGTGTCATGACCTCAGCATCCTCCTCATGAGGCCCACGCCTTGGGTGAGTTTCGAGACCCAGAAGTGGGTAGGCGGACTGTGGGCCGACCCGCACAAACCACTGGAGGACGCACATGCCAACGATTCGGGAAATCATGACAGCCGGTGCAGTCTGCGTCGGCGAGAACGAGACCCTCGCAGATGCGGCTCGCAAGATGCGCGAGCTGGACGTCGGTGCTCTGCCCGTCTGCGGCGAGGACAACCGGCTCAAGGGCATGGTGACCGATCGCGACATCGTGGTGCGCTGCATCGCCGACGACGGTGACCCGCGAACGGTCCGCGCAGGCGATCTGGCTCAGGGCAAGCCGGTGACCATCGGGGCCGACGATTCGGTCGAGGAAGCGCTGAACACCATGAAGGAAAACCAGGTGCGCCGGCTTCCGGTGATCGATGGTCACGATCTCGTCGGCATCGTGAGCCAAGCAGACGTTGCCCGTCATCTCGAGGCAAGCCGAGTCGGCGACGTCGTCGAGGCGATTTCAGAGCCGGATAAGTCGTAGGGCCTGCTCCGACCGCGGCGAGCCTGGCTTCCGTTGGCGCCAGCAGGAATGACCACGTTCACCATGCCTGCCTATGTGTCACCAGGCCTACAGGGGTGGTGACGTACCCGCAGGGGTGGTGAACGTGGTCATTTCCCTATCCTCGGCCGGTGAGCATCGACGCGGTGATCTTCGACTGGGGTGGCACGCTGACCCCGTGGCACACGGTGGACCTTGCCGAGGAGTGGCGGGTCTACGCACGGGTAGTCGCACCTGACGACGTCGATGCTGTTGCTGCCGCGCTGATTACGGCCGGCGACGAAGTGTGGGCGGCGGCCAGGGTGCACCAGGAGTCGAACACGTTGGCCGGATTGCTCAGCGCAGCCGGCGTCCCGCACGACGACAAGGCCGCCCAAGCACTGCGCGACTTCTGGGAGCCACACACCTACACCGACCCGGACGTGCTCGATGTGTTTGCGGAACTGCGCCGACGTGACATCCGGATCGGCGTTCTGTCCAACACGATCTGGCCACGGGAATGGCACGAAGATGTGTTCGCCCGGGACGGCGTGCTGCACCTGTTGGACGGCGCGGTCTACACGTCGGAGATTGCGCACACGAAGCCACATCCGGAGGCCTTCCGCAGCGCAATGACAGCGGTCGGCGTCGCTGACCCCGCCCGGTGTGTCTTCGTCGGTGATCGTCCCTATGACGACATCTCCGGCGCTCGCGCTATGGGCATGCGCGCTGTGCTGGTCCCGCACTCGGAGATCCCGATCAGCCAGCAGGTCCCGGTCGACGTCGAACCGGACGCCGTCATCAACCGGCTCGCCGATCTACTGCCGCACATCGACGCCTGGCGTGACGCTGCGTGAGCGTTCTGCATTCGTAAGCACGGCGCTCGCGGCGGCAGGGCATGTTTTGCGCGTGACCGAACCGATCAACGACTTCTCCGACCTGCGCGCGCTCTCCATCAACTGCACGCTCAAACGCTCACCTGAGGTGTCCAACACGGCCGGGTTGATGACCGTCAGCACGTCGATCATGCGCAAGCACGGAGTACACGTCGACGAGATCCGGGCCGTCGACCACGACCTGGTTCCCGGCGTCCAGCCGGATATGCGGGAACACGGCTTCGAGACCGACGACTGGCCGGAGATCTACCAACTTGTCAAGGCAGCCGACATTCTGGTCATCGGGACTCCGATCTGGCTCGGCGACAAGTCCAGCGTCTGCACCCGGGTGATCGAACGGCTCTACTCCAACTCCGGTGAGTTGAACGACGCCGGCCAGTACGCCTATTACGGCAAGGTCGGCGGCGTGATCGTCACAGGCAACGAGGACGGCATCAAGCACGTCTCGATGAACGTCCTCTACTCCCTGCAGCACCTCGGCTGCGTCATCCCGCCCCAGGCCGACGCAGGATGGATCGGCGAAGCCGGGCCCGGCCCGTCGTACCTCGACGAGGACTCAGGCGGGCCGGAGAACGAGTTCACCCAGCGCAACACCGTGTTCATGACCTGGAATCTCATGCACCTGGCGTCGATGATCAAGAAGGCTGGGGGCATCCCGACCCACGGCAATTCGCGCCAGGCGTGGGACGACGGTGCTCGGTTCGACCACCCGTTCCTCTCGGAAAGCTGAGTTCTCAGCTCCTGCGGCGAGCTGTCAGCCTTGGCGGCGGCCGGCTTGGCGGACTACCGGACTGCTTCGATGAATGACGAGTTTTCGATGCATTTGAGGTACTGGTCGGTGGCGTCGCGGCGGCCGAGGTGGCCGGAGGTGACACCTATCTCCAGCATTTCGAGGGTGGCTCTGGCTTGTTGGGCGCGGGCGATGTGTTCTTCGTAGTTCTTTGAGTTGTTCAGCTGGGTGGCCACCGCGGCGGTCAGTGAGCACACCGCCGCCAATACACACAGGATCTGCCAGGATGGCGAGGTCAGGCCGAACGTTGCAGTGATCCAGTCGGCCAGTGTCTTGCCACCCAACGCCGGTGCCGCGGTGAGCGCGGTGGCGATCGCACCGGCGACGATGGACAGGTTGAGCAGCCGACGCCGCCGTGTACCGGTGGCCCGCAGGTAGCGGCTGACCTCGCCTCGCGTGGCCCGTACCCGGGAGATCAGCCCGTCTTCTGCGTCGGGCCGCGTTACCGAGACCACCCGGCCGCCGCCGTTTCGGATGAGATCGGCGCGACTAGTCCGGGTCATCTCAACCATCCCCTTGCGGTGACTGCGGAAAGAGTTCCGGCACCCACAACGGAGCCTTGACTCCGCCACCGGTGAGGTCGTCGCCGCGAGTCAGCTGGGTCCCGATGCGAGTGAGCGGGCGGTTGTTGTCGTAGGACGAGAACCGAGGGGAAATCGGGTCTCCTTGGTCGGGTCGGGCTCCGGCCGGAAAGGCGGCCATTCCAGCGATGACAGTGGTTGTTGCGGCCGCCGCAGTGCAGCGGGCGACGAGCTTGGTGCGGTTCATGATGACCCTCCAGGTCGGAGGCTCCGGACGTCCCGGAGCCGTCACCTCGAGGTTTCTCCCCGTGGGTATCGAGGCGGCCTTCGCTCAGTCGCACAGGTCACGGCGCAGTCATCGGTCGGTCTCACGTATGGCTATACGTCAGCCGTCGGTTATCCACGAGCTACTGCCAGCGCTCGCTTGTCGAAGTGAGACCTCTGCAGTGGTGGGCCCCGAAATCCAACACCCATATGGTCCGCGGGTCAGGTCAACCGTTCTCGTACTCGGGACAAGTGCGCTCATAGGATCGGTCAGGAAGCACGTCTTCCCATTCGGCCCGGGTAAGGTTGCGGCCCACGACCGCGCAGGCCTGTTCGAGCAGCCCTTCTGGTGAAACATCCCACTCCCGCACACCGGTGCCCTCGGTGTAGGTGACGAGAGTCCTTCCGTCGTCCCGGACGCCGACGAGGACGCTGGCATCGGTACGACTAGGATCCACGTCCAGCCGCACGCCGCCGCTGGCACCTTTATCGACGTTCCAGATCGCCGCCTGACCGGCGCCACCTGTGATGAGGAAGTCTGAGTCCGGAGTGAATACCATGGAGTCGATGCCGAAGCCCGAGACGGCTTCCCACGTGTTGTGCTGCTGCCAGGTCCGGGTGTTCCAAATCATCACTCGTCCGCTTCCCGTCGCTCCAGCCAACCACCAGCCGTCGGGCGAGAACACCAACGGGCGGACGCCGAGTTGTTCATTGTGTGGGAGGGTTTCGACGACGTTGCCCGAGCGCAGGTCGATCACCTCGACGACCCTGCTCTCGCTGAGTGCTACGAGGCGTCCATTGGGGTGAACACTCAGCACGCCAACTGCGCCGGCCGCCTCGTACATTTCCCGGACCAGTGGACTGCCGGAGTCCATATTCCACAGACCGAGCTGCCGTCCACCTGCGGCGAGTACGGCGCCGTTGTCCCACGTGACCACTGCATCACTAGTGCCCTGATGCTCCAGCGCGATCGTGTAGTCCGATATTTGCCCTCGCCGAACGTCGATTGTCCGCACCACCCGGAAGGGCCGGCGGCCTTGCGGACGCACGATAATTCCCACCACTACTGACCGACCGAGTCGGTCCACTGTAATGCCGAACAAATCACCCTGTGCGAGCTCAGGGACCTTCACCTGGAACGTGCGACCGGCAAATTCAACCGCGTGCCCGCCGAACTGCTCGGTCACCTCTATCCGGCCGCCGTCGGCATCCTGATAGCCGCTGGCTACAACGGTTCCATCCGCTGCCAAGGCTGTTGCCTGCGCGCCTGGGGTGGGCGTCGTCACATGCTCCACGACACCTTGCCGGCGCGTGAGGTCCCACGCCAATACGGACCCGTCAAACCCGGCTGCGTACATGGTCGTGCCACCCACCGGCCACTCATCGGAGTAGGTCAATTGAGACAACCTTCCCCAATGACCGCGAAGTACGGCCTGTACTTCCAGCGTTTCGGCGTCCCACACGAGTACTGAGCGATCCTCAGTTGCGGCCGCGAATCTGCCGCGAGTGAACGTTAGATCAATGGGACCCGTGCCGAGAGAAGGTGTGATTTCGGTGCGGGACTTCGTCTCTATATTGACCTGTTCGATGCGTCCGTCGGCGTGTCCGATGACCAGCTGCGAGCCGAATGGGCTGATGGCCGCGACGGTTCCATCCGGCTCGACCGAAGACCAGATCCTCCGTCCGCTGTCGACCTCCCATGCCATCACCAAGCCTGTGTCGTCGTTCGACGCCACCATGAACCGCCGGCCCATCGACACATCCCCGAACCCCGAACCGACGTGCTTGAACTCGAGAGTTCGCTTCACCTTCCCGGATTGAACGTCCATGTAACGGATGACGCCATCGAGGTCCACCGTGACCAGCGTGCGACCGTCGGCCGCAAATCGAGCAGCGGCCATTCCATTTACGGCGCGGGGCCAGGGCAGAGGTCGAACCGTCGGCGGTTGCTGGTCGAGATCGACGACAATGACGTGCCAATCCCTGCGGTCCTGCTTGTAGATAGAGACGGGGATGCCCACCGCCGCGACATACCTGCCGTCGGGGCTGATGTCGAGCGTATCGTTCTCGAACGCCGTAACGTCCGGGATCTCCTGAACTTCTCTCGTCTCGACGTCCCAGACGAAAACCGAACCATTCGAGCCGCCGGCGACGATTCTCCGACCTTCCAGGCTCACGACGAGCGAGTGCAAGGCCTGGTCTGCCGTGAACATCGCCGTCGCCTCCGGGCCACGCTGGACAGTTTCAAGGAGGGCGGCGCGGGACTCTGTGGACGCGTCGAACTGCTGGGCCTGGGCGGCGTAGAGCAGGGCGCGATCCCAACGGTCTTCGCTCAACGCGCGCGACTGCAATGCCCGCACGCCGGCCGCGAGGGAGGACTCCCTGGCCGCGTTGCGTTGGTCGACGAACAATCCCCCGGCGATCAAGGCAAGGGCAAGAAACACTCCCAACCCGCCGAGCAGCCAGCGCAGCCGCCGATTCTGCCGAGTCGCGGCTGTCGCCCGCTCCTCGGCGTCTCGGCGCTCCGCGTCGAGCTGGGCTTGACCCGCGTCGAGGAATGCCCGTTCGACGGTAGTGACCTCATCCGGATACGCAGCCGCAAATTCCACTCCGGCAGAAAGCCGGCTGCCACGCCACAGTTCCGCCTGTTCCCGGCCGCCCTCGTCCCACTCCGCGGCAGCCACCGCCAGCCGATGCTGCACCGCCCGAGCCGCAGCGTGCTCCTCTAGCCAGGCCCGCAGTCGCGGCCACTCGCGGAACAGCGCCTCGTGCGCGACCTCGACATAACCGGCGTCGAGACTGAGCAGGCGCGCATCGGCGAGCGGCTCGACCACCGCACGGACGCGAGGATTCGGTAGGGCAGCCAATTCGGTGAGCGGGACTCGTCGTCGAGTCACCGCGTCACCCTCGCCTGGCCCCGCCAGCCGAAGCAGTAGCACCCGCGCCGCTGCGCGGTCGCTCTCGTCCAGTTCGCCATACGCCCGCTCGGCGATGCGTGCGACCGCTCCACGCAGCCCACCGCTTTCTGCATACGCCTCCAGCGTGAGCCGTCGTCCGTCTCGTTGATCCCACAGCTCAGTGAGTGCCGTGGACAGCAACGGAAGCGAACCGGGTTCGTCTCCCGCGTCATCGACGAGGGCGTCGGCCAGCCCGACGTCGAGTACGAGTCCCGCGAGCTGCGCCGGATGTTCGATCGCCCGGTGGACCTCGGCGGCCGTCGGAGTGCCGATCAGTACGGTGGCGTCGGCGAGCGCCTGGGCGAGCGTTGGCTGATCGGCCAGACCCGCGAC
>CAWCED010000004.1:0-134361 GCA_963794465.1 uncultured Actinomycetota bacterium | reverse complement strand
GGTGTGCGTGAAGCGCAGCGTCTCGCCGTCGAAGTCGAACCACATCGGGTTGACCTGGACGGTGTCGTCCGGGCGGATGGTGCCGAGGAACGCCGTAGTTCGGCGCTTCCAGGATCGGTATCAGGTGGGCGGGGACGATGTCGGTCGCACTCATACGGCAGAACATAGCCCGCACCGGGGCTCGGAGGCTCCGGAAGACGCGCCGCAGGTGGCGAGGCCATTTCGATTGGACCGGCACACCGTTTGTGAACTACTCTTCCGGAGCGTCACCAACAGGGGCCCGAAAGGGTCCGAGCTGGTGCAACGCGGATGTAGCTCAGTGGTAGAGCATCACCTTGCCAAGGTGAGGGTCGCGGGTTCGAAGTCCCGTCATCCGCTCGAAAGTCGTCCGCCTTCGGCTGGGAGCAGCGTCACGTGGTGGGTTGGCCGAGAGGCGAGGCAGCGGCCTGCAAAGCCGTACACACGGGTTCGAATCCCGTACCCACCTCGCAGCAGATGGGCGATTGGCGCAGCGGTAGCGCGCTTCCCTGACACGGAAGAGGTCACTGGTTCGATCCCAGTATCGCCCACCAGCACGGAAGGCCCTCGGGCCGGCGGAGACGCCGGTCAGAGGGCCTTTCGCATGTCTGTGCTCAGACGCGGACGAGCATCTTGCCGGTGTTGGCGCCGCGCATCATGTCGAGGAACGCGTCGACGGTGTTCTCGATGCCGTCGGCGACGTCTCGTCGAGGAGATCCCCCGGCGGTGAACCAGGCCGTCATCCGCTCCTGGAACTCCGGGGCGAGGTGGAGGTAGGTGCCGAGGGTGAACCCCTGCAGGGTGAGCCCCCGCGTGATGATG
The DNA here is from genome assembly GCA_963794465.1 of uncultured Actinomycetota bacterium. Taxonomy (GTDB): domain Bacteria; phylum Actinomycetota; class Actinomycetes; order Jiangellales; family Jiangellaceae; genus JACVRX01. The sequence continues at coordinate 133,521 of CAWCED010000004.1, read as the reverse complement.
TTGGCCATGTTGTCCGGCCCGGGAGTCTTCCCGGTGGTGTTGTAGACGGCGATGGCCCCGCAGAGCGCGGCACGGCCGCCGTCGTTGAACGCGTCGAGCGCGGCCTCGAGGTGGTCGCCGCCGACGTTGTCGAAGTACACGTCGATGCCGTCGGGCGCGGCCTCGGCGAGCTGCTCGCGCACGTCGCCGTCCTTGTAGTTGAAGGCGGCGTCGTAGCCGTACTTCTCGGTCAGCAGCGCGACCTTCTCGGGTGAGCCCGCGCGATGCCGATGACGCGCTTGGCGCCCGAGAAGCTTCGCGATCTGGCCGGCCGCGTGCCGACGGCGCCGGCCGCGCCGGAGACGAAGACCGTGTCGCCCTCCCGCATCCCGGCGATCGCCGTGAGCCCCACGTACGCGGTGAGCCCCGTCATGCCGAGAACGTCCAGGTGCAGCGACAGCGGCACGCCCGGCACGTCGGGTGACCACGCGGAAGGTCGAGGCGTCGGCGCCTGGACGTGTCGCGCCAGCCGTGCTGGTGCAGCACGACGTCGCCCGACGGGGACCTCGTCGGCGGCCGACTCGACGACCTCGCCGATCGCGGCGCCAGTGAGGTCTCGCCGAGCGGAACGGCGGGACGTAGGACGTGCGTCGTTCATCCGTCCGCGCATGTACGGGTCGACCGACACGAACTCGTTGCGCACGCGTACCTGACCGGGCCGGAGGGCGTCGTGGGCGACGGCGACGGTGCGGAAGTTCTCGTGCGTCGGCCATCCGGTCGGGCGGGAGACGAGCTGGATCTGCGTGCTCATGAACTCGGACATAAAAACGTGCTCCCTTGGGGTGGATCTATTCTGTAACGACTCTTCCAATATATACTGGACCGAGCGTTTCAGAAACTGGAGGCAGGGATGGCTCGGACGCAGGGCTTCGACCGCGATGTGGTGGTGCGTGCGGCGCGCACCCTGTTCTGGCGTGCCGGGTTTGAAGGCGCCTCCGTCCCGGCCCTGGAGGAGGCGACGGGGCTGAGCCGGTCGAGCATCTACAACACGTTCGGCTCGAAGCGAGGGACTCTTCGACGTCGCGGTGCAGAGCTATCTCGACGAGGTGATCCGGCCGAGGCTGCGCCCTCTGAAGGCTGAGGTCGTCGCCCCGGAGGCGGTGCTCACGTACCTGGACGGGTTGCGGGAGGCGTTCACGCGGACCGACTCGATGTCGGCGACCAGCGGCTGCCTGCTCATCAACACCGCCACCGCGCCGGTCGTGCACGACGGCGAGGTGGCGCGCGTCGTCGCCGACTACCGTGACGAGCTGCGCGCGGCGATCGGCCGCGGGGTCGCCGCCTACCTCGGCGCTGCGGCGCCGGAGGAGCAGGAACGCCTCGCCGACGCGGTCACCGGGCTCTCGATCGCTGCGTTCGCGCTCGTGCGGATCGCCCGGCCGAAGCCGACCGCACGCTCGTCACCGCTCGGGGCTTGCTCACCGCGGCACGTCACCAGGCGGCGCGCGACCGCTGACGCACGTCGCCGCCGTGGCGAAGCGATCGATACCGAACAAGCTCTTGGCGCTTTTGTGCCGCCCGGCTAGCGTGGCGCCCGGAAGCTGATCTTGATCGATCAGAAACGAACATCGACGACGATGGCACCGAGGCGGATCGGGGAAGACCTGCACCGCCTCCGCCGTGGAGCCCGGGTCGATCGAACACTTCAACGTGGAAGGGGAGCACCATGAGACGTAGGCGCAATGTCGTCAGCCGCCATCGCCGGGATGCTCTAGTGTGCGGCGTGATCGGGTCCTCGCTCGTCGCGAGCGAGCGCAGGGGCGTCGGCCGCGGAAGCACCTCGCGCGCCGGAGGTCACCGAGATCACCGTCGACGGGAACAACATCGCCGCCGACAACGTCAACGGCCTGACGTTCAAGGGCTTCGGCGTGCTCAGCGCCAACAGCACCAGCGAGCTGCTGATGGACTACAAGTCCCAGCAGCCCGACCAAGTACGCGGAGATGCTGCAGATCCTGTTCGGCGGACGGAGTCCGGTCCTGACGAACGTGAAGATCGAGATGGGCAACGACCGCAACAACTCCACCGGACCGGATCCGCGTCACCATGCGGTTGGAGAGTCGAGACCCCGAACGTCAAGCGGCAGCAGGGCTTCCAGCTCGCGGCCGACGCCAAGAAGGTCAACCCCGACTCAAGGTGTGCATGCTGCGCTGGAACGCCCCCGGCTGGGCGAACAACAACGACAAGATCTACACCTGGTACAAGAAGACGATCCTCGAGCGCGTACCGCGACCTACGGGTTCATGGTCGACTACGTCAACCCGGGTCTCAACGAGCGCGCGGCGGACCTGAACTGGACCAAGACCGTACGCCAACCGGGTCAGGACCGACGGCTGCCGGCTTCGCCAACCGCCACCGAGCAGTCGCCGTACAACCAGCATCAAGGTCGTCATCTCCGACGAGGCCGGGTCTGGGTCAGCTTCGGCGGCGCATGGTCAGCGACGCCGGCCTGCGCGACGTGGTGGCGGCCGCCGGCTACCACTACAGCCCCGACGACGACAGCGCCGGCAACTTCAAGCGCCTGGCGATGGACTACGACAAGGAGATCTGGAACAGCGAAGCACAGGCGACCTTCGGCAACTCCGCGTTCCGGCCGATCGCGGTCGGTGTCGACGAGCACCAACTCGTCGACGATGCCGCCGCCGTCCTTGGCGTCGGCGAGCAGGGCTCGATGCAGGAGCGGCACCCTGAATCCACCGCCCCCGAGAACGACGAGCCGCATGCGGCACATATTGCCTGCCACATCCAGCCGTGGCCGTGGTTACATCGACTTGAGCGCCGGTGAGAGGAGCGTGCAATGGCGCGCGCTGGAGACGGGTTCGAGTCCGAGCCGCTGGTTGGCGCACCGCTGGATCCACTGGCTCGCTCGCGCGACACCGGTGCCCCGGAGACCGACCTGGTCGTGGCCGGCACGGTTTACTACGACATCGTCTTCACGGCCCTCAGCGCAGCTCCGGCGGTCGGTACGGAGGTGCACACCGAGGGTATGGGTTCCTGCCCGGGCGGGGTTGCCAACGTCGCTGTTGCGGGTTCCCGGCTGGGTCTACGCACTGCGGTCGCCGCCGCGTTCGGTGAGGACGTCTACGGGGACTTCTCCTGGGAGACGCTCTCCGAGCAGGAGTTCGTCGATCTGGCCAGCTCGCAGCGGTTCCCGGACTGGCACTCGCCGGTCACGGTGTCCGTGGGATATCGAGGCGACCGGAGTCTCGTGACCCACGAGCACGAACCGCCGGTTCCGATCCACGAGCTGGCCGCCGGGCTGCCGCCCGCCCGCGCGGTCTTCACCAGCCTCGATCCCGCGGGGCTTCCCGATTGGATTGGTACCCGAGCCAAGCGTGGCGAGCTGGTCTTCGCCGACGTCGGCTGGGACCCCACTGAGCAGTGGTCACCGCGCACTCTCGAGCAGCTCGCCAGTTGCCACGCCTTCATGCCCAACGCGGTCGAGGCGATGGCGTACACCCGCACCGGAAGCCCGGAGTCAGCCTTGGCCAAGCTTGCCGACCTGGTCCCTGTCGCGGTGGTCACCGACGGAGCTCGGGGCGCGTTGGCCATCGACCAGCTGACCGGGGAGTCGGCGCAGGTCGAGGGCCTGGTCGTCGAGGTGATCGACGTGACAGGTGCAGGCGACGTGTTCGGGGCCGCGTTCATCGTCGGAACCCTCGCCCGCTGGTCTCTGGACCAGCGGTTGCGGTTCGCAAACCTGTGCGCCGCGTTGTCCGTCCAGCACAACGGAGGCTCGTTGTCGGCGCCGGGCTGGGCCGATATTGCGGCCTGGTGGGCCCACCTGCCCGAGGGCGGAGACGCCGAAGCGTACGGCTTTCTGGCCCAGCTGATCCCACCGGCGTGGCAACCCACGGATATGCGCCGCGCCCAGGCGACGATCGGGTTACGACACCGATGAACAAGGAGGGCTGATGAGGCCTCGACACCTGCGCCGCGCCGCAGCCGGACTGTGCGCAGTGCTCATGGTCACCGCCTGTGCGCCCGGATCCGGTTCGGCTGAAGGCGATGCCGAGACCCCCGACACCAGCGGCGAGGTCAACACGGACCCGGCGAGTATGGGCGATATCACGCTCACGGTCTGGGACCAAGAGGTCCGGGGTGGTCAGGCGGCCCAGATCGAGGCACTCAACTCCGCCTTTCAAGAGGAGTACCCGAACATCACGATCGAGCGGGTGTCCCGTTCCTTCGAGGACTTGCAGGCCACCCTGCGCCTCGCGATCACCGACGACGAGCCACCGGACGTCGTTCAGGCCAACAATGGTCGAGCCGACATGGGCGCCTTTGTCGAGGCGGGGCTACTCGCCAACCTCGACCCGTATCGGGACGCCTATGGCTGGGCCGACCGCTATCCGGAGTCGGTGCTGTCCTACTCCAGCTACACCGAGGACGGCATGACCTTCGGCGAAGGCTCCCTGTGGGGGCTTCCGCAGATGGGTGAGGTCGTCGGGATCTACTACAACAAGACGTTGCTCGACCAATTGGGCATCGACGTTCCAGTGACGTGGGACGACCTCGATGCGGCGTTCGGGGCTGCCAGCGACGCCGGCCAGCTGCCCCTCCAGTTCGGCAACCTGGAGGCATGGCCCGGCATTCACCTGTTCGGCGCCATTCAGGGCAGATACACCCCAGCTGACCAGATCCGCGAGCTCGGCTTCGGCCGCCCGGGCGCCGAATGGACGACCGAAGAGAACCTGCAGGCAGCTCAGACTCTCGTCGACTGGGTCGACGCGGGTTATGTCACGCCAGATTTCAACGGCATCACCCCGGACGACGCCTGGCAGGCGTTTGCCCGCGGTGAGGGCGTGTTCATGCTCGGTGGCACCTGGCTGATCGCCGATTTGATGGAAGCGATGGGCGACGACGTCGGCTTCACGGTCCTGCTGGGCGCGGGCAGCGACATGCCGGTGGCGACCGGCGGCACAAGTCTCCCGTTCGCCGTCACCGAGGCCACCGAGAACACCGACGCAGCAGCCGCGTACATCGACTACATCACCAGCTCCGAGGCCATGAAGGTCCTCACCGAGAAGGGCAACCTGCCGATCATCGAGGCAGCACAGCAACAGCTGTCTGCGCCGCTGCAAGAAGAGGCCTTCGCCGCGTGGGACGCCGTCTCGGGAGGCGATGGCCTGCTCCCCTATCTCGACTACGCGACGCCAGACTCTTACGATCTGCTGACCGCTCAGGTGCAGGCACTCATGGCGGGCGAAGTCGAGCCGAGCGAGTTCCTGGACCTGCTGCAGGCGGAGTACGAGAGCTTTGTCGGCGGCTGAGGTCCAGACGGCAGCGTCGGCTGCCGCACAGCGAACGTCCCGGCGCGACCGTCGCAGGACATCACCCGGGGAGCCAGGCCGGGTCGGCTACCTCTACATCGCGCCCGCGCTCGCCGTGTATGCGGCGTTCCTGCTCTTCCCACTGATCCGCGCGGTCCAGCTCTCGTTCTATGAGTGGGACGGCCTCACCCTGGGCCGGTGGGTCGGCCTGCAGAACTACGCCGACATCCTGGCCGATCCTGCACTACGAGCCGCATTCGGCCATGCCGCTGTCCTGGTCGTCTTCTTTGCCGTGATCCCGACGGCTGTCGGGCTGGTGCTCGCGTCGGTCGTGGCCCGGGCTCAGGTGCGTGGGCTGACGTTCTTCCGGACGGTGATCTTCCTGCCGCAGGTCATCGCAATGGTCGTCGTGGCGGTCACCTGGCGCCAGATCTACGCCCCCGACGGGCCGCTCAACGACCTGCTCCGACTCGTCGGCCTCGGCGAGCTCGCCCGCGGCTGGCTCGGCGACTTCGACCTCGCCCTACCTGCCGTGGGGATGGTCGGCACCTGGGTGTGTATCGGCCTGTGCTTCGTGCTGTTCCTCGCCGGCGCGGGAAAGATTCCACGCGAGCTCTACGAGGCGGCCCGCATCGACGGCGCCGGGCCGATCCGAGAGTTCGCCAGCGTCACACTCCCGGCATTGCGCAACGAGATCGTGGTCGCCCTGACGCTGACGGTGATCGCCGCGCTGCGCACCTTCGACCTCGTGTACGTGACCACCGGCGGCGGGCCGGGCAACGCGACGACGGTGCCGTCGTACGAGGTCTACCGGCGGGCGTTCGAGATCGGTGCGGTCGGCTCGGCCGCGGCGATCGGCATCACCCTGACGCTGATCATCCTGGTGCTCAATGTGGCGATCGCCCGAATCGGTGAACGGCAATGATCTCGGCGCGTGAGCGAACGCTCAACTACGCGGTGTTGTTGGCATTCGCCGCCTTCGCCTTGTACCCGCTGGTCATGATTCTCGACGTCGCGGTCAGCCCGGACTTGTCCGGAGACGCAACCGGCGGTCTGGCGAACTTCGCGGCGGCGTGGGAGCAGGGCCGCTTCGGGACCTATCTGCGCTCCAGCGTCGCTGGTCAGCACGATCACGGTGCTGATTGCGACCTTCCTGTCCATCATGAGCGGCTACGCATTCGGCACGATGCGCTTTCCCGGCGCGGACCGTGCTGTTCTGGGCGATGCTCGTCGGGATCATGGTCCCCACCGAGGCGATCGTGGTTCCGCTCTACTTCGACCTCCGCACGATTGATCTCACCGACACCTACGTCGCGCTGGTCCTTCCGCAGGTGGCACAGTCGGTCGCGTTCGGCACCTTCTGGATGCGCGCCTACTTCCTGTCCAGCTCCCGCGACGTGGTCGAGGCGGCCCGCATCGACGGCGCCAGCCATTGGCAGACGCTGTGGCGGGTGCTCGCCCCGATGGGTCGCCCGGCCATCGTCACGCTCACGCTGCTCACGTTCATGTGGACCTGGAACGAGTTCCTCATCCCACTGGTGATGGTGACGAGTGAGAACCTGCGCACCGCGCCGCTCGGGCTCGCCTTCTTCCAGGGGCAGTACACCTCGGGCATTGCACTGCTCGCTGCAGGCGCCGTGATCGTCGCCCTGCCGGTCGTCGTGCTCTACCTGTTGTTGCAGCGGCACTTCATCCAGGGCATCGTCGAAGGGTCGACCAAGGGCTGACGGGCAGGCCTGATCACGCCGGCTCGGCCTCGCGGATGCGCTGGCTGATCAGCGCCGTCACGCCGTCGCCGCGCATGGACACGCCGTAGAGCGCGTCGGCGATTTCCATCGTCCGCTTCTGGTGCGTGACCACGATCAGCTGGCTGGTCTCGCGCAGCTCCTCGTAGATCTCCAGCAGTCTCCCGAGGTTGGTCTCGTCGAGCGCGGCTTCGACTTCGTCGAGCACATAGAACGGGCTCGGCCGGGCCTTGAACAGCGCGATCAGAAAGGCCACGGCAACCAGGGCACGCTCGCCACCGGAGAGCAACGAGAGCCGTTTGATCCGCTTGCCTGGGGGGCGGGCCTCGACGTCGATCCCCGTCGCCAGCATGTCGTCGGGTTCGGTCAGCACCAGCCGGCCCTCGCCGCCCGGGAACAGTCGGGCGAACACGTCGGCAAACTCTCTGGCGGTGTCCTCATAGGCCGCGGCGAAGATCTGCTGAACCCGCTCGTCGACCTCGCCGACGATGTCGAGCAGGTCGCGGCGAGTCCGCCGGAGGTCCTCGAGCTGCTCGACGAGGAACGCGTGCCGCTCTTCCAACGCCGCGAACTCCTCCAGCGCCAACGGGTTGACCCTGCCCAGGAGGCCGAGAGCACGCTCGGCCGCGCGGGCGCGCTTGAGCTGCGCGTCGCGCTCGTACGGCATGATGCCGTCGCCGTCCTCGCCCGCGACCGGCACCGGCCGATCGGGGCCGTACTCCCCGACCAAGGTGGTGGCGTCGACGCCGAACTCCTCGAGGCCTTTGGCTTCGAGGGCTTCGACCCGCATCCGTTGCTCGGCTCGGCCGAGTTCGTCGCTGTGGACCGACGACGTCACCTCGGCGAGCTCGGCGCGCAACCTCGCTATCTCCTCGCGAGTCGCGGACAACTGGCGGTCGTGCTCCAGCCGACTGGTGTCCAGGGCGGCTCGCTCGTCGGCCGCGCTCGCCAGCGACCGCTCCAGCCGGCCCAACAGCACGCCAGCGCCGCGAGCCACCGCTGCGGCGGTGGCAGCCGACCGGGCCCGGCGTTCTGCCAGCGCAGCCGACCGGGCAAGCGCCAGGCGATCGTCCTCGACCGCGCGCTCGACGGAATCGGCCCGTCCGGCCAGCGCCCGAACCCGCTCCTCGACGGTACGCAGCGCGAGCCTCGCCTCGGTCTCGGCCTGCCGCGCCGCCTGGGCGGCGGTGGCGAAGCGGTCCCGCTCCTCCGTCGATGGGGTGGGCTGGGTGTCGCCGGTCTGCTCGGCTGCCCTCAGCCGGTCCTCCAGCTCGGAAAGGCCGGCCAGGTCACGATCGCGCGCTGCCTCGGCATCGGCGGCCGCCGCCGCCAACCGCTCTGCCTCGGCCGCGGCCGAGCGGGCCACGTGACCGAGTTCGGCGAGCTGCTCGGCTACCGCGGACAGCTCCGCGTCGGATTCGTGTAGCCGGGCCAACGCGGCGCCGCCCTCCGCGGCGAGCTCGTCCCGTCGGCGTCGAGTGGCGGCAACCGTGTCGTCGAGCGCAGCAGCTCTACTCGTTGCCCGGGTGAGACGATCGGCCGCTTCGTCGACCGCAGCCTGGATCTCCAACGCGCTGGGCGCGCCGGCCGAGCCGCCGACTGCGAACGTCCGACTCAACAGGTCACCGTCGGATGTGACCGCCACCAGCATCGGCAACTCGCCGACCAGCGCCCGGGCGGCCGCCAGGTCGTCGACCGCCACGACACCGCGCAGCAGGCCAGCCGCGGCCGGCCGCAGCCAGGGCGGAGTGATCACCAGGTCCATCAGGTAGCGGAAGCCGTCCGGCAGGGATGGCAAGGATCCCTGGTCTTCGTCGGCCGCATCCGCGACGAGCAGCCCAGCCCGGCCGAGGTCGTCCTCGCGGAGCCGGTGCAGCGCTGCGACCGCGTCATCGACGGACTCGATGGCGAGTGCGTCTGCGGCCGCACCGAGTGCTGTGGCGACCGCGGCCTCCCACCCCGGTTCGACGGCGAGTAACGCTGCGACCGACCCGCGCAGACCGCCGATCCGGTCAGCCGCAGCCAGCAGCGCAGCAGCACCATCGCGCCTAGCCAGACCGAGTTCCAATGCCTCCCGTCGGGCTGCGAGCGCTGCTCGCTCGCGCTCCGCGCTGCGGTGCTCTTCCAGCGCCGCCGAGAGGACGCCTTCGGCCTGGTCGAGCTCTCGCTGGAGCCTGTCGTGCTCGGCGTCGAGGCCCTGTTCGCCCACCGAGAGCCCGGCGATGGTCGTCTCGAGGGAGGTGAACTCGCGCTCCGCAGCGGCGGCCCTGCTCAGCGCCTGCTCGCGGGCTTCGGCAAGCCGATCGAGCTCGGCGACGGCGGCGATCGCACGGCGGCGCAGGCCCTCCACCTGACCAGCGAGCCGGGCTGCGCCTTCTCGTCGATCGGCCACAGCCTGGACCAGGCCGGCCAGATGGCGCTCCTCGGCGTCCAATGCGTCCTCGGCCTCCGAGCGCAACCTGACGGCCACGTCGAGTGCCGCCCGCGAGTCCGCCGCCTGCGTGGCCAGCTCGGCCTGTTGCGCGCGTACGGCCGCGGCCTCTCGGGCGAGCACCTCCGGATCGCGCTGCTGTCGCTCCCCCGCTGCCGCCGTTGTCAGATGGCGCTCCCGCTCCGCCGCCAGCGAGGCGGTACCGGCGACTCGCTCGCGCAGCCCGGCCAGCCGATACCAGCAGTCTTGTGCCCTGGCCAGCCTTGGCGCGCTCTGCTGGACCTCGGCCTCCACCCGAGCCTCTTGCGCCGAAGCGTCGTCGAGAGCGCGGGTGAGCTCGGACTGGCGCGAACGCAGCGCCAGCTCGCCGGCGACTCTCGCCTCCAGATACGGCACTGGCCTGCACCAGGTCATCGGCGAGCAGTCGGAGCCGTGCGTCGCGTAGGTCGGCTTGGATGACGTTCGCCCGCCGAGCGATGTCGGCCTGTTTGCCGAGCGGGCCGAGCTGCCGGCGCAGCTCGGCGGTGAGGTCCTGCACCCGGGTCAGGTTGGCTCGCATGGCCTCGAGCTTGCGCAGGGCCTTTTCCTTGCGTTTGCGGTGTTTGAGAACCCCTGCCGCCTCTTCGACGAAGCCCCGCCGGTCCTCTGGGGTCGCGGTGAGAATCGAGTCCAGCTGGCCCTGCCCGACAACGACATGCATCTCGCGGCCGATCCCCGAGTCGGAGAGCAGCTCCTGAACGTCGAGCAGGCGACACACTCGGCCGTTGATCGCGTATTCGGACCCGCCGCCGGAGAACATGGTCCGAGACAGCGTCACCTCGGAGTACTCGATGGGCAGAACGCCGTCGGTGTTGTCGATCGTGAGCAGGACCTCGGCGCGGCCCAGGGCCGGCCGACCGGCCGTTCCGGCGAAGATGACATCGTCCATCCGACCGCCGCGCAGGCTCTTTGCGCCCTGTTCGCCCATCACCCAGGCCAGCGCGTCGACCACATTTGACTTGCCGGAGCCATTTGGTCCGACGACACACGTGATGCCGGGCTCGAAGTGCAGCGTGGTCGACGAGGCGAAGGACTTGAACCCCCGCATCGTCAGACTCTTCAGGTGCACGCGGCGAATCTATCCGTCGACGCGGCGAGCCCGCCCAATTGCCGAACGGACGGGTCGGTGCGTGTCGCCGTTGAGCCCGTGGGCTGGCCGCTTAGGCCAGCACCGGCTGCGCGGGGGCGACCTCGTCAAGGGTGACCGAGTCGATGGAAACCGACTCCATGGAAACCGACTCCGTGTCGACCATCTCGAGAAGAGACTCGTTCTCGGCCTGCAGCCGTAGTACCTCGGCCTCGAGGTCGACGACGCGCCGTTGTAGCCGCCTCACCTCGGTAACCAGTCGGGGATCGGGGCCGCCGACATAACCGAGGAGCGCCTTCGCCATGACAGATTTCCTCCAGGGGGCACAAGAGAATTCCGGGCAGACCGCCTCACCGTCGACCGGGGCGTCGAGCCGCTCTTACCAGGGTGTCACCGTCGCGCGAACGGGTCAATAGCCGCATCAGTGAGATCAATCCGTGCTGAAGCCTAGTACACCAGTGGGCGATGACCATTGCACCACGAGCCGATCCACTCGACCCGGCGTTCCGGGTCCGCGCATGGTGTCGATCAACCGTTCGCAAGCGTCGCGTGGCCCCTCTGCGACAACCTCGACGGTACCGTCGGGGAGATTCGCCGCGTAACCCGACAGAGCGTGGCTTCGCGCCACATGTCGTACGAACCACCGGAAACCCACACCTTGCACGTGCCCGTGCACGCGAGCAGTCATCCGAACGGGCTGGCCGGCGCTCACCAACGTCCCCGCCGGGGCCGCGGCTGGCAGCTCGGGCAGGTGTGCGAGTGCCGGTTCATGAACCGGTCCCTGCGGATCGGCGTGCCGCACCGCCGACACGGCAGTCCAGCTCTGCCATACACCTGCAGGGCGCGCCCGAAGTAGCCGCTGGAGCCGTTGACGTCGACATAGAGGGAGTCGAATGAGGTTCCACCTTCAGCGAGCGCGGCCGTCAGGACCGTTCGCAAGCCGGCCAGCAGCCGCGTGATCTCGGCACGGGTCATCGTATCCGTCGGCCTGGCGAAGTGCAGACGCGCCCGCCAGAGTCCTTCGTCGGCATAGATGTTCCCCACACCGGAGATCAGCGTCTGGTCGAGCAGTGCCCGCTTGATTCCGGTGCGGCGCCGGCGCAGAGCACGAGCGAACGCGGCGTCGTCGAACCGCTGATCCAAGGGGTCGAGCGCGATGTGCTCGATCTCGACCGGCACGCCGTCCCTACTCACGGGCGTCACCGCGAGTGCTCCGAACGTCCGCTGGTCGACGAAGCGAAGGTCTTGCCCACCATCGGTGAACGACATCAGGACCCGCAGATGCGGTTCCTCGGGAACCGAGGAAGGACGAACGAGCAGCTGGCCGCTCATGCCCAGATGAGCGAGCAGGGCGCGGTTGCCGTCGAACGGCAGCCACAGATACTTGCCGCGCCGATGTGCCGCGTCGAACCGGGCGCCGCGAAGCACAGCGGCGAAATCGGCCATGCCGGCCTCCGGGCCATTCCCTGGGGTATGCCGGCGGACTGCCCGCGGATGGCGCACCTCGACAGCCGCGACGGTTCGCCCGACGACGTTGTGCTCCAAGCCCCGCCGGACCACTTCGACCTCAGGCAATTCGGGCAATCTCGGTCCGCCTCAACCCGCCCGGTCGTTGCGCAGCGTGCTCCATGCCGCCTGTGCCGCCTGCGCCTCCGCCTCCTTCTTGCTGCGTCCCTGACCTACCCCGTAGACCACGCCTCCGATCACCGCCGCGGCCGTGAAGACCTTCGCATGATCGGGACCGGTCTCGCTGACGTGGTACTCCGGAACACCGAGCATCGCCTGTGACGTGAGCTCCTGCAGCGAGGTCTTCCAATCCAAACCGGCGCCAAGCGTCGCCGACGCGACGATGAGGTCGTCGACGAGGCGATGGACCAGCTCTGACGCCGCGGTCAAGCCGCTGTCGAGATATACCGCTCCGATCAGCGCCTCGACGGTGTCCGCAAGGATCGAGGACTTGTCGCGACCACCCGTTGCTTCCTCACCACGGCCGAGACGAACGTACCGGCCGAGTTCGAGCTTGCGGCCGACTTGGGCCAGGGCGCGCATGTTGACCACGGCCGCTCGGAGCTTCGCCAACTGTCCTTCGGAAAGGTCCGGATGGCGGTGAAAAAGGGCGTCAGTCACGACCAGACCGAGCACCGAGTCACCGAGGAACTCCAGCCGCTCGTTCGTCGGCAGCCCGCCGTGCTCATAGGCGTAGGAGCGATGGATCATCGCCCGCTCGAGCAACGGGAGATCCACGGCAAGCCCGAGCTGCGCCTTCAGCTGCGCCACCGAAGGCGGCGTCGAGGCGCCGGCCGGCATGGTCCGGGCAGTTCGCACCGTGGTCAGGATAGGCGTCAGACGTCGCCGACCTGACGGCCGTTGTACTCACGGAACAGCGCAGTGCCCTGCGAGTCCTCGACGATGTGGGCTCGGTGGGACACGACCCAGGTCGTGCGCCCCTTCTCCACCCGCTTCTGGATCTGTGGCAGCTTCGCCTTCCACTGCGAGCGCCGATGACGGGTGTTGCTGCGCGACATTCTGCGCTTGGGGACGGCCACGGCTAGTTCTCCTCGGTCGCGACGGCCCTCTGTGAGCCGGTCTCGTTGTCCTGTTCGCCTCCGGTGAGCAACCCGGCCAGGGCAGCCCACCGCGGGTCGGTGCTGTCGTGCGTGTGGCCCGGGTGGTCGGCGAGCCGAGTGCCGCACTGCGCGCACAGCCCAGGGCAGTCGTCTCGGCACAGTGGCGCCTGCGGTAGTGCGAGCACCACTGCGTCCCGGACCGCTTGCTCCAGGTCGATCAGGTCACCCTCGACCCGAAGCTCTGCGTCAGCGCCCTCCACGCCACTGTCACCGTCGAGGTGCCGGCCGGGATAGGCGTACAGCTCCTGGAAGTCGACGGCGACCTCGCCGTCGACCGGGTCCAGGCAACGCACGCACTCCCCGGCAAGCGGAGCCAGTACGGTTCCCGAGACGAGCACACCGTCCATGACCGACTCGAGTCGAAGATCCAACTCGAGGCCGGCCCCTTCCGGCACGCCGACCACACCGCCGAGACCCAGGTCCACTGGCGCCGGCACGGTGCGGCTGATCCGCCGCATCGCCCCTGGCCGCCGCCCGAGCTCGTGGATGTCGAGCACGAGCGACGCTCGTGGATCGAGGGTGTTCAGCGGAACCAACTCTCGCAGCGGGTACCTGGGACCCGGACCTCGACGTGAGGCCGATTGCCAAGGGTACTAGAACCGGCCGATCGGCCCAATTTCGGCGGGCAGCGTCACGAGTCGCCTGGACCCGGATTGGAAACGTCGGCGGTTGCAAGGTCCGCGTACGCACTGGTCTTTCGCAGCCGTTCGCGACCCTGCCGGACGGTCTCGAGGATCCTGTCGACGGCAACCTCGAGATGAGCGAGCTTCGCGTCGACATAGTCGTCGACCCCACGGCTGAGCTCGTCAGCTTTCGCTGCTGCGGCGGCCAAGGTTTCTTCAGCCCTGGTCTGCGCCGCCGCGAGGATCTCGTGGTCGGCGATCAGCCGGTCTCGCTCCTCTTGGCTCGCGGTTTTCAGCGCATCGGCGTCTGCCTGCGCCTGCGCTAGTACCTGCTCGCGCTCTCCGAGCAGTTTGTCCGCTTCGTCGAGAGTGGCAGGGAGCATCTCGCGCAGTGCTTCGAGCTGCCCGAGCAGCTCGGTTCGGTTGATCACCGAAGACGAGGACATCGGCATCGAGCGCGCGGATTCGACGTACTTGACGATCTCGTCGAGCTTGTCATTGACGTCCATGGACGCTCCCCTCAGCTGTCCCTTAGCTGTCGCTCTCCAGCCGATCGGCGAGACGCTCGAGCACCATGTCCGGCACCAGACCCGACACGTCTCCACCGTGAACGGCGACCTCTCGGACCAGACTGGACGACAGATAGGAGTAGTCCGGGTTCGCCGCTACGAACATCGTCTCCAGTCCGGAGAGGCGATGGTTCATCTGTGCCATCTGCAGTTCGTAGTCGAAGTCCGTGACCGCTCGCAGACCCTTGACGACGGCGGGGATGTCCCGGTGCCGGCAGAAGTCCACCAGCAGTCCCCGGAACGCCTCCACCGTCACGTTGGGCAGGTGCCCTGTGACGTCGGTGAGCATCAGAATGCGGTCGTCCACACTGAACATGCTCTGCTTCGAGAGGTTGACCAGGACGGCGACAACCACCTGGTCGAAAAGACTGGCGGCCCGCTCGATGACGTCGAGGTGACCGTTGGTTACGGGGTCGAAGGACCCAGGGCACACGCACCGGCGCACGTGACCTCCCAGCCGCTGTGATCACCCGGCCGGGCGACCGTACCAGAGCATGGTCTCCCCATATCGGCGATGCCCCGTACCCATCAGACAAACCGGCCACGACAACGGTGTCGTCCGGCTCGGGCGTTCCACGACGACCAGCGCATCGGGCCGCAACCAGCCGTCGCACAACAGCGAGAGCGCCGTCGTGAGATCGTCCTCCGCCATCGTGTACGGGGGGTCGGCAAGCACCAGGTCGAATCGCTGCGCCGGAGGGTCGCGCAAGGTCCGTTGCACAGCCGCGTGCGCCACCTCAGCGCCGGACAGCCCCAGGGATGCGATGTTGGCGCGGATCACTCGAACGGCACGCGCATCGGATTCGACCAACAGCACATACGCAGCCCCGCGTGACAATGCCTCCAAGCCGAGGGCGCCACTGCCAGCGTAGAGGTCGATCACGCTTCGGCCGGCCAAGGAACCTAGTTGCGACTCGACCGTGGAAAAGAGCGCTTCCCGCACCCGGTCTGACGTCGGCCGGACATCTCGACCAGCCGGCACGGCCAACCGACGTCCGCGCCCGGAGCCCGCGATGATCCGGGTCACGCCTTCTCCAGATAGTCGGCGCGCTGATCGCCAGCGAGCTCGGACACTGCGTCGGCGAGGGGCAACCACCGGCGCAGCTCCGGATCGTCGGCGACGTAGAGGCTGGCCGCCTCTCGAGCAGCCAGGATCACGTTCTCGTCGTGCAGCACCGAAAGCAGTCGAAGGCTGGACCGCCGGCCCGATTGTGCGGCGCCGAGGACGTCGCCCTCGCGACGTTGTTCGAGGTCGATTCTCGCCAAGGCGAAGCCGTCCCTCGTTGCGGCGACGGCTTGCAAGCGCTCGCGAGCCGGACTGCCCTCGGGGACCGCGGTCACCAGCAAGCACAAACCGGGGACGTCGCTTCGCCCGATCCGGCCGCGAAGTTGGTGCAGCTGTGACACGCCAAACCGGTCGGCATCCATGACGACCATCGTCGAGGCCGTGGCGACGTCGACCCCGACCTCGACCACGGTGGTCGCCACCAGAACCGGTGCCTCGCCGCGGGCGAAGCGACGCATCGCGCGGTCTTTGGCGTCAGCGGACAGGCGGCCGTGCAGGATCTCGATGTCCAGCCCGGCGAGCGGCCCGTCGCGGAGCATCTCGACGACATCCAGCACGGCGATCGGCCGGCGGCCGTTGTCGTCATCGAGCACCTCGGCGTCGGCCTCGGGGGCATCGCCGCCGATGCGCGGGCAGACGACATAGACCTGATGACCCTTCCCGACCTCCTCGCGAACCCGCTGCCATGCCCGGTCGAGGAAGTGCGGTCTCTCGTCGACGGGAACCACGTGGGTCACCACGTCGGCGCGACCTGCCGGTAGTTCGCTCAGCGTCGACACCCACAAGTCGCCGAACACCGTCATGGCGACCGTTCGCGGAATGGGGGTTGCGGTCATCACCAATACATGCGGCCGTGACCCGCCGGAATCCCTCGACGCCAGCGCAGCCCGTTGCTCGACGCCGAACCGGTGCTGCTCGTCGACGACCACCAAGCCGAGATCGGCAAACGTGACCTGCTCTTCGAGCAGGGCGTGAGTGCCCACGATGATCCCCGCCTGCCCGGACGCTGCCTCGAGCAGCGCCGCCCGGCGAGCCGATGTTCCGAGCGATCCGGTCAGTAGCGCGACTCGGGTGCCCGCTTCGGACCCGCCGAGCTGTCCCCGTTCGGCCAGTGGCCCCAGCAACTCGGTGAGGGACCGGTAATGCTGCTGGGCCAGCACCTCCGTCGGCGCCAGCAACACCGCCTGCCCACCGGTGTCGACCACGGTGAGCATGGCCCGCAGCGCGACGACAGTCTTGCCGGTGCCGACCTCACCCTGCAGCAACCGGTGCATCGGGTGGTCTCGGGCCAGGTCGGCGGCGATCTCTTCGCCGACCCGCACCTGACCCGCGGTCAGGCGGAAGGGAAGCCGCGCGTCGAAAGCGTCCAGCAGCCCGCCGGGCGGCGGCTTGCGCGGAATGGCGGGCAGGGCGGCGGCAGACTCCCGCCGCCGGGCCAACTCGACCTGCAGCACGAACGCCTCTTCAAAACGCAGGCGATGCCGCGCACGTTCTGCGTCTTCCCGGGACGCCGGCCGGTGCACCGTCCGCAGTGCGGCCGCTGCATCCATCAGACCCATCCGGCGCCGGATCTGCGGTGGGATGGGATCGGGCACGGCGCCGAGAGTGTCCAGGATCACCCGGACGCACCGGGAGATCTTCCAGGTGGCCAGGTTCGCGGTCGCAGCGTAGACAGGGATGAGCTCGTCGGCGAACTCCTCCGCCGCCGCTGTGACGTCTGATCCCTCAGGCAACAGGACGTACTCGGGGTGGGCCAGCTGACGATGCTTCTGATAGACGCCCACCGTCCCGGCGAACAACCCGATCCGGCCCGGCTGCAGGTCGCGCTCCCGCCATACCTGGTTGAAGAACGTCAGTGCCAGCCGGCTTCTGCCGTCGGTCACGACCACATCGGTGATGCCACCCCGGCGGGACTTCATCCGGCGGGTGTTCACGGTCTCGACCATCGCCAGCACCGTGACTTGATCGCCGATGCGCAGAGCATGCAGATCGGTCAGATCACCGCGTTCGGCGTACCGGCGCGGATAGTGACGCAGGAGGTCGCCGACGATATGGATGTCCAATCCGGCGGCGAGTGCGGTGGCGGTCCGGCGGTCGAAGACCTTGGACAGCGGCTCGTCCCATTCGGCCGGCATCACTCCACTCCGATCAGCAGGGGGTAACGAGGCTGGCCACCCTCGTGGACAACTGTGTCGACCCCTGGGTGAACGCGACGCACCGTGTCGACGACGCTGGTCGCCAGCGTTCCGCCCGCATCCACCCCGGTGACGATGGTGACCAGTTCGCCGCCGGCGGCGAGCATGCGTTCGACGACCTCTACGGCTACCGCACCCAACTCATCGCCGATCACCACGAAGTCGCCCTCCACGACACCCAGCACATCGCCGGCACGGCAGACGCCGGCCGAGGTGACCGCCTCGCGTACGGCCACGGTCACGGCGCCGTGGCGGGTATGCCCGGCTGCGCTGGTCATCGCCACCACGTCGGCGTCGAAGCTCAGTGCGGGCTCGTGCACGGCCGCTGCGGCAATGCCCTGCATTTGAGCGCGGGTCGGAATGACGGCAACCCGGATGCCTTCGGCGCGCGCCTCGGCTGCGGCCGCCTCCGCCACTGCGATGCCGTCGTGCGCGTTGGGCAGCACCACCACCTCGACGGCGCCGCAGGCGCGAATAGCCGTCAGAATCTCTGCCGTCGACGGGCGGCCGACTTTTGTCTGAACCACGTTGATGCCCGCAGACTCGAACAGGGCGGACAGCCCGTCCCCGGCGGCATATGCCACGACGGCTCGGGTGCCGTCCCGCGCGGCGTGGCGAGCAGCCGGCCCCGCCAAGTAGGTGATCCGGATCCGGTGGGGGCGCCCGGCGGCCATCCCAGCCTCGATGGCCGCGCCGGCGTCGTCGACGTGAACGTGAACGTTCCACAGCGGGTCGCCGCCGACGACGATCAGCGAGTCCCCCATTGGCTCGAGCGCCGCCCGCAACTGCGGAATCGTGTTCTCTGATGCGTCGAGCAGGTACATCACCTCGTACGCGGGCGACTGGCCAGCAGTCGCATCCTCGCTTTCCGCAGCCAGCACCGGCTCGATGGGGATCATTCGTGGGTATGCGGGCGGCTGCCTGCCGGTCAGCACTGTGTCGAACGCGTCCAGCACGGCGGCCAGCCCGCGGCCCCCAGCGTCGACGACGCCGGCTCGGTGCAGGATCTCCAGCTGGTCCGGCGTCCGCTGCAGGGCCTCCCGGGCTGCGCGCGCGGCCGCGAGCGCAACCTCGCCGAGCGTGGCGTCCGGGCTACTCGCGCAAGCGGTGGCCGCCTGTGCCGCTGCCCGCGCCACCGTGAGGATGGTTCCCTCAACCGGGTCTCCGACTGCGGCGTACGCGGCATCAGCAGCGCGGGTGAGGGCCGCGGCGAGCGTCGCCGGCTCGGACCGCGAGGCGTCGGCCCGACCGAGCACTTCGGCCACAGCGCGGAGCATCTGAGCAAGGATGACGCCGGAGTTTCCCCGGGCGCCGAGGAGCGCGCCGCGGGCAATGGCGTTCAACACCGGACCCGGTGCAGAGGTCGAGGCGTCGCCACCCGCCCCCTCGGCTGCGGCAGTGGCCGATTCCAACGTCAGGTACATGTTGGTGCCGGTGTCGCCGTCGGGGACCGGGTAGACGTTGAGAGCGTCGATCTCTTCGCGCGCCTCGGCCAACGCGGCAAGGGCAGCCTGGCACCAGTGCAGGACCAGCTGTGCGTCCAGCACCGGTTCGGCTGCCATCGCCGGCCTCCTCGTGCTCAGTACCTGGCGTGGAGGTTAGCTCGCACAGCCGACCAGTCGGAGCGTCCACCCACCGCCAAGATCAAGTGTTCAGAGATTGCTGCAACACGCCGGCGGGTTGCACAACCTGTGCACATTCGATCATGGATTTGGGCCTTGAGCTGCGCACGGGTAACCTGTTCCGGTTGCCTTCCCGCGTTCTTCACGTCCAAGGAGTTTCCCGTGGCTGCCACCTGCGACATCTGCGGCAAGCGCCCGGGTTTCGGCAACTCGATTTCCCATTCGCACCGCCGGACCCGCCGCCGCTGGTACCCGAACATCCAGTCGGTGCGCACGGTCGTCGACGGAACACCGAAGCGGATCAAGGTCTGCACATCGTGCCTCAAGGCGGGCAAGGTCACTCGCAGAACCTGACCCAGTAGGTCAGGCCCGGTAGTGCAGGTGCCCCGGGTCGCCGGTATGGGGCGCGCCGTCGATGGTCACGCCTTCGCCGGCGGACACCCTTCCCACGACCCGCCAAGAGCTTGGCAGCGCAACCTCAGCCTCGAAGGTCGCCGCAAGCGCGTGGTCGTCCCCCCCGGTCAGGATCCAGTCCAATGGCTCCGCGCCAAGCGCAGCGGCTGCATCCCGAATGGGTTCGGGTACGTCGAAGACTGACCGATCCAGATCGATGGCCACCGCACTGGCCCGTGCGACGTGGCCGAGGTCGGCGATCAGCCCGTCGCTCACATCACACATGGCCGTCGCACCCAGCGTCGCGGCCTCCGGCCCCGCCGAATAGGGCACGACGGGGCGACGGTGCGCTTCAACCAGCACCCGTGGTGACCGAAAGCCACGGCTGAGGATTCGGAAACCCGCCTCGGCCCAACCCAGCCGGCCACAGACGGCAACGACGTTTCCCGCGCGGGCACCGGCCCGGGTGACCGGTGCGCGCCCCTGCAGGTCTCCGAGCGCCGTCACGGCTACGATCACGACGTCGGATTGCACGACATCACCGCCGACGACCGACGCGCCCAGCGGCTCGCATTCCTCCCGGAGGCCGTCGGCGAATTCAAGCACCCACTGTGTCGGCAGGTCGGCCGGTGCTCCCAGGCCGACGACAATTGCCGTCGGCACGGCTCCCATCGCCACGACGTCGGCAAGGTTCTGGGCCGCCGCCTTGTGGCCGATGTCGACCGCAAGCGACCAGTCGCGGCGAAAGTGCCGGTGCTCGACCAGAAGATCGGCTGTGACGACGACGCGGCCGTCCGGCGTCCTCAGGACGGCGGCATCATCACCCGGTCCGACCAGCACCCCATGTCCTTGCGGCAGCCGCGCCGTGACAGCCGAGATGAGACCGAACTCGCCGAGGTCGGCCACCTTCTCGGACATGAAACCCCCTCGATGATCCGGCCAAGCGGTAGGTTTGCCCGCGACGTTCGGACATCTTCGCCCAAGAGCTTGGAGGACGCGCGTGGTGGTGCAGGCCTACATCCTCATCCAGACCGAGGTCGGCAAGGCGGCCGACGTTGCGCGTGAGATCGCCGAGATCGATGGCGTGACGACGGCCGAGGACGTCACCGGCCCCTACGACGTCATCGTCCGCGCAGAGGCCCGAAACGTCGACGAACTGGGCAAGCTCGTCGTCGCCAAGGTCCAAGGAGTCGAGGGGATCACCCGCACGTTGACGTGCCCGGTCGTTCACATCTGACGGCGACGGTACTCGGCGGGACGCTCCTCGTCGGCGGCTGCGGTTTCGGTGCGGTCGACGTCGAGCCCTTCGAGACGGCACCGGGCAGCGAGCAAGCCTGCGCAGCGTTGCTCGACGTCCTCCCGGAGGTGGTGTCTGACGCCGTGCGCCGCGACATCGAGCCGGCCTCCGACCACGCGGCGGCCTGGGGTGATCCGCCGGTTGTGCTCCGCTGCGGGGTCGCACTGCCTGGCGAGTACCGCCCCGACACCCAACTGCTCGACATCGACGGCGTCGGTTGGTTCCCCGTCGACGGACAGGGCGGCACCTTCTTCACGGCCACCGACCGGGAGCCCTTCATCGAGGTCGCCATCCCCGACGACTATGCGCCCGAGGCCGTGGTGCTCGCCGACCTTGCCGCAGCCATCAACGCCACGGTTCCAGCGCCTAACGCAGGCCAGTAGGACGGCTGAGTGCGGTCGTCAGCAACCGGTCGACCAGCGCGGGATAGTCCAGCCCGGTCGCTGCCCAGAGCATCGGGAACATCGAAGTCGGCGTGAATCCTGGCATGGTATTGAGCTCGTTGACCAGCACGGTGCCGTCCGGACGGAGGAAGAAATCGACTCGCGCCAAGCCTTCGCAGGCCAGGGCCCGGAAGGCGCGCGCCGACAAGGACCGGATTCGGTCGGCCAGTTCGCTGGGGATGTCTGCGGGCACGTCCAGCGAAACATGAGCCTCGTCCAGATATTTGGCGTCGAAGTCATAGAACTCGTGGGTCTCGTCGACCCGGATCTCGCCGACGACGCTGGTGTCGGGTAGTCCGCCACCGCGTCCCTCCAAGACGCCGCACTCCACCTCTCGGCCCTGGACTGCCTCTTCGACCACGACCTTGGGGTCGTGGCGGCGGGCGTCGAGCACGGCCTCATCGAGCCCGTCGTCGCTGCGGACCTTGGTGATACCCACGCTGGAACCGGCTCTGGCCGGCTTGACGAAGACCGGCCAGCCAAGGGCGGCAGTCTCTGCCAAAACCCGCGGTCGTTGCGGTTCCCAGGCACCGGGCTCGACGAGCACGTGCCGGCATACCGGGAGACCGTGAGCAGCCAGCACGAGCTTCATGAAGTGTTTGTCCATCCCAACCGCAGAGGCCAGCACACCTGACCCCACATACGGCACTCCGGCAAGTTCGAGCAGCCCCTGCAGAGTCCCGTCCTCGCCGTACGGACCATGCAGCAGTGGCAACACCACGTCGACCTCACCGAGCGTGCGCGGTGCTGCACCCGGCTCGTTGACGACGACCTCGGCAGTACCGGCGCTACTCGGCAAGACGACCGTGCCGCCGTCGTCGGCCACCTCGGGCAGCCTTCCGTCGGTGATCGCCAACATGTCTGGATCTCCAGGAACGAGAACCCAGCGTCCCTTCGGCGTGATGCCAATGGGCACGACCTCGTAGCGCTGCGGGTCGATCGCACGCAGCACGCTGCCGGCCGTCACACACGAAATCGCGTGTTCGGAGCTCCGACCGCCGAACACGACCGCAACCCGGATCCGGCGGAACTGCTGGGAGTTCATCGGCGCGACCCTACTCGCCAGAGCAGAATCGCCACCATGCCTGATACCAACGAGCCCCAACGGGACGGCGGCAGAACCATGTTCGCCATCGCAACCACCCTCGTCCACGCCGGCCGCCCCGACCGAACACCGGACTCGCCGCTCTCGGCTCCGCCGGTGCTCGCCTCGACCTACGTCGAGGGCGGTCCGATCGGATATGCGCGGTCGGGCAATCCCACGTGGACCGCACTCGAAGAGGTGCTCGGTGCCCTCGAAGGTGGCCAGGCCCTCGCGTTCGCATCGGGCATGGCCGCCGTAGCGGCAGTCCTGGATCTGCTGCCGGAGCGGGCTGTGCTCGTGGCACCGTCGAGCCCGTACGGTGGTACTTCGCGGCTGCTGGACCAGATCGCGGCGAACCGCGGCATAGAGGTACGGCGGGTGGACGTCGCAGATACCGAAGCGACGCTCGCGGCGATGACCGATGCCACCATGCTGTTTGTCGAGTCGCCGACCAACCCCATGCTCGCCGTGGCCGACCTGCCGGCCCTGTTCGCCGCTGGTCGGCAGCGCGGCGTGATCTGTTGTGCGGACAACACGTTCGCGACTCCGCTCAACCAGCGGCCGCTGGACCTCGGGGCCGATGTCGTCGTGCACAGCGTGACCAAGTACCTGTCCGGCCACTCCGACCTGCTGCTCGGGGCCGCCGTGACGCGCGACAAGCGACCTATCCGGCCGATTGCTCGAGCATCGCGCCTACCGGGGCGCTATCCCGGGCCCGATCGAGACCTGGATCGCCCTGCGCGGCATTCGCACCCTGCACCTGCGCCTCGAACGTGCCCAGCGCAACGCCGCGGTGCTCGCCGACCGACTGGCTTCTCACCCCCGGGTCGGCCGGGTCCGCTATCCGGGCTCTCGATGACCCCGGCCACGCTCGGGCCACTGCACAGATGAACGGGTTCGGCGCCATCATCTCCTTCGAGCCGTCGGCGATGCAGCCGCCGCGGACCAGGTGTGCCGCTCCACTCGGCTCTGGGTGCACGCCACCAGCCTGGGTGGCGTCGAGTCCAGCCTGGAACGCCGCAGGCGCTGGGCGAGGAGAGCCGCAGCGTCCCCGAGACGTTGATTCGACTCTCCGTCGGCATCGAGGACGTCGAGGATCTGTGGGCCGACCTCGCCCAAGCCCTCGAGCAACTGAACTAGAGCGACCCAGAGTGCCGGGCGCTCGTTGTAAGACGGATCAATGCCCGTGTCGCTCTGGCTTGGCGGTACGGGAGATCAGGCTGCCCAACATATCCATGGGCGTCATCTCACCGCGCACGACCAGGGCGACCGCCTCGACGATCGGCATCTCCACGGCTACCCGGTTGGCCAGGTCGAGCACTGACTCACAGGACTTGACCCCCTCGGCGACCTGCCGAGTCGAAGCCAGGATCTCGGCCAGTGACATCCCCCTGCCGAGCTTCTCGCCAAAGGTCCGGTTTCGGGACAGCGGTGAGGAGCAGGTTGCGACGAGATCACCCAGCCCGGCCAGCCCGGAGAAGGTGTACGGATCTGCCCCCAGTGCTCCGCCCAGCCGCGCCGTCTCGGCCAAGCCGCGGGTGATGACGCTCGCCCTGGAGTTGTCCCCGAAGCCAAGGCCTTCGGCCATGCCCACAGCGAGGGCGATGACATTCTTGACCGTTCCAGCGAGCTCCGTGCCAACCACGTCAGTGTTGGTGTAAGGCCGGAAATATGGCGAGTGGCAGGCCTTCTGAACCTCCTGGGCAGTCGCCTCGTCCACGCAGGCAACGACGCTGGCGGCGGGCTGGCGTTGCGCGATCTCGCCGGCGAGATTCGGGCCGGATACGACCGCGACCCGTTCGGGCGGTGCGCCAGCGACCTCCTCGATGACCTCGCTCATCCGCTTGGCCGTGCCCAGCTCGATGCCTTTCATCAGACTGACCAAAATGGCACCGGGTGGCAGTACGGGCACCCAGGTCGTGAGGTTCCCACGCAACGCCTGCGACGGCACTGCCAGCGCGATGAGGTCCGCGCCCGCCGCGGCCTCGCGTGGATCGGCCGTGGCTCGAACCGTCTCCGGAAGCTCGATGTCTGGCAGGTAGTCAGGGTTGCGGCGGGTGCGGTTCACCACGTCACACAACTCGGGGCGTCGGCCCCAGACGACGACCTCGGTGCCCGCGTCGGCCAACACCAGGGCGAATGCGGTTCCCCAGGTACCGATCCCGAATACGCCAGCGCGGGTCACTGGTCGTCCTCGGAGCTCAGAGCCCGGGCCGGATCGAAGCGGTTCGGTGGCGGCAGCTCACCGCGGAGCTTCGCGAGCTGGGCAGTGATCGCATCGAGAATTCGGTCCGACGCCGTGCGCAAGACCTCGGGGGTAACCGGCTGACCGGCCAGGTCGGCCAGGTCGACCGGCGGTCCGGCAAGCACGTGCACGGTCTTGGGCGGCAGCAGCCGAAACTTCTTCGTATACGGAGGAAGGATCTCCTGCGGTCCCCACTGCGCGATCGGGATGACGGGGCAACCGGTCTCCAGGGCGACCCGGGCCGCGCCGGTCTTGCCGTTCATGGGCCAGAGGGCGGGATCCTTGGTGATGGTCCCCTCGGGGTAGATGCCGACGCATTCACCCGCGCGCACGGCGGCCACAGCGTCCCGATATGCCAGGGCGGCGTCGCGAGACGTGCGATACACGGGGATTTGACCGCAGGCCGCGATGATCTTGCCCAACACGGGAAGGCGGAAGAGACTCTCCTTCGCAAGATAGCGCGGCGCTCGACCGTTGTCCCACAGGAAATGCGCCAGGGTCAGCGGGTCAGCGTAGGAGATGTGGTTGGGCGTGACGACGACGCCGACGCCGACGCCGGGCAGGTGTTCGGCACCGGCCCACGCACGCCGAGTCGTCACCATCAGGATCGGACGCAACAGGTGCGCGACCAGCCGGTACCAAAAGCCCAACCGCTGTCTCGGTCCAGCCACACGCCCTCCTCGGTCCGCCCGGTACGGGCCCGGGCTGGGATCATGGTCGCGATGCATGCTGCACAGTCGTACCCAGCTCCATCGGTCCCTTGGTCGGTCATTGTGCCGGTGAAGCGGCCCGAGGTCGCGAAGACCCGGCTCGCCGATCTCGCCGGGGCGCACCGCGCGGCGCTCGCGAGAGCGTTCGCGGCTGACACCATCGCCGCCGCACTCGAATGTCCCGAGGTCGCTGAGGTCATTGTGGTGACCGATGATTTTCAAACCGCTCATGACGCGACTGATCGCGGCGCCGTAGTGGTCGCCGATGCGCCGGACGCTGGACTCAACGCCGCTCTCCGCCATGGCGCCGCAGTTGCATTGCGGCGGCGACCAAGTGCGCCGATCGCGGCGTTGTCGGCGGACCTCCCTGCGTTGCGCACGAATGAGTTGGCAGACGTGTTGCGCGCCGCCTCGGCTCATCCGGTGTCGTTCGTCGGCGACGTCGCCGGGATCGGCACAACGTTGTACGCGGTGACCGATCCCGCCGCATTCGAGCCCCGGTTCGGCGGACGTTCGCGGGCGGCCCATCGGGCAAGCGGTGCCGTGGAGATCGACCTGGTGGGTATCGGCTCGGTCCGCCGCGATGTCGACACGGCGGTGGATCTGTGGGACGCGGTCCGGCTTGGCGTCGGCGCGCGCACCACCGAGGAGCTCGCCGCGCTGTAAGGACGGCCTTCCTGCGGCGTCGGTACGCTCCGGAGCGTGCAGGCGACGATAGCGACGTTCGACCCCGCTACCCGCTCGGGTTCGGTGCTGCTGGACGACGGAACCGAGCTGCCGTATTCAGCGGACGCCTTCGCCGCTGGCGGTCTACGAACGACCCGGGTCGGGCAACGGGTGCGTATTCGCACCACCGGGTCGGGCTCCGAGTTGCGGGTGGCCTTCCTGACGCTCATCACACTGCCGGACTGACACACCCATGACGAAGCGGTAGACCACCAGGCGGATCATCGGTCGGGTCTACCGCTTCGCTTCAGTACGGGTTACCTAACGGGTCGCCCGCCTCGCTGGCGCCTTCTTGGCGGTCGTCTTCCTCGCGGGCGCCTTCTTGGCGGTGGTCTTCTTCGCCGTCGATTTCCTCGCCGCGGTGGTCTTCTTCGCTGCCGACTTCTTGGCCGCAGCCTTCTTCGTCGTCGCCTTCTTCGCAGCGGTGGTCTTCTTCGCCGTCGACTTCCTCGCCGCGGTGGTCTTCTTCGCTGCCGACTTCTTGGCCGCAGCCTTCTTCGTCGTCGCCTTCTTGGCCGCAGCCTTCTTCGTCGTCGCCTTCTTGGCCGCAGCCTTCTTCGTCGTCGCCTTCTTGGCCGCAGCCTTCTTCGTCGTCGCCTTCTTGGCCGCGGTCTTCTTCGCCGACGCCGGTCGTGCTGCGGCCGTGGTCTTCTTGGCGGTGCTCTTACGGGCAGCCGCAACAGGGGTACCGCCGCGCGCGACGTCGGCCGCCGCCCGAAGCCCGGTAGCCGCAGCCCGACTGGCGGACTCGGCAGCCGTGGCAGCGGTCGCCGGAACGACAGACAACGAGGCGGCGACCCGCTTGCGGGTCTTGCGTGCGCCGCTGACGATGCCCTTGAGTTCGCTGCCCGGACGGAACTTGGCGACGAACTTGTCACGAGTCGTCACGGTGTCCCCGGTGCGTGGGTTCCGGGCAGTGCCTGCCTTGCGTACGGAGCGCTCGAACACTCCGAAGCCGGTGATGACGACCTTCTCCCCGGTCGACACCGATCTGGTGATCACATCGACGACCGATTCCAAGGCGTGCGCCGCGACCTTGCGGTTGCCGTCGAAGCGCTCGGCGAGCTCGTCGATCAGTTGCGACTTGTTCACTGCATCCCCCAAAGATGCGGACGGCCGGGTCGACAACCCGATTCCCGTTGCACGCTAGGGAGAAACCAGTGTCGACACAATGACCTACGGCGAGTCCTAGCACGCGTGTCGCGCGGTGGGCGTTTGCCTCAGGCCACAGTCCGCGGAAGGTACGTCGGCCGCCCGGCTTCGTACCTTTCGATTTTTTCTATATGGCGCAACGTCAAACCGACGTCGTCCAACCCTTGCAGTAGGCGCCAACGCGTGTAGTCGTCAACCTCGAACGATGAATTGACAGAGTCAGCTCGAAGTTCGCGAGTTTCGAGATTCACGACAATCGGCGTCGATGGGCTTGCCTCGACGATGGCCCACAGTGCGTCGACCACAGCCTGATCCACGCGGGCAGTGAGCAGACTGGACTTGCCGGCATTGCCGCGGAAGATGTCTGCGAACTTCGACGACACCACGACTCGGAATCCCGCGTCCTGCAACGCCCACACCGCGTGCTCGCGCGATGACCCGGTGCCGAAGTCGGGGCCGGCGATCAGAATCGAGGCACCTGCATGCTCAGGTCGGTTGAGCACGAAGTCGGGGTCGGTGCGCCAAGCTGCGAACAAGCCGTCCTCGAATCCGGTGCGAGTGACGCGCTTGAGGTATTCCGCCGGGATGATCTGGTCGGTGTCAACGTTGCTGCGTCGCAACGGCAATGCCGTCCCGGTGTGCACGGTGAAGGAGTCCATCGCCGTCATTCCTCCGTCAGGACGGGCAGGTCAGCCGGCGCCGCAAGGTGACCGGCAACCGCAGTCGCGGCCGCCACGAGCGGCGAGACCAGATGGGTCCGTCCGCCTTTGCCCTGCCGGCCCTCGAAATTGCGGTTCGACGTCGATGCACTGCGCTCGCCCGGCGCCAGTTGATCCGGGTTCATGCCGAGACACATCGAGCACCCGGCCGCACGCCATTCTGCGCCGGCGGCGAGGAATACCTCGTGCAGACCTTCGTACTCTGCTTGCGCCCTGACTCGCATCGAACCTGGCACGACCAGCATCCGAACGCCGGCTGCGACACTGCGGCCGTCGATCACGGAAGCCGCAGCACGCAAGTCCTCGATGCGTCCATTGGTGCACGAGCCGAGGAACACTGTGTCGACGTTGATGTCCCGCAAGGGCGTCCCTGGCGTGAGCGCCATGTACGCGAGTGCGCGCTCTGCCGCGTTGCGCTCACTCTCATCGGTGAATGACGCCGGGTCGGGCACCGACGCCGACAACGGCAACCCCTGGGCTGGGTTGGTGCCCCACGTGACGAAGGGCTCGATCTGGTTCGCGTGCAACTCGACCTCGGCATCGAACGCCGCATCGTCGTCGGTCCGAAGCTCTCGCCAGGTCTCGAGCGCGATGTCCCAGTCGGTTCCTTGCGGCGCATGCGGCCGGTCTTTGAGGAAGGCAAAGGTCGTCTCGTCCGGTGCGACCATGCCGGCCCGTGCCCCGGCTTCGATCGACATGTTGCACACGGTCATCCGCGCTTCCATCGACATCGCTCGGATCGCCTCGCCGCGATACTCGATCACGTAACCCTGACCGCCGCCGGTGCCGATGGTGGCGATGACGGTCAGCACGAGATCCTTGGCCGTCACTCCGGGGCGTAGCTCGCCGTCGACAGTGACCGCCATCGTCTTGAACGGGCGCATGGGCAGCGTCTGCGTCGCGAGCACATGCTCGACCTCACTAGTGCCGATTCCGAACGCCAGGGCGCCGAATGCGCCGTGAGTCGAGGTGTGCGAGTCACCGCAGACGACTGTCAGGCCCGGTTGGGTCAGGCCGAGCTGCGGTCCGACAACGTGCACGATGCCTTGCTCGACGTCTCCCATGGGATGCAACCGGATGCCGAACTCCGCACAGTTGCGGCGCAACGTCTCGACCTGGACGCGGGACACCGGGTCGGCAATCGGCAGCCCGATGCCGGTCGTCGGCACGTTGTGGTCCTCGGTCGCGATGGTCAGGTCGGGGCGGCGAACCTTCCGCCCGGCGAGGCGTAGACCGTCGAAGGCCTGCGGGCTGGTGACCTCGTGCACGAGGTGCAGGTCGATGTACAGGAGGTCGGGCTCACCCTCGGCCCGATGGACGACGTGCGCTTCCCATACCTTCTCGGCAAGGGTCTTGCCCATGACCTGGTCCTCCTCGCGCGCCTGCAGGGCACTGGGATTCGACTCGGGGACCGCTCGGAGGGATGCTCGTCCTCGCGGCGTGGTTGCGCTAGTTGTCATCTCGCATGTTGAGATGGCAGTATCGGTTCATGGACAACTCTAGTGGAGTCGGCGTCCTGGACAAGGCGGCACTCGTGCTCGCGGCCCTGGAGGCGGGACCCGCCACGCTAGCCAATCTGGTCAACTCGACCGGCCTGGCCCGGCCCACCGCGCACCGGCTGGCAGTGGCGCTTGAACACCACCGGATGGTGTCTCGTGATCTGCACGGCCGGTTCATCCTCGGTCCGCGGCTCGGTGAGCTCGCCACCGCCGCGGGCGAAGACCGGTTGTTGGCGGCAGCGGGCCCGGTGCTTGCCCGCCTGCGCGAGGCCACCGGCGAGAGTGCCCAGCTGTTTCGCCGGCAGGGTGATCACCGCATCTGCGTGGCCGCCGCCGAACGCCCGACCGGACTGCGCGACACCATTCCGGTCGGTGCGACCTTGACGATGCTCGCGGGCTCCGCCGCGCAGATCCTGCTGGCTTGGGAGGAACCCGAGCGCATGCACCGCGGCCTGCAAGGGGCCAGGTTCACTGCCACGATGCTCGCAGCCGTGCGGCGCCGCGGGTGGGCGCAGAGCGTTGCCGAGCGCGAGCCGGGGGTTGCTTCGGTGTCCGCACCGGTGCGGGCGTCAAGTGGACGGGTGGTCGCGGCAGTCTCGGTGTCTGGCCCGATCGAACGCCTGACCCGCCAGCCCGGCCGGATGCACGCGGCTGCCGTACTCGGCGCTGCCGAGCGGCTCACGACGGTGCTTCGCAGCGCCGACGAGTGAACACGGGCATCCGTCTGACTGATCTGGTTACCCCGCTCGCCGCTCCTGCATCAGGCCGATCTGGTGACCGTCCGGGTCGCGGCAGAACGTCATCCACAGCAGCGCCGTGATGGAGTTTCCGAATGCAGCGACGCCCCGGTCGCTGACCTGGGCGTTTGCTGGTAGCCCCGACGGGATTCGAACCCGCGCTACCGCCTTGAGAGGGCGGCGTGCTAGGCCGCTACACAACGGGGCCGGAAGGGACGAACTTCGCGCTGCAGAACTCTACCTGCTGGGGTACCAGGACTCGAACCTAGACTAACTGAACCAGAATCAGTCGTGCTGCCAATTACACCATACCCCACCAGATCGGACACCGTGGGCGCACGATCGCGCAGCCAGGATACTAGGCCTTGGCCATGCCCAGAGCGGTGTCGAGGCGGGCCAGGGTCCGCTCGCGGCCGAGCAACGCCAGCGATTCGAACAGCGGCGGGGATACCCGGCGGCCAGTGACAGCGAGCCGCACGGGGCCGAACGCATGCTTCGGCTTCAACCCCAGCCCGTCGACCAATGCGAAACGCAAGGCCGATTCGATCGATTCCGTGGTCCAGTCCGGCAGGTCGGTCAGCGCGTGCCTGGCCGCTGCAAGGGCAGCCTGCGCTTCGGGGGTTCGGATGGCGGCCAGAGCGTCGTCGTCCGGCGCGAGCACCTGGCCGTCGGTGAACAGGAAGCCCAGCATGCCCACTGCCTCCGCCAGCACGGACATTCGCTCCTGAACCAGTGGAGTAGCTGCATGCAGAACGCTCAGTTGATCAGCCGACGGTGCTGGCGGCAGCACCCCGGCCGACTGCAGGTGCGGAACCATCCGGGCGGCGAGCTCGTCAACGGGTAGCCGGCGCAGCCAGACGCCGTTGATCGCTTCGGCCTTCTTGGGGTCGAACCGGGCCGGATTCGGGTTCACCCTCGTGACGTCGAATGCTCCCGCCATTTCCTCGAGGGTGAAGATCTCCCGGTCGTCGCCGATCGACCAACCGAGCAGCGCGAGGTAGTTGAGCAAACCCTCGGGCACGAAGCCGCGGTCGCGGTAATGCTGCAACGACGACTGGGGATCGCGCTTGGACAACTTGCGGTTGCCCTCCCCCATGACGAACGGCAGGTGCCCGAACCTGGGCAATGGACCGTCGGCTAGCCCGACCTCCCGCAAAGCCTCGTGCAATGCCACCTGCCGAGGAGTCGAGGGAAGGAGATCCTCGCCACGCAGGACGTGCGTGATCCCCATCAATGCGTCGTCGACCGGATTCACCAGTGGGTACAGGGGCTGGCCGTTCGCGCGGACGATCACGTAGTCGAAGACATTGTCGGCGTCCACGGTGATCCAGCCGCGCACCAGGTCCTCCACGGTGATCGCCCGGTCGGGCATCCGGAACCGGGTGACTGGCTGGCGACCCTCGGCGCGGTACGCGTCGAGCTGTGCCGGCGTCAGCTTCCGGCAATGCCCGTCATAGCCACTCGGCCGACCCGCGGCGCGCGCTGCGTCCCTGCGCCGTTCGAGCTCGGCCGGTGTGCAGTAGCACGGATAGGCGCGCTCGGACTGCACCAGCCGTTCGACGACGTCGGTGTAGATGCCGGTACGCAGCGACTGCCGGTACGGGGCGTGCGGGCCGCCCACGTCGGGGCCCTCGTCCCAGCGCAAGCCCAGCCAGTCGAACGCCTCGAGAAGCGCGAGGTAGGACTCCTCCGAATCGCGCGCGACGTCGGTGTCCTCGATCCGGAACACGAACGTGCCGCCGTGGTGTCGAGCAAACGCCCAGTTGAACAGCGCCGTCCGCACCAGGCCGACGTGCGGGTTGCCCGTCGGCGACGGGCAGAACCGCACGCGCACGTCGGCCGGCGACAGGTCGCCGAGGACCTCGTCGGTCATCGCGGACACCACTCGGTTGGTCAGCTCGCCGATGCCTTCGATGGCGACGGTCACGTCGTCGCCTGTCCACGATGGGCCCGACGCCGGCCGGTGTCCCGGTGAGGATGACGTCTCCCGGCAGCAGCGTGAACGCAGCGCTGATGAAGGCCACCAGCGCAGGCACGTCGTGGATCATCTGCGACGTCCGTCCAGACTGACGCAGCTCGGCGCCGACCGTGCACGTGATCTGCAGGTCGGCCGGATCGAGGTCGGTCTCGATCCACGGGCCGAGCGGGCAGAACGAGTCGAAACCCTTGGCCCGCGCCCACTGGCCGTCGCGCTTCTGCAGATCTCGCGCGCGTGACGTCGTTCCCGCAGGTGTAGCCGAGGACAACATCGGGAACACGCTCGGGCGGGACGTCGCGGCAGACCCGTCCGATGACCACCGCGAGCTCTGCCTCGTGGTGCACGTTCTCGGACTGCGGCGGCAGGACGATCGGCTCCCCCGGCCCGATCACCGAGGTGTTGGGCTTGAGGAACAGCATCGGCTCCGCCGGGACCTCGTTGCCAAGCTCGGCCGCGTGCTCAGCGTAGTTACGGCCGACACCGACGACCTTGCTCCGCGGCAGGACCGGCGCCACCAACCGCGCGTCACCCGAGCGGAATTGTCTCACCGGTCAGGTGGATCGGCCGGTACAGAGGGTCGCCCTCCAGCACGGCAAGCACGCCGTCGCCGCTGCGGTCCTCGCCCACAGCGGCGAACCGAGGCTCGTCATCGGTGGCGAACCTGGCGATGCGCACGGCTGGTGAGCCTAGCTGTCGTGAGCAGCGTGGTAAGCGCTGACCACCTCCGCTGACAGGCGGCCGCGATGCGCGACGTCCAGCCCGCGCGACGCGGCCCAGGCCCGCATGTCGCCAGTAGTCGGCGGTGCGTCGGCCGCAGCCAGTCGGTGCGTGGTGTCGGAGCGGTCGACATCCGCCGAGTAAGCGGCGGCGAGAAACCGGTACGTCCACTCCTCAGCTAGTGCGCGCGTCTCGCAGAACACAATTGGCACCGACGGGAAGTGCACCTGTAGCTCCGCCAGCCCGTCGGCTACCACTGCCGGTCGGACCCGGTCGAGCTTGAAGACCTGCGAGTACCGGTCCTCGACCGCGACGGCCGCACGCGGCGCCGCAGCGAGGTCGCCGAGCTGGTACTTGAGTTTTCCGTTGGTCAGGCTCGAGACCAGATCGGCCAACGACTTGCGCTCGACGACGGCGAGGACTCGTCCGTCCCGCTCGATGGCGTAGTCGCCGGCCGGGAGCGCCCGCCGCGTCGTCCGCACCTGTTGGCCCGCGAACCGGTAGCCGTAGCGCTCGTGCGCGTCGACGACGATCTCCAGCTCCGCCAGGCCCGCAGCACGAGCGCCGGGAACCCGAACACCTGGCCGCGCCTGCTTGCGAGTACGCGGGCTTTGCCAGAACACCGCCTCCCGGCCGCGCGCCGTCGTGAACACCAGCTGGGACCGGTTCTCGCGTGACCGGTCGAGGACGAGATCGATCGCTGCGCCGCGCCGGACAACCGAGCGCACCGGCACCCGCTCCACGATCTGTGCGTCGGCCGGCCACTCGTCCAGCGGATAGCAGTACACGGCCTTGGTGCGCGGCCAGGTGTCGCCTGCCCGGAACACCAGACCGGATCCGTACGGGACGCCGATCACGTACGGCAGCCGCGAGTCCGGGTCGGGATTCGTCGCGATCACCAGCTCGCGCACTTCGCCATCTTCGCAGATGGGCACCGCTAGCCGGCGTCGGGACGCACCTCGCGCAATGAGCCGGCCGCCTCCGCCGCCGCCTCGAGATCCTCGTCGGCGACCGCGGTCCGCAGCTCGGCGAGTGCGGCGTCGATACTGGTCACCACCACGCTTTCAAGCGTGCGGGCGATCCGGTCCCGGAT
Organism: uncultured Actinomycetota bacterium; assembly: GCA_963794465.1. Lineage (GTDB taxonomy): Bacteria > Actinomycetota > Actinomycetes > Jiangellales > Jiangellaceae > JACVRX01. The sequence goes on along the minus strand of CAWCED010000004.1, from coordinate 99,414 downwards.
CCACTCCAGCGTCGCGACGTCGCCGCTGGTCGCCTCAAGATCGTCGGCCGCGACGTCGACCTGGACCTGTTGGGCCCACAGGTCCAGCCGGGCCAGATCGATCTCGGCCGGCGGCCGGTACTGCAGCTGCAGGTCGAGTACCGCGAGCCTGACATCGAGGGCGGCGCGCTGTGCCGCCAGCTGGTCGCGAGCCTGGACCGCTTGGTCGAGGGCCGCCAGCGCCCGGTCGGTCGGTTCTGTCAACCGCGGCGGAACGCCCGAGTCACGATGCGTCGCCCACGCCGAAGCAATCGTCCGAACGGTGGACGCCGCGTCTCGCCAGGTTTTGGATCCGGCCGCGTCGAACGCCGTGGCCGTCCCAGACAGCATGGCGTCCAGGTCGGCCGGGACGCCGCCCTCAAGGCTGTCAGTCGGCACCGCGAGCGCGAGCGCCTCGACGTCGCCTTCGTGCGCGCTGTAGAACTCGCCGTAGCCCGGCGCGAAGACCTTGTCCGAGAAGGAGCCATCGTCGTGCAGCTCCCGGCCGACGATCGCGCCCTCGACCGGGCCACGTGGGCCGTCCACCATCTTGCCGGTCTCAGCGACGGTCACCTCCTCGAACACCAGCCCCGGAATGTTCTCCGGCCGGTGGACGTCCCCTGCCTGCGGTGTCGCCGGCATGATCATCGCGGTCGGCCCTTCCTTGCCGGCAAGCCAGGTCCCGCTGAGGTCCGCGACAGCACCGCCTTCGTAGTTGAAGACGTCCTCGCCGAAATACCACACCGACCCATCGTCGGCTTGGGCGTAGAAGTCGAGGGCGACCTCCTCGATCCGCCCGTCGAGATAGGCGACGTACTGGGAGACCAGCACCCTGACACACTGACCCGGGCTCCATTCGATCATCCTGGTGTCCGGCAGCAGCGTGGTCTCGGTGCGGAACGGCTTGTCGTCGACCGTCCCGTTCAGCAGCGCCGAGTGCAGCTCGCTGATCGGGAACAGCGGGTTGGTCACGTTCGTCGGGTCCGAGAACGGCGGTGCGACAAGGTCGACCCGGTCTTGGTCGTCCGCGAAAGGAAGATCGCCCAGTCCGCCAGCCTCGAGTTGGGCCGTCGTGGGCTGGACGACGTCCATCTGCACACCTCTTTCACAGGCGGATTTGCCGGCAATGCGTTCCGATTCGCTTGCCGGTTCGCCTGACGCGGTGCCGTCGCCGGTCGAGCAACCAGCCGCAACGAGCAGCGCGGCCGCCAGGCCCGCGACCGTCGCCTGAAGTCGTCGTCTGGACATCGGGATCTCCCGGGTCGGTCGAGGTGACTCGTGCCGAGCCACTATTCGCCGCCGCGTCTGAACCGGCCCTGAACCTGCCGCCAGCTACGTTCAGGTATGCGAAGCACCGTGGGATTACTGCATCCGGGTGAGATGGGATCAGCAATCGGGGCCTGCCTCGTCCAGGCCGGCCACCCTGTCGTCTGGGCCTCGGCCGGTCGGAGCACCGCCACAGCACAGCGGGCGATCGAAGCGGGTCTAGCCGATGCCGGCACAGTGGAGCGGCTGGTTGCGCAATGCGACGTTGTCTTCTCGGTATGCCCGCCACTTGCGGCGGCGGAGGTCGCACGGGCAATCCGCGACTTTCGCGGGATCTTGGTGGAGGCCAACGCAATATCACCGCGCACCGCTCGCGAGATCGCCGCCGTCGTCGCAGCCCAAGGAGCGTCGGTGGTGGATGGAGGAATCATCGGACCACCGCCCGGCGACACGACCTCCCACGGACCCCGCCTCTATCTTGCGGGTCCGGAGGCGGCGACTGTTGCGCAGCTGTTCGACTCCACAGCGGTTGACGCCCGCGTCGTCGACGGTGAGATCGGCGCTGCTTCGGCGCTGAAGATGGCATACGCCGCATGGACGAAGGGCAGCGCGGCGCTCGTGCTCGCCATCCGAGCCTTGGCTCGGGCATCGGACGTCGAGCCGGTGCTGCTGGCCGAGTGGGAAGAGTCCCAACCCGGCCTGACCGGCCGAAGCTTGCAGGCCGGCAGGTCCGCTGCCACGAAAGGCTGGCGGTGGATCGCCGAGATGGAGGAGATCGCCTCGACATTCGCCGACGCCGACCTGCCCGACGGGTTCCACCGCGCCGCAGCCGAGGTGTATCGACGGGCCCCTCACCTCGAGGCAGCCGACGCGGCCGCGCCGGAGCTCGTTATCGAGGCAGTTCGGCACCCTGGCGGAGCAGGCCATACGTGACGCCGTCGACCAACGCTTCCCACGACGCCTCGATGATGTTGGCGCCGATGCCCACGGTCTCCCACGATCCCTTGCCGTCGGTCATCTCGACCAGCACCCGGGTGACGGCATCGCTGCCGTGTGAAGCATCGAGGATTCGGACCTTGTAGTCGATGAGCTCGAGCTTGTCGATCTCCGGGTAGAGCGTGCCGATCGCTGTGCGCAACGCGTGATCGAGAGCGTTGACCGGGCCGTTGCCCTCGCCGGTGACCACGACGCGCTCGCCTCCGGCGCGGACCTTCACCGTCGCCTCGCTCTGCGCGTCGCTGTGCGGATTCGACTCGGTGATCACCCGCCACGATTCGACCTGGAAGAACTGCGGGCGCGCGCCGTCGGCCTCGGCACGCAGGAGCAGCTCGAAAGACGCGTCGGCAGCCTCGAACGTGTAACCCCGCGCCTCGAGCGCCTTGACCCGGCCGGTCACCCGACTGACCAGGTCCCGGTCCACTGACAGGTCGTAGCCCAACTCACGGCCCTTGAGCTCGATACTCGCCCGCCCGGCCATGTCCGAGACCAGCATCCGCATGTCATTGCCCACCTGCTCCGGGTCCGCATGCTGGTAGAGGTCCGGGTCGACCTTGATGGCACTGGCGTGCAGTCCGGCCTTGTGTGCGAAGGCACTGGCACCGACGTACGGCTGGCGCGAGTACGGAACGACGTTGGTGACCTCGGAGACCGCATGCGCGATCCGGGTCGCCTCCTTCAACGCGCCGTCCGGCAGCACGTGCAGGCCACGCTTCAGCTCGAGGTTCGCGACCAGGGTCACCAGATCGGCATTGCCGGTCCGCTCCCCGTAGCCGTTCAGCGTTCCCTGTACGTGGGTGGCGCCGGCGTCGACCGCGGCCAACGAGTTGGCCACCGCACAGCCGGTGTCGTTGTGGCAGTGAATGCCAAGCCGGACACCAGCGGCGTCATTGACGGCGGCCACGATCTCGCCGACGTCGTCGGGCAGCAGTCCGCCGTTGGTGTCGCACAGCGCCACCAGTTCCGCGCCGGCCTCCGCGGCGGTCCGGACCACAGCGAGGGCGAACGCAGGGTCCGTCCGATAGCCGTCGAAGAAGTGCTCGGCGTCCAGGAACACCCGGCGGCCGAGGCCGACCAGAAACCCGACCGTGTCGCGCACCATCGCCAGGTTCTCGTCCACTGTGGTCCGCAACGCCCGCTCGACGTGGCCGACGTGGCTCTTGGCGACCAATGTGACGACCGGGGTTTCGGCCTCGACCAGCGCCAGAACCAGTGGATCGGCGTCGACGCGTACGCCGGGCCGTCGGGTCGCACCAAAGGCCGCGAGGCTGGCGTTGCCGAGGCCGAGCTCGGTTTGTGCCCGCCGGAAGAACTCGGTGTCCTTCGGGATCGCGCCAGGCCAACCGCCTTCGATGAAGCCGACGCCGAGCTCGTCGAGGTGCCGGGCGATGGCGAGCTTGTCGTGCACCGAGAGCGACAATCCCTCCTGCTGGGCGCCGTCGCGCAGCGTCGTGTCGTAGACGTGGAACGAGTCTGCGGTCAGTGCCGATCTCATGGCCAACCCCTGATAAGCGAAAGACCCCTCGCGGGTGCGAAGGGTCTGCGCGCTGGCAACTTGCTGGCCGGCGCGCCTACGGAATGATCGTGCGGAAGGACATCGGCTCAGAGCCTGCCACAGGGCCGGCCTTTCCGTGCGCAGATGACCACATCGTGGACGTTCGTGTCTCGTCAGACGATGCGGTGCAGCCAACCACGGGTGTCCTCGGCCCGCCCGTACTGCATGTCGAGCAGCGTCTCCCGCAGGTGCATGGTCACCGGCCCCGCCGCCTCGCCCATCGACAGCTCGCCACCGTCCCACGCCAGCCGGCCCAGTGGAGTGATCACCGCTGCGGTCCCGCAGGCGAACACCTCGGTGATCTCGCCCGACGCGACGCCGTCGCGCCACTCGTCGATGCTGATCCGGCGTTCCTCGACCTTGTGCCCGAGTTCGTCGGCGAGGTCGAGGATCGACGAGCGGGTAACGCCCTCGAGGATCGTTCCGGTCAGCTCGGGCGTGACGATCGAGCCGTCGGCGTGCACGAAGTACAGGTTCATCCCGCCGAGTTCCTCTACCCAGCGCCGGTCGACGGCATCGAGGAAGCACACCTGATCACAGCCGTGTGAAAACGCCTCCTGCTGCGCGATCAGACTTGCGGCGTAGTTGCCAGCGCATTTCGCTGCACCCGTGCCGCCCGGCGCCGCTCTGGTGTAGTCCGCGGACAGCCAGATCTTGACCGGCTTGACACCCGAGGCGAAGTACGGCGCCGACCGGCGACGCGATGAGACAGAACGTGACCTCCTTGGCCGGCCGCACACCCAGGAACACCTCGGACGCGAACATGAACGGCCGCAGATAGAGACTCTTCTCGCCACCGCTGGGAACCCAAGCCGCGTCGACCCGAACCAGCGCCTCCAATGCGCCGACGAACGCTTCGACTGGCAGCTCCGGCAGGGCCATCCGGTGGGCGCTCCGCGCGAACCGCGCGCCGTTCGCCTCGGGCCGGAAGGCCCAGATCGAGCCGTCGGGTGCCGATAGGCCTTGAGCCCTTCGAAGATCGCCTGCGCGTAATGCAGCACTGCGGTCGCCGGGTCCAGCGTGAGGGTCGCGTAGGGGCGGACACCGGCGTCGTGCCAACCGGCGTCCGGCGTCCAGGTCGCGGTGACCATGTGGTCGGTGAACCAGAGCCCGAACCCCGGCTCGGCCAGAATCTCGGCGCGACGATCAGCGGGTACCGGGCGCTGCGACATCGTGGTCGAGAACTCCAGCCGCTGCGCCGAGCCGATCATGGTGACTACCTCCGGCAAATGCTAGGACGTCCAACCGAACGCTACCCGGTTGTGGAAACGACCGGTCAGCGTGGCCACTCGTTGATTGTGAAGATCGTTGTGAGTCCTACGGCACCAGCGCGCGCGGGGCCATTCATCACGACGATCTTCACGACCGGAGGAAGAAAGAGAGCAGCCGATCTCGCTCTAGGGTGCGGCGTTCGTGGCGATGGCGTCGCCGATCTGCGTCGTGGACCGTGCTGTGGATCCTCGCGTTACGAGATCGGCGGCAACAGCGTTCTCAACCGTGCGTGCCGCGTCGGTGAGTCCGAGGTGATCGAGCAGCAACGCGACCGACAGAACCGTCGCTGTAGGGTCGGCCACCCCACGCCCGGCAATGTCCGGCGCCGAGCCGTGCACTGGTTCGAACATCGACGGTGCCGTGCGGTCGGGGTTGATGTTGCCGCTCGCTGCCAACCCGATTCCCCCGGTGACGGCTGCGGCCAGGTCGGTGAGGATGTCGCCGAAAAGGTTGTCGGTCACCAGGACGTCGAACCGCCCGGGGTCGGTGACCAGGAAGATGGTTGCTGCGTCGACATGCAGATAGTCGACAGCAACGTCGGGGTGTTCGGCTCTCACCCGCTCGACGGTTCGCCGCCACAGGTGTCCGGCGTGGACGAGAACATTGTGCTTGTGCACGTAGGTGAGCTGGCGCCGGGGACGGCGCTGCGCCCGCGTGAATGCGTCGCGAACCACCCGCTCGACGCCGAAGGCAGTGTTGACGCTGACTTCGTTGGCGATCTCGGCCGATGTGCCCACGCGTACCGCGCCGCCGTTGCCCACATATGGACCCTCGGTGCCCTCGCGGACGACCAGGAAGTCGATCCCGCCCGGATCACGGAGCGGCGATGCGACACCCGGGAAGAGCCGGGCGGGTCGAAGGTTGACGTAGTGGTCCAGCTCGAAGCGCAGCCTGAGCAGCAGGCCTCGTTCGAGCACCCCGCTGGGCACAGCCGGGTCGCCCACCGCGCCGAGCAGGATCGCGTCGTGCCCGCGAAGCTCGGCCAGCACAGAATCGGGCAGGGTTTCCCCTGTCGCACGCCAGCGCGTCGCCCCTAGGTCGTACTGCGTGGTCTCGACCTTGGTATCCGAGCCAGTGAGCACAGCGTCGAGAACCTTGAGCCCCTCGGTCACGACCTCGGGGCCGATCCCGTCGCCCGGGATCACGGCCAGGTTGATGCTCCGCGACATGCGGGCCACCGTACGCCCGGGTCGGGACTGCACACATGGAAGGGCCCGCGCCTCCCCCGTCGGCGCGGGCCCTGCTCATGCGAAGCGGCTCAGTGGCCGGTCTCGCCGCCGTTGTCGCGGCGGTCCATCGCCTCCTGCAGCGCGTGCTGTGCGTTCTGTTGTTCCTCTGTCATGATCGCGCTCCGTTGATCGATCGGTGCTGGGCGACGGGGCGCGGTACCCGCTGGATCCCGGCACACGGGGGTGGTGTGAGCCGAGTGATCGTCCAGCGGAAATCCCGGATCGCGGGCGGTCCCTCGTCAGTTGGTTGCGAGAACGGTCGGCCAGCGGCAACGCCGAACCCCGCGACGGGGAGCCGGCCTATCGGGACCCGTCGCGGCGACGAAGGATGACTACCGACCACGCCATGACCTGGCGAAATTACCAACAGGTAGCTCGGCGTGTCGCGACAGATGGACAGCAGTCTCGGATACCGAGATTGCTGATCATGGGGTGTCCAGGTCGACCGTGCGCCCCCACTGCGCCCCGATGGCCGCGACGATCTCGTCCAAGACATGCGGCGGGATCGCCTGGTCGACGGTCATGGCGACCATCGCGTGGCCGCCCCGACTGTCTCGACTGACCTGCATGCCGGCGATGTTGACGCTGGCCTCGCCGAGAATCCGGCCGACGGTGCCGACCACGCCCGGCCGGTCGTCGTACCGCAAGAACGCCATGTGCTCGCTGGGTTGCACTTCTACGTCGTAGCCGAGTACCTCGACCAGCTTCTCGACATGCCGCGGCCCGGACAGGGTGCCGGACACGGACACCGTCCGCCCGTCGGCGAGCGTCCCTCGCACGGTGACCAGGTTGCGGTAGTCCGGCGACTCCTCGTCGGTGACCAGGCGCACGGCGACACCGCGATCGGCCGCGATCACCGGCGCGTTGACGTAGGTGACCGGGTCCTCGACGACGTCGGCGAACACGCCCTTGAGCGCCGCCAGCTCGAGGATCTTGACGTCGTGCTCGACGATCTCGCCGCGGACCTCGACGTCGAGCTGGGTCGCGACACCGCCGGCAAGCGCGGTGAAGATCCGACCGAGCTTCTCCGCGAGCGGAATGCCCGGCCGGACGTCCTCGGCGATTGCGCCGCCCTTGACGTTCACCGCGTCGGGCACGATCTCACCGGCCAGGGCCAGCCGGACCGAGCGCGCCACCGCGACCCCCGCCTTCTCCTGTGCCTCGGCCGTGGAGGCGCCGAGGTGCGGCGTGACGACGACGGAGTCGAAGTCGAACAGCGGCGAGTCGGTGCACGGCTCGCTGGCGAACACGTCGATGCCGGCGCCCGCGACCCGGCCCTCCTTGAGGGCCAGCGCCAGGGCGTGCTCGTCGACGATGCCGCCGCGAGCGGCGTTGATGATCCGAACCGTCGGCTTGACCATGGCCAGCGCTTGCTCGCCGATCAGGCCGACGGTCTCCGGCGTCTTCGGCAGGTGCACGGAGATGAAGTCGCTTTCCCGCAGCAACTCGTCCAGCGACACGCTGCGCACGCCCATCTGCGCCGCCCGGGCCGCGGGCACGTACGGGTCGTACGCGATGACCCGCATCCCGAACGCCGACAGCCGCTGCGCGACCAGGATGCCGATCCGGCCGAGGCCGACGATCCCGGCCACCTTCTCGTAGAGCTCGGCGCCGGCGTACTTGCTGCGCTGCCACTCACCGGCCCGAAGCGCAGCGTTGCGCCGAAGGGATGTTGCGGGCGGTCGCCAGCAGGAGCCCGACGGCCATCTCGGCGGCGCTGACGATGTTCGACGTCGGCGCGTTGACCACCATCACGCCGGCCTGGGTGGCCGCCCGGACGTCGACGTTGTCCAGCCCGACCCCGGCCCGGGCGATGACCTTGAGCCGGCTCGCGGCGGCGATGACCTCGGCGTCGACCCTGGTCGCACTGCGGATGAGCAGCGCTTCGCAGTCGACGACCGCCGCCAGCAAGGCGCCCGGTCGGTCCCGTCGCAGTACCGGATCTCGAAGTCGGGGCCGAGCGCCTCGACCGTCGCCGGCGAGAGTTCTTCGGCGATCAGGACGACGGGCTTGCTCACGAGGTGCACCCATTTCGCGTTGGTAAGGCGGTCAGGCGAGCGCAACAGTGGGCCCGGCCGTCGTGATGTCTTCTGCCCGTCCGAGCGTGCTAACGCGCGTCAGCGAGCCGCGGTGCCCTCCGTGTAGTCGTCGTCCGGACTTCACCCAGCTCATCAGCTTGCGCAGCTCCCGGCCGGTCGCCTCGATCGGGTGCTGCTCGCCCTCCTTGCGCAGTCGCGCGAACTCGGGAGCGCCGGCGTCCTGGTCGGCGATGAAACCGGCCGCCCACGACCCGTCCTGGACCTCGCGTAGGATCTGCCGCATCCGCTCCTTCACCGATTCGTCGATGACCTGCGGGCCGGAGGTGTAGTCGCCGTACTCGGCGGTGTCGGAGACCGACCAGCGCATCTTGGCGATGCCGCCCTCGTACATCAGGTCGACGATCAGCTTGAGCTCGTGCAGGCACTCGAAGTAGGCGACCTCCGGCTGGTATCCGGCCTCGGTCAGCGTCTCGTAGCCGAGCTGTGACCAACCGGGACACTCCGCCGCAGAGGACGGCCTGCTCACCGAACAGGTCGGTCTCGGTCTCCTCGGCGAACGTCGTCTTGATCCCACCGGCCCGCAGGCCGCCGATCGCCTTGGCGTACGACAGCGTGAGCGGCCACGCCTTGCCGGTCGCGTCCTGCTCGACGGCGACCAGGACCGGGACCCCTCGACCGTCGGAGAACTCGCGACGAACCAGATGCCCAGGCCCCTTGGGCGCGACCATGCAGACGTCCACACCGGCCGGCGGCTTGACGTAGCCGAAGCGGATGTTGAAACCGTGCCCGAAGAACAGGGCGTCGCCGTCGACCAGGTTGGGCTCGACGGCGTCGGCGTAGAGGTGCCGCTGGACCGGATCGGGCGCCAGGACGACGATCAGGTCGGCCTCCTCGCACGCCTCGTAGGGCGTCACCACCCGCAGCCCTTCGGCCTCGGCCTTCGGCTCGGCTCTTCGAGCCTTCCGGGAGGCCGACCCGCACATCGACGCCGGAGTCCCGCAGGCTCAGCGCATGTGCATGGCCCTGGCTGCCGTATCCAAGCACGGCGACGTTGCGGGACTGGACCACCGACAGGTCGGCGTCGTCGTCGTAATAGAGCTCTGCCACAGGTGTTCTCCTCGTATGGTCGGTCAGGCGGGTCGGTCGACGGGACGCAGAGCGCGGTCGGTCATCGAGCGCGCACCCCGGCCACGGCCACGACCCCGGACTGTACGAGCTCCCGGATCCCGAACGGCTCGAGCACCCGCAACAGCGCGTCCAGCTTCTCGGGGGATCCGGTCGCCTCGATCGTGACTGCGTCGGCGGCTACGTCGACGACCTTTGCCCGGAACAGCTGAACGGTCTCCAGCACGTGTGAGCGCGAGTCCAGATCGGCCTTGACCTTCAGCAGCAGCAGCTCACGCTGTACTGACTGCCCCGGTTCCAGCTCGACGATCTTGATCACGTTGACGAGCTTGTTGAGCTGCTTGGTGACTTGCTCTAACGGCTTGTCCTCGACGTCCACGACCACAGTCATCCGCGACACTGCTGCGCGCTCGGTGGGACCGACCGCGAGCGAGTCGATGTTGAAGCCGCGGCGGGAGAACAGCGCGGCGATGCGGGCAAGGACGCCTGGCTTGTTCTCGACCAGGACGGACAGCGTGTGCTTGCTCATCACTGCTCACTCCGGTCAAAATCTGGCGCCATCCCGCGGGCGATCTGGATGTCGTCGTTGCTGGTGCCGGCGGGAACCATGGGCCAGACCATCGCATCTCGGTGCACGCCGAAGTCGACCACGACAGGCTGATCGTCCACGGCCATGGCCTTGTCGATCGTGGCGTCGACGTCGGCGGCATTGTCGCAGCGCAACCCCACACAGCCGTACGCCTCGGCCAGCTTGGCGAAGTCGGGAATGCGCCGACTGTCCAGGTCGGTGTTCGAGTATCGCTCGTTGTAGAACAGCGTCTGCCATTGCCGGACCATGCCGAGGCTGGCGTTGTTGATGACCGCGACCTTGATCGGGATGCCTTCGATGGCACAGGTGGCGAGCTCCTGGTTCGTCATCTGGAAGCATCCGTCGCCGTCGATCGCCCACACCGTCGCGTCCGGCCGGCCCACCTTCGCGCCCATCGCCGCCGGAACGGCGAAGCCCATGGTGCCCAGGCCACCGGAGTTCAGCCAGGTGCCGGGCCTTTCATAGGAGATGAACTGCGCAGCCCACATCTGATGCTGGCCGACGCCGCCGACGTACAGGGCGTCGGGGCCGACGAGTTTGCCGAGTCGCTCGATGGCGTACTCCGGCGCGAGTTCCCCGTTGTCCGGCGGCGCAAATCCCAGAGGGAAGCGCTGGCGCCAGCCGTCGAGCTGGTGCCACCATGCCGCGTAGTCACCGTGCCGACCGGAGGTGTGCTCGGTCTCGATCGCGACGGCCAGGTCGGCGATGACCTCCCTGCAGTCGCCCACGATGGGAACGTCGGCCGCGCGGTTCTTGGAGATCTCAGCTGGGTCGATGTCCGCGTGCACGACGCTGGCCAGCGGGGCGAAGGTGGACAGTTTTCCAGTGACGCGGTCGTCGAAGCGTGCGCCCAGGGCCACGATCAGATCCGACCGCTGCAGTGCCGTCACGGCGGCGACGTTGCCATGCATGCCCGGCATCCCGAGGTTACGCCGGTCGCTGTCCGGGAACGCGCCTCTGGCGGTGAGCGTGGTCACAACCGGTATGCCGGTCAGCTCGACCAGCCGTCGGAGCTCTGCCCAAGCACCGGCCCTGATCACTCCTCCGCCGACGTAGAACACCGGTCGTCGCGCCTCGACGATCAACCGCGCGGCTTCCCTGACCTGTTTCGAGTGCGGGCGGGTAGTGGGGCGGTAGCCCTGCAGGTCGATCTCAGCCGGCCAGGTAAACGTCGTCTGCGCCTGAAGCGCGTCCTTCGCGACGTCGACGAGGACTGGTCCCGGCCGGCCGGTGCCGGCGATGTGGAACGCCTCTGCGATCGTCCGAGGGATCTCGTCCGGGTCGGTCACCAAGTAGTTGTGCTTGGTGATCGGCATGGTGATCCCGCGAATGTCGGCTTCTTGGAACGCGTCCGTCCCGATCGCAGCGCTCGGTACCTGCCCGGTGATCGCGACGATGGGGACAGAGTCCATGTGGGCGTCGGCGATGGGCGTCACGAGATTCGTCGCGCCGGGACCGCTCGTCGCCATGCATACGCCCACCCGACGGGTCGCCAGCGCATAGCCCTCCGCAGCATGGCCTGCCCCCTGCTCGTGACGGACCAGGACATGCCTGATCTGAGTCGAGTCCAGCAGAGGGTCGTATGCCGGCAAGATCGCCCCGCCGGGAATGCCGAATACGGTGTCGACCCCGGCCGCCTCGAGCGAGCGGATCAGGCTCGCGGCCCCGGTCATCGGTGCAGAAGACGCCTGGGTCTGCTGAGTTGGTCGGTGCTGCGGCATCTGGGCCTCTCGGTTGTGTTCGGTAGGCGGCAGGGGCATGAAAAGACCCCTCGGCCCGAAGGCTCACGAGGGGTCGCGCGTCGGCCGGGTGGGTCAGCCGACGCGCGCTCCGATTACGAGGACGCTGGTAAGCACGTGGCGCACGTTTCCGCACCAACCACGACGCCGTCAAGGTAGCGAGAGCGGCGTCTCGCCATTCGGGACAGCCGTCCGTATACCGGTCGGGCAGCCGCGCGACCTCGGCTCTTGTCATGATCGAAGGAGGAATGCTGGGTCTCCTGGGCCCCCACTACTCCTCCTGTCATCCCGGTTGCGGGGCTTCCACGACAGCTCCGGGCCTCCGTCGGCGCTTGGCCTGGTACATGGCCTGGTCCGCTGCGGCGAGCAGTTCGTCCGCGGAAGCACCTACCGACCGTGCGCACCCCACACTGGCCGAGATCGTGACCTGCAGCCCGGCTGCGGTTTCAGCGAGTGAAATCGGCCGCTGCATGGTCGCTTCGACGCGTCTCACGAACGCGTCTGGGACGGCAGGTTCAGTCGGGAGGAACACCGCGAACTCGTCTCCCCCATAGCGCGCTACGACGGCACCCTCGGGAATCACCTGGCACAGTCGCCACGCCGTCTCGACCAGCACCCGATCCCCGGTTGCATGCCCGTACGTGTCGTTGACGGCCTTGAAGCGGTCCAGGTCGACGAACACCAGGCTGCCTTCGGCCGAACCGGCCAGCGCACGCCGCATGCGGTCGACCAGGTATGCCCGGCCGGGTAGTCCGGTCAGCGGATCGAGCCGGGCCGATCGTCGAGTCCCGAGGTGCGAGTTCAGCAGCAGCGCTTGACAGGTAACCGCCAGCACAGCCACAGCCGTGCTGGCCAGCACGCCTTGCGCCGGTTGCCACGCGGTCACCGCGACGACGATCAGCGCTGGGACGGCATAGACGCAGGCGAGCTGAAAGGACTGCCAGGACATGGCAGCGACGCTACGGCGTTGGGCGCGGCAGCTAGTCGCAGACCGCCCCGGAAGCCGCTGAGCCGACCAGGCGCGCGTACTTGGCCAGCACGCCGCGGTGGTGCTTCGCTGGCGGCGCCGTCCAGCCGTCCTGGCGAGCTGCGAACTCAGCTGCATCAACCAATAGGTCGAGTGTTCGAGCGGACACGTCCAGCCGGACGCGGTCGCCATCCCGCACGAACGCAATCGGTCCACCGTCGACGGCCTCCGGGGCCACGTGTCCGACGCACAGGCCGGTCGTGCCGCCGGAAAACCGGCCGTCGGTGACGAGCAGCACGTCTTTGCCGAGCCCGGCGCCCTTGATCGCTCCGGTGACGGCGAGCATCTCGCGCATCCCCGGCCCGCCCTTCGGGCCCTCGTACCGGATGATCACCGCATCGCCGGCCCGGACCGTGCCGTCCTCAACCGCGTCCATGGCGGCCTGCTCGCCGTCGAAGATCCGAGCGATTCCTTCGAACACCGTGCCTTCGAATCCGGCCGTCTTGACGACGGCGCCGTCGGGAGCGAGCGAGCCACGCAAGATCATCATGCCGCCGGTTCGGTGCAACGGTTCGCTCAGCGCATGGATGATCTTCCCATCTGGATCCGGCGGAGCGAGGGCAGCGAGGTTCTCCGCCATCGTCTTTCCGGTAACCGTCAGGCAGTCGCCATGCAGCAGGCCGGCGTCGAGCAGCGCCCGCAACACGACGGGCACACCGCCGATCCGGTCGACGTCGGTCATGACGTACCGACCAAACGGTTTGACGTCGGCGAGGTGCGGCACCCGATCCCCGATGCGGTTGAAGTCGTCCAGGCTCAGCGGGACCTCGGCCTCGTGAGCGATGGCCATCAAATGCAGGACGGCGTTCGTGGAGCCGGCCAGCGCCATCACCACAGCGATGGCGTTCTCCAACGCCTCCTTGGTGAGGATGTCCCTGGTGGTGATGCCACGCCGCAGCAGCTCGACGACGGCCTCGCCGGAATGGCGCGCTAGACCGTCGCGGCGCCGGTCTACGGCGGGTGGCGCTGCGCTGCCGGGCAGTGCCATCCCCATTGCCTCGGCGGCGCTGGCCATCGTGTTTGCGGTGTACATGCCCCCGCAGGCGCCTTCGCCAGGGCAAATCGCTCGCTCGATCGCGTCGACCTCCTCGCGGCTGATCAGTCCACGCGCGCACGCGCCGACCGCCTCGAACGCATCGATGATCGTCACCTCACGGTCGCCGACCCGGCCGGGCAGGATCGAGCCGGCGTAAAGGAAGACGGCAGCGATGTCGAGGCGCGCAGCCGCCATCAACATCGCCGGCTCGGATTTGTCGCAGCCGGCCAGCAACACTGCGCCATCGAGCCGCTCGGCCCCGAACACGGTCTCGACGGAGTCGGCAATGACCTCGCGGGACACTAGCGAGTAGTGCATCCCTTCGTGACCCATCGAGATCCCGTCAGAGATCGAGATGGTGCCGAACTCCATCGGGAAACCGCCGCCAGCGTGCACGCCGTCCTTGGCCGCCTTCGCCAGCCGGTCCAGCGAAAGGTTGCACGGGGTGATCTCGTTCCACGACGATCCCACGCCGATCTGCGGCTTCTCCCAATCGTCGTCGGTCATGCCGACGGCTCGCAGCATCCCGCGCGCCGCTGCGCGCTCGAGGCCGTCAGTGACCTCGCGAGACCTGGGCTTGAGATCGATTCCGGACGCTGCTGCGGTCATAGCCGCACACGCTAGACCGCGGGTCGCACCTCCAGGCAGCCGCCGCCGGAAACGGCGGGAATCACGTACACCTCGGCACCGTCGACCAACGGCTCACCGAGCCCGGAGCCGTCGCGGATATTGGTCACGCCAACGAAGAGGTTGACGTGGCGCCGTTGCGCGCCGGTCTCGTCCCGGATTCGCCGTTCAACCGCTGGCAGCAGTAGGGCCAGCTCGTCGAGCAGGCTGGCCACCGTCGCCGGCTCGGCAAGCTCGATGACGACAGCCCGGTCGCCCCGGGCCAGCTCACGAAGCGCGGCGGGCAGCCGCAGGGTCACCTTCACGGCACCCTCGCGGCGCGCAGGCAGAGGACGTCCGGCAGATGGCGCGCGATCTCGGTCCAGGACCCACCCTCGTTCGAAGTCGCGTACACCGAACCGTCGCGAGCCCCGAGGTAGAGGCCCGTCGACTCGGCGACATCGTCGGCGGTGAACGCGTCGCGCAGAACTGACGCATAGAAGCCGGTCTGCGGCAACCCATTCGATGCCGCCGACCAGGAGTCACCGGAGTCGGTCGTGCGCCACACGGCGAGCTCGCCGCCGGGTGGGATTCGCTCCCCAGCGTCGACGAGTGGCACGACCCATGCCGTGCCGCGGCGCCCCGGATGCGCGACGACCGGGAATCCGAAGTCGCTGGGCAGCCCGTCGGCGATCGATGTCCATGTGCCACCGCCGTCGACCGAGCGGTAAACCCCACCATGGTTTTGCACGAACAGCCGGTCGGGGTCCTCGGCGTCGCGCGCGACCTTGTGAACACACTGGCCGTACTCCGGCCACGGATCGGGAAAGAAGTCCGCCTTGATGCCCCCGTTGGACGGGTTCCACGACGTGCCGCCGTCGTCGGTGCGGTAGACCCCGCCGGTCGACATCGCGACCAGCACTCGCTTGTCGTCGCTCGGGTGCGGAAGGACGGTGTGGATCGCCTGCCCACCGCCGCCCGGCGCCCACGTGGGGCGATGCGGGTGATCCCAGAGACCCTCGACAAGAGCGAAGGTTTCGCCACCGTCGTCGGATCGCCATAGGGCCGACGGCTCCGTGCCCGCCCAGACGACGCCCGGCCGAGCCTCGGTATCCGGCCGCAGCTGCCAGATGGCCTTGACTGCGGCCTCCGCCTCGGCTGGGAACCGGACGGCCCCGCCCTCCGGCTCTTGCCAACTTGCGCCGCCGTCGTCGCTGTGAAAGACCGACGGACCCCAGTGCTCGCTACGCGCACCTACCAGCAGCCGCGGCGAATCGCGGCGGGTGTCGATGGCGCAGGCGGGAATCTCCTGCATGAAGAAATGCGGTTCGCCGATCTTCCAGCTCTGCCGATCATCGTCGCTACGGGCGAGCCATAGACCCTTACGGGTGCCGATCATGAGCAACACCGTCATAACGGCAGTGTGGCGGACCGTGCCCACAACACAAGTCCAAGGAAGCGGATTCAGAAGTAGTCGAGCATGAATGCCCGGCCGAAAAGCGCGGCGTCGAGAGCTGCGTCATCGTCGTCAGTTCCCCCCGAAACCAAACCGGCACGTCGTAGGGTCGTCATCCCGACGCCGGCGAACAGGCTCGCCAACCCGTTCGCTTCGACTCGGAGATGGTTGGCGCCACCAGCACCGCGACGGAGTTGGCCACGGCCATGCGCGACCTGTAGCACCCACTCGCCTGAGTTGCCCACGACGTCTCTGTCACTGATCGTCAAGGGCACCTCGACATCAACCAACGGTGGGTAGCCGCGTCCTGACAATGCCGACTCGGCATCGATCACCCGCAGCATCCACCACACGTCCCGTTCGGCCTGGACGCCGAGGTCGTGGGTGAGGAACACCAGCGGGTCGTCGGGTGGTACACACGCGCGCACCGTGTGCGCGACCGACGACCCGGAGCCAACCAGCGACCACAACGTACACAGGGTCGCCTCCGAGCCCGCAACGAGGCGCGCGACGTACATCCGGTCGGATCCATCCCACTGGTATCCGACGAATCCGTCGTCAGCCAGGTAGGCGTAGTAGCCGTCCTCGGCCAGCTCTTCGGCGACCTCGGTGGGCTCCCACTCGATCGGCCCGTAATCGCGATCACGCTCATGCAGGCGAGCGATGGTGGCGATGACGTCGGCGGCGTCACCCGGCCCAGCCCGACGAACGGGGACCGACAGTGTCCCGGCCGCCAGCGTTCGGAGGGATTCGGCAGCCACGGTCACGAAATGCTGGCGGCCGGCAAGCTCCCAGCCGAGCGCGCGGTAGACCGGTGCCGTCGCCGGGTACAGCGCCGACAGCGGGTACCCGTGCTGGCGTGAACGGTCGAGCACTGCCGCCATCAGCTGCTTGCCGACCCCACGACCGCGGTATTCAGGCGCAACGACGACCCCGCCGATTCCCGCAAGGCGCAACGCACGGCCGCCCCACCACTGCCGGAACGCATGGATACGCGCGGTGGCGACGACGTCGGTCCCCACGTAGGCGCCGAGTAGGCGGCCCTTGCTGATCGCTCGTTGCTGCATCAGCCGCCAGCGGTCGTGGTGGTCGGCGGCAAGCGGGCCGAACGAACGCGCCCGGATATCGAGCGCAGCGTCCAGATCGTCGGCCGAGCAGTCCCGAATCTCCACCGACGATGCTGCCCGCTCAGCCCAGCAGCTTGGCCTTCTGCGCCGCGAACTCGTCGGCAGTGATCGTGCCCGCGTCCCGCAGCGTCGCCAGCTTGGTGAGCTCGTCCGCTGTGCTTGTGCCGGAACTGCCGGCGGCATCCTTCACGTACTCGCGGAACTGCTGGTCCTGGCGCTTGTAGTCAGCGGCGGCCCGCGCCCGCATGTTGTCCCCACGGGCAATGAGGTACACCAGGACACCAAGAACGGGGATGATCAAGACGAACAGCACCCAGAGTGCCTTGGACCAGCCGGACAAGTCGTCGCTGCGGAAGATGTCGGTGAGGATGACGATGAGCAGGTAGATCCACGCGACGAACAGGAAGAACCAGAGCATCGTCCAGAAAAGGTTCAACAGCGGGTAGTCGTTCATCCTGGCTCCTTCGATGCGGTCGCCCGTCGCGGACGCTCCGCGTGGGTTGCGGTGGCGAAACTAGCAGGACGAATTGGCCACCAACAGGAGCAACACTCACCCATTGCGGGTGAAAGTGCCCTCCACCACCACGTTGGCTAGTGGCTCGTTGTTTGCATAACGCTGCAGTTGGTCGATCACCAACCGGATGGCCCGCGGACGAAACGCCGACGTATTGCCCCCGACGTGGGGTGTGATGAGCAGGCCTGGAGCGGTCCAGAGCGGATGGCCGGCCGGCGGCGGCTCTGGTTCGGTGACGTCGAGCGCGGCCGTGAGCCGCCCACTTGCCAGCTCAGCGAGCAATGCGTCGGTATCGACAACGGGACCACGCGAGACGTTGACCAGGAGTGCGCCGTCCTGCATTCGTCCAAGGAAGCCCGCATCGACCAACCCTCGGGTCTGGTCGGTCAGCGGCACGGTCAGCACGACCACGTCCGCCTCCGCCACCAGCGGAAGCACGTTCTCGAACCCCGCCACCCCGTCCCTGGCCCTGCGCGCGACCCTCAAGACGTCGCATTCGAACGGACGCAACCGGTGCTCAACGGCAGCCCCGATCGAGCCGTAGCCGACGATCAGTACTGTCTTGTCTGCGAGCGACGCGCGTTCGCCGTGAGCCCATTCCTCGCGGTCCTGGGCCCGCACGAAGTCAGCCACACCTCGCAGCGACGCAAGTATCAATGTCACCGCGAGCTCGGCGGTACTGGCATCGTGGACGCCCCGCGCATTGCATAGCGTGACGCCTGCGGGCAGGAACGGGGTGACGTGCTCGACCCCAGCAGTAAGGGTCTGGACCACGCGTAGGCGCGGCATCTCCGAGATCACCTCGCCGGTCACCGGCTGGAACGTGTACGGCATCACGTAGAACTCGACGCTGCGAATAGCGTCCTCCGCCGGCGGGCCGCCGCCATCCCAGGTGAGGATCTCGAGACTGTCCGGTACTCGGCCCTGTTCCAGGCCGAACGGCTCGAGCACGACTCCGCCGACGACCACGACCAGAACCTACGCCTCACCCACCCGTGCCTTGCTCGTGGCTAAAAGGCAATCGCCCACCGGGTGTCGGAACGAGACGAGGGTCGTCTCGATCGGGCCGTGGAAAGATCCCTGCATGCGTCGACGGCCCTTCATGCCGACCGCCTCCGTGCTGGTCGCGCTCGGACTCCTGGTCGCTGCGTGTGCCGGTGACGAGCCCGAGCCGGAGTCCGCGCCCACGACAAGCCCCGCCCCGACCAGCGCTCCGGCCACGTCCGAACCGAGCACGCCCACGCCGACCCGCACGCCGACCACCGAACCCGGCCCGGTCGTGCCGGCCGAGTTCGAGGACGTCGCGACCGGTTTCGACGTGCCGTGGGGGCTGGCCTTCCTGCCGGACGGATCCGCGTTGCTGTCCGAGCGCGACTCCGCACGCATCCTGCGAGTTTCCGATACCGGCCAAGTCACCGAGGTCGGAACCGTCGCGGGCGTATCGCCCGTCGGCGAGGGCGGACTGCTCGGAATCGCCGTGGCGCCCGACTCGGCCGACTCGGTCTACGCCTATTTCACCGCCACTGATGACAACCGGGTGGTGCGGATGCCATACCAGAACGGCGCCCTCGGCGACGCCGAGATCATCATCGACGGGATCCCGCGAGCCGGTAACCACAACGGTGGGCGGATCACGTTCGGACCCGACGGGATGCTCTATATCGGCACCGGCGATGCCTCCGAAGCGGGCCGGGCCCAGGACCGGGACTCAGTCGCCGGAAAGATCCTGCGGCTGAACCCGGACGGGACAATCCCCGCTGACAATCCGTTCGACGGTTCGCCGGTGTTCTCCTACGGCCATCGCAACGTCCAAGGCCTGGCGTTCGACGACGACGGGAATTTATGGGCAAGCGAGTTCGGCCAGAACACCTGGGATGAGCTCAACCTCATTCAGGCAGGCCAAAACTACGGCTGGCCGTTAGTCGAAGGCGTGGGTAACGACGACCGGTTCGTCGATCCCGTAGCCCAGTGGTCGACCGGCGAGGCTTCGCCCAGCGGCATCGCCTACGTCCGGGACACTATCTTCATGGCGGCTCTCCGCGGCGAGCGACTATGGCAGATCCCGGTGCGCGACGGAACGGCCGGTACCCCTGCGGACTTCGCGGTCGGCGAGTACGGACGATTGCGGCACGCCGAAGCGGCACCGGACGGTTCTCTGTGGGTCCTGACGAGCAACACTTTCCGTGGCGATCCGCGGGAAGGCGATGACCGCATACTCCGCGTGACGCTGCGGGCAGAGGAGTGAGCACCGATGACCCCAACTCCCCCAGAGCGTCGTCGCCGCCCACTGCTGCGCATCCTGGCCATCGTCGGGGTTGTGTTGCTGGCAATCGCCGCGCTGAGCGGCGTGTCCTGGGCGCTGCGAACGACCGGTGGCGACTCGGTGTCGATCACCGATCCCTACGACCGGGTCGAGATCGACGTCAGTGTGGGTGAGGTGGTAATCGAAGGCGACGGCGGCGACGAGACCACGCTCGAGTACCGGACCGAGTCCGGTCTTTGGCGCGACGCCGAGGTGACCCACCGGGTCGAGGGTGACGTGCTGCTCATCGACGCCGACTGCGGCGGCGGATTCCTGCGCGTTCCGTTTGGATACTGCCGGGCCGACGTGACGCTCACGCTTCCTGCCGCCGTCGATGTGGTCGCCAGCAGCTCGGCGGGACGAGTACGTGCGACCGGCATGCAGGGGTCGGCTGACTTGGAATCGAGCGCCGGGCGAGTCGACGTTCACGATCACAGCGGCCCGTTGCGCGCGCACTCCTCGGCCGGCGTCGTGGCTGTCGACGGCCTCGCCTCTGATGACGCCGAGATCACCTCGAGCGCGGGTGTGGTGGAGGTCACTGCCGTCGAACCACCACGGAACCTGGTGGCCGAGTCGAGCGCCGGTCAAGTGCGGGTCACCCTGCCGGACGAGGACTACGACCTCGATGCCGACACCTCCGCCGGCGATGTTCGCATCGAGGTACCGACCGACCCGGACTCCGAGTACCACGTCCGGGTGCACTCGAGCGCCGGCGATGTCACGGTGACGACCGGGAGCTGAGCGTCACGACCGGGCGATATACGGGCCGAGCAGGCTGAGATCGGCAGCGGAGAGCCGGTCGGCCGCCGACTTCCCCTGGTGCCAGTACGGGTAAAGCAACGGCGGGCGGCTCACGTCGTCGAGGCGGGCAAACTCCTCGTCGGCCAGCACGAGGTCTGCAGCGGCGAGGTTCGCTGTGAGCTGCTCTGTCGTGCGGGCACCGATGATGACCGAGGTGACGCCTGGTTTGGTCAGCGTGTACGCCAACGCGACGGCAGCCGGCGAACAGTTGTGTGATTCCGAAATCTCTACGAGGACGTCGACAACGTCATACAGCCGGTCCTCGTCATACACCGGCGGCTCATCCCAATCTCCGAGGTGTCGGGATCCTTCGGGCGGCTGCTGGCCTCGACGGTATTTGCCCGACAGCAGGCCGCCGGCCAATGGACTCCACACCAGGATGCCCAGGCCCTGGTCGAGTGCCAGCGGTACCAGTTCGTATTCCGCATCCCGGGCTTGCAGCGAGTAGTAGATCTGCTGACTGACGAAGGTCGGCAGGCCGTCCCGTTCGGAGATGCCCAAGGCCTTCATCAGTTGCCACGACGCATAGTTCGAAGCACCGACGTAGCGGACTTTTCCGGATGTGATCAGGTGGTCCAGTGCGCCGAGGGTCTCCTCGAGCGGCGTTATCCCGTCCCACTCGTGCACCTGGTACAGGTCGATGTAGTCGGTTCCCATCCGCCGGAGGCTGGCTTCGCACGCCCGGATGATGTGATGCCGCGAGAGCCCGGCGTCGTTCGGGCCGTCCCCGACGGCGAAGCGAACCTTGGTGGCGAGCAGCACATCGTCGCGCCGGCCCTGGATGACCGCACCGACGGTTTCCTCTGATCGCCCCTCGGAGTACACGTCCGCGGTGTCGATGAGGTTGACACCGTGGTCGAGGCACATGTCGATCTGCCGCCGTGCCTCGTCGACGGCAGTCGAGCCGACGGCGGCGAAAGTACCCTGCCCGCCGAAGGTCATGGTGCCCATCGTGAGAGCGGACACCCGCAGGCCAGAACGTCCCAATATCCGGTACTCCACGGCAGGACAGTACCGATCCCACAGCCCTACTGTTGGCGGGTGCGCAGGCTCGCAGCGGTGCTCGCGTGCTGCGCGCTGGCCGCCTGTGGCGATGGCGAGGAGGTGACGATAGACGTGCCGGCTGCCATCGAGGTGACGAGCCCCGCGTTCGCCGCGGATACCGAGATCCCGGTCGTCTACAGCTGCGCCGGGCGGGACATCTCGCCTCCGCTGGAGTGGACAGGCATACCGGAGCAGGCGCGCGAGGTCGCGCTGGTCGTCGATGATCCGGACGCACCGCGAGGGACATTCACGCATTGGATCCTGTTCGGCCTGCCTCCCTCGACGTCCTCCCTCGCCGAGAACTCGGTGCCGGCAGGCGGGAAGCAGGCGGTGAACTCCACCGGCAGGGCCGGCTACGCCGGGCCATGTCCGCCGGGCGGGACCCATCACTACCGATTCACGGTGTACGCCCTCGATGTGCCATCGGATTTGAACAACGGAGCCGAGCCTCAACGAGGCGCTCGACGCGATCAGCGAGCACGCAGTCGCCCAAGGCCGACTGGTCGGCCTCTTCACCGCTCGCTAGGTCAGCCGTTTCACGATCAGCTCGCGAACGCGCGCGGCGTCGGCCTGCCCTCGGGTGGCCCGCATCACCGCGCCAACAATCGGACCGATCGCCGCCAGATTGCCGGCGCGAACCTTGGCGGCCACCTCCGGCATCGAGGCGATGGCCTCGTCGACCGCTTTGGCGAGCGCGGCTTCGTCGGACACGACGGCGAGACCGCGCGCGGCAATGACGTCGTCGGGTGGCCCCTCTCCCGCCAACACACCCTCGATCACCTGACGAGCCAGCTTGTCGTTGAGCGTTCCGGCCCTGACCAGGGCCTGTACTCGGGCAACCTCGGGCGGCCCGATGCCGATGGCTTCGAGGTCGACCACCCGCTCGTTGGCGACCCGCGCGATCTCGCCCAGCCACCACTTCTTCGCACCAGCCGGATCCGAGCCAGCGGCGACGGTGGCGGCGAGGAGGTCGAGCGCGCCGCTGTTGACGACGTCACGCATTTCCAGGTCCGAGAAGCCCCACTCAGCCTGCAACCGGGCGCGTCGCGCGGATGGCAGCTCCGGAAGCGTCGCGCGCAATGCCTCCACCCAGTCCCGAGACGGCGCCAGCGGAACCAGGTCCGGCTCCGGGAAGTACCGGTAGTCCTCTGCCTGCTCCTTCGACCGACCGGACGTTGTCTCACCGGTGTTCTCATGCCAGTGCCGGGTCTCCTGCACGACCCGGCCGCCCTCGGACAGCACCGCGGCCTGCCGGCGAATCTCATAGGCAACCGCACGCTCCACCGACCGCAGCGAGTTGACATTCTTGGTCTCCGTCCGGGTTCCGTACTGCTCGGCGCCGGACGGTTTGAGCGAGACATTGGCGTCGCAACGCAACTGGCCGAGCTCCATGCGCGCTGCCGAGATACCCAAGGCGCGGACGAGTTCGCGCAATTCCGACACATACGCGCGGGCCACGGCCGGCGCAAAAGCAGGCGGCACCTCGATCGGCTTGGTGACGACCTCGATCAGCGGGATGCCGGACCGGTTGTAGTCGAGTAGCGAATAGCTGGCGCCGTGAATCCGGCCGGTCGTGCCACCGATGTGCAGCGACTTGCCGGTGTCCTCTTCCATGTGCGCCCGCTCGATGCCGATTCGGTACACCTCGCCCTCGAAGGGGAGATCCAGCCAGCCGTCGAAGGCGATCGGCTCGTCGTACTGCGAGATCTGGAAGTTCTTCGGCATATCCGGGTAGAAGTAGTTCTTCCGTGCGAACCGGCACCACTCCGCGATGGTGCAATTGAGCGCCAGCCCGAGCCGGATTGCCGACTCGACCGCCGTCCGATTCAGCACCGGCAGCGAGCCGGGCAGCCCAAGGCAGACCGGGCACACCTGGGAATTGGGCTCCGCCCCGAATGCGGTCGAGCATCCGCAGAACATCTTCGTCGTCGTGCCCAATTCGACGTGCACCTCAAGGCCCATCACCGGGTCGTACCGCGCGATGGCCTGCTCGAAGGACGGCAGAGCGATCACAGTCGACGTCACACCAGGTCCTCGTCTCCCGAGTGCTCACCGTTGCGTCGGCTGCGGATTTCTCGCACGATGACCGCGATCGTCGTCGCGATCGCCAGCATGTTGACGATGGCGTCGAACAGTCGCAGGTTGTCGCCTTCTGCCCTGGCCCTGCGGATCTCGCGCGCGAACGCGCCGATGGCCAGCGCCTGGCCGCCGATACGGGCAATACTCCTCACGTTCACCGGACGACCTCCAGCTCAGGTGCGCGGGACAACAACGGGCCGCCCCATCGGTCCAGATACGCCGCTTCGACAGCGGCACCGACTCGGTACAACCGATGGTCGGCCAGCACTGGCGCCATCACGTGCAGGCCAACCGGCAGCCCGTCCTCAGCAGCGAGGCCGCACGGGAACGAGGCGGCGGCGTTGCCGGCGAGGTTGCTGGGGATCGTGCACAGGTCGGCCATGTACATCGCCAGTGGATCGTCGGCGCGTTCCCCGATCGGGAACGCTGTCGTGGGTGTTGTCGGGGATACCAGGACGTCAACCTGCTCGAAGGCTCGATCGAAGTCGCGTGCGATCAAGGTGCGCACCTTTTGGGCCTGCCCGTAATAGGCGTCGTAGTAGCCGCTGGACAACGCGTAGGTTCCCAGCATGATGCGTCGCTTGGCTTCCGCACCGAACCCAGCGCCTCGGCTCCGATTCATGACGACTTCGGCGCTGTCCGCCTCGTCGTCGCCGGCTCGCAGGCCGTATCGCATCCCGTCGAACCGGGCCAGGTTCGAGGAGACCTCGCTGGGCAGGATCAAGTAGTACGCGGGCAGCCCGTACGTGAAGCTCGGGCACGAGACCTCACGAACGTCCGCCCCGAGATCGGTGAGCAGGTCGACCGCATCGCGAAAACGCTCCTCCACCCCCGCCTGATAGCCCTCGCCAGTGAATTCCGTGACGACGCCCACCCGCAGCCCCGACAGATCGCCGTGCGTACCCGCTCGGGCCGCCGCTACCACCGCCGGGACCGGCTGGTCGATACTCGTCGAGTCCATCGGATCATGACCGGCGATCACCTCGTGCAGCATCGCCGCGTCGAGAACCGTACGGGCACACGGTCCCGCCTGGTCCAGGCTCGAGGCACATGCGATGAGGCCGTACCGACTGACCCCGCCGTAGGTCGGTTTGACTCCGACGGTTCCGGTCACTGCGGCCGGCTGCCGGATTGAACCGCCGGTGTCGGTGCCGATAGCGAGCGGAGCCTGAAAGGACGCCAGCGACGCGGAGGAACCGCCTCCGGATCCTCCAGGGATACGGTTCAGATCCCACGGATTGTGGGTCGGCCCGAACGCTGAGTTCTCCGTGGACGAGCCCATCGCGAACTCATCCAGATTCGTCTTGCCAAGGATGACGATGCCGGCTGACCGCAGCCGGCGCGTGACTGTGGCGTCGTACGGCGGGCGCCAGCCCTCGAGGATCTTCGATCCGCAGGTGGTCGGCATGTCGACCGTCGTGAAGACGTCCTTCAGCGCTAGCGGAACGCCGGCGAGCGGACCGAGCTGTTCGCCGCGCCGGCGGCGCTCGTCGACAGCTCCGGCCGCCGCGAGCGCGCCATCGTGATCGACGTGCAGAAACGCGTGCACGGCGGTGTCGACGGCTGCGATCCGGTCCAGATGTGCCTGCGTCACCTCGACGGAAGACGTCTCGCCAGATGCGATCGCTGTCGCCAGCTCACCGGCGCCCAGCCGGGTCAGGTCGGTCATCTCAGGCTTCTTCGGCGAGGATGCGGGGCACTCGAAAACGCCCGTCTTCCGTCTCGGGTGCGGCGGACAGGGCTGCTTGCGCCGTGAGCCCCGGCCGCGGCTGGTCGTCGCGGACGACGTTGGTCAC
Source organism: uncultured Actinomycetota bacterium (assembly GCA_963794465.1). GTDB lineage: Bacteria > Actinomycetota > Actinomycetes > Jiangellales > Jiangellaceae > JACVRX01. The sequence goes on along the minus strand of CAWCED010000004.1, from coordinate 73,798 downwards.
CGGCACTGAATGCGATGTCGGTGGGATGTCGTCCGCGGCGACCTCGGATACTCGGGCCACGTACCCGGCGATGGCGTCGAGCTGCCCGGCGAGGTGGTCGAGCTCGGCGGGCGCAAGGTCAAGGCGGGCGAGTCGGGCCAGATGCTCGGCCTCGGCCCGGCTGATAGTGGCCATGCGAGGTACTGCTCCTTCGTTGGCGGACTCGATGATCCTATGGTGTGGATGCCGACTCGATCGACGAGGTTGAAGGCTTGCGACCGACTGTTCGCCGATATATCGTGAAAGCTCGCGAGCGAATCGGGTGATGGGCGATGCACACAGCAGCATTCGCAATGAAAGCGCCGGGGACCGTCAACCGCGGTTCCTGTGCGGGGCTCGCCGAGTGGCTGGCCGCGATGTCCCGCCAGCACGGCCACGGCCGGCGGGGCGGATTTCCCGGCCCGTGGGCGTTCTTCGGCGGAACTGGACCGTGGGGTCCTCCCGGGTTCGGTGGCCCACGTGGCCCGTGGCGCGGGCCGCGCGCACGCCGCGGTGACATCAGGGCCGCGATCCTGGCCGTCCTGGCCGAGCAGCCGATGAACGGCTACCAACTCATCCAGGAGATCACCGAGCGCAGCGGCGGGATGTGGAAGCCCAGCCCCGGTTCGATCTACCCGACGCTGCAGCAACTCGAGGACGAGGGGCTGGCCCGCACGGAGGTGCAGGAAGGACGGCGCACGTTCCACCTGACCGACGACGGCCGGGCGTACGTCGAGTCGCACGCCGACGAGATGGCCGCTGTATGGGAAGCGATGTCGCCGTCCGCGGAGGACGACTCCGACGATGTGCGACCGCTGATCGGCCAGGCCGCTGCGGCGCTGTGGCAGATCATGGCCACCGGAAGTTCGGCCCAGAAGGCACGGGCCCGGGAGGTGCTGGCCGAGACCAGGCGGACCCTCTACGGCATTCTCGCTGACGGTGACGATGCGGACGAGGCAGGAGCGACGACACTATGAGTACCCAGCTGCGGATCGGCGACGCCGAACGCGAGCATGCAGCATCGGCACTCGGTGAGCACTACGCGACCGGACGGCTGTCCAAGGAGGAGTACGAGGAGCGTTCCGAGCGGGTGTGGGCGGCGCGATTCCAGACCGATCTGGAGCCGCTGTTCGCCGACCTGCCGAGCCCGTGGTCGCGAGCACCCGTACGGGTCCGGCCGGTCCGGCCGTTGCCCGCCGGACAAGCTCGGCGGTCGCGGAGTCCGTCCGCCCCGATTCTCCCGGTCCTGGTGATCGGCCTGGTGGCAGCGGCGATCGTCGCCGGGATGCCGTGGCTGCTCTTCGGACTGTTCTGGCTGGCGGCGCTGTCCGGCTGCGGGTCACGGCGCGCTCGTCAGTTCCAGCCCCGCCAGGCGGCGGTCGGCTCCCCGACACGGTGGCAAACCTGACCCACCGGCTAACGATGAAACGCCGCCAGCGCCTCGGCGGCCTGCTCCGCCTCGCGCCGAACCCGCCGAGACAGCCGGTCGAACTCCGTGAGCTCGACCCGACCGTCCTCGTACCGCCAGGTGCCCGCCACTGACCCGTCGACCAGGAACGTCGGGACCGAGTGCGGAGTCTTGGTGTTGAACACCTTGGGTCGGTGTTCCTCCGGGAGGATTCGAGCGCGACGAGCGTGGACCAACAACGTGGTGTCCCAAGTCGGCAGAAACCGCACCGGGACCGGTGCAGTCGGGTCCGGCAGCGGCCCATCCGGCAGGTCGACCAAGGGAGATCCGTCCTCGGCCTCGTACGTCACGTGGTCGATCCGGTCCAGTGCGGCGACGACAGCGCGCACCGGGAGCCCCGCCCAGTTGGCGATCTCGGCCCGGGTTGCCGGCCCGAAACCACCGAGGTAGCGGCGCACGAGCAGGAACTGGGCATCCTCTGCGGAGATGTCCGGTGGGCCGAGCCAGCCTTCGGCGTCGGCGTGCAGATCTGCCCTGCGACGTTCCCACGTACCCGACGGCGGAATCCGCACCAGGTCGAGCACCATGTTGATGCCGGCCCTGGCGGGCCGGCCGATCAGCTCGTCGATCTCGACCTGGCGTAGCGGCCGGTCGCGTAGCGCGGCCTGGACCGTCTTCACGGCTCGCTCGAGCTCGGCCTCCGGCGGGTTGCCCTTGGTCACGTTGACGAACCACTCCCGAAGTTCCTGCCGCACCGCGACGGCGAACGGCCAGTAGTCCTCCCGGGACACCAGATGGATGGTCCCGCGCAGCAAGGTGCCCTGGACGACACTGCGCTGCTCCAATGCCCTCGTCAGGCCGTCCCGCTCGAAGCTGCGCATTCGCGACCAGAGTCCGACGTACATCGCCGGTGCGTACTGCGCCTGGATACCGCCGATGCGCTCGAGCACCCTCGGCAGTGGGTCGTCGAAGGGTTCCAGCAGGCCCTGCCGAGCCAGTACGGCCCGATTAAGCTCCCGCTCGGTGAGGACACGGGCGGCCATCGCGCTACAACGGCCGCGCGATCGCCGTCGCGGCCTCGGGGCCCTGATCGAGCAGGACATGGAAGCCGGCTTCGTCCAGCACGGGCACCTTGAGGGAGACCGCTTTGTCGTGTTTGGTCCCCGGGTTGTCCCCAACGACGACGAACGACGTGCTCTTCGACACCGAACCGGCTGCCTTGCCGCCTCGAACGAGGATCGCCTCTTTGGCTTCGTCTCTGGAGAAGCCGGCCAGCGAACCGGTCACGACGATCGACAACCCCTCGAGGCTGCGCGGCACCGACGCATCGCGCTCGTCGGCCATTCGGACGCTCGCCTCGCGCCACTTGCGCACGACGTCCCGGTGCCAGTCGACCGCGAACCACTCACGGAGCGACGCGGCAATCGTGGGACCGACGCCGTCGGCCGCGGCCAGCCTCGCCACACCACTCTCGCCCTCTTGCGCCGCATGCTCGATCGCGTCCATTGATCCGAACTGGGTGGCGAGCGCTCGGGCGGCAGTAGGGCCGACGTGCCGGATCGACAACGCAACCAGGACCCGCCACAACGGCCGTTGCTTGGCCACTGCGAGGTTGTCCAACAGCTTCTGGGCGTTTGCGGTGAGCTCACCGTCTTGCCGGACGAACAGTGGCACTGCGCGCAGCCTGGACTCGTCCAGGGAGAACACGTCTCCCTCATCCTGCACGACCCCGCTGTCCAACAATGCCGCCGCGGCCTCCCAGCCCAGGACCTCGATGTCGAACGCACCGCGGCCAGCGAGATGGAACAGCCGCTCACGCAGTTGCGCCGCGCACGACCGTGTGTTGGGGCAGCGGATATCGGCGTCAGCCTCCTTCTCCCGAGCCAACGCGGTGCCGCATACCGGGCAGGTTTCCGGCATGACGAACGGCTGCTCGGAGCCGTTCCGAAGATCGACGACTGGTCCGACGATCTCGGGGATCACGTCTCCGGCCTTGCGCAGCACGACGGTGTCACCGATGAGCACGCCCTTGCGCACGACCTCCTGGGCGTTGTGCAGCGTCGCCTGCTCGACCGTGGACCCGGAGACCTTCACCGGCTCCATGACGCCGTACGGAGTAACCCGGCCAGTGCGGCCCACGTTGACCCGGATGTCGAGCAGCTTGGTGGTGACCTCCTCGGGTGGGTACTTGAATGCGATCGCCCAACGCGGTGCCCGCGACGTGGAGCCAAGCCGACGCTGCAGGTCGACCTGGTCGACCTTCACGACGACGCCGTCGATCTCGTGCTCGACGTCATGGCGGTGCTCGCCGTAGTACGTGATGTACTCCGCGACCGCCGCCAGGTCCGGCACGACACGAACCCGGTCGCTGATCGGCAGACCCCACCCATGAAGCAGGTCATAGGCAGCGGACTGGCGCTCGATCTGCGCCCCTTCCCGGCGGCCGACTCCGTGGCACACCATCCGCAACGGCCGCGACGCCGACACCCGCGGATCCTTCTGCCGTAGCGAGCCGGCCGCCGCGTTGCGCGGGTTGGCGAACGGCGCCTTCCCGGCGTCGCCCAGGGCGGCATTGAGTTCCTCGAACCCGGCCACCGGGAAGTAGACCTCGCCACGAACCTCCAGAAACTCAGGAACCCTGTCGCCGGCCAAGCGATCGGGTACCCCACCGATCGTTCGAACGTTGGGTGTGACGTCTTCGCCGGTGCGCCCGTCTCCTCTCGTGGCGGCTCGGACCAGCCGACCGCCCTGGTAGGTCAGGTTGACAGCCAGCCCGTCGACCTTCGGCTCGCACAAGTACTCGGCGCCCGCACCGACGACTCGCTCCACGCGTGCAGCCCAGGCCGCGAGGTTGGCCTCGGTGAATGCGTTGTCCAGGCTTTCCATTCGCGACGGGTGCTCGACCGGCGTGAAGTCGGTGGAATAGGTCGAGCCGACTCTCTGGGTGGGTGAGTCCGGTGTGCGCAACGCCGGGTAAGCGTCCTCGATACGTTCCAACTCACGCAGCAACGCGTCGAACTCACCATCTGCGACCGACGGGGAATCGAGCACGAAGTAGCGGTACCGATGCGTCTCGATCTCTTCGGCCAGGCCGGCGTGCCGCTCCCGGACGTCGGCCGGGATCTCCGCCGCGTCGGTCGGCTCCGAGGATGTCGTCGTCACGGATCCGACGTTACCGATCGACACCGACCGTGTCGGCGAGCGCGCGGCCGGTTCGGACCGCAAGGTTGTACGCCGCTCGGGCCCAACCCTGATCTGCGCCAGCCAGACCGCAGGCAGGCGTCACGACGCTGCCCAGGATCGCTCCGGCCGGATCCTGGTCGATGCGGGAGAACAGACGCCGTAGCCGGTCAACGAGATCTCGGTCCGATAGCGGTACGTCCGGCGCGAGCGCCGGCACGATGCCCGGCCACAGCGCGAGGCCGGCATCGACCGCCACGGTCAGCTCGTCGAGGCTCGCTTCGTCCAGCACGCTGACGTCGCACGACAGGACGGCCGCGCCGGCGCGGTGCACCAATCCGACGGGCGGATTCGCGGCGCAGCAGTGCACCACCGGCCACTCTCCTGCGGCTGTCAGCACGGCGCCCAGCAAGGACTCGGCTTCGGGCTCGGGCACCGCGCTCAACCGACCGAAGCCGCTCTCGGTCGGCACCGACCCAGCGAGAGCTGCGGGCAGGCCCGGCTCGTCGATCTGACCGACAATCGCTGCGCCGGGCACCCGCCGCGCGATCTCGCTGACGTGCTGGCCGAATCCTTCGGCGAGCGACTGGGCGATGTCGCGGCGCGCGCCACGGTCGGCGAGTACCCGGCCACCACGGGTGCGCTCGAGCGATGCTGCGAGCGTCCACGGGCCCGTGATCTGAACCTTCAACGGTCCCGCATATCCGTGGGCGATCACCTCGAGTGCGTCGAGGTCGGCTTGCAGTGTCGACACCGCCGAGTTCTCATCCCGGCCGGGCCGATCGACCAGCCGCCACCCGGCAGGCTGCAGGTCCACATGCAGGTCCACCAACATTGCCGCCGATCGGCCGATCATGTCCGAACCGGCGCCCCGGCCAGGCAGCTCGAAGAGGTGCGGAAAGTCGGGCAGCTCACCGACGACCACACGGGCTGCCTCGTCGCGATCCAGGTACGGCAACGAGCCCACGCCCGTCGCCACGCCCACCTTCCACGGAAACCCCACGACGCCCATCACCAGGCCTGCAAGCCTGGTGATGTACCGGCAAGGGTGGTGGACGTGGTCATTCCGGCACTCACCGTCCGGTCGATCGTGGCCGAGCCGACGACCCGGGTGCCGTCGTAGAGCACAACGGCCTGACCGGCTGCGACGCCAGCCTGCGGTGAGCCGAACGTGACGCTGAGGACGTCGCCGTCGACAGTTGCGACCGCGGGTACCGCGATGCCGTGTGCTCGGTACTGGGCCAAGCAGTCAACGCGACCTACCGGTGGAGCGTCGCCGCACCAGCGCGGCCGGATCCCGACGATCTCCCCCACGGCAAGAGCCTCTGCCGGCCCGACCGTGACCTGTCGCTCGACCGGCGATATGTCCAAGACATAGCGAGGCTTCCCGTCCGCCGCCGGCCGGCCGATGCGGAGCCCGCGCCGCTGGCCGACGGTGTACGCGTAGGCACCGTCGTGCTCGCCAACGACTGTGCCGTCCTGCTCGACGATCGGACCCGGCGCGTCACCGAGCCGTTGACGGAGGAATCCCGCGGTGTCCCCGTCGGCGACGAAGCAGATGTCGTGGCTGTCGGGCTTCCGTGCGACGGCCAGACCACGCCGGGACGCTTCGGCCCGAACGTCGGACTTCACCGTGTCGCCGAGGGGAAACACCGCGTGAGCAAGCTGAGCAGCGCTGAGGACACCGAGCACATAGGACTGGTCCTTGCCAAGATCGGCCGCGCGGTGCAGCTCACGCCCTCGGGGGCCGTCGACCAGCCTCGCGTAATGCCCGGTGCAGACGGCGTCGAAGCCGAGGGCCAGTGCCCGGTCGAGCACCGCCGCGAACTTGATCTTCTCGTTGCAGCGCAGGCACGGATTGGGTGTCCGCCCGGCGGCGTACTCGGCAACGAAGTCGTCGACGACGTCCTCGCGGAAACGCTCGGCCAGATCCCATACGTAGAACGGGATCCCGAGGACGTCGGCAGCACGCCGCGCATCCCGTGCGTCCTCGAGAGTGCAGCAGCCGCGAGCGCCGCTTCGAAAGGACCGAGGGTTGGCCGACAGTGCCAGATGCACCCCGGTCACGTCGTGCCCGGCGTCGACACATCGAGCGGCGGCGACGGCGGAGTCGACCCCACCGGACATGGCGGCAAGCACTCGCATGTCAGGCGCCCCTCCGCCGGTCGACGGTCGCAGCCGCCTGAGCCCGGTCGACGACCCCTCGGATGACCGCCGCCAGCGCGGCGACATCAGCCGCGGTAGACGTATGCCCAAGGGTGAAACGCAGCGAGCCACGAGCAAGCTCCGCCGGCACGCCCATGGCCGCGAGGACATGGGACGGCTGCGCAACGCCGGCCGAGCAGGCGCTCCCGGTCGAACACTCGATGCCGGCGCCGTCCAGCAGCATGAGCAGCGAGTCCCCATCGCACCCCGGGAAGGAGAAATGCGCGTTCCCTGGAAGCCGGCCGGCTTCGGACGGATCCCCGTTGAGCACCACGTCCGGAACTGCCGAGCGCACTGCCTCGACAACGTCGGCACGCAACATCGCCAGCCGACGCCGCTCCTGCGGCTGCGCGTCGGTGGCGGCCACGATGGCCTCCGCCAGCCCGGCCGTGCCGGCGACATCGACGGTCCCGGACCGAACATCGCGCTCTTGCCCGCCGCCATGAAGAACCGGCACCAGATCCAGCTCAGGGCGAACCAACAGCGCACCGATGCCCATCGGACCACCAACCTTGTGGCCGGAGATCGACATGGCTGCCAGTCCGCTGGCAGCAAAATCGACCGGCACCTGGCCGACCGCTTGGACGGCGTCGGCGTGGACCGGCACGCCGTGTGCACGCGCGGCGGCAACCACCTCGCCCACCGGCTGGAGAGTGCCGACCTCGTTGTTCGCCAACATGACCGTGACGAGTGCGACGGATGCCGGGTCGCGGTCCAGCATCAATCGCAGCGTCCCGACATCAACGCGGCCATGGCCATTGACGGGCAACCACTCCACCGTCGCACCCTCGGCCTCACCCAGCCAGCGCACCGCGTCGAGGACGGCGTGGTGTTCGACCGCGGAGGCGAGGATGCGCACCCGGCGTGAATCGGCTGCACGCCGCGACCAGAACAGGCCCTTGACGGCCAGGTTGTCCGATTCGGTGCCGCCGGAGGTGAACACCACCTCACCCGGCCGGGCGCCCAGCGCCGCGGCCACCCGCTCGCGTGACTCCTCGACCAACTTGCGGGCCGACCGCCCGGATGCGTGTAGCGACGACGGATTGCCAACCGTCTGGAGGGCAGCAGCCACGACTGCGGCGACCTCGGGCCGGACCGGGGTCGTCGCAGCGTGATCGAGATACGCACCCACGCGGTCAGCCCTTCCGCTTCTCGATCTCCTCCACGGCCTGGGGTAGCACGTTGTGCAGGTCGCCCACCACACCGAAGTCAGCCATCGCGAATATCGGCGCTTCGGCGTCCTTGTTGACGACGACGATGGTCTTGGACGTCTGCATCCCGGCCTTGTGCTGGATGGCGCCGGAGATGCCGGCGGCGATGTACAGCTGTGGGGAGACCGTCTTGCCGGTCTGACCGATCTGGTAGGCGTGCGGGTACCAGCCCGAGTCGACAGCGGCCCTGGATGCGCCAACGGCAGCGCCGAGCGCGTCGGCCAGCGCCTCCACTGGTCCGAAGTCCCCGGCCGTGCCACGGCCCCCCGAAACGACGATCGCCGCTTCGGCCAGTTCGGGCCGACCCGTCTCCGCCCGGGGCTGCCGGTCGACGATCCGTGCTCCCTTGGCCGCCTCCGACACGACCACCTCGACCTTCTCTTCGACCGGGGTCGTCGGAGCCGGGTCCGGCGTGACTGCGTTCGGCTTCACGGTGACGACGGGAACGCCGTGGGTGACCTTCGCAGTCACGGTGTAACCGCCGGCGAACACCGACTGAGTCGTGGTGAGGTCGGCAGCGACATCGGTGGCGTCGGTGATGAGCCCCGATCCGAGCTTGATGGCGAGCCGCGCCGCTATCTCCTTGCCCTCCGGGTTCGACGAGATCAGGATCGCGTCCGGCGCCGACGATACGGCCACCTGGGCGACCGCCTCGGCCTTTGGTGCCACCAGGAATTCCTCCAGCTCGGCCGCGTCGGCAAGGTAGACCTTCGTGGCGCCGTACTGCGAGAGGGTTTCCTTCGCGGAGTCATAACCGGACCCGATGTATATTGCCGACGGTTCGCCGATGCGGCGAGCGATCGTCAACAGCTCCGACGTGGTCTTGCGAACCGTCCCCTCGACGTGGTCGACCAGGACCAGCACCTCAGCCATGCGAAGCCTCCAGTCCCGTCAGACGAACTTCTGGGCGACGAGGAACTCGACCAACCGAACGCCGCCCTCGCCATCGTCGGTCACGACCTGACCAGCCGTCCGGGGTGGACGTTTCGTGATGTCCTCCACAACGGACCAGGCGGCAGACAGGCCGACGTCGGCGGCGTCAAGATCAAGGTCCGCAAGTGACCAGGTCTCGAACGGCTTCTTCTTCGCGGCCATGATCCCCTTGAACGACGGGTACCGCGGTTCGTTGATCTGGTCGGTCACCGACACGATGGCTGGCAGCGCGGCCTCGACGGTCTCCGAGGCGGCATCACTGTCCCGCCGGCCGGTGACCTTGCCGTCGGCGACGGTCAGTTCCCCCACGAAGCCGACATGCGGCAGACCAAGCCGCTCGGCGAGCATGGCGGGCACCACGCTCATGCTGCCATCAGTCGACGCCATGCCGGTCAGCACCAAGTCGACGGCGCCGATCTTTCGGACCGCTGCGGAAAGCACCAACGACGTTGCGATCGCATCGGAACCGCGTAGCGCGTCGTCCAGGACATGGACGGCGGAGGACGCCCCCATCTGCAGCCCCTTGCGGAGGGCATCCGCGGCCTGCTCCGGGCCCATGGTGAGAACCACTATCTCGGCGTCGGCACCCTCGGCGATCTTGAGTGCCTCCTCGACGGCGTACTCGTCGAGTTCCGACAGCAGCCCGTCGACACCTACTCGGTCGGTGGTGTGGTCGGTGTCGGAAAACGTCCGGTCCGCGGTGGCGTCGGGGACATGTTTGACCAGAACGACGATCTTCATAACGGTAGCCAGCCTAAACGAGCGCCGCTGGCCGCCGGCCTAGCGTCCGACAAAGCGGGCTTTCCCGGGCCCGTCCTGAACGAACGATCGCATCCCGATGGTTCGATCCTCGGTGGCGAACAACCCGACGAAGTACTGCCGCTCGATCTCCAGCCCGGTATCGAGGTCGGCCTCCAGGCCGCGGTCGATCGCCTCCTTGGCAGCCCGCAGGGCGTAGGCCGGACCATTGGCGAACCGGGCCGCCCACGTCGTCGCCGCCGAATACACATCGGCGGCGGGAACCACCTGGTCGACCAGGCCGATCCGCAATGCCTCGTCGGCGCGGACGAATCGGCCGGTGAAGATCAGCTCCTTGGCCTTGGCCGGCCCGACCAGCCGGGACAAGCGCTGGGTTCCGCCCGCCCCCGGGATGATCCCGAGCTGGATTTCCGGCTGGCCCAGCTTGGCGTCCTCGGCGGCGATCCGCACGTCACAAGCGAGCGCGAGCTCGCAGCCGCCGCCCAGGGCATACCCGGCGATGGCCGCGACCGTCGGCTTGGGAATGTGGGCAACAGCAGCGAACGTAGCCTGCAATGGCCCGGACCGGTCCACCATGTCCGCGTACGTGAGCTCTGCCAACTCCTTGATGTCGGCTCCCGCGGCGAACACCGTCTCGCCGCCGTACACCACGACGGCGCGGACGTCCTTGCGTTCGGTCGCCTCCTCCGCGGCGGCCTTCAGCTCGGCCTGGACCTCGGCGTTCAGCGCGTTCATCGGCGGCCGATCCAGCCGAATCGTCCCGACCGCCTGGTCGACCTCCAACCTGACGAACACAGCCCGGAGCTTAAACCCGTCGGCCACCAACCCAACATCTCGGGCCACTCGTGCGTCATGACAACGTGAGCGGCGTGCCAGCCGAGGAGTTCTCCGCTTGGTACCGCACACTGTGGCCGCCCGTGCTGCGCGCTGTGACAGTGACCGTCGGCGACCGCGACCTGGCCGAAGAGGCGGTCGCGGAGGCCTTCGCCCGAGCGTTGGCCCGGTGGCCGGCGGCAGCGGAGTTCGACTCGCCGGTCGCCTGGCTGCACCGGGTCGCCGTCAACGAGGTTCGTTCCCGGTGGCGCCGCAACCGGCTCGAGCGCCGCGTGCTTCAGCGTGTGGTTCCGGAAGCACATGTCGATCCGGTCGAACCGCATGACGACGCCCTGTGGGTCGCCGTGGCAGCTCTTCCGGATCGCGCGCGGCAGATGATCGCGCTGCGCTACGTCTTGGACCTGCCAGAGGCCGACGTTGCCGCAGCACTCGGGGTCACCCGAGGCACCGTTGCCTCCACGTTGAGCAAGGCCCGTCAGCAACTCGCCACCGTTCTCGCGGGCACGAGACCTGACTGCGAGGAGTCGACATGAAGCCCATCGACGAACAGGTCCTGGCTCGTGCGCTCCAGGATTTCCCGGTCGGAGGCCACCCCCCGGTCGCCCGGATCGACGAGCGCGCCAAGCAGCTCCGACGCCATCGTCGGGTCGCAGGTCTGGCGGGAGCCGCCGTCGCGGTTGCAGCCGTGGCTGCGGCGGTTCTGACCGGAGTCGGCAACCGCCTGGATCTCGGTCCGGCCAATGCGCCGGAACCGTGTCCGACGACGGATGTTCCCGATATCCAATGGATCCCGGACCGGCCTCCGCCCGAGGAGGTTCCGGACGAGATGCGGCTGCTGTGGTCAGAGTCGGCAGCACCGGCACCGACGACCATCGTCGCCGAGGACCTCAGCGCCGTCTACGAGGAGAACAGCGAGTACCTCGCAGCTTGCGGCGGACCGGCCAGCGTCCGCATCGTCGATGCTGAGGGCGGCGTCATCACTCGAATCGTGTCTGTGGTCGGCGGAACTCAGCTACCAGGTCCCATCTCGCCTCGAGATCCGGATCGGACCCTCGACGTCGGCTCGACCCAAGTCGAAATCTTCGAAACGTCCGCCGACCCCGGCCAGCCCTCCGACCTGCCGATCTGGCCGGGATATGTCAGCGCGACGTGGTCTCGTGACGGACAGGACTGGCAGCTCGATGGCGGCCCGGTCACCGATGCCGAGCTCACCGAACTGGTGGAGCTGCTCGAAGCTGGTCCAGACCCGGGGGAGAACATCGACCTCGAGGACTGGTCCGTCCGGAGTGGAGCCGACTTCGCCTTCCAATCGCCCCGCGGCGACGACGGAAGCCGACTCTCCTACATTGTCGAAGGCGAAAATCTTTCGCTCACGGTCGGCGACCGGCGCGGCCCGTCCTGGCCCGGCCCGTCCTGGCCGCAGGTCGTGGTCGGCGACCGTGTCGTCGACGTGGCCGGAACACCCGGGCTGCTCAGCACCAGCGAAGCCAACACTCCGCTTGCGCTCTATTGGCAGCCGGCCGATGACGTCTATGCCAATCTCAGCGGGGGGGGCGTTGTCACGTCGCTCGTGGAGATCGCCCAGACCATCGAGCCAGTGCCTGCAGACGACGAACGCGTCGTGGACGCGTGGTTCACCCAGACCCCGTAGGGCTACGCGGCAAAGAACCGACGGAGCACGTCTACGACCCGAGCCGGCTGGCCACCTCGATCGGCGTTCCACGCAGCAGCATGCCCCACGCCAGCCAACGCAACCCGGTCGGCCGCGGGTAACACGGTCTCCAGTGCGTCGAGAGCTTGCTTCAGATAGGCCGGGCTCTTGCTGCCACCCAGCAGGAGCACATCGGCAGCGATGGCGCGGTACCGCTCGAGCGACCCGCTCGTCTCGGCGACCAGTACGAAGTCGTAGTGCAGTGTCGGGGCGAGCGCCCGCATCGGAACGTAGCCGTCCGTGCCGCGCTTTTCCTCCTGTGCCATGGCCAGCCTTGTCAGCGGCTCGATCAGCCAGCCTGGCATCACGTTCATGATCGGCGGCCCCATCTTGGCGCCCTTCATACCTTCGACGAGCGCTCTGGCAACGTCGCCGTTGGCCATCGCCTCGTCGAAGTGTGTCAAGACCGCCGTCGGCACTCGCGTATCGGCAAACAAGGGTGGTTCGAAGATCGCGGCTCGGCGGAGCGCAGGCAAGGTCAGTGCCGCTTCCAGGACCACGATCGCCCCAGAACTGCAGCCGAAGACGTTGCGCGCTCCGGTGGCTTCGAGCACTGCCGCCAGATCGCCTACTTCGGTCTGCAGGCTGTGGTCTTTGCGATACGGCCCGCTCAGGCCACGCCCGCGGCGGTCCGGCACGTAGACCGTGAAGGTGTCGGCGAGAGCTTCGGCAAGCTGGACGTGGTTGTACGACGATGACATCGCGCCGTGCAGAAGCACGACGCCAGGACCATCGCCAAGGCGCCGGTAACCGATCGCGGTGCCGTCGACGGACGTCACCGAGCTCAACGTGTCAGTCGTCATTGCTGCTCCTGTGAAACTCGGCCCACTGCCGGGCCCAACCGGTCTGCGGGTCTTCGATGCGCTCGATGAACTGCTCGACGAACGTCGAATCGGCGTCGAGCAGCGCGAGCCGGTAGTCCTCCTCGACGAGGAACAGCGGGTGCACACCGTCCGCAATTGCCTGGTCGATCAGCTCCCGGATCTCGGCACGTTGATCTTCGAGGCGGCGCAGTCGATTGCGGAGCAGCCCGACGACGTCGTCCGGTGGCAATGCCCCGATCAGCGAGAGCGCGGCGACAAACTGCGGGTATTCATACTGAGGCCCGCCGACCAACTCGCGAAGCCAGTCACGCAACTCGCGCCGGCCGGCCTCAGTCAGCGCGTACACGGTTCGTTCAGGGCGCTGGCCGACTCTGGTGGTCTCCACTTCGGCGATCAAGCCTGCCTTGGCCAGCTGCCGTACGACCATGTACAGCGAGCCGTGGTTGAACTTGATGCTGCGCGCGTCGCCGTTGTCCTGCAGGGTCCGGCTCAACTGGTACGGATGCATCGGTCCTTGGGTCAGATATGACAACACCGCCAGCCCCAACAGGTTGCCGACCTTCCGCCGCCTGGTCATGTGTAATACCTCGCTAGTAGTTGGAGCTAACTATTCATAATCTTCTAGTCAGTGTCAACTAGAGCGCGTCGCTGGCGGGGCGCGACCGCGGTCAGTGGCGGCCTGAGCCGGGTACCTTGCTGGTATGGAGTACCGCAGGCTTGGTCGGCTCGAGCACCAGAGCTCGGTGCTGATCTACGGCGCCGCGGCGTTGTCCGACGTCACGCAAGAGGTCGCGGATCGGTCGATCGACGAGGCGCTCGCAGCTGGGATCAACCACTTCGACGTCGCTGCCAGCTACGGCGACGCAGAGCTGCGGCTCGGCGGCGCCATGTCGCGGCTTCGCGACCGAGTGTTCCTGGCAACGAAGACCGGCGAGCGGTCCGGCGACGCAGCGTGGCAGCAGATCAACGCCTCACTCGAGCGCCTGCAAACCGACCATGTCGACCTGATCCAGCTGCACGCGATCGGCGATCGTGCGGAGCTCGATCTCGCGACGGCGACCGACGGTGCCCTGCAGGCGGCAGTGCGAGCGCAGCAGGAGGGCCTGGCTGGTGCAATCGGCATCACCGGCCACGGACACGACGCACCGGCAACCCATCTCGAGGCGCTACGTCGTCATCCGTTCGCCACGGTGTTGACGCCGCTGAACCTGGTGTTGGCGCGAGACAACGCCTACCTGCGTGACTATGAGGCGCTGGCCGCCGAGGTCCAGCGCCAGGACGTCGGTTTGATGATCATCAAGACCGCTGCCCGCCGCAACTGGCCGGACGGCGCGGACAAGTCCTACACCACCTGGTACGAGCCATTTGACGAGCAGAGCCGTATCACGGCCACCGTCGCCTGGGTGCTGGCCAGGCCGGAGGTCACCGGCATCGCAACCCCTAGCGACGTCGGGCTGCTGTCCAAGGTGATCCGCGCTGAGGCGGATCGACATGGACTTTCAGCGAGCAAGGCGGAAGCGGAGCTACGGGACGAGCCGAACTACTCCTCGCCATTCATCCACATCCCGTTCTGACCCGTGCCGCGACGACCTGCCGGGTACCGTGCCGGGGTGAGTGATCCGCACCTGGCCTGGCCCGGACACTGGGCTCCGCTGGGGGCGAGGTTCGACGGCGAGGCGACGAACGTAGCCCTCTGGGCACCCGAGGCGGCGCGGGTAGAGGTCTGTTTGTTCGACGAGTCGAACAAAGAAACCAGGATCGCGCTCGCCGATCGCACCTTCGACACGTGGCACGGCCGGCTCTCCGACCTGCGGCCGGGGCAGCGATACGGGCTGCGAGTACACGGCCCGTGGGATCCGGCGCAGGGCCGCAGGTTCGACTCGGCCAAGTTGTTGCTCGACCCCTACGCCCGGGCGGTCACCGGGGAGATGACCCTCGACGCCGCCTTGTTCGAGCACGGCGTAGACAACGCCGCGTACGTGCCCAAAGGCGTCGTCGTCGAGTCCGAGGGCTTCGCCTGGGAAGGCGACACCCGGCCGCGGGTTCAGTGGGCGGACACGGTTGTCTACGAAATGCACGTGCGCGGCTTCACCAAGCGCCATCCCGAGATCCCCGAGCACCTCCGCGGGACATACGCCGGGCTGTCCCACCCCGCGGCGATCCAGCACCTGCTCGACCTGGGTATCACCACCGTCGAGTTGATGCCGGTTCACCAGTTCGTCAGCGAATCCCATCTGCTGCACCGGGGTCGCGCCAATTACTGGGGCTACAACACGGTCGCGTTCTTCGCGCCGCATGCCGCGTTCGCCGCCACTGGCTCTCGCGGCCAGCAGGTCGACGAGTTCAAGGGCATGGTCAAGGCTCTGCACGCGGCCGGGCTGGAGGTCGTACTCGACGTCGTCTACAACCACACGGCCGAAGAAGGTCCGACTGGCCCGACGTTGTCCTTCCGGGGGATCGACAACCTCGCGTATTACCGTCAGCACGCGGCCGACCCGTCCCAGTACTACGACTACACCGGTTGCGGCAACACCGTCGACGTCAGCCACCCGCACGTGTTGCGCCTGGTCATGGACTCGTTGCGGTACTGGGTCGCCGAGATGCATGTCGACGGGTTCCGGTTCGACCTCGCCGCCGCGTTAGCGCGGTCGATGCACGACGTCGACATGCTCGGCTCGTTCATGACGGTCATCGAACAGGATCCGATCCTGCGCGAGGTCAAACTCATCGCCGAGCCATGGGACATCGGGCCGGGCGGTTACCAGGTCGGCGAGTTCCCGCACCTGTGGACCGAGTGGAACGACAAGTTCCGGGACACGGTGCGCGATCACTGGCGCGGCCAGGTTGCCGGCGTCCGCGACCTGGCCTACCGACTGTCCGGCTCCTCCGACCTGTACGGCGACGACGGGCGGCGACCCTACGCCTCGATCAACTTCATCACGGCACACGACGGCTTCACGCTGCGCGACCTGGTGTCCTACGACCACAAGCACAACGAGGCAAATGGCGAAGGCAATCGCGACGGCAACGACAACAACCGGTCCTGGAATCACGGCGTCGAAGGCGAAACCTCCGACCCGGAGGTGCTGATCCTGCGACGACGGCAACTGCGGAACCTGCTGACGACGCTGCTGCTCGCCACCGGTGTCCCGATGCTCCTCGCCGGCGACGAGATGGGCCGCACCCAGCGTGGCAACAACAACGCCTACTGCCTCGACGACGACACGACGTGGCTGGACTGGTCGCTCCGGGAGGAGTACGTCGACCTGCTTGCGTTGACCCGAACGGTGCTATGGCTGCGCCGCGAGCACGCAGTCTTCCGGCAGCGGCGGTTCTTCGAGGGCCGCCCGGTCGGCGACGTCGCCCGCAAAGACCTGGCGTGGTTCGCCGCATCCGGGCGCGAGATGACCGAGAACGAATGGCATGACGAGTCTCTGCGGACACTGGGAATGTTCCTGGCCGGCGATGGGATCCGCTCGCGCGGGCCGCACGGCGAGCGGATCGTCGGCGACTCGTTCCTGCTCTGGCTGCACTCCGGTGCCGACTCCATCGATGTCACACTGCCCGACGACGGATGGGCGCAGACCTACGATGTCGCGCTCGACACCGCAGGTGTACTGACGCCGCAGGCGCGACTCAAGGCAGGCGACGCGGTCACGATCCCCGCGCGCAGTTGCCTGCTGCTGCGCGCCACCGCGTGATGCTCGGCCATTTACTGCTGCTCTGACGACAGCAAATGGCCGAGCATCCACACATCGGACCGCTGATTCGTCCGTATCCACAGCAGCCATGCCCATGGCTGCGCCACGCCTTGCCCGCACACACCCTGGTGCGATGCGAGTCAAGCGAGTTCATCGGATCGCCGAATTGCAGGACGGCCTGATTACCCGAACCCAGGCCCTCACTGCTGGCGCCACCCCCGCGATGATTCGGCATGCCCTACGCCACGACGGCCCGTGGCAGGTTGTCCTACCTGGTGTCTACGCGACGTTCAGCGGACCACTGAACTGGATCCACAAGCTACGAGCGGCGGTTCTGCATGGCGGCGAGGGCTCGATGGTGACCGGGCCCGCCCGCCAACTGCGAAATGCGCGGCCTGCGCTACGGGCCGGCTGCATTGGGAACCGTGGACATTCTCGTCGACGAGAACTGTCGGGTTCGCGATTCGGGCTTCGTCCGCGTGCACCGCACCACCCGACTACCTGCGACAACATGGTGGATCGACTCCGAAAACGCCGCTGCTCGTGACCGTCTTCCGCCGTGGCATGTCGTGGTCGACGAACTGGCCCCCACTGCACGTCCCGGACAGATCCCGGTTGCGCCCACCGGCCGAGCTCTCGTCGACACCTTGCGTTGGATGGAGCAAGCATCGACCGAATTGCAGTTGCCTGAGCGGCTCAGGCCTGTGCATTCTTCCGGAGCCTCGCTGGAATCAACCGCTTCCGGGGTACGAACGCATCAGGCCAGATGCGTGCTGGCCGGAAGCCCGGCTCGTGGTCGAAGTCGACTCGGTTGCCTGGCACCGCGACGGGGACCGCTATGAGGCAACCGAGAAGCGCCGGGCGCTGTACGCCCGGCTGGGTTGGCGCGTGATACCGGTATCGCCATTCCGGCTGCGGAGCAAGCCGCACGAGGTTCAGCGGCAGATCGAGCAGGCGTACCGATGGACGCTCGGCCATTTGCTGTCGTCAGGGCAGCAGTAAATGGCCAACCACAGCCCGGGGGCGCGGCATCAAGCAGGCAGGACGGCCAAGCCCAGCTCGGTGGCACCGGCGAGCCGTTCGTGGCGAGGTACAACCCGCACCGTGTACCCGAACGGGCCGGTGCGTTGCAGGCTCACCTCACCGTCGAAGCGATAACGGCCATTCTCGTATTTCTCGGCGACCTGGAGGGAGCTGACCTGCGGCTCGCGCAACTGGTCCGATTCGTCGACCCGTCCGTGCACGACTTGCACGTCGACGTCCTCGGAGGCCAACGAGCCGAGGGACACGAACGCCCGCAACTGCAGCGACTGCCCCATCTCGAACGCGTCGGCGCCGGACGTGCTCTCGACGTGCTCGATGGTCACACCGTGCCACGCCTCGCGCACCCGCGCCTTCCACGAGGCGAGAGCCTTGGCGCCGTCGTACTCGTCGTTCAGCGCCCGGCAGGACATCGCAGCGGGACGGTACAGCTGTTCGACGTAGTCGCGGACCATCCGGGTCGCCTGCACCTTGGGGCCGAGTGAGGTCAGGGTTTGCCGCAGCATCTCCAGCCAACGCCGCGGAACTCCCCCGCCGTCGACGTCGTAGAACCGGGGCACCACCTGTTGCTCGATGATGTCGTACAGTGCGGCCGCCTCGAGCTCGTCTCGATGTTCTGGATCCTCCACGCCCTCGGCCGAGGGGATCGTCCAGCCGAACTCGGGGCCGAACCATTCGTCCCACCAGCCGTCTCGGATGGACAGGTTGAGTGCCCCGTTCAAAGCAGCTTTCATGCCCGACGTGCCACACGCCTCCATGGGCCGCAGCGGGTTGTTCAACCACACGTCGCAACCGGGACACAAGGTCTGAGCCAATGCAATGTCGTAGTCGGGCAGGAAGACGATCCGATTCCGCACGTCGGCCTCGTCGGTGAAGCGGACCATCTCCTGGATCAGCCGTTTCCCACCGTCGTCCGCCGGGTGTGCCTTACCGGCGATCACGATCTGGGCCGGCCGCTCTGGGTGCAGGAGGATGGCGCGCAGCCGGTCCCGGTCGCGCAGCATCACGGTGAGCCGCTTGTACGACGCCGCCCGACGAGCGAAGCCGATGGTGAGCACGTCCGGGTCGAGCACGCCGTCGATCCAGCCCAGTTCCGCCTCGCTCGCTCCTCGTTGCCGGGCTGATTCGCGCAACCGCTGCCGGGCCTCGTGCACCAAGTGCTCCCGGAGCACCCGCTTGGTCGACCAGATCTCGGCATCCCGCACCTTCGAGACGGCCTGCTCCCACCCTTCGCCGCGCTCGATCAGGTCGGCGCCGCCCACCCGGCGGGCCAATCGCATGACTTCGGGCGCGACCCAAGTGGGTGCGTGTACGCCGTTGGTGATCGACACGATCGGGATCTCATTCTGGTCGAACGCAGGCCACAGGCCGGAAAACATCTCTCGGCTGACCTGGCCGTGCAGCTGGCTGACGCCGTTGGCGCGCTGGGCCAGTCGTAGTCCCATCACTGCCATGTTGAAGATCTCTGGATCGCCACCCGGGTAGTCCTCCCTGCCCAAGGTGAGGATTCGGTCGACCGGGAGGCCCGGTGAGGCGTTGTCGCCGCCGAAGTACTGCTGGATCAGCTCCCGCGGGAATCGGTCGATTCCGGCGGGAACCGGCGTGTGCGTGGTGAATACCGTGCCCGCCCTGACTGCCTCCAGAGCAGCATCCAGGCTCAGCCCTTGCTCCTCGGTGAGTTCACGGATCCGTTCCAGGCCGAGAAAACCGGCATGTCCCTCATTGGTGTGGAAGACCTCGGGCGCCGGTGCACCCGTCACTCGACTGTATGCGCGCAGTGCTCGAACTCCGCCGATTCCGAGCAGCAACTCCTGCTGCAACCGGTGCTCGCCGCTGCCGCCATAGAGGCGGTCGGTGACCTCCCGCTCCGCCTGGCCGTTCTCCTCCACATCGGAGTCAAGCATCAGTAACGGGACGCGGCCCACCTGAGCGACCCAAACCGCCGCCGCCAGCCGTCGTTCCCCCGGCAGGCTGACATAGACGCGAACCGGCGACCCGTCCTCGTTGCGCAGGGGGCTCATCGGCAGGTTGTTCGGGTCAACCAGCGGATAGCGCTCCTGCTGCCAGCCCTCCCGGGACAGCGACTGCACGAAGTATCTGCGGTAGAGCAGACCGACTCCGACGATCGGCACCCCCAGGTCGCTCGCCGCCTTCAGATGGTCACCGGCCAGGATGCCGAGCCCGCCGGAGTACTGCGGCAGCACGTGGGTGATGCCGAACTCCGGCGAGAAGTACGCGATCGCACGCGGAGCGTCGCCATCGGCCCGCTGGTACCAGCGCTCCTCGGTGAGATAACGCTGGAGGTCCTGGTGGGCGCTGCGGATCTTGTTGAGAAAAGCGGTCTCCTGTGCCAGCGCTTGCAGCCGTTCCGGCTGCACCTCCCCGAGCAGGCGGACGGGGTCGTGCCGGACTGCCTCCCACAAGTCGGCGTCCACGGCCGCGAACAGCTCCTGCGTCGGCGGGTGCCAGGACCAGCGGAGATTGTCGACCAGCTCGCCCAACGGCGCCAGCGCCTCCGGCAGAACGGTGCGCACAGTCAGTCGTCGGATCGCTCGCACCCGCGTACGGTAATCGCTTCACCCATCCGATGAACGCCGGACTCCGAAACCCAGTAGGGACACCAGGGGTGAGGAGAGGGCGATGCGGCGACCGGCGCGCCAGGAACGCCATGCCAGTTCCGAGAAGAATGATCTTCGCGACGACGACGACTTGCGGGACGCCTACCGGGCCCATGGGCCGGAGTTGTACCGCTTCGCCCGGCGGGCGCTCCGGGACGATGACGCAGCCCGTGACACCGTCCAGGAAACCTTCCTGCGGGCCTGGCGCTCCGCTGACCGCTACGACCCCGCGATCGGGAGCCTGCGGGTGTGGCTGTTCGCAATCGCCCGCAACATCGTCGTCGACGAAGTCCGGCGCAAGGCCGCCCGCCCCGTGGTGCCGGTACCCGGCGAGTCCCTGGTCCGGTTGGCACCTGTCGCCGACGGGCAGGAGGACGCCGCCGTGACCGGATGGCTGGTCGAAGAGGCGCTGATGCGGATCTCACCCGAACACCGCACAGCGCTGGTGGAGACCTACTTGCGTAACCGCCCGTACGCCGAGGTCGCAGCCCAGCAGCAAGTGCCCGTCGGCACGCTCCGCAGCCGGGTGTTCTACGGCCTCAAAGCGCTCCGGCTTGCCCTGCAGGAGATGGGAGTGGAACCGTGACCGATGCCCATCGACACGTTCGGGAGATGCTCGGAGCGTACGTGCTCGACCAGCTGGGCGCCGACGATCACAGCACCGTTCGCGCGCACCTGCATCGCTGCCCAGACTGCCGAGACGAGGTGGCCGAGATCGAACCGATAGCGCAGTCGCTTCGGCTCGTCGACCCCGACCGGATGATCGAGTCCAAGCCGCCTGGATACCGCCGCCGACGTATCACTCGATTTGCCCTGATTGCAGCCGCCGCCGCGCTCGTTGGAGCGGGCATCGGGTATGCCGTCGCTCCGAGTCCGCCACAGCTGCCACTGGAGCCGGTGGCTGTCAACGTGCTCGAACCCTCGGTCGAGTCGAGCGCCGACATCGTCCCACACACGTGGGGCATCGAGATCAAACTCACCGGCAGCGGTTTTGCCGACGGTACCTCGTACCGGGTGTTGGTCCGTGCCCGCGACGGCCGCGAGGTGAACGCGGGCGAGTTCATCGGTACCGGCGCGACGACGATTCGCTGCAACCTCAACTCGTCGGTACTGCGTGCGGATGCGCTGGGATTCCGAGTCGTCGATGCCGAAGGACGTGAAGTGTTGACGTCGTCAATGATCTGATCGACTCGATAGTTTGGCCCTATGACCGGACGGATCCCGATTCTGGACGTCGAGCCCGTCGTCGGGTGCGGACGTTACCTCGCAAAAGCCGTCGTCGGTGAGACCTTCGAGGTGTCCGCGGCCGTGTTCCGGGAGGGCCACGACGCCGTCGCGGCGTCGGTCCGCTTCCACGACCCGGCGGGCCGAGTACGCCAATGGGTTCGGATGTACAAGCGGGAACCGTGGAGCGACCGGTGGTTCGCCGATCTCACGGCCGACGCCGAAGGAGAGTGGTCGTTCACGATCGAGGGCTGGTCGGACCGCATCGGAACCTGGCGACATGCCGCTGAGGTCAAGATCCCGGCCGAGATCGACGTCGAGCTGGTGTTCACCGAGGGCGCCACACTGCTCGACAAGGCGGCCGCTGCACTGCCGCGCGGAAAGACCGCCGAACGGCGCCTGCTACGGGACACCGCCAAAGCGGTCCGCGACGACCGCCGCCCGCCACAGGTGCGGCTGGCGGCCGCGCTCGCGCCGGACGTGGCTGCCATCGTAGACGCCCATCCGGTGCGCGAGCTCGTCACCGAAGACGGGCCGTATCGGGTGCAGGTCGACCGCGAGCGGGCACTGTACGGCGCCTGGTACGAGTTCTTTCCCCGTTCGGAGGGTGCCCACCGCAACGACGATGGCTCGTGGACGTCCGGGACATTCGACACCGCCGCCAAGCGGCTGCCAGCCATCGCCGCGATGGGCTTCGACGTGGTCTATCTACCGCCCATCCATCCCATTGGCCGGACGTATCGCAAGGGTGCCAACAACACCCTCACACCTTCCGAGCACGACCCGGGCGTGCCGTGGGCGATCGGGTCCGAGGACGGCGGGCACGACGCGGTCCACCCCGAGCTCGGCACGTTCGACACCTTCGACGATTTCGTCGCGGCTACTCGTGGCCTCGGGATGGAGGTGGCGCTCGACCTCGCGCTGCAGGCATCACCGGACCACCCGTGGGTGAAGGACCACCCGGAATGGTTCAACCATCGGGCTGACGGGACGATCGCCTACGCCGAGAACCCACCGAAGAAGTACCAAGACATCTACCCGCTGAACTTCGACGACGATCCCGAGGGCAGCTACGCCGAGATGCTGCGGATCGTCCGGCTGTGGATGGATCACGGCGTACGGATCTTCCGGGTGGACAACCCCCACACCAAACCGGTGAGTTTCTGGTACCGCCTGCTTGAAGAGATCCGGCAGACCGACCCCGACGTCATCTTCCTCGCCGAGGCGTTCACCAAGCCGACGATGATGCACGCCTTGGCCAAGATCGGCTTCGGTCAGTCGTACACGTACTTCACTTGGAGAAACAGCAAGCAAGAGCTCTACGAGTACTTCACCGAACTGCGCAATTCCGCCGCGCACATGCGGCCGAACGTCTTCGTCAACACCCCGGACATCCTGCACGCCTACCTGCAGTACGGCGGCCCGGCTGCGTTCAAGGTGCGGGCGGTGCTCGCTGCCATGCTCTCGCCGACGTGGGGGATGTACTCCGGATATGAGCTGTTCGAGCACGTCGCGCTGCGTCCCGGCAGCGAGGAGTACCTCGACTCAGAGAAGTATCAGTACCGGCCGCGGGACTGGGCAGCGTACGAGCCGGGCGGGCCGCGGGAAGGCCAGTCGCTCGCGCCTTATCTGACCCGGCTGAACCAGATCCGCAGAGCCCATCCAGCGTTGCACCGGCTGCGAAACCTGCGGTTCCACTGGGTCGACAACTCCGAGATCGTCTGTTTCTCGAAACGCGAGCCGTTGCCGGACGGCGGCGAGGACATCGTGCTCACGGTCGTGAACCTGGACTCGCATGGGACCAGGGAGGGCACGATCTCCCTGGACATGCCCGCACTCGGTTTCGACTGGCACGAGACCTTCGCAGCGCACGACGAGCTGTCTGGCCAGACCTTTCACTGGGGCCAGTTCGACTTCGTTCGCCTCGACCCGGCAGTCGAGCCTGCGCATGTGCTCACCATCCGCCGGTGGGGCATGTGAGCACCGAGGAGCATCTGCCGGCCGCCGGCACCGACCCGTACTGGTTCAGGCGTGCGGTGTTCTACGAGGTCCTCGTTCGGTCGTTCAAGGACTCCGACGGCGACGGCGTCGGAGATCTTCGCGGGCTGACCGAGAAGCTGGACTACCTGCACTGGCTCGGTGTCGACTGCCTGTGGCTACCACCGTTCTATCCCTCGCCGATGCGCGATGGCGGATACGACGTGTCGGACTACAAGGGCGTTCTGCCGGAGTTCGGGACGCTGGAAGACTTCAGCCGGTTCGTCCGGCTCGCCCACGACCGCGGCATGCGAGTCATCGTCGACTTCGTCATGAACCACACGAGTGACCAACACTCGTGGTTTCAGGCATCCCGCGAAGACCCGGACGGGCCGTACGGCGACTTCTATGTCTGGGCCGACGACGACACCGGATATCCCGACGCCCGGATCATCTTCGTCGACACCGAGACGTCGAACTGGACGTTCGACCCGGTCCGCCGCCAGTACTACTGGCATCGTTTCTTCAGCCACCAGCCGGACCTCAACTTCGAGAATCCGGCCGTCGGCGAAGCAATGATCGACGCCCTACGGTTCTGGCTCGACGTCGGCATCGATGGATTTCGCCTCGATGCCGTGCCATACCTGTTCGAAGAGGAGGGCACGAACTGCGAGAACCTGCCTCGCACCCACGCCTTTCTCGGACAGATCCGCAAGGTCGTCGACGATGAATACCCGGACACCGTGCTGCTCTGCGAGGCCAACCAGTGGCCGGCAGACGTGCTCGAGTACTTCGGGGAGTTCTCCACCGGTGGTGACGAATGCCACATGGCATTTCACTTCCCGGTCATGCCGCGCATCTTCATGGCGGTTCGGCGCGAATCGCGTTACCCCGTCTCGGAGATCATGGCCCAAACCCCGGTCATTCCTGCCAACTGCCAGTGGGGGATCTTCCT
Organism: uncultured Actinomycetota bacterium; assembly: GCA_963794465.1. GTDB lineage: Bacteria > Actinomycetota > Actinomycetes > Jiangellales > Jiangellaceae > JACVRX01. The sequence goes on along the minus strand of CAWCED010000004.1, from coordinate 49,199 downwards.
GCGCAACCACGACGAGCTCACTCTCGAGATGGTGACTGACGACGAGCGCGACTACATGTGGGCCGAATACGCCAAGGACCCGCGGATGAAGGCGAACATCGGCATCCGCCGTCGGCTTGCACCGCTGCTGGAGAACGACACCGACCAGATCGAGCTCTTCACTGCCCTGCTGCTCTCGTTGCCAGGTTCGCCGGTGCTCTATTACGGGGACGAAATAGGGATGGGAGACAACATCTGGCTGGGCGATCGCGACTCCGTTCGAACTCCGATGCAGTGGACTCCGGACCGGAACGCCGCGTTTTCGACCGCCGAGCCGGGACGGTTGACCCTGCCCGTGGTCATGGACGCGGTGTACGGCTACCAGGTGACCAACGTCGAGTCGCAGGTGACGAACACATCCTCGCTACTGCACTGGACCAGACACATGATCGAGGTGCGCAAGCAGAACCCAGCCTTCGGCCTCGGCGACTTCACCGATATCGGCGGTTCCAACCCGAGTGTGCTGTCCTACGTGCGTGAGTTCGGCGACGACATCGTGCTGTGCGTGAACAACCTGTCGCGCTTCCCTCAGCCGGTCGAGCTCGACCTCCGGCGGCACGAGGGCTGCCAACCGATCGAGCTGATGGGCGGGGTGCGGTTCCCGCTGATCGGCGAGCTGCCGTACCTCCTTACGCTCGCGCCACATGGGTTCTACTGGTTCCGGCTGGTCCATCCCGTCATGGAGACGACGCCGTGAGCGTCGAGACGCTGGCGAGGCTGCTGCCAGGCTGGCTGGTCCATCAGCGATGGTTCGGCGGCAAGAACCAGCAGATCGACGACGTCCGGGTCGCAGCCGCGACCCGATTGCGCGACGACGATCCCGAGCTGTGGCACCTCCTCGTCGAGGTCACTCAAGGCGATGTCAGCGACGTCTACCAGGTGCCGGTAAGCATCCGGCAATACCCCTTCGACCGGCTCGACCACGTGATGCTCGGGGAGATCGACGGCCGGTTTGCCTACGACGCGCTGCACGACAAGGAAGCGACCGCTGAGTTGCTCCGACGCTTCGAGGTCCAGGACCGGCTCGAGGCGCTGACGTTCCACACCGAGCCCGACGCCGAGTTGCCGATCGGCGAAGTGTCGCTCGTTCTCACCGGCGAGCAGAGCAACACGTCGCTCGCGTATGGCGACGCCGCGCTGCTGAAGGTGTTCCGCCGCCTCGTCCCGGGCGTCAACCCGGATGTCGAGATCCACGACGCCCTGACCAGAGCCAACTGTGAATATGTCGCGCCACTGCTTGGCTGGCTGGACGGTTCGTGGACGGACCGCTCCGGTGAACGCCGAGACGCCGGCCTGGCAATCCTGCAGAAGTTCCTGGTCACTGCGACCGACGGATGGGCACTGGCGACGGCGAGCGTCCGGGACCTCTATGCCGAGGCCGACCTGCGGGCGGACGAAGTGGGCGGCGACTTTGCAGCGGAGTCGCAGCGGTTGGGAATGGCGACCGCCGAGGTGCACGCGTGCCTGGCCGACGTCTTGCCTACCAGAGTCCTGTCCAGTGACGAGGTGGCGACCCTAGCGGTGCAGATGCGGGAACGCCTGGACGCAGCCCTCGGCATCGTTCCCGTGTTGACGCCGTTGGCGCCCGCGCTGACTCGGGCATTTGATGACCTTGCTCAGCTCGCCGATGACGTGCCCGCGCAGCGCATCCATGGTGACTTCCATCTGGGTCAGGTGCTCCGCACCGTCGTCGGGTGGAAGCTCGTCGACTTCGAGGGGGAGCCGGAGAAGCCGCTGGCGGAACGCGTCGCACTCGACTCTCCGGTGCGTGACGTCGCAGCGATGTTGCGCTCGTTCGACTATGCGGCCCGTCACCTGCTGATCGTCGACCACCCCGGCAGCGATCAGATCGCCTACCGGGCGGAGGAGTGGGCCGAGCGCAATCGGTCCGCGTTCTGCGACGGGTATGCCAAGAGCGCTGGCCACGATCCTCGCGATTCCGCCGTATTGCTGCGGGCATATGAGATCGACAAGGTCGTCTACGAGGCTGTCTACGAAACCCGCAATCGACCGTCCTGGCTGGCGATACCGATGGCTGGGGCCGAACGCCTGGCAGGGGTAACGCCATGACCGACACCGTGTCCTTCCTCGGCGAGATCGATCTGCACCTGATCAGCGAGGGCCGCCACGAGCGGCTCTGGGACGTTCTCGGTGCCCATGTGCGCACCTCCGACGGCGTCACAGGCACGTCGTTCGCTGTGTGGGCCCCGCGGGCCCGTGACGTCCGGGTCGCCGGGGACTTCAACTACTGGAGCGGCCAAGACCAGATCATGCGTCCGGTCGGCAGCAGCGGCGTGTGGGAGCTGTTCGTGCCAAACGTTGGCGACGGCGCGCGCTACAAGTTCCTGGTCCACGGTGCCGACGGGTCGTTGAAGCTCAGGGCAGACCCGCTCGCTTTCCGGGCGGAAACCCCTCCGGCCACCGCATCGGAGGTGTTCACCTCTGCCTACGTCTGGGACGACGGCGACTGGATGACGCGACGCCCCTCGGTGGACCCGGCGCACGATCGGCCGATGTCCGTGTACGAGGTGCATGTGGGCTCGTGGCGGCGGGACCGCTCGTACCGCGACCTCGCCGAGGAGCTCACGACCTACGTCTCCGATCGCGGGTTCACCCACGTCGAGTTCATGCCGGTCGCCGAACACCCATACGGAGGGTCCTGGGGGTACCAGGTCACGTCGTACTTCGCGCCGACCTCTCGGTTCGGGTCGCCCGATGACTTCCGCTATCTGATCGACCGCCTCCACCAGGCCGGCATCGGCGTGCTCATGGACTGGGTGCCCGGACATTTCCCGAAGGACGACTGGGCGCTGGCATCCTTCGACGGGTCGAACCTGTACGAGCATCCGGACCCGCGCCGCGGGGAGCAGCCGGACTGGGGAACGTACGTCTTCGACTTCGGCCGGCCGGAGGTGCGCAACTTCCTGGTGGCCAACGCCATCTTCTGGCTGGAGGAGTTCCACATCGACGGCCTGCGCGTGGATGCCGTCGCCTCGATGCTCTACCTCGACTACTCGCGGCCGGCCGGCTACTGGTTACCCAACGTCTACGGAGGACGGGAGAATCTCGAGGCCATCTCGTTCCTGCAGGAGGTCAACGCGACGGCCTACAAGCGGGTGCCGGGCATCGTGATGATCGCCGAGGAGTCGACGGCCTGGCCGGGAGTCACGAAGCCGACGCATCTCGGCGGGCTCGGCTTCGGCCTGAAATGGAACATGGGTTGGATGAACGACTCCCTCAGCTACATGTCCCACGACTCGATCCACCGGCAGTACCACCATCACCAGATGACGTTCTCGCTGATGTACGCCTACAGCGAGAACTTCCTCCTCCCGCTGTCCCACGACGAAGTCGTGCACGGGAAGGGCTCGCTGCTGCGCAAGATGCCCGGCGACCGATGGCGGCAGCTGGCTAATCTGCGGGCGTTCCTCGCGCTGATGTGGGCACATCCGGGCAAGCAGCTGCTGTTCATGGGCGGAGAGATCGGCCAGGAAGCGGAGTGGGCCGAGTCGCACGAGCTGGACTGGTGGCTGCTCGACCATCCCGAGCACGCTGGGCTGCAGCGGCTGGTCACCGACCTCAACCGGATCTACCGGGACAGCCCGGCGCTGTGGACCCAGGATTCCGACCCCGCCGGGTTCGAGTGGATCGATGCCAACGACGCCGCGGGCAACGTATTTTCCTTCCTGCGCTGGGGCTCGGACGGATCGGTGCTGGCCTGCCTGGCCAACTTCTCCGCGGTGCCGCACGAGGGTTATCGCGTCGGTCTCCCTCAGTCCGGCGAGTGGACCGAGATCCTCAACACCGATGCCACGGACTACGGCGGTTCCGGCGTCGGCAACCTGGGATCGGTGCTGACCGAGGAGGTGGCCTGGCACGGCCGCCCGTCGTCGGTCACACTCCGCCTGCCGCCGTTGGGCACGCTGTGGCTCCGGCATGAACCAGCCGCCGCCGTTGAAACGCAGCCGGGTCGTTAACCGTCCAGTGGCAGTCGGCTGGGATGCGGTGCATAGGCGAACCAACCCCGGCGACGTCCTCGCTCGCTGACATCGGTCGTCGGCCAATCCCTCTCGGCACCCTCGTCCGTGCCCAACAAGCGGCGGGTCAGCGTCTCGTTCGCGGTCATCAACTCGTCGGCGGCGGCGTGCACGTCGATCGCTTCGGTCGAGTCGGACCCGCGTTCGGCGGCGATCAACGTCGCTCTCCTGGTCATCTCCTTGACGAAGGACGCCGGTACTCCTGCCGTACGTTCCACGACCAGATCCGCATCGGAAGCCGCCAGGGCGATTCCCCGGCCGTACATGTCCAGCAGCCGATGCCGGCCGTCAGCGTCGGGAAGTGGGATCTCGACGGCGAGGTCGACCCGGCCCGGCCGCTGCGCCAGCGCTGGTTCCAGCAGGTCCACGCGGTTCGTCGTCAACAGGAAACACGCATCGATGTCGCTGCCCAGCCCATCCATCTCGTCCAGGACTGTGAACAGCAGTGGGTTGCCGTACGGCGTGAACGAGCGGTCCTCTGCGACCAGGTCGCAATCCTCCAGCACGATCACGAGGGCTGCAACGTTCGGGCCAAAGCGCACGCCTCGGCGACGAACCGGATGGCTGGACCGGCCAGCAAGACAACGGTGAACTCGCGCAGTGCTCCGGTGAGGTACCGCACCGTATGCGTCTTACCGGTTCCCGGAGGGCCATAGAACAACACCCCGCGCTTGAGGTGACGTCCCTCCGAGGCCAGCCGGTCGCGGTGGCGGGCCACCCCGACGACCTGCCGTTCGATTCGTTCGAGAGTGCCAGGAGGCAAGATCACTTCATTTCGGTGCAGCTCCGGGCGGCGATGGAAGCGCACCGGCCCGATACCGGGCTCGAAGTGGCTCGGCTCGAACGACAGCACCTGGCCGCGCAGCACGTTGCACGCCGCGCGTTCCTCCCGTAGCTCGGCCAGCCAGGCGCGCGCGTCATCGGCACTCGGCGCGAGCACCTCCAACATTGCCGGAACCCCATGCTCCGGGTTGCCGCCGCGGAGCAACACCGCGAACCGCCGGCGGCCGTCGTCGATCAAATAGAGCCCGAACCGCACGCAGGTGCGCTCTTCGTCGACCGACACCGGGACCGTTGCATAATCCACGGCGCCGACCCAGAACTCGCCGTGTCGGCGGGCGGTCTCCAGCAATTCGGTGAGCGAATGGTGTTCGCGACCGCCACCTCCGGCGACTCCGACGAGTTCGTGCCGAGTACCCGACCGGGCGAGTAGATGATCGATAGCCAATTGAACAGTGGCGTGCTCGAACGCTCCGAACCTCTCACTGACGACCGGCAGCCCAAGCGGGTCGGAATCGAGAAACGACTCGATTCGATCGACCAGCGGCTCCGCGCCCCCGGGCGCAGACCGCGCCGTGTGCACGACCCGTTCGAGGAACTCCGAGAACAACGAGCCGAACTGGCCGACCTCCGCCTCGTCCATCACCCGAACCTATCCGACGCAACCTGCCGCCATTCCCAGGCGTATACAGGGCGAACCCGGGTATCCGGAGAGGACGCGATGGACGCCGAGGCTTTCGACGCCTTCTATGCCGCGTCGTTTTCACGGCTTGTCGGCCAGGTGTACATCATGTGCGCTGACTTCGCCGAGGCGCAGGATTGCGTGCAGGAAGCATTCGTTCGTGCATGGGACCGTCGCCGACAGTTAGAGCTGACGCAGTCGCCCGAGGCGTGGGTCCGCACCGTCGCCTGGCGGCTCGCAGTAAGCCGTTGGCGGCGGGCTCGCCGGGCGTTCGCTTTCGACCGCTCCCGGCCACTGCCCGTGACCGGTGAGCCGGACATTCACCACACTGCTCTCGTCGCAGCGCTCAAGCAGATAGCCGCCGAGCAACGCCGGGCGATCGTGCTGCATCACCTCTGCGACCTCTCGGTAACGGAAGTGGCCATCGAGACCGGCGTCGTCCCAGGGACGGTCAAGGCCCGGCTGTCCCGTGGCCGTGCCGCGCTGGCGTTGCTGTTGACCGATGACACCAGCGAGGAGCACCGCCATGCCTGACGACGCGACGCTGCCGCTGTTGCGAGCGCTGGCCGACGAGGGCGCAGGTCTTGCCCACGGACTGCCTGGTGCGCAGGTCCGCGCTCGTGGCGTGCGCCGGCACCGCCGCCGAATCCTCACGAGTGCGGTCGCTGCACTTGCCGTCGTCGCCGCGCTCGCGGGCGGTGTGTTAGCGGCGATCGGCCAGTTGACGAACCCGGCCGAGCCGTCGCCCGCCGGCCCCGTCCAGACGCCAGGCCCCAGCCAGACACCGGATCCCGCCCTGCTCACCACCGACCAGACGTGGTTCCATGAACAGGGCGAATTCAAGATCACCACGACGGTCCATGGGGAAGGCGTCGGCGAGCTGTCCACGTGCCAGCGCGACACATTGGCCTCGGTCGGTGCGACGGATGTCTGGCGGCGTGACTTCGGGGACGAGCCCTTCCTCCCTGTGGTCAGCCTTCGGACGGCTGTCATGCGCTTCGCCGACGAGGACGCCGCGGGGGCCGCCTACGCGGAACTGACCGAGTGGATGGAGGACTGTGCTGCGGGCGAAGACTACGAAGTGGCCGTCGAGTCAGGCGAGGCGCAGTTCTCCGAGCAGATGACCGGTGAGCTGCTCGGCGGTGGATTCGGCATATTCGAGGACAACGGCCTGGTCATCGTCGGTGACGCGATCATGCTGGTGTCGCTCATGGGCCCCGGTCAGGACTGGAACTGGTCATACGATCCGGATGACACTGACCTGCCGCTGAACCCGATGTTCCGGATACTGCCGGAAGCGGCCGCCAACCTCGCTGAGTAACAGACCCCTCGTCGAGGTCAGAACAGCGCGCTGGCCAAAGCGGAGCGGGCCTTGACGACTCGGGGGTCGGATGGGCCGACGATGTCGAACAGCTCCAACAGCCGGGCCCGGACCTGATCGCGATCGTCGCCGCTCACTCGCCGCACGGTGTCGACCAGCCGGGCGAATGCGTCGTCGACCTTCCCGTCGGCGATGTCGAGGTCGGCTGCGGCCAGCTGGGCGCTGACATCTGCAGGATCGGCGTCTGCCGCGCGACGCGCTGACGCGGAGTCTGTCTCAGTGACCCGCCGTAGCAGCTCGACCTGTGCCAGCCCCGCTGTCGCGTCCGGGTCGGCTGGCGACTCGGCGAGCATGGACCGGTAGGCGTCGGCTGCCGCCGCGAAATCACCCTTCTCGATCGCATCGGCCGCGGCGTCGTACCGCGGATCGTGGGCAGGCTCGGCGGCCGACTCGCCCCCGTCACCGCCGTTCGTTGCCGCCACCTGGAGCCGGCCGGACACCCCGTTCGTGGCCGCGACCTCGAGCAGCTGGTCGAGGACCTGGCGAACCTGCGGCTCGGGAATGGCGCCCTGGAACAGCGGAACCGGCTGTCCCTTCACGACGGCGAACACCGACGGGATCGACTGCACCTGGAACGCCGTGCTGAGCTGCGGGTTGGCGTCGACGTCGACCTTGGCGAGCAGCATTCTGCCGTCGTATTCCCGGGCCAGCTTCTCCAGAATCGGTGAGAGCTGCTTGCACGGCCCGCACCACTCGGCCCACAAGTCGATGACAACCGGCACGCTCATCGACGGCTGCAGCACCTTGGCCTCGAACGTCGCATCAGTCACGTCGATGACCAGGTCGGACACCACAGCGCCGTTCCCACCCGGGGCCGTGGCGGCTTGTGACCTCGCCGCGAGACCGGACAGGTCGACAGCACCGGGCCGCATGAAGCTCTCCGCGCTCATGAGTCCATTCTCTGTCAGAACCTCGCGGGCTCGGTGTACACACCCCACTCGGCGCGCAGAGCATCGCAGATCTCACCGAGCGTCGCCTCGGCACGGACGGCGTCGAGCATCGACGGGATCATGTTGTCGCTGCCGCGAGCGGCCGCCACCATGCGGGCCAACGCTGCTCGCACGGTGGGGTTGTCGCGCGCGGCCCGGCGCCGGCCAAGGGTGCGCCGTTGCTCGGTCTCCACCTCGTGGGAAACCCGCAAGATGTCGAGGTCACCGGTGACAGTGTCGGTGTGCACGTTGACGCCGACGACCCGTTTGTCGCCCTTCTCGACCTGTTGCTGATACCAGAACGCGGACTCCGCGATCTCGGACATGAACCAGCCGTCCTCGATCCCCCGCAAGATCCCTGCGGTCATCGGGCCGTATGCCTGTTGCCACCGGGATTCGGTCTCGCCCATCGCGCGGATCTTGTCGAAGGTTGCTTCGGCCTGGGCCTCGATGCGATCGGTCAGCGCCTCGACGTACCACGAGCCGCCCAGCGGGTCGGCCACGTTGGCGACGCCGGTTTCCTCCATCAGCACCTGCTGGGTCCGCACCGCGATCTCGGCCGCTCGCTCGGTCGGCAGCGCCAGCACCTCGTCCAGGGCGTTGGTATGCAGCGAGTTGGTGCCGCCGAGCACTGCCGACAGCGCCTCGATCGCGGTCCGGACCACGTTGTTGTACGGCTGGTGACCGGTCAGCGATACCCCGGCCGTCTGGGTGTGGAAGCGCAGCCACCGGGTCCGCTCGCTCGTGGCGCCATACATGTCACGCATCCATCGCGCCCAGATCCGCCGGGCCGCCCGGAACTTCGCGATCTCCTCGAAGAAGTCGATGTGCGCGTCGAAGAAGAAGGACAGCCCCGGCGCGAACACATTGAGGTCGAGACCTCGCGACAGCCCCAGCTCGACGTAGCCGAATCCGTCCGCGAGTGTGAATGCCAGTTCCTGCGCCGCCGTCGCACCGGCCTCTCGAATGTGATAGCCGGACACAGACAGCGGCTTGTACGCCGGAATCCGCTGCGCGCAGTACTCCATCAAGTCGCCGATCAAGCGCAGATGCGGCTCGGGCGCAAACAGCCACTCCTTCTGGGCGATGTACTCCTTGAAGATGTCGGTCTGCAGCGTGCCGTTGAGCCCGGCCGGATCCACATCCTGCCGCTCTGCTGCCACCAGATACATACAGAAGATCGGGACGGCCGGCCCACTGATCGTCATCGACGTGGTGACCTCGCCCAGCGGAATGTCGGCGAACAAGACGTCCATGTCGGTCGCAGAGTCGATCGCCACGCCACAATGGCCGACCTCACCGAGCGACCGGTCGTCATCGGAGTCGCGGCCCATCAAGGTCGGCATGTCGAACGCCACCGACAGGCCGCCGCCGCCGGAGCGCAGGATCATCTTGTAACGCTCGTTGGTCTGTTGCGCATTGCCGAAGCCGGCGAATTGGCGAATCGTCCATGCCCGGCCGCGGTAACCGCTGGGGTAGAGCCCCCGAGTGAACGGGTACTCCCCCGGCCAGCCGATCCGCTCGAACCGTGGATCGTCGGCACCCTCGGGCGGCCCGTAAACAGCGTCGACGTCGATACCGGACAACGTGCTGAAGTCGGCGTCCCTGATCTGGCCGGCCCGCCTGGCCGCATCCATCCGGGCCAGCCAACGTCGGCGACCTGCGTCGATCTGGTGCGCGTCCACGAGTGCCTCCCACCTCGACGTCCAGTTAGTAGGACGTCCAAGTAAGCGTCCCCCTTCTCGGTCCCTGAGACAAGTTTGCATCCCGTCGCGACCTAGTCCTAGTTTTCCTATCGCTTTACCAGGCTATAGAGGGAGCCTTTGTCATGTCCGTCCGAGCTCGACTCGTCGGAGCGATCGGCACGGTCGTCAGTCTGGTGCTGCTAACAGCCTGCGGCTCAGACGACCCGACCGAGCCGACTTCCGCGCAGGGTGGTGGTGCCACCGCCGACACCCTCCGGCTTGGTTACTTCCCCAACTTCACTCACGCGCCCGCCCTGATCGGCGTCCAGAATGGCATCTTCCAGGAGAAACTCGGCGACGTCCGACTCGAGACGACGACCTTCAACGCCGGCGGTGAGGCCGTCGAGGCGATGTTCGCCGGTGCCATCGACGCGACGTTCATCGGGCCGAGCCCAACGATCAACGCTTACGCACAGAGCAACGGCGAGGCTGTGCGGGTGGTCTCCGGCACCGCTGCGAATGGCGCGTACCTCGTCGTCCGCGACGGCATCGACTCCCCGCAGGATCTGGTCGGCAAGACCCTCGCCACACCCCAGCTCGGGAACACCCAGGACGTCGCCCTGCGGTACTGGCTGCAGGAACAGGGTTACGAGACCACCGAGGAAGGCGGCGGAGACGTCTCGATCACGCCGATGGCCAACGGCGAAACCCTGGGCGCGTTTGCGTCGGGTGCGATCGACGGCGGCTGGCTGCCTGAGCCATGGGCGACCCGGCTGGTGGACGAGGGTGGCGCCCACGTGCTCGTCGACGAAACCGAGCTGTGGCCGGACGGCGAGTTCGTTACAACTCAACTCATCGTGAGCACATCGTTCCTCGAGGAGAACCCGGCGCTAGTCGAAGCGCTCATCGCAGGCGAGCTCGAAGCACTCCAGCTGATCGAGTCCGACCCGCAGGCCGCCCAGACCGTCGTGAACCAGGCCATCGAGGACCTGACCGGCGATGCGATGGACCCCACGCTGCTATCGGCGGCGTGGCAAAACGTCGAGTTCACCGCCGATCCCGTGGCCGACTCACTGGTCGAGGGCGCTGCGCACGCGGAGGCGGTCGGTCTGCTCGAACCGGTCGAGCTCGGCGGGCTCTACGACGTCGAGTTGCTCAACAAGCTGCTCACGGATGCCGGTAAGGAACAGGTGTCGGTGGAATGACCACGTTGGTTGCCCAAGGTGCCCGCGTACGCGTCCAGGGGATCGTCAAGACCTTCGGCCGTGGACCTGGGCACACGGTGGCGCTGGGCGGGCTGGACCTGGACGTGCCGGTCGGCCAGTTCATCTGTCTGCTCGGCCGGTCGGGCTGTGGCAAGAGCACGCTGCTCAACCTGTTGGCCGGGCTGGACGAGCCGACGGCCGGATCCGTCGATGTCGGTGGTCGTCGGGTCGCCATGATGTTCCAGGACGCGACGCTGTTCCCGTGGCTGACCGCGGGCGGCAACATCGCCCTGGCCCTGAAGCTCGCCGACGTACCGAAAGCCGAGCGTTCCTCCCGCGTCGCCGAGTTATTGGAGCTGGTGCATCTCGGTGGTCTCGAGCACAAGCGCCCGCATGAGCTGTCTGGTGGCATGCGGCAGCGAGTCGCCCTGGCCCGCGCCCTCGCGCAGGACGCCTCGGTGCTGCTCATGGACGAGCCGTTCGGTGCGTTGGATGCCATGACCCGTGACGTCCTGCACGACGAGATCGAGCGGATCTGGCGCGAACGCAACCTGACGGTGCTGTTCGTCACCCACAACGTCAGGGAAGCGGTTCGTCTCGGCGACCGGGTGGTGCTGATGAAGCCGTCGCCGGGTCGGGTCGATATCGATATCGACGTCGACATCGTGCGGCCCCGTCGAATCGACTCCCCCGAGGTGAGCGAACGAGCTCGATGGCTGACCGACCGGCTGCAGGCGCAGCCGAGAGGAGGCTCTGCATGAGCGCCATTCGAACGGTCGAGACTCGCCCCGAAGCCGTTATCGACCGGCCGAGCCGGGTCGGCCGGAAGCTGTGGTCGCGGGTCTGGCCAATGCTGGCCGCTGCCGCCATCGCGGTCGGTGTGTGGCAACTCGTCGTGTCGTCCGGCTTCCGGCCCACGTACGTCCTCCCTCCTCCGCTGACCGTCGCTCAGGAGCTGCTCGAACGACTGCAGGGACCCGAGCTGTGGCAGGCGATCGCGACAACCATGCGCCGAGCCGCGGCTGGCTTCGCACTTTCGATCGTCGTCGGCACGGGACTGGGTCTCGCGGTCGCACGGGTGCGAATCCTGCGGGCAGCCGTCGGGTCGCTGATCACGGGACTACAAACCATGCCGTCGATTGCCTGGTTTCCGCTGACGATCCTGCTATTCGGCTTCACCGAGGAGGCGATCCTGTTCGTGGTCGTGCTCGGCGCGGCGCCATCGATCGCCAATGGCCTCATCTCCGGGATCGACGACCTGCCGCCGCAGCTGCTGCGAGCGGCCCGGGTGCTGGGTGCCCGGGGCGTCACGCTCTACACGTCGGTTGTGATGCCCGCAGTGTTGCCGACGTATCTGGCCGGGCTGAAGCAGGGATGGGCGTTCGCCTGGCGCAGTCTGATGGCGGGCGAACTGTTGGTGATCATCGCCAAGCAGCCGTCCCTGGGCAACGACCTCACCTTTGCTCGCGAATTTGCCAACGCACCGCGGCTGATAGCCGTCATGATCGTCATCTTGATCATCGGCATGGTGGTCGACTCGATCTTCAGCGCGATCGCCAACGGGGTCCGAAGGCGCAGGGGGCTCGGAGCACTGCGCCTGTAGCTGGTTGGATGCGGTCGTGCATGTCACCGCCCGCGCGGACTACGCCGTCCGCGCCGTGATCGAGCTCGCGGCCAGGTTGCCGGCCTCGGCGACTCGTCAGCAAATCGCCAAGTCACAGGACATCCCCGGCAAGTTTCTGGAGACCATCCTCGGCGATCTGCGGCGGGCCGGCTTGCTCGAGGCACAGCGTGGGGCCGCAGGTGGGTACCGGCTGGCCGCCGCTCCGGCAGCAATCCAGCTGGCAGAGATCATCCGGGCCGCCGAAGGGCCGCTCGCTGCCGTTCGTGGCATGCCGCCCGAAGACACCGTCTACCCGGGACCTGCCGCGCCGCTGACCGACGTATGGGTCGCGGCGCGGGCCAGTCTGCGCGACGTCTTGGAGACCACGACAGTCGCTGACGTCCTGGCCGCGCAACTGCCCGACCATGTACTGGAGCTGCTGGCGCGACCGGACTCCCGCGTTCGTCGCTGATCGACGGGCCTCACTCCCGGAAGTCGCCCGCGCTGACCCGTATCGACCGGAGCAGGTCGACCAGCAGGGCTCGCTCGGGTTCATCGAGAGCGCCGAGACCGAAGTCCGCCGCCATCAGCTCCCCCGTGACCTTGTCCACGGCCTCCCGGCCCAGGTCGGTCACCCGCGCAAGGATGCCCCGACCGTCACGCGGGTTCGGTTCCCGCGTGACGAAGCCGGCAAGCTCCAACCGCTTCACGGTGTTCGTGACACTGGTCGGATGCACCATCAGCCGCTCGCCAATCTTGGCCATCGGGAGTGCTCCGGTTCGGCTGAACGTCAACAGCACTAACGCCTCGTACCGAGCGAAGGTCAGGCCGTGCGGTCGACAGATGCGGTCGAACTGCGCGAGCAGGAGCTGCTGGACCCGCATCACCGACGTCGCGGCAGCCATGGCGTCAGCCGGTCCGAACCGTTCAGCCCAGATCTGCGCTGCACGTCGGATCGGGTCGAATCCGAGGTCGAGTGGACGAGGCATGGAACGGACTCACCGACGCCGAGCAGTAATAGGTCCGGGGCTACGTGGGTGGTCGGGGCGGCGGCGGCGACGCGGCGGCGGTGCAGCCGGGCCACCGTCTCCGGCGTCCGCCAAGTCCCCGCCGCCGCCCAGACCCATCATCTGCCGGCGGCGGCGATGGATGTCCATCGCGATGAGCTCGGGGTCCGGCACGAAGCGAATATCCCGCAGACCCTGCTCCTGTGCGGCGTTCTCCAGGATGACGTTCCCGGTCCCGAGCGGTCGCAAGTACCAGGGCCTCTCCACCGTGATGTCGAGGACCCGGACGATCTCCATCTCCGCCTCATGCAAAGTGAAAACGCCCCAGACCCGGAAGACCCGGGAGTCGGTGACGACGAACCGGTCCCGTCTGATCTTCAGGAATCGATAGAACGCGTACCCGAGAATTCCCAGAATCAGCAGGAACGGGAACCAGGCGTTGTCGGCCGACACCGAGGGTAACCAGCGTACGAGCAGGAAAAGCCCGAACAGGGCGATCAATGCAGGCACGACGTAGAGGATGTTGGCGTGCATCACCTCGGAGATGACGCGCTCACCGGGAATGAGCTTGCGGGCAACCATCCGGTGCCCAAACATGCCCTTGATCCGCCACCAGAACATCCGGAGCAGGCCATCCTCGGCGATCCGGTCGAGCCACCGCACGATGCTGCCGTAAACCCCACTCAGGATCTCGCTCGGCGTGCGCATCCGCGCGCTACCTCAGAACAGATTGGAGAAGAAGGTGATGACCGCGTTGGCGGCGCTGACCAGGGCGGACAGTAACGCGCTCACCGCATTCGCTGCGCTGGTGGGCTCCGTGATCACGTAATACACGAGGAAGGCGACGACCAAGATGGTCAGCACCGTCTTCACTGGAGGTCCTCTCCGGTGGGCGGATCACATGTCTGCAATCTTTGTTGTACCCGAAAGCGGCCGATCTGTCTGTACACCACGCCGCATTTCGGCACTCTTCATAACGCGGCGATGATCTCATCAGCAGCAGAATACGGGTCGTTCCGGCCGCTGAGCACCTGGTCGGCAAGGGCATCGAGGCGAGCGTCGCCGTGCAGATCGCCGAATCGGCGCCGTAGGGCGGTGACGGCGAGCGCCTCGATTTCGTCCCGGACCCGCTGGCGGCGGCGGCGATCGAGTTCCCCGGAGCGCTCCAGCCAGGCTCGGTGCTTGTCGACGGCATCGATGACCTCGTCGAACCCTTCGCGCCGCACAGCAACGGTCTTGATGATCGGCTGCCGCCACTCTCCCGGACCACGCTCGGCCAGCCGGACGGTGCCGCGTAGGTCGCGCACCACCTGATCCGCACCGTCACGGTCGGCCTTGTTCACGACGAACACGTCGCCCACCTCGAGAATCCCGGCCTTTGCGGCCTGGATTCCGTCCCCCATGCCCGGCGCGAGCAGCACCAGCGTCGTGTCGGCCAGCGCAGCGACCTCGACCTCGGACTGCCCCACGCCTACGGTCTCGATGATGACCACGTCGCAGCCCGCGGCATCGAGCACCCGCAGCGCCTGCGGCGTCGCCCACGCCAAGCCGCCCAGGTGGCCACGGGTGGCCATCGACCGGATGTAGACCCCCGAGTCGGTGGCATGCTCCTGCATCCGGACCCGGTCACCAAGGAGGGCGCCGCCGGTGAACGGTGATGACGGGTCGACAGCCAGAACGCCCACCCGCTGTCCTTCGGCCCGGAACGCGGTGACCAGTGCCGATGTCATCGTCGACTTGCCGACACCGGGCGAGCCGGTGACTCCCAGGACCGCGGCGCGACCGGCGTGCGGCGCAAGCAGCGACATCACCTCACGCAGTGCGGGAGAAGCGTCCTCAACCGCGGAGATCAGCCGCGCAACAGCGCGTGGATCGCCCTCGCGCGCACGCGCCACCAGGTCAGGGATCGACGGCACTCAGGACCGCGGCACGCGCAGGATCAAAGCGTCACCCTGGCCGCCGCCACCGCACAGGGCGGCGGCACCGATGCCGCCGCCACGCCGACGGAGTTCCAAGGCGACGTGGAGCACCAGCCGGGCGCCGGACATGCCGATCGGATGACCCACGGCGATCGCTCCGCCGTTGACGTTCACCCGGTCCTCGTCGACGCCGAGCTCCCGAGTACTGGCGATGCCGACAGCGGCGAACGCCTCGTTGATCTCGATGACCTCCAAGGCGGTCGGCTCGATGCCGTCCTTGGCGCAGGCGGCCCGGATGGCGCCGGCAGGCTGACTCTGCAGCGTGGAGTCCGGCCCGGCCACGACGCCGTGGGCACCGATCTCGGCCAGCCAGGACAGCCCGAGTTCCTCGGCCTTCGGTTTGCTCATGACGACGACTGCACAGGCCCCGTCCGAGATTTGCGATGCGGACCCGGCCGTGATCGTGCCCTCCTTGTCGAAGGCTG
Organism: uncultured Actinomycetota bacterium; assembly: GCA_963794465.1. GTDB lineage: Bacteria > Actinomycetota > Actinomycetes > Jiangellales > Jiangellaceae > JACVRX01. The sequence goes on along the minus strand of CAWCED010000004.1, from coordinate 33,447 downwards.
GGCGCAGCTTCGACAGTGACTCCACCGTGGTCTCGGCCCGGATGCCCTCATCCTCGGAGAACAAAACGGGATCTCCGCGGCGTTGTGGAATCTCGACCGGCACCACCTCGTCGTCGAAGAGCCCGTTCTTCCAACCCGCAGCGGCGCGTTGGTGGGAGCGCGCGCTGAACGCGTCCTGCTCCTGGCGGGACAGGTCGAGACCGACGGCGTTACATGATTCGGTGAGCGCCCCCATCGCCTGGTCGGTGAAGATGTCCCACAGGCCGTCGTAGGCCATGTGGTCCCGAACGGTCACGTCGCCGTACTTGTAGCCCTCCCGGGAGCCGGTGAGCAGGTGCGGAGCATTGGTCATTGATTCCATGCCGCCCGCGACGACGATCTCGAACTCGCCGGCCCGGATGAGCTGATCGGCCAGAGCGATCGCGTCGAGTCCCGACAAGCACACCTTGTTGATGGTCAGCGCCGGCACCGTCATCGGGATACCAGCCCGAACCGCCGCCTGCCGGGCAGGTATCTGGCCAGCGCCGGCCTGCAGCACCTGACCCATGATCACGTAGTCCACCTGGTCAGGGCCTATCCGGGCTTTGTCCAGGGCACCCTTGATCGCGAAGCCACCCAGGTCGGTGGCGGAGAACGGCGTCAACGAACCCAGCAACCGGCCGATGGGGGTACGTGCGCCAGCGACGATGACCGACATCGGAACCTCCAAAGGACTCGACCCTCGTCACGATACGTGTGCATGCGAGAGTGGCGCAGTGAAGGTCTACACACGCCGTGGCGACGACGGTACGACCGGCCTGCTCTACGGCGGCCGGGTGGCGAAGAACGCCCCGGCGCCGATGGCGTACGGCTCGGTGGACGAGGCACAGGCATTCATCGGGCTGGCCCGGGCGCAGGCCGAACCCGGCGGCGAACTGGATTCGCTCCTCATCGCCGTCGAGCACGACCTCTGGGTACTCATGGCAGAACTCGCCACGAATCCCGACCGCCGGGGCAAGGGCAAGCCCGGCCAGTCCCTCGTCACCGCCGACATGGTGACCGCCCTGGAAGACCGCATCGACGACGTCATGGGCCGCTTCGACCCCCCCAAGGACTTCGTCGTGCCGGGAGCCAACCAGGTCTGCGCGGCACTCGACGTCGCCCGAACCGTCGTCCGGCGGGCGGAGCGGGAGGTGCTGTCGACGGCAGCCGACGGCTCCCACGTCGTGCCCTACCTCAACCGATGCTCCGACCTCCTATGGGCCCTCGCCCGCTGGCAAGAGGGGACATCGCTGCTCGCCAAGAATGTCGGTCCGTGAGCGGCCGAGCGGGCCGAGAAGTCGTTGGAGGCCAGTCCATGATCTCCATCGTCATGTCAACGTCGGTGTGTTCCCAAGCGTCGTTCTTCAGCCTCCCACGACTTCTCATCCCGCCCGGCCGCCAGCCGCACCGCCACGTTATGTACGGGCCGGCTCGATCAGCTCGACCAGCACACCGCCGGCGTCTTTGGGGTGGATGAAGTTGACCCGCGCGCCAGCCGTGCCGCGCCGGGGGGAGTCGTACAGCGGCTGAATCCCACGCTCCTGCAGGGTCCGGATTGCGGCGTCGATGTCGTCGACGCGGTAGGCAAGCTGCTGAAGACCGGGCCCGGACCGGTCGAGGAACCGTCCGATCGTCGAGTCGGCATGCAATGGGGCGAGCAGCTGGACTTGGGCGCCGGACGGGTCGCCGCCGACCCGGAGCATCGCCTCGTGAACTCCCATCTCCCCGTTGACTTCCTGGTGCACGACCTGCATGCCGAAGGTGCGGGCGTACCACGCGATGGCCTGGTCGATGTCTGCGACGGCGATGCCGACATGATCGATGGCAGAGAACAGTCCAGTCATGTCGGCCAGGCTAGGCGGCAGGATCAATCCGGCGAGACCGGTCTCCACGACGGTGATGACCGGAGTACGCTGCGTACCGCCTCTAGTGCTCGGTGTCCGGGACGGGGAGACACGAGTGGTACGGCCCGAGGCAATCACAAGGTCCACAACGTCGTGCCGACTCCCGTCAGCGGGGTCGACACCCCGAGGGAGATCATGGACAAGGCACGAGACACACTGACGGCACGGGATATGCCCGATAACGGGCTGTCCATCTTCGACGGGTCGCCCACCGGCGGGTTCACGACGGTGGTGCGTGGTTTCGACCGCGTCCAGGTCGAGCAGCATGTCCGTCAGCTCGAGGCCGCCCTCAGCCAGCAACGCGCCAGAACGCAGGAGCTGGACAAGCAGATCGTCCGGCTGCGCCAGGAGCTCGCACAGGCCACGACCTCCCTGCGGGAGGTGGAGCAGCCCTCCTACTCAGGGCTGGGCGCCCGGATCGAGCACCTGCTTCGGCTGGCCGAGGAGCAGGCATCCGAGCTGGTCGGTCAGGCTGAGGCCGAGGCCACAGAGATGCGTTCGGTCGCGAGCGTCGATGCCGCTGAGAAGAGAGCCGCCGCAGAGCACGACGCCGACGAGGCGCGATCCTCGGCGAAGCGCCAGGCAGATGAGCAGATCGAGATCGCCCGGGCCGAGGCGGAGGAGGCCAGGTCGGCCGCGCAGCGGGAGGCCAGCAATCTCGTCGAAGCCGCCCAGCGCGAGGCCGCGAAGGTGCGTGCCGGGATCGAGCACGACGCAGCCGAGAAGCGAGCGACGGCCGAACGTGACCTGACCAGGTTCCGCACGGCAGCCGAGCGTGAAGTCACCGACATGCGCGCCACCGCCCGCCGCGAGGTCGAGGAGTTGCGTGGCAACGCCAAGCGCGACATCGAACAGATGCGAGCTGAGGCCGAGGCGCGCCTGGACGAGGTCAGGACGCGGGCCGACAAGGAGCTGACCGAACTCGAGCTCGCCCTCACGGGGAAGCGCGAACAGGCGGAGCGCGAGGACTCCGAACGTCATGAGGTCGCGGTCACCAAGACCCACAAGCTCGTCACCGAAGCCGAGGCACGTGCCGCCGACGCCGACAACCGTGCCAAGTCCGCGCACGACCGTGCAGAGCAGGTCCGGCGGGAGGCCGACGAACAGGCCAAGGCGCTGGTATCAGGCGCTCGTCGAAACTCAGACCAGCTCGTCGCCGAAGCCAAGGCCCATTCCGACATGTTGCTGGGCGAGGCGAAGTCGGAGGCCGTTCGAATTCAGACGACGGCCCGGCGTGAGGTGGCCGACCTCACCCGCCAGCGCGACGCAATCACCGGTCATCTCACCCAGCTGCGCAACCTGCTCGGTGCGATGAGCCTTCCCAGCGGCGAGAGCAACGGGCCACCGCCTGCTGTCGAGGCCGGGCATTCCGAGGACGACGTCATCGACGGTGAGGTCGTCGAGGACTCCCACGTGGAGAAGGCTGAGAAATAGGTCAGGACCGGCGTCGGTCTCGGGCACGCCAACAGCCGGTGTGCCAGTGCCGGCGTTCGTCTGACCCTCCACCGGACAACGTCGAACCCTCGACGGGCCACGCCACGACGTGCGGCGTCGCAGGTGGGATCAACTGGTCACAGCCAGGGCAACGGTATGGCTTGGTGGCCGAACTCCCGGCAAGCCTGCGCACCACCCATTCGCCATCGGGCCAGGACTCGACCTCCTCGTGGCCGCCGATCGGCTGAGGGCGAACGGGGCGACGCCGGGACATGGTCGCATTGTCGCAAGCGCCGCCTATCCTGTGCTCATGCCAAGGTACGACTTCCGTTGCCGGGCGTGCGGGGCCACCTTCGAGGTCTCCCGACCGATGGCTGACTCGGGCGAACCCGCGCGCTGTCCGCAGGGTCACGACGACACCGTGAAGCTGCTCTCCACTGTGGCGGTCACCGGCCGCGCGGTTGGCATATCGGAGCGGTCGTCGGCCGGTGGTTGCTGCGGCGGGGCGTGCGGCTGCGGCTGATCTCAGGCCCGGGGTGCCGGGCGTACCAGATGTACCGCACCCAGGGGGCTGAAACCGGCGGCGAGGAAGGCTCGAAGGCTAGCCGCGTTCCCGGGTGCCATTGCCCCGATCACCGGTTCGCCGGACGGAAACAAGCCCAGCGCGTCGACCAATAATCCCCGACCCACTCCGCGGTTTCTCATCGACTCGGCAACCTCTACGCCGATCTCGGCCAGTCCGCCGACGCCGGTTCCCACAGTCACGACGCCACGCTGGTCGGCATGCACGACGACGTCGCCTCGTACCTGTCGGGCATGTCGGGCCCGCCGGTGCCCGGCAAGATCAGCTCGGCGCGGCGGCCCTCCTGCCCCGGTTCCGGTGGCACCGACCAATACGTCGAGAGTGTCCAGCCAGCCACCCGGCCCGGCGAGCCAACCAACGAACCCGGGGTCGAGCGCGCTGCCGAACCCATCGAGGTCATGGCCGACGATCTGGTCCACAGGCAGTTCGGTCGCCACATACGCGCGCCCGGTCAACGCCACGACGCCTTCGACGCCGGCCCGCCAGGGACGGCCGATCTCGACCGTGCCGTCCGGATCCGGAAACTCACCTCGGGTTGCCGCAGCCAGGACCAACCCGACCGGATGCGTCACGTGTGGTCGCGGAACCCGCGGCCGGCCTTACGGCCCAAGTAGCCAGCGGTGACCAGCTGTTCGAGCAGCGGGGCTGGAGCGAAACCCGGCTCGCGGAACTCGAGGTAGAGGGCGCGCTGAGTTGCCCATGCGACGTCCAGGCCAACCTCGTCGAGCACCTCGAACGGCCCCATCGGCAACCGGCAGCCCAGTTTCATCGCGGTATCGATGTCATCGGCGGTGGCGTAGTTGTCCTGGAGCATCTTGACCGCATCGTTCAGGTAGGGGAACAGCAAGGCGTCGACGATGAAGCCGGCTCGGTCACCGCACAGCACGGGATGCATGGCGGCGCGGCGGCAGACCTCCTGCGCGGTGGCGACGACATCGGCGGCTGTCGACACTGTCCGGACCACCTCGACGAGCGACGTGGTCGGGGCCGGATCGAAGATATGCATGCCGACGACATCGGCTGGCCTCGACGTCGCCGCTGCACACTCGATCACCGGGCTGCTCGTTGTGGTCGCGAGGATCGCCACAGGCCTACAGATCTCGTCCAGCGTGGCGAACAGCGCCTGCTTGGCGGAACTCTCCTCGGTCACGTCGTCGATGACGAGGTCGACCGAACCGAGCTCGCCCAGCGCGCCGTCTCGCTCGAGTGTCTTGACGTGGAAGTCAGCCGCCGAAAGCGCGGAGGCGATCCGGTCGGCGGACGGGCTGGATCCGACGACGCCAACCGTCCGAACGTCGCGCACTGGTACATCCGGTTGCCTATCCGATGGCGGCGTTCGATCGTCGTCTACGACCACGGGCGAGCCGGGTGCTTGGTAGGTGTAGAAGCCGCGCCCGGTCTTGCGGCCGCGCATGCCGGCGGTGACCATCTGCCGCAGCACCGGGGCGGGCGCGTGCAATCGCTCCCGACCCTGCCGATACATCGTGTCGAGGATCTCGTAGGTAGTGTCCAAACCGATCAGGTCGAGCAGCGCCAGCGGCCCCATCGGGTACCCGCAGCCGAGCCGCATCGCATCGTCGATGTCCTCACGGGTTGCGTACCGTGCGTCATACATCGCTGCCGCGTGGTTCAGGTATCCGAACAGCAGCGTGTTGGCGATGAACCCGGCCCGGTCGGCACACTCGACCGGCGCCTTGCCCAGGCGGCGCGCCAGCGCGGTCACGTCGTCGACGACGGCCGGCTCGGTGACGACGGTGCGGACGACCTCGACGAAATCCTGGATCGGCGCCGGGTTGAAGAAGTGCATGCCGACCACACGGCTGGGCCGTTCAGTCGCGACGCTGATCTCGGTGACCGACAGCGAGGACGTGTTCGTCGCCAGGATCGCGTCCGCCGCGACGATCTTGTCCAGCCGGCTGAACAGGTCTCGCTTGAGGTCGAGATGCTCGGGAACGGCCTCGACCACGAGTTCGCACGGTTCGAGCCCGTTCAGGTCCGTCGTGAACGTGATGCTGTCGAGAAGGCGGGACTGATCAACCGCGGTGAGCTTGCCGCGACGCACAGCGCGCTCGGTCGAGTCCTGCAGATGGCTGCGGCCCCGATCGAGCGCCTGCTGGTCTCGTTCGACGGCGACGACACTGAGCCCGGTGCGCGCGAAGACCTCGGCGATGCCGGCACCCATCGTGCCGAGTCCGACGACACCGACCGTCGAGAACTCACGAGCCATGCGGCGAGTCTTCCATGCACGGTCAGAACAGCCGGGCCGCCGGGTCGTCGAGGCCGCGTAGCGCGTCGTAATCGAGGGTGAGACAGCTGATTCCGCGATCGGTCGCAAGCGTTCGCGCCTGGGGCCTGATTTCCTGGGCTGCGAACAGTCCGCGGACCGGCGCGAGCAGCGGGTCGCGGTTGAGCAGTTCGAGGTAACGGGTGAGTTGTTCCACCCCGTCGATCTCACCGCGTCGCTTGATCTCGACGGCGACGGCGGCACCGCTATCGTCGCGACAGAGCAGGTCGACCGGACCGATAGCGGTCGGGTATTCACGCCGGACCAGCCGCCAGCCGGCTCCCAGGGTCTGGACCTGATCTGCCAGCAGCTGCTGCAGATGCGCCTCCACCCCGTCCTTCACCAGCCCGGGATCGGTGCCGAGTTGGTGCGAGCTGTCGTGCAGCACCTCGTCGAGAGTGATCACCAACCGTTCGCCGGCTGGGTTGGCAACGGTCCAGAACCCGTCGGACTCCTCCAATCTGCACGGCGGGCTCATCCAGTTCAGCGGCTTGTAGGCGCGGTCGTCGGCATGAATCGAAACGGATCCGTCCGCCTTGACCAGGATCAACCGGACCGCCAACGGCAGATGAGCGGTGAGCCGCCCGACGTAGGCGACCTGGCAACGCGCGATGACCAGACGCACGTGCAGCGAGATTACCGGCTCGGTTGAACGCCGCCGCGGGTCCCGTCGTACCCATCCATGGACGCGGCTCACTTCCGAGCCGCGCCGGATCTTACGGGGGTACCGCAATGACACGCACCATCCGACGGGCGCTCACGGGCGTCGCTGCCGTCGTTGTGGCGGGCGCGTTGAGCGCGACGGCAATCGCCGCGAGCAGCGCCACCGACGGCGACTACGACCGGGACCTCAAGGTCATCGGACTCACCAGCGACCAGCGCCTGGTCCGCTTCGACTCCGACAGTCCGCGGCGTACGCGGGAAATCGGCGAGATCAGCGGCCTGGCCGGCGACACGTCCCTGGTCGGCATCGACTACCGGGTGCAGGACGGCAAGCTCTATGGCGTCGGAAATGCCGGCGGCATCTACACGTTGTCGCCATGGGACGCGTCCGCGACCATGGTCAGCCAGTTGACCATGCCGCTGTCGGGCACGTTCTTCGGTGTCGACTTCAACCCGGCCGCCGACCGGCTGCGGGTCGTCAGTGACACCGGCCAGAACCTGCGCCATGACGTCAACCCAGGCGGCGTCACCGTCGCCGACACGACCCTGACGTTCCCGCCGGCCACCACACCGGCAGCCGGTATCGCTGCGGCGGCATACACCAACAACGACCTCGACGCGCGGACAGCGACCACGCTGTTCGACATCGACGCCATGATGGACCGGGTCGCCGTGCAGTCGCCGGCCAACTCCGGGCAGTTGGTCCCGACCGGCAGCCTCGGCGTGGATGCGGGTCCGAACGTCGGTGTGGACATCTACAGCGCCGTCCGCAGCGGGGTGACCGTCGACAACCAGGGCCTGGCCACTGTGCAGGTCAACGGCCGCTACCGGTTGGTCGAGATCGACCCGCTCACCGGCGCGGCCCGGGACCAGGGCGCTTTCCCGTCGTGGTCGCAGGTCACCGACCTGGCCATCCCGCTGAACCAGCACCGGTAACAGCATTCGAGGACCGCCGGCCGGCACGCGACCCTCCCCCGGGGCCTCGTGCCGGCCGGTCCGCGCGCTTGGCCGTCCGAACTAACGGAAATCCCGGCTACGGACGCTGCCGCTGATCTGCAGCGGCGCAAGCCGCAACGCCAGCAGGTTGATGGCGCCGTCCTGGCGCTCCAGCCGTCCTTCGATGACCAGCGCGGCGGATTCGAGGGCCACCCGGCGGTGCCGATCCCAGGTCTGTCGTGGGCAGATGACGTTGACCATGCCGGTCTCGTCCTCGAGATTCATGAAGACGACGCCACCGGCGGTGGGCGGACGCTGGCGGTGGGTGACCAGCCCACCCACCAGTACTCGGGTGCCGTCGTCGATCCTCGCCAGTGCTGCGGCCGGCAAGGCGCCCCAGGCATCCAGCGTCGACCGTACGTGCTGGACGGGATGGCTGTCCGGCGAGGAGCCAGTCGCCCACAGGTCGGCGAACGTCCGCTCCGTCGGGCTCATCGGGGGTAGCCCAGGTGCGCTCGCACCCGGGGTGGTCCCGGGGAGCTGGTCCGGGCGGGTGTCGGCCACCGCGCCGACCGCCCACAAGGCTTCCCGGCGGTCGAGGCCCAGGCAGCTGAACGCGCCGGCGGTGGCCAGCGCCTCGAGCGCGGGCAACGGGACATGGACGCGTCGAACCAGGTCGTCGAGATCGGTGTATGGGCGGCCGTCGGCGACCGCCTGTGCGGTGTCGTCGCCCAGGTTCCGGACGGTCTGCAGGCCGAGCCGGATCGCCGGCTGCGGCTCGCTCGGCGCGTGTGCGAGCCCCTGGGGGACAACGACGGCCTCCTCCAACGTGGCCTTGACGACGCTCGCGTTGAGGTCGACGCCCCGGATCTCGACGCCGTGTCGGCGGGCGTCGGCGATGAGAGTCTGCGGTGCATAGAAGCCCATCGGCTGGTTGTTCAGCAGCGCGGCGGTGAACGCAGCAGGATAGTGGCGCTTGAGGTAGGAGCTCGCGTAGACGAGATACCCGAAGCTGATCGCGTGCGACTCGGGGAAGCCGTAGCTGGCGAACCCGAACAGCTTGAGGTAGAGGTCGTTGGCCACCTCGGGTGGGATGTCCCGCTCGGCCATGCCCTCGAGCAGGCGACCACGTAGGGCCTCGATCCGCTCGGTCGACCGCTTGGAGCTCATCGCCTGCCGGAGTTGGTCGGCCTCGGTCGGGTCGAAGCCCGCGCAGTCGATTGCGAGCTGCATCATCTGCTCCTGGAACAGCGGCACGCCCAGCGTGCGGGACAGCGCGTTCTGCATGCTCGGGTGCGGGTAACTGACCGCCTCCTGCTTGTTCTTCCGGCGCAGGTATGGGTGTACCGAGCCGCCCTGGATCGGGCCTGGCCGGATCAGTGCTACCTCGACCACGAGGTCGTAGAACTTCTCCGGGCGCATCCGCGGCAACGTCGCCATCTGTGCCCGGGACTCGACCTGGAACACACCGACGGAGTCGGCGTCACACAACATCGCGTATGTCGCCGGGTCGTCCTGCGGGATCGTGCTCAGATCCAGCGGCAGGCCGTGGTGGGCATTGACCAGGTCAAAGGTGTCGTGCAGGGCGGAGAGCATGCCCAGGCCGAGCAGGTCGAACTTGACCAGCCCGGCGGCGGCACAGTCGTCCTTGTCCCATTGCAGGACACTCCGGTTCGGCATGGTGGCCCACTCGACCGGACAGACCTCGCCGATCGGACGGTCACACAGCACCATGCCGCCGGAGTGGATCGACAGGTGCCGCGGTAGCCGCTGCATCTTCGCGACCAGCGCGGCCAACAGCGGAGGGAGCTCTGCGTCGTCCGCCGCTTCCGGTGGCAGCGGCTTGGCGGGCTCTTTCTCTCCACGCGGGCCATCCTGGGGACCGATGCGGAAGTCGAGCCGACGGCTCCACGCGTCGGCCTGGCCTGGGCTGTACCCGAGCGCCCGGGCGACGTCGCGCACAGCCATCTTGGGGCGGTAGGTGTTGACGTTGGCGACCTGAGCGGCGCGGTCGCGTCCGTATTGCTGGTAGACGTGCTGGATGACCTCCTCGCGACGGCCATTCTCGATGTCGACATCGATGTCCGGTGGGCCGTCCCGGCCGGTGGACAGGAACCGCTCGAACAACAGCTGGTGGTAGATCGGGTCCACGCTGGTGATGCCCAGCGCGTAGCAGACCGCCGAGTTTGCCGCTGAGCCACGGCCCTGGCACAGGATGCCCTGCTCGCGGCAGAACTGAGTGATCTCGTGGACGATGAGAAAGTAACCGGGGAAGCCCAGCTGCTCGATCACCGCGAGCTCGCGGTCGAGCTGCTGGTATGCCTGCTCCGTCGCCGGCGTGCCGCGGGGGCCGTAGCGGGTCCAGGCGCCCTTGGCGACCAGGTACCGCAGCCAGCTTGCGTCGGAGTGGCCTTCGCCCACGGTGCGGTCAGGCAGGTTCGGGGCGACCACCCGGAAGTCGAAGACACACTCGCGGGCGAGCTCCACGGTGGCCTCGAGCACGCCGGGGAACCGGGCCAGCCGGGCGGCCATCTCGGGTCCGGACCGGATATGAGCGGTGCCGGTCGTCGGCAACCAGCCGGTCATGTCGTCGAGGCTGCTGCGCGCCCGTACTGCCGCGAGCACTTGAGCAAGTGGGGCGTCAGCGGGAGCGGCGTAGTGGACGTTGTTCGACGCGACCACTCCCACGCCCACCCGCCCGGCAAGCTCGAACAGCGCGTCGTTGCGGGCGTCGTCGAGGGGTTGGTCGTGGTCGACGAGCTCGACCTTGACGTTGACCCGGCCGAACATGTCGATCAGCGTGCGCAGTTCGTTCTCCGCTGCCTCTGGGCCCTGTGCTGCGAGCGCCGCCGGCACCGAGCCCTTGCGGCAGCCGGTGAGCACGACCCAGTGGCCGGCGTGCGCGCGCGCCAACTCGGCTTCGTCGTAGACCGGACGGCCCTTCTCTCCGCCGCGCATCTGGGCGGTACTGATCGCACTGGACAGCCGGGCGTATCCCTCGGCGTCCCGGGCGAGTACCAGCAGATGACGCCCCTCCGGGTCCGGCCGGCCGGTCTGGCGCTCGCTCAGACCCAGGCTCAACTCCGCGCCGAACACCGTCCCTATCCCGGTCCCTCGCGCTGCCTCGGCTAGCCGGACCACCCCGTACATGCCGTCGTGATCAGTGATCGCCAGCGCCTCGACGCCGAGCCGGGCCGCCTCCGCCACCAGGGCGTCCGGGTCACTCGCGCCGTCGAGAAAGCTGTAGGACGAGTGGCAGTGCAGCTCAGCCCAGGCCGGTCCGAGTTGGGACAGTGGTTCGAGGGCACGCCTAGCTGGCTCTTCCGCCGTGTGCCGCGGTGGTTCAGGTTCACCCGACGGCTCATGCCTGGCCGGCTCTCCGGGCGCGGCCCAGGACAGGCGGCGCTCGAACTCCTTCCACGGGATCGGCGGGTTGTGCCAGCCCATGATCGTCCGGCCCGTGCCAGCTCAGAACGGGAGTATGTCAGCAGCCGGCAGGGGTGTGGCTGGACCTGGTGGATCGGGGTCGTCATCGACGGTGACTGGTCCGATGGGGTCGGGGGTGATGGTGTAGGTGTGTCCGGTGGGGCTGGTGTATTCGAACCGGCCGGGCGCGGGTTGACGGACTTTCCACCGGCTGTGGTGTTTGCCGATGTGGTGGGTTTCGCAGAACGGGCCGAGGTTGCCCGCCGCGGTCCGCCCGTGCGGGTAGGCGATGGTGTGGTCGAGGTCGCAGCCAACGGCCGGTTTGTCGCAGCCGGGCCACCGGCAGGTGCGGTCCCGGGCGGTGACGTGTTCGACCAGATCCGGCGGCGGGCTGTATCGGATGCGGCCGTAGTCCAGCAGCGCCCCGGACACCGGGTCGGTGACCAGCCGCCGCCAAGTGCCGAATCCGGCCAGCCGGCGGGCCACATCGGCGGGGATCGGGCCATACCCGGCGAGTTCGCCCGGCTTGCTCGTCCAGGCCGAGCAGGGTGGTGATCGGCACGGTGACCTGCACGGTGACCGGGCGGCGGTGCTGGCCGTCCAAGGGCTGTCCGCACGGGCAGCCGCCCAGGCGTCCGGTGGCCAGGGCCAGCCAGCCCATCTGGGCCAGCGCGTCGGCCCGCCGCTGCGCCACCGTGCGCCGGTCGTCGGGATCGCCCCGCTTGGCCGCCGCCGCGGCGGCGTCCACCGCGGTCTGGATCGCGGCGGCATCCTGGGCCGGCAGGTATGCCTCCAGCCAGGCCATCCCGTCCTTGGCCGGAGTGACCCGCACGTACCGATCGTCGGCGGCGTGCTTGGCCCGGTCGGCCATCGTGTCCGGGTCCAGCCGGTGCAACGCGGCGATGATCGCCCGGCGCAGCCGAGGCGCGGTCATGGTCTCCGCGGGCGGGAGCACTTCGGCCTCCACCGCCCGCGCCAGGTCCAGGGTGTGCCCACGCAGCCCGTCGGCGATCACCTCCGCCTTCCGCACGTCGATCCGGCCCGCCATCAGCGCGGTGTGGGTCGCGGGCAGGTCCTCGGCCCACACCCGGGCCCGGGCAACCAGCCCCTCGCCTTCACGCGGGGTTACCGCCAGCCGAGCCGCCAATTCCATGCCAGCCACCCGCAGCGGGTTCATCGACTCGATCCGCCGACCTTCCTGGACGGGCTGCATCTCCGCCCGGCGGGACAGTTCCATGATCGCGGTGGCCTGCTTCGCCGCCGCCCACGACGCCAACCGCTGCCACCCGGCGATTGCCTCCACCAGCTCATAGGCGCACACCTCGGCGGGGTCCGGGTCGTGCAACAGCGACGCCAGCTCCGGACCCGGAGCCATCCCCTCCACCCCCGGCAGCCGCTGCGGCACCAACACCGACGGCTCCACCACCTCGGTGGCCCCCGGCGGCGGCGCCGACCCGGACCACACGTCGGACGGGGCGTCCTCGGATCGGTTGTCAGACTCGGCGTCCAACGCGGCGAACAATGCCGCCACGTCGACGTCCGGCTCCGGGCCGAACAACGCCTCCTCCACCGGATCCCACACCAACCACCCGGCCTCGATACCCTCCGCCAGCGCAGCCAGCCGCACCGGATCCACCGCACCGGGCGCCAACGGCATGACGTGGCCGTAGTCGACACCCGCGCCGTCGCCGGATGCCCGGCTCTCCGCTGGATCGAACATGCGTTCGAGTCTAGCAGCGCGCTCCGACAGCCAACAACCCGGCCGAACCAGCCTGGGGACAAACGCGAAGATCAGATCTGCTGTGGGGTGAAATCGGTGTGTCGGCGACGGCTGCCAAGCTCGTAAAGGTTGCCGTCGGGAGCCCGGAGGTGCAGCCACTCCCATCGGCTGTCTTGACCCATCTCACCCACCAGCTCCACACCCGCCTCGACAAGTTCAGCTCGAGCACGGTGAACGTCGTCGACCTCGAACAGCGGCACCGGGCCAGCCGCGTTCTCCGTGAAGAACTCGAAGTACGGGTCGCCCGGCGCCATGAGCTGGATCTCATCGTCTTCAGCCGTCCGAAACTCAATTGTCGTGGGGTCCTGGAAGTTGATCTCAAGCCCCATGACGTCGCGCAGGAACGCAACCATCGCTTCGTACTGACGCGTCGGTACTCCAACCCAGCGCAGATTCCGGACCTCCATCTGGCCTCCAAGAACGTCCCACCCGGTCTGGGCGGAGGCCGTCGACGATCACACCCCACACCAGCGCCCCAACAGCGAGGAAGTCGCTACCCTCGTCCGCCTGCACAACGAGTTCCTGCCGGAGCACGACCTCGTCCCCAACGGGCATCACCACGAAATCTACTTGACGGATCCGAACCGCGTGGCGCCCGAGAAGCGCAAGACGGGCTGCGACAGCCCGTCGGGCACGACCCGGTATCGATATAGGTCACGTGCGGATCATGAGTAGCTGCCCTCGACCTGCCACCGTCCGTGGTCGAGGATCAGCAGCCAGGCCCGCCCATCAGCGGTCGCGACCTGGAAGCGGACGTGCCGACGGGCGAGCTCGGCGTCCCACCAATGCTCGACCGACGGCCATGGGCCAGTCCAACCGATCACCGGCAGCGTCGGACCGCCAGACAACGACAGTGCGGCCGGCGCCGACGAGACCTCGCAGCGTCCACTCACCGTCACCTGCCGGCCGTCAGCGTCGGTGACGAGAGCGGGCACCAGCGGGGAATGAACGACGGCAGGAAATGGCTCGGGCACCCGGCCCGGCCACGGTCCGTCGGCGGGCAAACGGGGTTCGATCCGATCCCCCCAGGGCACCCGTAGCACCTGCTCGCCCGGCCCTCGGCCTCCGGCCAACACCGGAGTAGTCACTGCCGGATGGCCGAGCATCGCCTGCACACGGGTGGCTGCGCGGTCGATCCGGTCGTCAGCCACTCCCGGACCCCACAGCGCGAGTTGGCGGCCACTGCCCTGAACCAGTTGGTCCGGAGCCAGCCGCAACAGCACCACGCCCCCGACCAGAGCTTCGGCCGAGCCCGGTTCGTCGACCCGCCACGCGTCGAGTTGCCAGCGCACCCGCTCGGCTACCGCCGCCGAGGAGAGCAGCCCGTCGTGCCGCCACAGCCGCGACCGGCTTCGCCCGTCCTCGGTCGTGACCTGCACTTCGACCCGGACGCAGGACAGCCCATGTGCGGCGAGATTGGCATGCAACTGGTCGGCCAGGCTCTTGGCGGCGAACACCACCGGCTCGGACTGCTCGACCGGCGGGTCGAGCTTCAGTACCGCTGCCAGGTCCTCGCCCGGTGCCCGGGTGGCTGGAGGTCTTGGTTCGTAACCGCCAGCCAGCCGGTGTGCCGCCGAGGCGTCGACCCCGAACCTGGTCAAGACGTCTCCCGACGGCAGCGCGGCGAATTGACCCAGGGTTCGGATGCCCAGCCGATGCAGTAGCCCGACCAGTTCCAGCTCGTCGGGGAAGACGCGCACGACACTCAACGCGGACAACGGGTGCGGGGCGAGGAACCGGGCGGCCTCTCCCGCGGAGACCACGATCCCGACCGGCTCCACCCGCGCCGCCAGCGCCGCCGCGAACACCCCGTCGGCAACCCCGACTGCGCACTCGAACCCTCGGGTGGTCACCGCCTCGCGGACGAGATCGACCAGCGTCTGCTCGCCGCCGAAGTACCGTGCCGGTCCCCGAGCCGGCACCGCGCACAACCCCGGCCGCACCACCTCGACCCGTGGACAGAACGACTCGACGACCGACGCCACCTGCTCGAAGCACCGCGCCTGAACCTGTTGCTCCTCGGCGTGCACCGCAAGACCAGGACAGTGTCGCTGGGCGTCGCGCAACCGCTGGCCGCGCCGGACGCCGGATTCCCGGGCGGCCGCCGTACACGCCGTGATCCGCCCGCCCGCTACGACCGCTGCCGGCGTATCCGCGTCAGCGCCGACTGCGATCACCGGCCAGTCGGGGCACCACACCACCAGCGTCCGTGCGCTCATCCCGCTTCCTCGACCGGGACGAGATCAGCCGGGCCAATCGCGCCGTCCGGACCCGGCAACCACAGCCACGCCCTTCGCGGTGGGCCCTTCCCCTCGACCACCACCTGGACCCGACGTCCGCGCAGATGTCCATGCCCGTCGGAAAGGCCGGTCCACAGCGACGATGCCACCCGTAGCCGCAACTGGGCTCCCTCCCACGGGCCGGTCGTCACCAAGACGGCGCCATGGCGGCGAGCGTGTGCCGTCAGCCGTCGAACTTGAACCGCCGACGGAGGCACCGGCGGGCGTAACAGCACCAACTCGACCGCACCGAGCATGGCGGCCACGACTTCCGGCCAGCGCTCGCCCGGCTCGTCGACCAGCAGCAGCCGCTGCGGATCCACCCCCATCGCGACTGCCGCCAGCACTCCGAGATCGGACATACCGACGGCCGCGCACCATCCCCCGTCTGCTGACACTCCGGCCGCCAGCGTCGTTGCCAGCGATCCGCCGTCGACCGACACCACCTGGCCGCGGCGGAGGCCGGACAGCACGCTGCGCAGCGCCGGAAGCACCGGCAACTGGTCGGGCTCCTGCATCCGGCGGCTCTGGCGCCGGAGCCAGGTGGGCGGTCATACCCCACTGTCGAACAAATGTTCGACTCAGTCAATAGGCTACGGCCGGGTCAACCCACGAAGATGCAGAACGGATGTCCGGCAGGATCGGCGTAGACACGCAGCGGCTCTTCGGGATCGTCGGAGCGATCGTGGAGCAGTCGGGCGCCGAGAGCCAAAGCCCGTTCGTGTTGGACGTCGAGCTCCGCTGCCGTCGGCACCGTCAGGTCCAGATGCAATTGCTGCGGGATCGGGCCCTCCGGCCAGGTCGCCTCCGGCAGCACCGCCACCTGCTGGAACGCCATGCGGGGATTTCCGGCGGCGTCGCGCAGGCACAACCAGTCCTGACCCGCCGGGTCCAGCTCTCCGGGAGCTGGCGGCTCATCCCCGGGCCGGTACCGCAAGCCCAACAACTGACGGTAGAACTCCGCCAACACCCGCGCATCGGTGCAGTCGAGGACCACCTGCGTGAGCTGCGGGAATCGTTGATCCACCTGAACAGGAACCTCCTCGGCGTCGAGCCGTCACAGTACGCTCGTCCCGTGGGTCTACTTGTCAGCCTCGCAGCGGTCCTTGCGGTGCCGACAGATCTGCCCGGCAGCGGCACCGCAGTGTTCGCCGTTGCCGTGTTGGCGGCCGTGACCGCTGTTCTGCTGGCGGTCGCTTCACAAGCCGCCCGACCGCCCCAACTGGCCTGGTCGGCCCTTCGCTCGGCCACCCGGCAGCGGTCTGAGCAGACGATCTTCCTGCGGTTGCGCAATCCGGACGCCGCTGGGCGACCGCAGCCGCGAGCACCCGCAGCTCAGCCAACGGCCGGGTAGGACTCTCCGTCCCACCCGCGCCGTCTCGTCGACCGTTCCCATCCGACGAGGGGCTGACGATGTACTCCTTTCCTCCCATCGCGGCCGCGATCGGCGCTCTGCATACCGTCGTCACCGGCCTTATCACCATCCTCGACCCGGTTTTTGGTGCGGCCAGCGCAACCGCCGCAATCGTCGTGCTAGTCGTATCCATCCGTGCCCTGCTGCTTCCGCTGGGCTATGCCCAGGTCCGCGCCGAACGAGCTCGAACCCGGCTGGGGCCGATGGTTCGCGAGATCCAGCGCAAATACCGGACGAGCCCCGAGCGGCTCCGGCGCGAGCTAGCCGCGCTCTACGCCCGCGAGCAGACGACTCCGTTGGCCGGCTGTTTGCCCGCCCTTGCCCAGGCTCCCGTCTTCACCGTGCTCTATGGGCTGTTCCTCGTCCATGAGGTCGACGGCCAAGCCAACGGGCTGCTGGGCCATGAGTTGGCCGGCGTGCCGCTCGGGTCTCAGCTCGCCGACGTGGCCGCCGACCCGCACGTCCTGGTATTCGCCGCACTCTTCGCCATGCTCGGATTGGTGGCCTGGGCGACCCGGCGAATCTCGCCAAAAGTCGATGCACCGGGGGCAGGCGTGCTCAGCTGGCTGCCGTTCGGGACGCTCGCAATCGCGGCGTTCGTGCCGCTGGCCGCCGGGATCTACCTACTCGCCAGCACGGCATGGACCGTCGGCGAGCGGGTGACCCTGCGTCGGATCGTGGCCAGTCGCGATGATGCCGACAGCTAGCTTTCTGGCGGCCGCTGCTTCTGCCGACGCCCGGTCGCCTGTTCCCACGCGGTGAGCTGCCGCTCGAGGGCCTTCATGATCTCGAACACTTGGCTCGGAGGCACCCGGACCCGGGACACGATCTGCGCCTGGGCCGTGGTGACCGTCGTGCCGTCGTCTCCTTCGATGTGCGTCGGTGGCCGAGCCAACGCGGCGAAGTCGAACGTGAAGACGTCATTGGTGTGCCACACGCTGACGAAGTCTGCATACACACCGGGTACCTGCTCATCGGGCATCGACACTCGCATCTGCGGCTGGCTCATTTCCCAAGAATGCCGCCCCGATGTCGGTCATGGGCAATCAGGACAGCGCGTAACGCGGGCGTCAGTTCGACGCCGCGGTGGGCCCGAGCAGGAATATCTGCAAGTCCACCGTTGCCACAACCCTACTGCTCACTCAGCGGTGACGGCCCGGGCGAGCACGACCAGCCGACGCCAGCCGCGCACCACCTGCTGATGCCCCCCGCGACCGGCACGGGCCTGCTTTGCCTCGCGGACCAGCCGCTGGTGGGCGGCTCCGGCAATG
Source organism: uncultured Actinomycetota bacterium (assembly GCA_963794465.1). Lineage (GTDB taxonomy): Bacteria > Actinomycetota > Actinomycetes > Jiangellales > Jiangellaceae > JACVRX01. The sequence goes on along the minus strand of CAWCED010000004.1, from coordinate 15,452 downwards.
AACTCGGCGCGGCGGAACTCAGCCAGTTGGTTTGCGATTTCCGGATGCATGGTGTCCTCCAATAGGTGGTGTTCCAGCTCTGCACTTGCAGCCTGGTCGGGCGGGAGTAGACGCACATCAGTGCTGACCACTGATCCCGCCACGGAATTGGCCACGCAGACCGGCGCACCGAGAGCGGCACAATGGACCGCATGTCCGGGCCGGGGGTATTGCCGCAGCCGGACATCTCCGCACGGGAGGCAGAGGTCCTCGCTGCTCTCGGCGAGCATCTGAGCAATGCCGAGATCGGCGCCCGGCTGTTCATCTCTGTACGCACTGTCGAGAGCCACGTGTCGTCGCTGCTCCGAAAGCTCGGTGCAACCGACCGACGGGAGCTTGCGGATCTGGCTGCGCGCCTGAAGCTGGCCGCCAACGAACCGGCGGCCCCCATGCTTCCGTCGCCTTTGACGTCGTTCGTCGGCCGGGTTCAGGAGCGGGCCGCGCTGGCGAACGCCTTGCAGGCACACCGCCAGGTCACGGCTGTGGGACCGGGCGGGGTCGGAAAGACCCGACTTGCGCTCGCAGTTATCGACGACGTGGCCGATGAGTTCCCTGGCGGGGCGTGGTTCGTCGATCTCGTCCCCGTCGGCGAACCCAAGATGGTAGGTGCCACCATCGCCGCCGCACTCGGCATCGGTGACCGGCATGAGCAATCGGTCGAGGCAGCCATCAGCGCGACATTGGGCGCGGGCAAGACGTTGCTCGCTCTCGACAACTGTGAGCACGTGGCCGACGTCGTCGCGCCTCTGGTGGAGCGACTGATGACCGAGTGCCCGCAGCTGACGGTTCTGGCTACCAGCCGAGCCAGGCTCATGGTGCCGTTCGAGTGGGTCTTCCCGGTGCCGCCGCTATCTCTCCCCGACGACGAGGGCAAGTCCGACGCAGTCGCCCTGTTCACCGAACGCTCGGTTGCTGCCGGCTGGTCGGTGGACACGGCAGACCGTGACCGAATCATCGAGGTGTGCCAAGCGCTTGACGGTGTCGCTTTGGCCATTGAACTGGCGGTGGCTCGCCTCCCGGTTCTCGGGCTCGACGGCCTGCACGCTGGAATGTCCAACCAGCTTCGGCTGCTCGCTGGCGGTCATCGCGCACACGACCGGCACTCATCGGTCCGGGACATGCTGGATTGGAGTCACGCTCTACTCGACGACGCCGACCAGACCCTGCTCCGGCGGGCTGCGCTCTTCGCTGCGCCGTTCACACCAGACGCGGCAGCGCAGGTAGCGGGATTCCCTCCCCTTGACGCGAACGCCGTGCACGACGGCTTGGCTCACCTGGCCGAGCAGAGCTTGCTCATCGTCATGCCAACGGCAACCGGTACCCGGTACCGCGCTCTGGAGACGATCAGGCAATACGGCCTGGAACGGCTGACCGAGGCCGGGGACCTCGATGAGACGCGGATCCGCCATCTGCGGTGGAGCCTTGCGGCCGCGTCGACACTCGAGCGCGATGGGGAAGTCGACCGAGCGCGGTGGCGCGCTCGTTTCGACCATCTCGTCGACGACGTGCGTGGGGCTCTCGGCTGGGCCGCAGAGCAGCCCAGGCACCGAGTAGACGCGTACGAGTTGGCCGTTGTGCTGGCCCGGTTGACATTTGATCGCGGGCTCCTCCGGGAGTCCCAACAGCGCTACGAGCAGGCCGCGGAGCTCGCTGGCGACACAGCCCTGGAGGCGACGGCGCTGTGGTATGCGGCCGGCACGGCCATGTGCCGGTTTGCGGCAACCGATGCGTACCGATTGCGGCGCGCTGCGGCCCGCGCAGCCCTCGAGGCAGGCGACAAGCCCAGCGCGGCGCGCTACCTCGCCGAGTCCGCCGCTGTGATCTTTCGTACCCCGGGAATGTCTTCGGTGCCACCCCTGGAAGAGGCGGATGAGCTCATCCAAGCCGCCCGCGACTTGGCTGACCAGGGCGCCTCCGAAGCGGCGATCCTCGTGGCCGAGGCCTCGCGGCCCAGCGACAACGTCATCGAACCGGCCGACGTCCCGCGGGCGGAGAATGCGGCCCGGCTGGCCCGGCAGGTGGGAGAGCCGTTGATCGAGAGCGGTGCACTGGATGTGCTGACCGGAGTACATGCTGGACTGGGCATGGTCACCGAGGCCGCCCGAGCCGCACATCGCCGGCTCGAGGTGCTCGCACAGCTCCCGATGGATGCCACCGTCGGATTCGAGTTGCTGGACGCGCTGAACATGGCCTGCGAGTACAGCGTAGGTGCCGGCGACCTGCATGCGGCGCGCGCAGCGGCGGTGCGCCTCCGCGATCTGCCGATGGTCGTCGAGGAAGGGCATCTCGCGACTGCACAGGTGATCGTGGTCGACGCCGTGGCCGGTCACGTCACTGATGTTCGCATCGCCGGCGATCGGTTTCGGGAAGGGTGGGAGCGGGCCGGCCGACCGCAATCCTCCTACCTGGGCCGACCCACCGCCGCGGTCGCCATGGCGTTCGGTCTGGCCGGGGACGACGACGCCCGAGCCGACTGGCTCGCTGTGATGGAGGTCGCGCCGGGCGTCATGTTCCCGGCCTGGACCTTCAACGGCCGCATCCCCGGCCCGACGCTCCGCTGCACCGAAGGCGAGCGGCTGCGCATCCGCTTCTTCAACGGCAGCGCGCATCCGCACTCCATGCATTTCCACGGCATCCATTCCTGGCGCATGGACGGCGTGCCGGGCGCCGGGCTGGTGCAGCCGGGCGAGGTCTTCACCTACGAGTTCGACGCCCAGCCCTTCGGCTGCCACCTCTATCACTGCCATGCGCTGCCGCTGAAGCGGCACATCCACAAGGGCATGTACGGCGCCTTCATCATCGATCCCGATCCCGGCGCGGCATCCGCGAAGCCGCCGAGGCGGCGCGCGAGCCGCCTCCTCGGCTCGCCGGAAAATGCGCGCTGGCAGGAATTCGTGATGGTGATGAACGGCTTCGACACCAATTTCGACGACGAGAACGAGTTCTACGCCGTCAACTCCATCCCCTTCGCCTATGTCGAGCGGCCGATCCGCATCGAGCGCGTCGCGGCCGGTGCGCGTCTATCTCGTCAACGTCACCGAGTTCGACCCGATCAACTCGTTCCACCTGCACGCCAATTTCTTCGACTACTACGACCACGGCACGACGCTGACGCCGACGCTGCAAGACCGTCGACACGGTCATGCAGTGCCAGGGCCAGCGCGGCATCCTGGAATTCTCCTTCGCCGAGCACGAGCCGGGCATCTACATGTTCCATGCCCACCAGTCGGAGTTCGCCGAGCTCGGCTGGATGAGCCATTTCGAGGTGGTCGAGACGCCGTCGAGCTCGGCCGGATGAGCGCGCGCCGTCGCCGCGCGAAGTCCGCTGCTCTGGCTGTCCTGCCGCTCGTCGTGCTGGCCGGCATCCTCGCGATCCTGCTCTTCACGCGGCCGCTCGACGAGCTGACCGCCTCGGCGCCGCCGGTCGAGAAGCTGCAGCGTCGAAGCGCGCGGCTCGACGCCCGGCCTGATCTCGCTCGCCGTGCGCGCCGACGGCTCGGGCCCGGTGCAGCATCGCGCAGGTGCAGGTCGACGGCGCCTACCGGCAGTTCTCGCAGGATCCCGCCGGGCCCGATCGGCCGGCTCGGCACGCGCGCGGATCGACATTCCCTATCCCTGGGTCGAGGGCGAGGCGCACCACATCGCGCTCCTCACCGGCACCGGCGCGATCTTCGAGCACGACGATCGAGGTGGCGCAGGAGACGCCCGCGCTGGGACGCGCCGACGCTGCTCGCGCTGCTGGCGCTGGTCGGCCTGCTGCTCGGGCTCGCGCCGGTCGCCACCGGCCTCCTCGCCTATCCGGCGCTGCGCGCGCTCGGCCGCGGCGCGATCCGCTTCGTGCTGGCGCTCACCGTCGGCCTGCTCGCCTATCTCCTGATCGACACGCTGAGCGAGGGGCTGGAGGCGGCCGGCGAGGCGATCGAGCGGCTGCCGCGCGCAGACCGCCGTCTGGGTTGTCGCGCTGCTCATCGCCGTGCGCTGCTGCTCGCGCATCGGCCGCCGGCAGCGGACGCGCGCCCGAAGGGCTTGCGCTCGCGGTCTTCATCGCGCTCGGCATCGGCCTGCACAATCTCGGCGAAGGCCTCGCCGTCGGCGCGGCGCATCGCGGCGGGCGAGGCGGCGCTCGCCACCTTCCTCGTCATCGGCTTCACCATCCACAATGTCAGCGAAGGCTTCGGCATCGCCACGCCGCTGATCGGCCGCCGCCCGTCGCTTCGCCGCCTTCGCCGGGCTTGCGCGCGCTCGCCGGGCTGCCGGCGGTGCTCGGCGTCTGGCTCGGCGCGCAGGCGGTCAGCCCGTTCTGGATCGCGCTCTGCTTCGGCATCGGCGCCGGCGCGATCCTGCAGGTGATCGTCGAGGTGACCGCGCTGATCGTGCGCCGCGACGGGCCGGCGGCGCTCGCCAGCCGCGCCGAGCCTCGGCGGCGTCGCCGCCGGGCTCGCCGTGATGTACGCGACCGCGCTCTTCGTCTGAGCCAGACAAATTGCGGCAGGTATCGCAGATACCCGCGAGCTCAGGCGGCGCTGGCGACGGCCTCGCCGGACCTGGCCGGCGTCGATGCCGAGCATCTCGTCGATCTGCTCCGGCTTGAGCGGGCCGCGAGAGCAGAAAGCCCTGCAGCTCGTTGCAGCCGATCGACTGCAGGAAGTCGCGCTGCTCGCGGTCTCCACGCCCTCCGCCGTGACCTCGACGCCCATCGCGCGGGCGAGGTCGACCATCGCCTGCACGATCGCGTCGGAGGCTGCGTCGGAATCGAGATTCTGCACGAACGAGCGGTCGATCTTGATCTTGTCGACGGGATACTTGTGCAGGTAGGTCAGCGAGGAATAGCCGGTGCCGAAATCGTCGAGCGCGATGCGGACGCCGGCGCGCGCGCAGCGTCCTGAAGGTCGGCGTCGACGATCTCGGCCGTGTCGAGCAGCACGCTTTCGGTGATCTCCAGCTCGAGCCGGCCGGCTCGAGGCCCGTCTCGCGCAAGGATCGCGAGCACGCGTCGCGGCGAAGCGCGGCGAGCGGAACTGCACCGGCGAGACGTTGACGGCGATGCGGCGGACCGGCCAGCGCTTCCGCCGTGCGGCAGGCCTCGCGCAGCACCCAGTCGCCGATCGCTGGATCAGGCCGGATTCCTCGGCGATCGGGATGAAGTCGCCCGGCGAGATCAGGCCGTGCTCGGGTGGTTCCAGCGCAGCAGCGCTTCGACGCCGACGAGCGCGCCTGGCGTCGTCGGCAGTAGAGCGGCTGGTAGACGAGCTGGAGCTGGTCGCCGGCACGCGAGCGCCTCGCGCAGCTCCGCCTCGATCTGCGCGGCGGCGCTGGACGAAGACGTCCATCTCCTCGGAGAAGATGCGGAAGCGGTCGCGGCCCTCGACTTGGCGCGGTAGAGCGCGATGTCGGCCTTGCGCATCAGCTCGGCGCGGTCGACGCCGGCCTCGGGCGCGATCGCCACGCCGATCGAGACGCCGACGAAGGCGGAGTCGCCGAGGAGTCGAAGGGCTGCGCCACCGTCTGGATGATCCGCTCGCAAAGGGCCGACGACATCCTCGGTGCCGTCGACGCTCGCCTGCAGGATGGCGAACTCGTCGCCGCCGAGCCGCGCCACGCAGTCGGTGTCGCGCATCAGGCCGCGTCAGCCGGTCGCGCCAGCTCGCGGATCAGCTCGTCGCCGGCCGGATGGCCGAGCGTGTCGTTGACGTTCTTGAAGCGGTCGAGGTCGAGATAGAGCAGCGCGATGCGCGCGCCGTCGCGCCGCGTCTCGATCAGGCGCGCGGTCGAGCCGGTCGTTGAAGAGCGCGCGGTTGGCGAGCCCGGTCAGCGGGTCGTGGAAGGCGAGGTGCTGGGCCTGCGCCTCGCTCGCCTGCAAGCTCGGTCGAGGCGCGGCGCAGGCGGCGCACCAGGAGCGCGACGATCAAGCGCGACGATCAGAAGAGCGCCAGCGCCGAGCGCCGGGGCCATGCGCGTCAAGCAGACGCCAGCCCGGGCCGCTCCGGCTGCCAGACGAAATAGCCGATGCGCGTTCCCGGCGTTGTCGGCAAGCGGGAACGCCGCCTCGTCGGAGGCCGCGTCGTCGTTCCAGGCGAAGCGCGCGCCTTCGAGCAGATATTGCTGCATCAGCGCGTCGAGGAAGCTGCCGTCGAGGAAGCGGACGCTGACGTGCAGAATCTCGGTGCCCGGCGGCCTGCTCGATCTCGCCGGAATCGGAGACGATCGGCAGCGACGCTCGCGATCGCCGGGCCGCGCCTCGATACGACGAGGTCGGTGGCGCGAGGCTTGCCGCGGATCGCTCGCGGCGTCGCGCGGCGCTGCCGTCGCGGAGCATGCCGCGCAGCTGCTCGACGAGCGGAGCGATAGTCTGCCGCTCCGACGCATAGGCGAAGCTCGCGGTCGCGCGCGCGCCGTCGACCATGGCGTAGATCGGCTCGTCGCGCTCGTTCAGGACGAAGGCCCGGTCATGGCCGAAATAGTCGTGCAGCCAGATGCCGAGATTGACGTCGAGCCACTCGAGATCGAAGTCAGCCTTGCGTGTGCTGGACGGCGTCGTCCCAGATCGTCACGCTTTGCTGGTCGTGCGCGATCTTGGCGACCTGCTCGGTGAGGACATGCGAGACGAGCCGGCTCTGCCGCTCCCAGCGCAATGCGGTCGCTTTCGCGCGTGGCGTAGAGAAGCACGCCGGCAACAAGCAGCGACCGTCGCGGCGCCCGCCAGCAGGATCGGCAGGAGGATGCGGGAGGAGAAACGCCATTCGTGCGAGACGGATCTCGGGCATGCGAGCGCCGGATACGTGCGAAGCCGTCGCCACTACTGCGAGACTTACGAAGGTATCTTAGTATCACAACTGTTCGTTACGACCACGTAACTCGGTTTGGGTCTAAATGACTATTTCTTAGCCGCTGGATCGACATTAAGGTCGATGCAGCGAGTTTGGCAGCGGTCCTTTGACGTTCGTCTGGCCAGGAAATCGCCCGATCCGCTCGACGGCCCGGCGGATGTTCTCCTCCGAGTTGGCGTAGGAGACGCGGATGTAGCCCTCGCCGTTGACGCCGAAATCCGGCCCGCCGATCAGCGCCACGCCGGCCTCGTCGAGCAGCGCGTTGGCGAGCTTCTTCGCCTGCCAGCCGGTCTTCGAGACGTTCGGGAAGGCGTAGAAGGCGCCCTTCGGCGTGATGCAGGAGACGCCGGGCAGCGTGTTGAGCAGCTCGGTCACGACCTTCCGCCGGCGGTCGAAGGCCGCGACCATCTTCGTCGACCGTCGTCCTGCGGGCCGTCGATCGCGGCGATGCCGGCGATATTGCGCCGGCGCGTTGACGCAGGACCAGCAATTGACCGCGAGCTTCCGCACCTTGTCGTAGAGCGGCGTCCGGCCAGATCGACCAGCCGAGCCGCCAGCCGGTCATCGCCCAGGTCTTGGAGAAGCCGTTCAGGAGGATCAGCCGGTCGCGGATCTCCGGATAGGTGAGGAGCGAGACGTGCTCCTCGCCGTCATAGGTCATGCACGTCGTAGATCTCGTCGGAGAGGATCGCGACCTCGCGGCCAGGCCGCGAGGCCCTTCGACCAGCTTGTCGACCTCGGCCGCGCGGCGTGACGCCGCCGGTCGGGTTGGCGGGCGAGTTCAGGATGAGGAGCCGCGTCTTCGGCGTGATCAGCGCGAGCGTCTCCTCGGCCGAGAAGGCGAAGCCGTTCTCCTCGCGGATCGGCACCGGCACCGGGCCGCGCGCCGGTGAACTCGATCATCGAGCGGTAGATCGGAAAGCCGGGGTCCGGATAGAGGATGTCGGCGCCCGGCTCGCCGAACATCAGGATGGCGGCGAACATCGTCACCTTGCCGCCCGGCACGATCAGCACCTGGTCGGGCGAGACCTCGACGCCGGTCGTCGGCAAGCGTGCGGCGCGCGACCGCCTCGCGGAGCGGCGGGATGCCGATCGCCGGCGTATAGCCGTGATGCCCGTCGCGCAGCGCCTTCACCGCCGCCTCGACGATGTGCTCGGGCGTGCGGAAATCCGGCTGGCCGATGCCGAGATTGATGATGTCGCGGCCCTGCGCCGGCGAGCGCGTTGGCGCGGGCGAGCACGGCGAAGGCGTTCTCCTCGCCGATGCGGTCGAAGGCGGCGATGGTCTGAAGCAGGTCATGCGGGACGTGCGCTTCCTACGGCGTTTTGCGAGTCGCATAGACGCTGACGGTGGCGCTCGCATAGCGGCGATCGCGCAGCTTCCAATGAATCATACTTTTTCGCCGCATGCGGCGTGATTAGCCGTTGATTTCCGGCCGCTCGCCGCGCGAGTTTGCTCGCCATCAACAGGGAGGAATTCCATGTCGTTCGACGCCAAGCACGGCACGCAGGTGAAGCTCCGGTCGCAGATCTGGTTCGACAATCCGGACGACCCGGACATGACCGCGCTCTACATCGAGCGCTACATGAACTGGGGGCTGACGCGCGAGGAGCTGCAGTCCGGCAAGCCGCTCATCGGCATCGCGCAGTCCGGCTCCGACCTCTCCCCCTGCAACCGCCACCACATCGTGCTCGCGCAGCGCGTGCGCGAGGGCATCCGCGAGGCGGGCGGCATCGCCTTCGAGTTCCCCGTCCATCCGATCCAGGAGACCGGCAAGCGCCCGACCGCCGCGCTCGACCGCAACCTCGCCTATCTCGGGCTGGTCGAGACGCTGTTCGGCTATCCGATCGACGGCGTCGTGCTGACCACCGGCTGCGACAAGACCACGCCGTCGCAGCTGATGGCGGCGGCGACCGTCAACATCCCGGCGATCGCGCTCTCCGTCGGGCCGATGCTGAACGGCTGGTACAAGGGCCAGCGCACCGGCTCCGGCACGATCAAGTGGCTGGCGAAGAAGATGAAGTCGGCCGGCGAGATCGGCTGGCCGGAATATTTCGAGCTGGTCGCCTCCTCCGCGCCGTCGCCCGGCTTCTGCAACACGATGGGCACGGCGACGACGATGAACTCGCTCGCCGAGGCGCTCGGCATGATGCTGCCCGGCTGCGCCGCGATCCCCGCGCCGCACAAGGAGCGCGGGCAGATCGCCTATCTCACCGGCCGGCGCATCGTGGAGATGGTGCGGGAGGACCTGAAGCCCTCGCAGATCATGACGCGCGAGGCGTTCGAGAACGCCATCGTGGTCAATTCCGCGATCGGCGGCTCCACCAACGCGCCGATCCACCTGAACGCCATCGCCGCGCATCTCGGCGTCGCGCTCACCAACGACGACTGGGAGCGGATCGGCCACGCCATCCCGCTGCTCGCTCGACCTGCAGCCGGCCGGCCGCTTCCTCGGCGAGGACTATCACCGCGCCGGCGGCGTGCCGGCGGTCGTGGCGGAGCTGATCGAGGCCGGCATGCTGCCGCATCCGGAGGCGCTCACCGTCAACGGCAAGACGATGGGCGAGAACTGCGAGGGCAAGCGGAGCTGGGACCGCGAGGTGATCCGCACCTACGACAAGCCGATCGTGAAGGAGGCGGGCTTCCTCAACCTCAAGGGCAACCTGTTCGATTCCGCCATCATGAAGACGAGCGTGATCTCGGAGGAGTTCCGCGACCGCTATCTCTCCAACCCGAACGACCCGGACGCCTTCGAGGGCACGCGCCGTCGTCTTCGACGGGCGCGAGGACTATCACGCGCGCATCAACGATCCCGTCGCTCGGCATCGACGAGAACACGCATCCTCGTCATCCGCGGCACCGGGCCGATCGGCTATCCGGGCGGCGCCGAGGTGGTGAACATGCAGCCGCCCGACGCGCTCCTGCAGCGCGGCATCAACGAGCTGCCCTGCATCGGCGACGGGCGGCAGTCGGGCACGTCCGGCTCGCCCTCCATCCTCAACGCCTCGCCGGAGGCGGCGGTGGGCGGCGGCCTGGCGCTGGTCAAGACCGGCGACCGCATCCGCATCGACCTGAACAAGCGCGCAGGCGAACATCCTCATCTCCGACGAGGAGCTGCAGAAGCGCCGCGCCGACGTGAAGGCGAAGCTCGGCAATGGCGGGCTCGGCTATGTGCCGCACAGCCAGACGCCGTGGCAGGAGATCCAGCGCGACGATCGTCGGCCAGTTCGACGAGGGCATGGTGCTGAAGCCGGCGGTGAAATACCGCGACGTGGCGCACCACGAATTATCCGCGCGACAATCATTGAGGCGGGCGCCGGTCGGAGGCGGCATGCGCTACGAGGCCATCAATTTTGCGGAGAAGTTCGGGCGCTTCAGCGAGCAGTGGCTGCCGAAGGTCGTTGCCGAGCTGAACGACTATCAGTTCAAGGTGGTCAAGCTGCAGGGCGACTTCATCTGGCACGATCACAAGGACACGGACGAGGCGTTCATCGTCTTCGACGGCGTGCTGCGCATCGATTTCCGCGACGGCGCGGTGACGCTCGGCCCCGGAGAGATGTTCGTCGTGCCGAAGGGCGTTGAGCACAAGCCTTATGCAGAGAGCGAGGTGAAACTGCTCCTGATCGAGCCGCGCGGCGTGCCCGAATACGAGGACGAGCGCGATCGCCAGAACGGCGCGCGGGCGACGGTGGATATGAAGCCAGGGCGGACGTCGGCAGATCGCGCCGGCGGACCTCAAAGATCGAGCGTCAGCAGTTGAAGCCGTCCTCAGCGTCCATGAACGATCCTGGATCGTCGAGCATGACGGACGGTCCGGTGCCGCCGGTCGGACAGTCCGCGGGGCATGGGTGCTGCTCTATGGTGAGGCCGAAGCTGACGTTCTTGGCCGGCTTCTTGGCGACGCCCTCCGCCGCCTTGACGGCTTCGCTGACCGCGTCCACGTGCGGCGCGATCGCCGCCTTCACGCGCCCGGCGTCCTGCAGGCCGCGGAAGCTTGCGGTCGCGCCCGCGATGTTGCGCATCGCCGTCTCGCCCTCGCCGAACACCTTTCCGAGCTTGCTCAGGTCCGGGACATAGGTGTCCTGCGGCCAGCTCAGCGTCACCGACCATTTCTGCGACGAGAGCTCGCCCGCGAGGTGAAAGTCGCCTTTGCGGGTTTCCACGCTCAGCGTGCCGCCCCAGCTGACATTGGCCGAGGTCCCCTTGCCCAGATTGGCGGTGAGGCCCTTGATGCTCACGTTGAGGCTGCCGTCATCGCGGCGGACGATGTCGACGCCGTCGATCACCGTCGTCACGCCCTTCTTGATGGCGTCGATCAGCTTGCTGTCCGGCAGCGTCGGCGAGGGCGTTACCGGCAGCGTGTAGGGAGCGCGGTTGAGGCTGAGCCACACGGCAATCGTCGCCGTCAGCTCGCTGTCGAGCAGGTCCTTGGAGTCCGGCCCGAGGTTCCGGACTTCCGAGAAGATGAAGTCGACCGTCATGTGCTGCAGGCGCGATTTGTGCTTGTGAAGGTAGCTCTGCACGCGCAGGCTGGCTTCCTGCTTGGGATCCATTGCAGCCTCCTGTTGCGGCCGATGGGCCGCCGTGCTCGGGGTACTCTCCTTCGAGATGGATCGGGCTGGTATTTCGATGTTTCGCACTGTACCCGAATGACCCATCCTAGCGTTTCAGCGTTGCAGGAGGATTTCGCGATGGATGGATCGGCCGCCCGTTTCCGCGCGCTGCATCAGCGCGCCCGGCCTCTTCGTCATGCCCAATCCGTGGGATGCGGGCACGGCGAAGCTGCTTGCCGATCTCGGCTTCGAGGCGATCGCCACGTCGTCCGCCGCGCTCGCCTGGACGCTGGCGCGGCCGGACGCCACCGGCGCCGTGACGCGCGACGATGCGATCGCCCATGCGCGGCTTCTCGCCGAGGCGACGCGGGCTTCCCGTCAACGGCGATTTCGAGAGCGGCTACGGCGACAGCCCGGCCGAGGTGGCCGAGACGATCCGCCGCGCGATCGACGCCGGCGTCGCCGGCTGCTCGATCGAGGATCAGGACCAGACGGCAGGCGGCCTCTATCCGCTCGACGAGGCGCTCCGGCGCTTCTCCGCCGCGAAGGAGGCGGTGATCCGCTCCGGCGCCGATTTCGTGCTGACCGGCCGCTGCGAGGTGTTCTTCCAAAAGCATCCCGATCCGCTCGGCGAGGCGGTGCGGCGGCTCCAGGCCTACGAGGCGGCCGGCGCCGACGTGGTCTATGCGCCCGGCCTGACGACGCGAGGCGGAGGTCCGCGCCGTCGTCGAGGCGGTGAAGGTGCCGGTCAACGTGCTCGGCGGCCTCGGCGGCGTGTCGAACGATATCGCCGCGCTCGAGAAGCTCGGCGTGAAGCGCGTCTCGATCGGCGCCGGGCTCGCCAAGGTCGCGCTCGGCGCGTTCCTCAAGGCGGCGCAGGGGCTCGCCGACCGCCGCTTCGCCTATGAGGGCGCGGCCCCGTCGAGCACGCTGAACGGCGCCTTCGCCGCGTCCCGCGGCGATGACGAGGATGACTGAGCGCGACCTGTCGCGCTGGACGCCGCGTCCGCGCCCCGACCGCCCCGCTGCTCGAAGGCCGCTGGTGCCGGCTCGAGCGGCTCGACCCGGCGCGCCATGGCGACAGCCTTTACGAGGCCTCCGTCGCGCCGGGCGCCGACGAGCGCTTCCGCTACCTCTTCGAGCCGCCGCCTGCCGACCGCGCCGCCTTCGACGGCTGGCTGGCGCGCGCCGCGTCGGCGCCGATCCGCTGTTCTACGCCGTCATCGATCCGCGCGACCGGCCGCGCCGAGGGCCGGCAGGCGCTGATGCGCATCACGCCGGAGCACGGCGTCATCGAGATCGGCAGCATTCTCTGGGGGCCGCGCATCGCGCGCACGCGCATCGCCACCGAGGCGCTCTATCTCTTCGCCCGCCACGCCTTCGACGAGCTCGGCTATCGCCGCTTCGAATGGAAGTGCAATGCCGCCAACGAGCCGTCGCGCCGCGCCGCCCAGCGCTTCGGCTTCAGCTTCGAGGGCATTTTCCGCCAGCACATGGTGGTGAAGGGCCAGAACCGCGACACCGCCTGGTTCGCCATCACGGACGCGGACTGGCCGCGGATCTCGCGCCGGCATGGAGCGCTGGCTCGCGCCGGAGAATTTCGACGGCGAGGGCGCGGCAGAAGGTCTCGCTGAACGAGGCGCGCGCCGCGTCCTAGGGCGCGGCGCGGGGTCGGATGAGCGGCGCTCGCGATTGGCCACGCGGCTCATGCCGACGAATCCAGTCGGACAGCTTCTCCCGCAGCGAGCGGGAGAAGCGGGAGCGCGCCCGCTTGCGTGGTATCTCTCGGGCCGAGGAGCGGCAGAGGGTCTCGTTGAGCCGGCGCGAACTGCGTCGTAACCTGCGGTCCGTGGCCGACGAGAAACCAGTCGAGGTCTTCTACAACAGCGCCTGCCCGGTCTGCGACGCCGGCGTGAGGCAATCAGCGCCGCGCCATGGAGAAGGGCGGCGCCTGCGAGCTTGCCTGGACCGACATGACCCGCGCTCCGAGGCGCTGAGCCGCGACGGCCTGACCCTCGAGCATGTGCGCCGGCATCTCTATGCGCGCGACGCCTCGGGGACGCTGCATCGCGGCGCCGATGCCTTCGCGATGCTCTGGAAGGCCACGCCCGGCCGCCGCTGGCTCGGCCGGCTGATCGCGCTGCCGGTCATCCGGCCGCTGGCGCGCGCAAGCTACGACTGGTTCGCCGACCGGCTTTACGCCTGGAACCGGCGGCACGGGCGCTGGTGAGCCGCGCGGCCGGCGCTTGCCGAAGCGGCGGCTTCCTGCGAAACGGTCTCGCTAATCCGCCGCGCCTGAAAGACCCTGTGCCGCATCACACGCCCCTTATCGCCACCATCGTCGCCGGCATCGTGCTGGCCTTCATCTTCGGGGCGCTCGCGAACCGGCTGAAGCTCTCGCCGATCGTCGGCTATCTGGCCGCAGGCGTGGTGATCGGGCCGGCGACGCCGGGCTTTACCGCCGACCAGTCGCTCGCCTCCGAGCTCGCCGAGATCGGCGTCATCCTGCTCATGTTCGGCGTCGGCATGCATTTTTCGCTGAAGGACCTGCTCTCGGTCCGCGCCATCGCCATTCCCGGCGCCCTGGCGCAGATCGCCGTCGCCACGCTGCTCGGCTGGGGGCTGGCGCACCTGCTCGGCTGGTCGGCGGGCGGCGGGCTGGTCTTCGGGCTGGCGCTTTCGGTGGCGAGCACGGTGGTGCTCCTGCGCGCGCTGCAGGAGCGGCGGCTCGTGCAGACCGACCGCGGGCGCATCGCGATCGGCTGGCTCATCGTCGAGGACATCGCGATGGTGCTGGCCCTCGTGGTGCTGCCGCCGATCGCCGCGCTGCTCAATGCGGCGACCGAAGAGGCGGGCGCGGCGATGACCGTCGCTCGAGATCCGCGACGTGCTCGTGGCGCTCGGCGTCACGCTCGCCAAGGTCGCGGTCTTCGTCGTCGCTCATGCTGGTGGTCGGGCGGCGCGTGATCCCCTGGATCCTGCACTACATCGCCCATACCGGGTCGCGCGAGCTGTTCCGGCTCGGCGTGCTCGCGATCGGGCTCGGCGTCGCCTATGGCGCGGCCGAGCTGTTCGACGTCTCGTTCGCGCTCGGCGCCTTCTTCGCCGGCATGGTGCTCGCCGAATCGGAGCTCAGCCACCGGGCGGCGGAGGAATCGCTGCCGCTGCGCGACGCCTTCGCGGTGCTCTTCTTCGTCTCCGTCGGCATGCTGTTCGACCCGGCGATCCTGGTCGAGGCGCCGCTCGTCGTGGCGGCGACGCTCGCCATCATCATCGTCGGCAAATCGGCCGCGGCCTTCCTGATCGTCAAGGCGTTCCGCCACCCGGCGGGAACCTCGGTGATGATCGCCGCAAGCCTCGCGCAGATCGGCGAGTTCTCCTTCATCCTCGCGGCGCTCGGCCTCGACTGGGGCTGCTGCCGCCGGAGGGCCGCGACCTCATCGTCACCGGGGCGATCCTGTCGATCCTGCTCAACCCGCTGCTGTTCCTTGCCGCCGACCATCTTGCCAGCGCAGCTCGCGCCGGCGCCGCGGCGCTACGCCCGGCCGAGCCCGCCGCAGCGCACGGAGCAGCCTGCCGGCCATATCGTGCTCGTCGGTTTCGGGCGCGTCGGCAGCGTCGTCGGCCGAAGGTCTGCGCGAAGCGGGCACGCCGCTTCGTCGTGATCGAGGACGACGAGGACCGGCTGGAAGCGGCCGAGCAGCAAGGCATCGAAGCGATCCCCGGCAACGCCGTGCTGCCCGACGTGCTGGAGGCCGCCAACATCGCCGGCGCGCGGACGCTGATCATCGCCATCCCGAACGGCTTCGAGGCGGGAAACGTCGTGCTCGGGGCAAAGGCGCTGAACCCGAGCATCAGGATCGTCGCGCGCGCCCATTCCGATGCCGAGGTCGAGCATCTCGACAAGCCTCGGCGCCGACCATGTCATCATGGGCGAGAAGGAGATTGCGCACGGCATGCTGGATTACGTGGCCGAAGGGCAATAAGCATCCGCGCGACTTCGCAGCACGAACGACATGGGCATTCATTCGC
>CAWCED010000003.1:0-36864 GCA_963794465.1 uncultured Actinomycetota bacterium | reverse complement strand
CTCCTTCCTCTCTCTCTCTCTCTCTCTCTCTCTCTCCCTCCTCCTCTCTCTCTCTCTCTCTCTCTCTCTCCTCTCTCTCTCTCTCTCTCTCTCTCCCTCCCCTCCTCCCTCCTCTCTCTCTCTCTCCCCCTCTTCTCTCTCCCTCTCCCTCCCTCCTCCTCTCTCTCTCTCTCTCTCTCCCTCCCTCTCTCTCTCTCTCTCGCCCCGTCGCGGGACGGCGATAGACGACGACCCGGGTCGGCAGCGGCCCGACGGCGGCGAAGGTTCGGGCGAGCGGCACCCAGTCGTGGTTCCAGTCGTCGATAGACGGGACGTCCTCGACCGCGAACTCGACCGTCGCGAGCCGCGTACGCCAGCGCTGGTTCAGGCGGTCGACGACCTCTACGACCAGCTCGTCGAAGCGCTCGGCCCGACTGCGGGTCAGCGGAGAGCCCGTCGGCGCGAGTGGGCCGCGGACGCCACGGCCATGCCGGTCGCGCCGAGGCGCGGGAACCGCCGGTGTCCCACGGCGGATGGTCGGTCGACGCACATCGGCAGCGTATATGCGACGTTCAGCACCGGTCTGCAGCCTGGCACCACTGCGCTCTCGTGCACCTCTGGCGCGCCGAGGCGGCCGGTTCGGCGACTCACGCTAACGTTCGCCCCGTGAGCCCTGCACGTCGTTGTTCCCGGGCTGCGTGCGGCCGTCCGGCGATGTCGACGTTGACCTATGTGTACGCGGACTCCACCGCGGTCCTCGGTCCACTCGCGACATACGCCGAACCGCATTGTTACGACCTGTGCGCCGAGCATTCGGGGCGGCTGGTAGCGCCGCGCGGGTGGGAGGTCGTCCGGATCTCGCCGGATCCGGCGAGTCTTCAACCGAGCAGTGACGACCTGCTGGCACTCGCCGATGCGGTCCGGGAGGCTGCGCGTCCACAGCCGATCGAACCGGCACTGATCAACGAAGTTGGCCGTCGAGGTCACCTGCGGGTTCTGCGCGACCCCGACGCGTAGGGCCCCGGCGGTAATGTGCGCGCATGCGTGATCTCGGGACGATCGTCAAGGCCTATGACATCCGGGGCGTCGTTCCCGACGAGCTCGACGAGGAGCGTCGCGCGGGCGGTCGGTGGCGCAGTCGTCGAGGTGCTCGACGTCCTCGACGGGCCTGGTGCGGTCGTGGTCGGCCACGACATGCGCCCGTCGTCGGAGCCGCTCGCCGCACGCCTTCGCCGACGGTGTGACGCCGCGCGGGCGCCGACGTCGTCGACATCGGGCTTGCCTCGACCGACCAGCTCTACTTCGCCAGCGGCTGCCTGGGCCTGCCCGGCGCGATGTTCACCGCGAGCCACAACCCCGCGCAGTACAACGGCATCAAGCTGTGCCGAGCGGGCGCTGCGCCGGTCGGTCAGGACACCGGCCTGGCCGAGATCCGCGAACTGGCCGAAGCCGACGCGTTCGCCGATCGCGGCGCAGACCCGGGCGCGGTCGAGCACCGCGACGTGCTCGCCGACTACGCCGAGCACCTGCGCGGGCTGGTCGACCTGTCCGCGCATCCGCCCGCTGACGGTGGTCGTCGACGCGGCAACGGCATGGCCGGCCACACCGTCCCCGCGGTGCTCGACGTCCTGCCGTGCGCGTGATCCCGCTCTACTTCGAGCTCGACGGCCCGTTCCCCAACCACGAGGCCAACCCGATCGAGCCGGAGAACCTCGTGACCTGCAGGCGGCCGTCGTCGAGCACGGCGCCGACATCGGGCTCGCATTCGACGGCGACGCCGACCGCTGCTTCGTCGTCGACGAGCGCGGCGAGCCCGTGGCGCCGTCGACCCTGACCGCGCTGATCGCCGTGCGCGAGCTGGCGCGTGCACCCGGGCGCATCGATCGTCCACAACCTGATCACGTCGCGCGCTGTCCCCGAGATCGTCCGGGAACACGGCGGAACGCCGGTCCGAACCCGGGTTGGCCATTCGTTCATCAAGCAGACCATGGCCGAGACCAACGCGATCTTCGGCGGAGAGCACTCCGGCCATTTCTACTTCCGCGACTTCTGGCGAGCCGATTCCGGCATGCTCGCGGCCCTGCACGCGTTAGCCGCGCTCGGCCACGAGCCGGAGGGCACGGCCTTGTCGTCGCTGCTCACGTCGTACCAGCGATACGCCGCGTCCGGAGAGATCAACACCAGGGTGGCCGACCAGGCGGCGACCATGGCCGCTGTCGAGGCGGCGTTCGCCGGCCGACCCGGAGTCACGATCGACCACCTGGACGGCCTGACGGTCGAGCACGCGGACTGGTGGTTCAACCTGCGGCCTTCCAACACCGAACCATTGATTCGGTTGAACGCCGAGGCGGCCGACCTCTCCACCATGGAGCGAGTGCGCGACGAGGTGCTCAGCTTGGTGAATGCGTGAGTACGGGAGGTTGCGCATGAACCTCGACCCCGCCCTGCTGGAGATACTCGCTTGTCCCGCGTGCCGGGCATCGTTGCGCGCCGACGACGCCGCGAGCGAGCTCGTCTGTACGGGGTGCGGACTGGCCTACCCGGTGCGCGATGACATCCCAGTGCTGCTCGTCGACGAAGCACGACAGAGCTGACCCCGGGCCTGGTTCGGCGTGTTCGACGACACGGCATTGGACGACCCCTTGGCATTGGCGTCGATCGATCCCGTGCTTCGTGAGGTCGCCAGCTGGGGGGCGGAGGTCCGCCGCGCCGACAGCGAGGCCGCGGACGCGCTGTCCCGGCTGACTGCACGGGACCGACCGCGGGCCGTGATCGCCGGCGGTGCCGACGGTCGGCTGTTTCGGGCCGTCTTGGAGCCGGTTTGCCCGGTGCCATTTGTCGCCTGGCCGCATCCAGGTCTGCCGGGGTGGGCGGGGCCATTGGACCTGGTCGTCATGATGTCGGTCGGCGGCTCGGACCAGGACGCGCTGATGCTCGTCGCCGAAGCGGTGCGTCGCGGGTGTTCCCTGCTGGTCGCGGGGTCGCCGGACTCGGCTCTCGCCGCCGCGGCAGCAAGCCGGGATACCACCTTGCTGCCGGCGACGACGGGCGACGCGACGGCCCTGGCCGTTCCTGTCCTGCGCGCCCTGCACCTGCTGGGGCTTGGGCCCGAGGTCGAAGCCGGACCGGTAGCCCGTGCACTGGACGACGTTGCCGAGCGCTGCGCCGCCGCCAACCCGGTGGATCTGAACCCGGCAAAGGAGATCGCCCTTGCCCTTGCCGACGATGTGCCAGTGGTGTGGGGGGGTTCGGTGCTCGCGGCGCGCGCCGCCCGCCGGGTCGCCGAGGCGTTACGTGCGGCGTGCGGACGCCCGGCGATCGCGGGCGCTGACGGGCAGCTCGTGCCGCTGCTCGAGAGGGCTCCAGAGGCCGACGTATTCGCGGACCCGTTCGAAGAGGGCGTCCCGGTGTCGCGACCCTCGCTGCTGGTGCTGGACGACGGCGCCGACTCGCCAGCCATCCGCCTCGGCCGCACACGGGTGCTCGACGCGGCCGAGCGATCGGCGGTGCGGGTGCACGAGGTCCGGGCGGTTGACGGCCCGGACGTCGGCCGATTCGCCGCCCTGATCGCGACCGGTCGGTTCGCTGCCGCCTATCTGGCGCTTGGTCTCGGCCGCCCGGCCGGCTGACGGCGTTGCGACCTAGGCTCCGGAGACGTGGTGTTCCTGCTCGACAACCCGATCCGCCACTACCCGTGGGGGTCGCCGACCGCAATCCCTGAGCTGCTCGGCGTGCCACCGACTGGTGAGCCGCAAGCCGAGTTGTGGCTTGGTGCATACGGGAGTGCGCCTTCGTGCGCCATCACGGCGGATGGACCGGTGCGCCTGGACGAGCTCGTTCGGCGCGACCCGACGGGCATGCTCGGCGTCGATGCCGTCGAGGCGTTCGGGCCCAGGCTGCCCTACCTGCTCAAGGTGCTGGCGGTGGAGCGGCCACTGTCGATACAGGCGCATCCGACCAGCAAGCTGGCCGAAGCCGGCTTCACGACGGAAAACGACGCAGGTGTTCCGCTCGACTCGCCCGACCGCTCGTATCGCGACCCCTTCCACAAACCCGAGCTCGTCGTCGCGTTGTCGGACTTCGTGGCCTTGCTCGGGTTCCGCATTCCGACCGAATCCGAGGAGCTGATTGTCGAACTCGGCGTTCCAGAGCTGGCCGAAGCGGTCGACATGATCCGAGCGCCGGATGGCCTGGCGGACACCGTCCAATGGACCCTGACCCTCCCGCCCGACCGCGCCACGAACATCGCCGGCGCCGTTGCTGCCGCCGCGGGCGAGCGGTCCGGAACCGAACCGTTCACCACGTTGGCCGGTATCGCCGACCTGTTTCCCGGCGACCGAGGGGTGTTGTTCGCGCTGCTGCTGCAGATTGTGCGATTGAGCAGCGGTGACGCCTGCGTCGTGCCGGCGGGGACGCCGCATTGCTACCTGCAGGGAGTCGTGGTCGAAGCTCAGGCCGCGTCGGACAACACGTTGCGCGCCGGGCTGACGCCGAAGCGGGTCGATGTTGCGGAGCTGCTGGCGGTCTTGCAGTATGCGCCCGGCGTGGATCTCCGGTTGGCTCCCACGGCTGTGGGGGAGGCCGAGGTGTTCGAGCTCACCGGGGTTCAGGACGTCCGCTTGTACCGTGTTCGGCTTGGCCGTGAGCCGCTCGCGCTCGCGGGTTCGGGGGTCGTTCTCGTCATCGACGGCCAGGCCGCGCTGACCGTCGGCGGTGCGCAGACGACGCTCGACCGGGGTCGCTCGGCATTCGTACCGGCCGATGCCGGCGAGTTTGCGCTCACTGGACTGGGTACCGCATTCGTCGCCACCACAGCGCTCGGGCCCCTTGGTAAGGCAAGATGACCATCGCCGGGATCACGAACGAGAGGTAGCCACCATGGCAGCCAGTGGTGGGACCAAGGCAGTCATCGCAGCCCTGCTCGCCAATACCGGCATCGCAATCACCAAGTTCATCGCATACCTGCTGACCGGCGCGTCGTCGATGCTTGCGGAGGCGGTCCACTCCGTCGCCGACGCCGGCAACCAGGTTCTGCTGTTCGATTGGTGGCAGGCAGGCAACCCGCGAGGCCGACGCAACGCACCCGTTCGGCTACGGGCGGGTCCGATATGTCTACGCGTTCGTCGTGTCGATCGTGCTCTTCGCCGTGGGCGGTTTGTTTGCGCTGTACGAGGCGTGGCACAAATACGAGGAGGTGCACGAGGGCCATCCGAACCAGCTTCTCGAAAGCGGGTGGTGGTGGGTGCCGTTGGCCGTGCTCGGTGCCGCCATCGTGATGGAGGGGCTGTCTCTGCGCACCGCAGTGCTGGAGTCCAACAAGCTGCGCGGGCAGAAGTCGTGGGTGAGCTTCATACGGCGCGCCAAGGCACCGGAACTGCCGGTCATCCTGCTCGAGGACATCGGTGCACTCCTCGGGCTGGTCTTCGCGTTGATCGGTGTGGGCATGACGCTGATCACCGAGAACGGGTACTGGGACGTCGCCGGTACGGCCGCCATCGGGGTGCTGCTCGTGATCATCGCGATCATCCTGGCCATCGAGATGTCCAGCTTGCTCATCGGTGAGGGCGCCTCCGAGCATGCCGTCCAGAAGATCGAGGCGGCCATCGAAACCGAAGACTCCGGTCGAATCATCCACCTGCGCACGCTCTACATCGGCCCGGAAGAGCTGCTGGTCGCCGCCAAGATCAGCATCGAGCGCACCCAAAGCGGCGAAGAAATCGCCGCAACGATCAACGCCGCCGAGGCACGCGTACGGGCTGCTGTGCCCGAAGCGACCGTCATCTTTCTGGAGCCGGACCTCGACCGGGCCGTCTCTGCCGCATCGAGTGAGGCGGGATTGCCTCCCACCCCGTAGACTGACCCGGGTACGCCCGGCGCAGGTGATGCCGTGGGTCCAGAAGGGCCGTGCCGGTGGGATCGCTCCCGAAACCGTGGTCGCCCTTTGGCCGATCACGCTGTGGTCGAACGCCGTGAGATATCAGGAACGGCTTTCGACCACATCGCGATCGGCCCTGTGGTCGACCCCGCTTCTTCGGTGCGGTTCTTACCCGCCCCGTCCATCTGTGAGGAGTTGGAGTAATGGAGTTCAAGGTCGCGGATCTTTCGCTGGCCGAGTTCGGGCGCCGGGAGATCACTCTCGCCGAGCACGAAATGCCTGGCCTGATGGCCATGCGTGCCGAGTACGGCGTGGCCAAGCCGCTCGCCGGAGCCCGCATCACCGGGTCGCTGCACATGACCGTCCAGACGGCCGTCCTGATCGAGACCCTCGTCGAGCTGGGTGCCCGGGTGCGTTGGGCCTCCTGCAACATCTTTTCGACCCAGGATCATGCTGCTGCGGCGGTGGCGATCGGCCCGACGGGCACGCCCGAGAACCCGCAGGGCGTCCCGGTCTTCGCCTGGAAGGGCGAGACCCTGGATGAGTACTGGTGGTGCACCGAACAGGCGTTGCTGTGGCCTGACGGCGACGGCCCCAACATGCTGCTCGACGACGGCGGCGACGCCACGCTGCTCGTGCACCGTGGGGTCGAGTACGAGAAGGCCGGCAGCGTTCCCGAGCCGGCGCCCGGTGACTCTGTGGAGTGGCGGGTCGTCCTTGCGGCGCTGCGCAAGTCTCTTGCCGACGACGACCGGCGTTGGACGTCGGTGGCGGAGCAGGTCAAGGGCGTCACCGAGGAAACCACCACCGGTGTGCATCGCCTGTACGAGATGCAGCGCGACGGCACGCTGCTGTTCCCGGCGATCAACGTCAACGACTCGGTCACCAAGTCCAAGTTCGACAACAAGTACGGTTGCCGGCACTCGCTCATCGATGGCATCAACCGGGCCACCGATGTCCTCATCGGCGGCAAGGTCGCCGTGGTCTGCGGCTACGGCGACGTTGGCAAGGGCTGCGCCGAGTCACTGCGCGGCCAAGGCGCTCGGGTGGTCGTCACCGAGATCGACCCGATCTGCGCGTTGCAGGCCGCGATGGACGGTTACGAAGTCACCACGCTTGACGCCGTGATCGACCGCGCGGACATCGTCATCACCGCCACGGGCTGCCGCGACGTCGTCACCGCTGAGCAGATGGCCCGGATGAAGCACCAGGCCATCGTCGGCAACATCGGCCACTTCGACGACGAGATCGACATGGCCGGTCTGGCCGCCATCCCCGGGATTCGCCCGGTCGAGGTCAAGCCGCAGGTGCACGAGTGGACCTTCCCGGACGGGCACAGCGTGATCGTCCTGTCCGAGGGGCGGCTGCTCAACCTTGGCAACGCAACCGGGCACCCGAGCTTCGTGATGTCGAACTCCTTCACCAACCAGGTCCTCGCGCAGATCGAGCTGTTCACCAAGACTGCCGATTACCCGGTGGGCGTCTACACCCTGTCCAAGGAGCTGGACGAGAAGGTGGCGCGGCTGCATCTGCCTGCGCTGGGTGTTCAGCTGACCGAGCTGACTCCGGTTCAGGCGGAGTATCTCGGTGTGCCGGCTCAGGGCCCGTTCAAGAGCGAGCACTACCGGTACTGACGGGAGGCCGAAGGGCCGGTGAGCCGCGAGCGCGCCGTCGAATCACGGGCTGGGGTTGAGCTGACCAACCTCGACCAGCCGCTGTTCGACGGCGCGAACGCCACAAAGCGAGACCTGGTCGACTACCTGGACTCCGTCAGCGAACGCATCCTGCCCGAGCTGCGGGAGCGGCCGCTCTCGGTGATCCGGGTCCGGCTCGGCCAACAGCCGTTCATGCAGAAGAACGTGCCCAAGTACACGCCGGACTGGGTGCGAACAACGACCATATGGGCCGAAGCGTCACGGCGAGAGGTGACCTACGCGTTGTGCGAGGACCATCGCACACTGCTGTGGTTCGCCAACCAGCGCGCCGTCGAGTACCACCCGACGATGATCCGCGGCGCAGCCGGCCACATCACTCACCTGGTGCTCGACCTCGACCCGCCAGCCGGAGACACGTTTGCGAACGTCGTCCGGGTGGCCCGCCTGGTCTGGCAGGCGTTGACCGATGCCGGGTTGGCCGGCGCGGTCAAGACCAGTGGAGCGAAGGGGCTGCACGTCTACGTGCCGCTCGACGCCCGGGTGACGATCGAGGACGCCGCAGCCGCAACCAGAGCGCTCGCAGCCCGCGCTGAGCGGCTCGACCCTGGCGTCGCGACCACCGCCTACGTCGTGGCAGAGCGCCAAGGCAAAGTGTTCATCGATTCCACTCGCTCCGGCGGTGCGACTGTGGTCGCCGCCTACAGCCCGCGAATCCGTCCGGGTGTGCCCGTGTCCTTCCCGGTGACCTGGGATCAGCTCGACCAAGTGGTTCCGGCCGACTTCACCATCCATACCGCGCCGGAGTTACTGGCCGAGGGCGATCCTTGGCGCGACACCATGCCCGAGCCGCAGCTGCTGCCAGCTGATCTCATCGACGAGGGCAAGGCGATCCCGGTGGCGCGGGTGCAGGCGATGCACGAGGGCAAGCGCCGCGCCCGGGAGCGCGAGCAGCAGTAGCCGTGGACCTACCGCTCACGCCGGCGGGGTGAACCCGCCGGGCCGGCCGAGTTGCTCGCTGGCCGGAACAGGAGCGGCCGGTGGCTGGCGGTCCGGCGGGGCCGGCTGGGGCACGTCCGGCTGGCGGTCCTGGGCTTGCCGGGCACGGGCCGCATCGGCGAACCGCTCAGACTCGCGTCGACCCCGTTCGGTGAGCACCGCGGCGAGATACGCCCAGGCCGGCGTTCCTGGCGGCGGGGCGGGTGTTACGACCCGCTCGACCTCGGCCGCCAGCTGTGCGCCCATCTGGTCGCGGACAGCGGGCGCGAGCTGCGGGTACCGGCTGAGGTAGCTGCGAACAGCCAACGCGACGTCGGCGGGAAGCCGGGACAACTCCAGACCCGTCGCCCACGTGGCGAGATGGGGCGGAACGTCAGGCAGGGGTGCCGACTTGGCTGGGGCCCGCTCCCGCACGACGACGGTCCCCGCCAGGATGTCGCCGACGCGCTTGCCTCGCTCGTTGAGCAGCGAGCAGATGATCGCGCCCGCCCCCATGGTCACCAGGAAGTCGACGAAGACCCCGGCGAGACCACGGGTGAGGGCGTGCCGGAACCGGACCGGGCCACCGTCGTCGCGGACGACGCGCAGGCCGAGCACGAGTTTGCCCACTGACCGTCCCCGGGTGAGCGTCTCGATCAGAACCGGAACGCCGACGAACAGTCCGATGAACCCGAGCAGCGCAACAGTCGCCTGCAACGCGGGATCCACCGAGGACATCGCGGATCCGAGTGCGATTGCGAGCGGAATACCGATGGCCGCGAGCAGCGCCCAATCCATCAAGATCGCCAGCGCCCGCGACGGCACCTTCGCCAGCCGCATCTCCAGTGGCACGGCCTCGCCGGTCACCAGGTCGCTCACGCTGGCTAGTCTGCCAGCCGTGGACGTCGACGCCTTTGTGGCCGCCCACCAGGCCGAATGGGATCGTCTCGATGCGTTGGCGCGCCGTCGTGGCAAGCTCTCCGGCCCGGAGGCCGACGAGCTGGTGGCCTTGTACCGGCGAGCGTCGACCCACTTGTCGGTGGTGCGGTCAGCAGCGCCGGACCCTGCGTTGCTGGCGAAGCTGTCGGCCTTGGTGAATCGGGCTCGGACGGCGATCGCCGGGTCACCCGACCCGGGCTGGGGTGACGTCCTCACCTTCGTGACCCAGCGCTTCCCGGCAGCGGTTTACCGGGCCAGGCGCTGGTGGGTCCCGACCGCGTTGGTGTTCGTCGCTGTGTCCACCGTGATCGCCTGGTGGGTCGCTGCGACGCCGGCTGTACAGGCGAGCATCGCTGCGCCAGAGGAGATCCGTCAGCTGGTCGAGCAGGATTTCGAGGACTACTACTCGGCCAGTCCGGCCGCTTCGTTCGCAGCCCAGGTGTGGACCAACAACGCCTGGGTGGCCGCCGGAACCCTGGTCCTCGGAGTGTTCTTGGGGCTACCGGTGCTGTACATCCTGTTGACCAACGCGGTCAACGTCGCCGTCGCGGCCGGGTTGATGGGCGCCCACGGCCGGCTGGACATCTTCTTCGGTCTGATCACCCCCCACGGGCTGCTCGAGCTCACGGCCGTGTTCATCGCCGCCGGGACGGGGCTTCGACTCGGCTGGACGGTGATCGATCCCGGCCCGCGGTCACGAGCCGACGCGCTGGCCGAACAGGGTCGGGCGGCCGTAGGGATGGCGATCGGGCTCACCGGCGTGCTGCTCATTTCTGGCGTGATCGAGGCATTCGTCACGCCGTCCGGGCTGCCGACCTGGGCCCGTATCGCGATCGGCGTGGCCGCCGAGGTCGCCTTCCTGGCCTATATCTGGACCTACGGTCGACGGGCCGCTCAGGCCGGCGAAACGGGCGACGTGGCGTTGACCGACCGCGGCGACGCTTTTCCTGTCTCCGCATGACGGACTACTTGCCCGGTGTTCACCTCACGCCGTGTTTCGCAGCGCCCACGGCCGCAAGATCGCATTGATGGCTGTGTTGGCCGGCACCGGAACCCCGCACCGCTGCCGGAGGCCTCGCACCGGCTCGTAGCAAGCTTCTCAGCCAGCTCGGGCTGCCCGAGACTCAGAGTTGGCCCGTGGCCTTGAGTTCGAGGTAGGCATCAGCGACGGCTGGCGGCAGCTCCTCCGGTAGTGCATCGACGACGTGGGCACCGTGCCGCTGCAGCAGGTGTGAGACCCGGATGCGCCCAGCCCGATCCCGCTCCGCCGCAGCGGCGCCGTAGACCGCTTCGGTGTCGCCGCGAGACCGGGCCATCTCGGCCAGCCGGGGGTCGGCGACGGCTGCGACGAGCACCGTGTGCCGGCGAGTGATCTGCCCCAGTACAGGCAGCAGCCCGTCTTCGATGGGCCCAACGTCCAGTCCAGTGAACAGCACAACGAACGAATGGCGACCGGCCCGGCGCAACACCTCCACGGCCAGGCCCAGGTAGTCGGTTTCGAGCAGCTCGGGCTCCAGGCTCGCCATCGCGTTCACCAACTGCGGCAGCGTCTCCGTACTCGACGGTCGTTCGACGTTGGCCCTGGTTCGCCGGTCGTACGCGAGGAGCTCGACGCGGTCGCCTGCCCGGGTCGAAAGGGCAGCAAGGAGTAGCGCCGCATCCATGGCCGCGTCCAGCCGGGGTGCGTCGCCAACTCGGCCGGCCGAGGTCCGGCCCGTGTCGAGAACCAGCAGGACGTGCCGATCACGCTCCGGTCGCCAAGTCCGCACGACGACCCCACCGCGGCGAGCTGTCGCGCGCCAATCGATGGAACGCGTGTCGTCGCCGACGACGTACTCGCGCAACGAGTCGAACTCGGTACCGGCACCTCTGATGCGGACGGCCGATCGGCCGTCCAGCTCGCGCAGCCGAGCCAGCCGGGAGGGCAGGAGTCGGCGAGAGTGAAACGGCGGAAGCACCCGCAGGGTCCACGGGACGACGTGAGTGCCCTGCCGGCCGGCCAACCCCAGCGGCCCGATGCTTCTGATCGTCACCCGATCGGTCCTGCGATCTCCTCGTCGGGTGGGTCGCAGGGCGACGTCGATGCGTCGCCGTCCACCAGGCTCGACGTCGATAGCGGCTCGTTCGCCAGTGCTCCCGGCGGACGGCGGCCAAGCGTCGCGCAGAATGCCGCGCAGTCGGCGGCCGTCGTTGGTCAGATGCAGGGAGACCCGGGCGGACTCGCCGAGCCGAACCGTTCGGTCGCCGGTCCGGTGCATCCGGAGCGGACGTACCGGGCCAGCCAAGGCCGCGTCGATCACGCAGAGCACCAGCACCACGCCGCTGACGACCAGCACGCCCGTGAGGGAAGGAACGGCGAAGCCGACGACCAGAGCACCAAGCGCCGCCAACAGTGCGGCGCGCCCCGTCAGTACCATCAGCGCGGCACCGGCACAGTCGCGAGGACGGTGTCCAGCACCGAGTCGGCGGTGACGCCTTCGAGCTCAGCCTCGGGGCGCAGGATGACCCGGTGCCGCAGCGTCGGCCGAGCCAGCGCCTTGACGTCGTCGGGGGTCACGAAATCGCGACCGGACAGCCAGGCCCAAGCCCTGCTGGTAGCCAGCAACATCGTCGCACCGCGCGGCGACACCCCGAGTTGCAGTGACGGCGACGACCGTGTGGCGCGACACACGTCGACGACATAACCGAGCACATCGCCGTCGGCCCGCACGGCGAGCACGCCGGTCCGGCCCGCGGCAAGATCAGCCGCGCCGGCGACTCGGGACACGCCCGCCGCCGCGAGATCGCGCGGGTCGAAGCCGTCGGTATGCCGTTGCAAGACGGCGATCTCGTCGTCGCGATCCGGGATGGGGACTGTCAGCTTGAGAAGAAACCGGTCTAGCTGCGCCTCCGGCAGTGGATAGGTGCCCTCATATTCGATCGGGTTCTGCGTCGCGGCAACGACGAAGGGGTCCGGCAACGGTCGGGGAACGCCGTCGACTGAGACCTGTCGCTCCTCCATCGCCTCGAGCAATGCGGCCTGGGTCTTCGGCGGAGTCCGGTTGATCTCGTCGGCGAGTAGCAGATTCGTGAAGACCGGTCCGGCAGAGAACGAAAACTGCGCGGTACGGGCGTCATAGACCAACGAGCCGGTGACGTCACCGGGCATCAGGTCGGGTGTGAACTGCACGCGCTTGGTTTCGACGTCTAAGGCGGCCGCCAGGGCCCGGACGAGCAGGGTTTTCGCGACACCGGGAACGCCCTCGAGCAAAACATGGCCTCTGCAGAGGAGCGCGATCACCAGGCCGGTCACGACCGAGTCCTGGCCCACGACGGCCTTCGCGACCTCGCGGCGAAGGTCGGTCAGCGCGGAACGGGCGGGGTCGGCGGTGGGCTGGTCGGTCACCGGCGACGTCATCGGGTGCGTACCTCCTGCTCGAGCCGGTCCAGGTCGTCGGCGAGTTCGACCAGGGCGGCGTCGTCGGATGGCAGCGGTCCGGTGAGAACAGCGCCGACCGCTCCGGGCGCTTCGTTCAACCGGTTCGCAACGGCCTGGGCGACGCCTTGCGAACTGGTGTCGCGCGGCAACCCTAGTCGGGCCCGTAGACGGGTCACAGCGGCATCCCGTAGCGCGTCGGCCGCGTGGCTGCGGGCGCGACCTCGGCGATAGAGCCGGGCCCGACCTTCGGTGGCCTCCGCAGCCCGCACCACGACCGGGAGCGGCTCGGCGACGACGGGTCCGAGCCGTCGGGCCCGCCACCAGGCGGCCAGCACGGCGGCCACGGCCAGCTGCCAGACGACCGGCACGACCCAGCTGGGTAGCAGTTCAGCGAACGTCGCCTGTTGCCCCGCCGCGGCCGGCTCGATGACCGGTCGAAACCAGGTCAGCCGCGGGTTCCGGCCGAGCAAGGCCAATGCCAGCGAGGCGTTGCCGTCCTCGTCCAGGTACCGGTTGGTCAGCGGGTCACCGGTACCAAGCACGACCAGCCGCTGGCCGGAGTCGGAGGCGTCGACGACGAGAAACGCAAGGCCCTCGTCGCGGTAGCAGGTCGCCGCCGAACCCGGCGCGGCGTAGCCGACGCCGCCGAGCCGCGCCGAGCCGGCCCGCTCCGCCTCGGCCAGGTCGCAACCGGGATCAAGCTCCTCCGGTTGAGCGGAGCCGGACACCTCGAAATCGTCGTCGAACACGGAGACGTTCCCTGGAGCTATCAGCACCAAATCGGTTCCGGTTCCGACCAGGCCTTCGACGTCATCGGGCTGGACCAGATCGGGGATGGTGACCAGCATCGTCTGGCTCGGCGCGCCCGCCGACACGGCGTCGTCGATCGTGCGTACCTCGTCGACCTGCACGCCCTGCGCCTCGAGCAATCGGACGACCGCTCGTGCTCCAGCTTGGTCGACCCCTTCCGGGTCGAGATAGCCCCGCCGCTCCTGGCTTGCGACCAGGCCGAGCGTGATCGCTGCCGCCAGTACCAGCCCAGCGACCAGGAGGCCGCGCCGGGCGCGATTCCAGCGCTCGGTCAACAGCGGATCGGCTGCCGTGGTCATTGGCGTCATCGCGGCACCGCCAGAGCGAATGCATCGGTCGGCGACCTGCCGGGGCTGGGTCGTGCAGTGCGCGTGGCGTCGTCGAGCCGACGCAACAGCGCATCTTCGGCCGCCGTAGCAACCAGACCTCCATACCGGACCCTGTCGAAGAGCCTGGATCCCGCGGTCAAGTCGCCCGCATGGACGGGAAACACGGCTCCTGCTTCGACGGCCGCCTCGTCGGCGGTGCGACCCGGGCGAGGATCGAGCAGTCCGCGTTCCTCGAACCCCGCGACGACGGCTCGGTAACGCTCGACGACAGCAGTGGACCAATCCTCGCGGGCAGCGGCGGCATCGGCGGCTGCGCGGTAATCGGCCGCCGTGCGCCGGCCGGTTGGGAACAACGGTTCGGATCGGATACGTCGCCGGGCCAGTGGACCCATGCGCAGGACGACGATAACTACGACGAGGGCCAGAGCCACGACCAAGACGGCGACTCCGATGGCTCCGTCCAGAGCTCCGGCTGTCCGGCCGATGAGCTCCTGGATCCAGTCGATGATCCATTCGACCACTCGCTGGAGGAGCGGCGGATCGCTGTCGTAGGAGGGATCGGCCAGCTCGCGGATGGCGAGTTGTCGCGCCTCGTCCCGGCCCAGCTCGATGGGGACGTCAGCACGCCACCGGGCCGGCACCGCCATGCCGGGCGCGACCAGGGCAAGACTCACGGAGCCCCGGGCGCAGGAGTTGCAGGTGGTACGACATCGGTGCGACCAGGGATGCTGACCCCTGCGGCCCGGGCCAGCTCGATGTCGAGCCCTTCGCGTCGGATCCTCCGGTCGACATAGAGCAGTGCGGTGGCCGCTGCGGTGAATGGCGCCGTGATCGTCGCCGCGACGATTCCGCCGAGGGCCGAAATGACCAGGGTGATCAGGAACTGGCTGTCGGAGGGCGGCTCGTCGAGGAAGAACGCGGGCAATGCGAATGGCACGCTGATGACCTGCGAGATGATTCCGGCGATCAGCAGGATCAGCAGCAGAATCCCGAACAGCCGCCACCAGGAGCCGCGGACGAGCTCGGCGGATCGACGCAACGCCCCGAACACGCCGATCGGCCGAGCGGGGCTGGTGGTCGAGCGCGAGCTCGACTCGAGCATCAGGGATGGGCCGGACAGGGCATACCGGACGTAGATCCAAACGGCGACCGGAACCGCGACGAAGGTGAGGATGACGACGATGCCGGCGGTTGCTTCGTCGTCCACCCCGGCTGCCGCGAGCAGCACGCCAGCGAGAGCCGTGACGAGGAACGGGATGAGCCAGATCAGGCTGTAGGCGATGGTCAACAGCAACAGCCTGGGCAGCCGTGGGCGGGCCGCAGCCCAGGCCTGGCCGATCGTCGGGTACTCACCGAGGACCGCACGACTGACGACCACCGTGAGGATGCCGGTCAGCAGAACCGTCGCGACCCAGGTGACTACCACGACGATCGCTGACGCCCCGACGAGGCCTGCCAAGGCGTTCATGACCTCGCCGAAGCTGGCCGTCGGCGACAACGACTCGAGCTCAGCGACGTCCTGGAACAGGAGGTAACCGAGCCCGACTCCGAGCAGCTGGGTGATGACCGCGACGATCGCGGACAACCCGAGCATCGGTGCGGGGTTCCGGCGGATGGTCGTCACTGCGCCGTCGAGGATCTCGCCGACTCCGAGCGGTCGAAGCGGAATCACCCCCGGCTTGACGACCGGCGGGGGCGCCCAACCCCACTGGGCACCGGCGGCCGGCTCTCCGCCCCATCCACCCGGCGGCGTGGCCGCAGTCCCCGCAGGCGTCGGTCCGGGCGAGTCTGTCGGTCGGGCTGGGTCGGGAGCCTGCCCCGGCGCTGCCCACTCCGCGGGCGGTGGCTGGCGGGTGGACCAGCCAGGGTAAGGCGGCTCGCTGGTTTCCGGACCGCGGTCGTCATCATCTGGCCGACCCCAGCCAGGCGTCTCCGACATCGCTTTCGCTCCTGCGGCTCGCGGGCGCCCGGGCGCCTCTCGGACGGATCCGGGCTCATCGTGTCACGGCCGACCCGAGTCGTGGCGATCGTGCCGGCAACCGGGCCATCTCGATGGTCGCATTCGGACCCTCGCTCGTTCCTCGCTCGGGCTCCTCGTCGCTCCGGTTTTCACGATTCGCCGACCGCCACCGCACAATGGGGGCATGAAAGGACGTGTGCTCGTTGTCGACGACGACAAGGCACTGGCCGAAATGCTCGAGATCGTCCTGCGAAACGAAGGCTATGACCCGGCGGTCGTGGTACGCGGCGACGAAGTGCTCTCTGCATTCCGCGAGTTCAAACCCGATCTCGTCCTGCTCGACCTGATGCTGCCGGGTAAGGACGGCATCGACGTCTGCAAGGAGATCCGGGCGGAGTCCGGTGTGCCGATCGTCATGCTGACGGCCAAAAGCGACACCGTCGACATCGTCGTCGGCCTCGAATCCGGCGCGGATGACTACGTGGTCAAGCCGTTCAAGCCCAAGGAGCTGGTGGCCCGCGTGCGGGCGCGGCTGCGTCGTACCGACGACCCGAAGCCGGAGTCCCTTCAGCTAGGCGCCATCGCGATTGATGTCGCAGGTCACTCGGTCAAGCGGGATGGCAAGTCGATTCCCCTGACGCCGCTGGAGTTCGACCTGCTGGCGTGTCTTGCTCGCCGTCCCTGGCAGGTGTTCACCCGCGAGGAGCTGCTCGAGAAGGTGTGGGGATATCGCCACGCCGCTGATACCAGGCTCGTCAACGTCCACGTCCAGCGGTTGCGCTCCAAGGTCGAGCTCGACCCGGAGCGGCCCGAGGTAGTCGTGACCGTCCGGGGCGTCGGTTACAAGGCCGGCCCGGCCTGACGTGACCGACGCGGTCGACCAGACCGAGGGGGTCGGCGACCCCCGCCGGTTCATTGTCCGCACGAGCGGCGCAGCCGGTGAATGGCTGCTGCGTCACGGCCGCCGAGTCGGCAACGTGTGGCAGCGGTCGATCCAGCTCCGGGTGGTCACGGCGACGCTGGCGCTGTCGATTGCGGTGGTTTCGCTGCTGGGAATCACCGTGCTGCGCCAAGTCACCGATGGGCTGCTCGGCCAGCAGCGGGACACCGCGCTGGCGCAGGCGACGTCCGGTGTGCGGATCGCGCAGGACCTGCTCGACGCATCCAGTGACGTCGAGGCCACCGGCAGGAGCCAGCTGGTCCGCCAGATCGTTCGGGAGCTGGCCAACCGAGCCGGCCCGAAGGGTTTTGACGTCGTGCTGATTCGTGAGGACGCTCCGGACGTCACGTCCCGGCGGGTACAGGAAGACAGCGTCCCGGAAGACCTACAGCAGCGCAGCAAGGAAAAGCGATCGATCTTCTGGACCTATACGCTGATCTCCTACCGAGGCGATCCGGCGCCGCCGTCGGTACCCGGCATGGTGGCAGGGGCGGAGATCATCTCGCCCAGCGGGGAGCCGTACGGTCTCTACTACCTGTTCCCGCTCACCGAACAGCAAGAGACCCTTGACCTGGTTCGCACGGCGCTGGCGACGGCCGGCCTGGTGCTGGTATTGCTGCTGGGGGCCATTGCCTGGTTGGTGACCCGGCAGGTGGTCACCCCGGTGCGGATGGCGGCGAAGATAGCCGAGCAGTTCTCGGCCGGTCGGCTCTCCGAGCGCATGGTCGTGCGCAGCCGCGACGACATGGCCAAGCTCGCGACCAGCTTCAACCAGATGGCGGGCAGCCTGCAGCGCCAGATCGGGCAGCTGGAGGAGCTCTCCCGGGTTCAACAGCAGTTCGCTTCGGACGTCTCGCACGAGCTTCGAACTCCGTTGACGACGGTCCGGATGGCGGCGGACGTCCTGCACGAATCCCGCGACGAGTTCGATCCCGCGGTCCGACGGTCCGCGGAGCTGTTGCAGGCCCAGCTCGACCGGTTCGAGGCGTTGCTGGCCGACCTGCTGGAGATCAGCCGGTTCGACGCCGGAGCGGTCGTCCTCAACGCAGAGCCCGCCGACATCCGCGACCTGGCCCACACCGTGGCGGACAGCGCGATCCCGCTTGCTGCCCGTAAGGGCAGCACGATCCGGCTCGACCTACCGGCGACCCCGTGTGTCGCGGAGGTCGATGCTCGCAGGATCGAGCGGGTGTTGCGGAACCTCGTCGTCAATGCCGTCGAGCACGGAGAGGGCCGCGACGTCGTTGTCCGGGTCGCTGCCGACGATCACGCGGTCGCCGTGGCCGTCCGCGACCATGGCGTTGGTCTGAAGCCGGGGGAGTCGTCGCTGGTGTTCCACCGGTTCTGGCGGGCAGACCCGGCTCGGGCCCGCAGCACCGGAGGCACCGGGTTGGGCCTCGCGATCTCTCTGGAAGACGCCCGCCTGCACGGCGGATGGCTGCAGGCCTGGGGCGAGCCGGCTCGCGGCTCGCAGTTCCGGTTGACGCTCCCGCAGCAGGCGCGGGAAGACCTGACGTCCTCCCCCATCTCGCTCATGCCCGAGGACGCCATTCCCGATGGCCGGTTGGACAGTGTGGGCGAGCCGTACCGGCGCCTGGCTCCGGAAGAGGGCGGTCGGGACGGGTCCGGTGCTCGACGCTCGGCATCCGCTGGCACCGAGGCAGGCCGTCGTGGGTGATGGCCGCCGTGGGCTGGCTGGCGTGCTCGTCATTGCCATGCTGGTTGCCGGCTGTGCGGAGATCCCGACGTCGGGCGAGGTGGTCGAGGGCGATTCGGTGCCGGAACAGCTGCCGGTGGAGGTCGGTTTCGCACCGGACAAGCCGACACCCGGTGCGAGCGAGACCGGCATCGTGCAGGGCTTCCTCGAGGCCATGGCGTCGTACGAGGCCGGGTACTTGACCGCCGAGGAATTCCTGACGCCGGATGCCCGATCCACCTGGGAACCGGCCGACGCAATGACCATCTATGCAGCCAATCCCACGGTGGAGAAAACCTCGAGCGGCCAGGTCCGCCTCACCCTGGCGGTGGAGGCCGTGATCACGCCGGAGGCGGGATATGAACGGAGGGCTCCTGCCCGATCAACCGAGTTCGACCTGACCCTGAGCAAGGTCGACGGCGAATGGCGAATCGTCAACCCACCGGCCGGTGTGCTGGTATTCGAGGGAGATTTCGAAAGCGAGTTTCGCGAGTACAACCGCTACTACTACGACGCCAACTTTGAGTACCTCGTGCCTGATCCGGTCTATGTGCCGACCCAGGGCAATGTGGCAAACCTGTTGGCCGAGGCTCTGGTTCGCGGGCCGTCCGCATGGCTCGAGCCGGCGGTGCAGTCCGCCTTCCCGAAGGGCACCACGGTCCCCCTTCCGGTGTGGGTGGACGCCGGCCTTGCCCACGTCGAGCTGAGCGCAGAAGCGTCCGACAGAACGCCGGACGACCAGCGTGAGCTGATGACCGCGCAGTTGGCGTGGACGCTGAACCAGGTCGACGATATCCAGCAGGTCGTCGTGCGATCCGACGGCCTGCCGCTGACCGACGCGGCCGCGACGGCTGGCACAGCCGATGACTTCGCCGAGTTCGACCCGGGCCGGCTCGACGGCGGCGAGCTCTATGCGATCACCGAGACCGGCGTCGTCGTCGGCGAGCGGCTGACGCCTGTCGCCGGAGCGCTCGGCGAGCTTACCGGCCTGCATGCGGTGGCGGTGGATCCGCAGGCCGGTCGCGCGGCGGTCGTAGATTCGACGAGAACGCAGCTGCTCTGGGCGCCGCTGGACGATTCGGCCGAAGCGTCGCCTCTGACGACCGGAGTGGACCTGGGGCCGATCTGTTGGGACCGGGCCGGCTTCGTGTGGGTGGTCGACCACGCTGGCGGCGGGTCGCGAGTCCTGGTCGTCGAGCCGGGCGGCGAGAGTGTGCCGGTACGCACTCCGGATGCCCTGACTACGCAGGACATCGAAGATCTCGCCGTGTCGCCCGACGGCAGCCGGATCGCCGTCGCCGTCGGGGG
Organism: uncultured Actinomycetota bacterium; assembly: GCA_963794465.1. Classification (GTDB taxonomy): domain Bacteria; phylum Actinomycetota; class Actinomycetes; order Jiangellales; family Jiangellaceae; genus JACVRX01. The sequence goes on along the minus strand of CAWCED010000003.1, from coordinate 16,980 downwards.
TGACGTCCTGGTCGGGATCGTGGTACGGGAAACCGAGCGCGCGGCCGCCAGAATCGATGGACTTCGACGGATCCAGCTGGACGAACGGACCGTCACCCGGGTGGCCTGGTCAGGGCTGACCGAGCTGGCGGTCCTGGTCGACGAACCCGGACAGGCCACCGAACCGTTCCGGGTTGGCCTGGGTGGTTCGGACCTGAGCCCAGCGGGTCCGGTGCAGGACGCGGTCGACCTGGCGGCCGCGCCGGCGCAGGAGCTCGCGGTCAGCACCGCTGAGGATGAACTGAGCACGCAAAGCGCGACGCTGCGCTGGGTCGACGTCGGCGCAGCCACCGCTCCGGCCTATCCGGGCTGACCGCACCGAGCCACGAGCGCCTAGGGCGCACCGGTACGCCGGATCTCCACCTTGTCCACAGGGCATCAGGGAGGCGTTGGCCGGCAGACCGGCGCATGGACAAGCTGAGCCGGTGGACGGACACGCCTGGGGCAGGACAGTCGTCGTTGCAGCGGCCGATCTGGTGCTGGGTAGTGTCTGCGCTGGCTGCGCCTGCTCGGCGGGGTTGTTGTGCCCGGTCTGTCGCGATGAGCTGGAAACGCCGGCCCGGCTGTTGGAGCGACGTCCTGCTGGGCTATCGGTGGTGGCGAAGGGCGTCTACGAGGGTACGGTGCGCTCCCTGGTGTTGGCGCACAAGGAAGGCGGCCGGCTGGCCTTGTGCCGGCCACTCGGTGACGCGCTGGCGGCAGCAGTGAACGCGTTGCTCGACTCATCTGGCTGTGGGCACGAACTCCAGCCGGTGGCGCTCGTGCCGGCTCCGTCCGCTCGAGCGTCGACCCGCCGCCGCGGTCACGATCCACTGCTCCGACTCGCCCGCCGAGCCGGTGTCGTCGTGCGCAGGACAGGACGGGACTGCACCGTGGTACCGGCAATGCGGCACAGCCGCCGGGTGGCTGACCAAGCAGGCCTCGGCCACGTCGCCAGGCTGGCCAACCTGAACGAATCGATGACGATTCGCCGTGGGGCTGCGGCACTTCTCGCCGGCCACTGTGTCGTAATCGTTGACGATGTCATGACCACCGGCGCCACGATCGGCGAGGTTACCCGGGCGCTGCGCACGGCGAACGTGGAGCCATGCGGGGCAGCGGTCGTCGCCGATGCGCCATGACGTTCTCGCAGGCCGACATCCGGGTGTCCGTGGCGCCGGGGAGCCGCTAGCGTGAAGCCATGGCATCCGCCGCGTGCCGTTGTCGCTGTTGGTAGACGCGAGAGTCCCGGCCCGCGCTCGGATGCCCTTCCGGCTGGCCGACCAGACGAGGGAGGTCCGGTGGAGATCGTGCTCAAGGGACGCCGCGCCGAGGTACCGGAGCGGTTCCGCCGACATGTGTCTGACAAGCTCGAGAAGCTACAGCGGTTCGACCACAAGGTCATCCGGATCGACGTCGAGGTCACCAAGGAAACCAACCCACGCCGGTCCGATCAGGCCGAGCGCATCCAGCTCACGGTCCATTCCAAGGGCCCGGTCGTGCGCGCGGAGGCGGCTGCCGACGACCGCTACGCAGCGCTCGACATCGCGGTCGAACGGCTGACGGCCCGACTGCGCAAGGCGGCCGACAGGAGACGGGTACATCACGGAAACCGGACCCCGGTTTCGGTCCGGCGGGCCACCGCGGCAGCGAACGGAGCCGCTTCCGCAGCCCCTGAGGCGGCGTCGGCCAGCGAGGCGAGCGCGGAACCCGTCGATGCCTCCGCCGATGATGGCCCGATGGTCGTCCGGGAGAAAACCCACCAGGCCAGTCCGATGACTCTCGACCAAGCTCTTTACGAGATGGAGCTGGTCGGGCATGACTTCTACCTCTTCGTCGACGCTGACACCAAGGCGCCAAGCGTCGTCTACCGGCGGCGCGGCTACGACTACGGCGTCATCCACCTCGACGTCTGACTGCTCGCGACCCGCCCCGCCCTTTGGGCCGTTGACCCGTGGTCATCTTCGGTTAGCTGGCGAGCACGAAGGTCGTGTCGGTGCGGGCTGGCAGGATCAGCCGACGTGTCGCAGAGCCAGAGCGCCCGCGCCAGTCTGTCGAAAGCGCAGGCTCGCCGGGTTGCCTTGGCTGCGCAGGGGTTCGCGGATCCGATTCCGGTGCGGCCCGACCGCCGGGCTCTGCGGCGGGTGCTCGACCGGGTAGGAGTCATCCAGATCGACTCGGTCAACGTGTTATGCCGCTCCCACTACCTTCCGCTCTACAGCCGGGTCGGGCCGTACCCGCGGGAAATGCTCGACCGCGCGGCCACCCGCGCGCCCCGGCTGGTCTTCGAGTACTGGGCTCACGAAGCGTGCCTGATACCGGTCCAGACCCAGCCCTACCTGCGCTGGCGGATGGACTCCGCAGATGACAGCGCGTGGGGCGGGATGCGCCGTATCGCCCGCGACCAGCCCGAACTCGTCGCCTGGGTGCTCGACGAGGTGCGCCGACGAGGGCCCATGACGGCCGGGATGATCGAACATGACTCGCCCAAGACGCAGGACTACGGCTGGGGCTGGAACTGGTCGCAGGCGAAGCGCGCGCTCGAGTACCTGTTCTGGGCGGGAGAGGTCACCGCCGCTGGCCGGCGGAACTTCGAGCGGCTCTATGACGTCCCCGAACGTGTCCTGCCGCCCGAGGTGCTCGCCGTTCCGACACCCGACGTTGCCGACGCGCATCGCGAGTTGGTGCGAATCGCTGCGCGAGCCCACGGCGTTGCCACCCTGCAGTGCCTGCGCGACTACTTCCGCCTCGACCCCGCGGCCGCCCGGCACGCCGTCAATGAGCTCGTCGACGCGGGCGAGCTTGTGCCGGTCCGGGTCGACGGCTGGAACCGACAGGCGTTTCTCCATCATCGAGCGCGGATACCGCGCCGCGTTGCCGCTCGGGCGCTGCTGAGCCCGTTCGACTCGCTGATCTGGGAACGTACCCGTACCGAGGCGCTGTTCGGGTTCCGGTACCGCATCGAGATCTACGTCCCGGCCGCCAAACGCGTTCACGGTTACTACGTCCTGCCGTTCTTGCTCGGCGACGAGCTCGTGGCGAGGGTGGACCTCAAGGCCGATCGGCAAGCCCGGGTGCTGCGAGTCCAGGCTGCCTGGGCCGAGCAGGAGGCCCCGGGCGAGACTGCCGCGGAACTTGCCGCCGAGCTGGTGACGCTGGCGGTTTGGCTGGGCCTCGGCGACGTCGTCGTGGCAGACCGTGGGGATTTGGCGCCAGCTCTTACCGCCGCCCTGGCCGCCGGCTAGGCACTGGCCGCACTTCTGCGAACGATCAGACAGTCCACATCACAACTACCATGACGACGTGCCTGCCGAGGGCGCGTCGGATCAGGATCGAGTGCGCACCGCCGAGATCATCGCGGCGCTCTCGCTGGCGACCGACCTCGGGATGGGCTTTCCGTACGAGCACGGCCTACACCGGACTCTTGTCGCACTGCGTCTGGCCGAGCGGCTGGGAGTAGACGCCGAGACAGCGTCTGCGGCGTATTACGTCAGCTTGCTGTTCCACATCGGATGCACCACCGACGCGGAAGGGGCGGCGGAGCTGTTCGCCGAGGGTGCGCTGCGGACGCACTTCGACCCGGTCATCTTCGGCAGCCCAACTCAGACGGCGCGAGGGATCGTGCGCGCGTTCACCGATCCGGACACCCCAGCGCCGTTCCGAACAATTCAGGCGCTCAGTCGATTCCTCCGAGCGGGCGGAGGACATCGGGAGCACATGGTCGCAATGTGCGAGGTCACGCCGATGCTGACCGACCGGCTGGGCCTGCCCGAGACAGTGCAGGATGCGTTCGCCCACTTCACCGAGCGTTGGGACGGGAAGGGCGGGCCCGCCGGAGTCAGCGGCGAGGAGGTCCCAGCCCCGCTGCGTATCGCCCATGTTGCGGCAGACGCCGCGTTCCAGCTCATGCTGGGCGGTGAAGACCACGCCGCGAGTGTCATGCGGGAGCGAGCAGGGCACGCGTTCGACCCGGCCATCGCAGGCCTGGTCGCCGACGATCCCGGAACGATCTTGGCGTCCGATGGCTCGGGCTCTCTGTGGGACGACACGCTCGGCCATGAGCCCGAGCCCCAGTTGTTCCTGAAAGGTGCGGCAATCGAACGTGCCCTCGCGGCAATGGGTGACTTCTCCGATCTGGCATCTCGCTACCTGGTGGGGCACTCCGCGGGGGTCGCCGACCTGGCGGCGGCAGCGGGTCGGCAATGCGGCCTGGACGACGCGGAACGCGTGACATTGCAACGTGCAGCGCTCGTCCACGACGTCGGCCGGGTAGCGATCTCGACCCGGGTCTGGGGAAAGCCTGGCCCGCTGACGACAGATGAGTGGGAACAGATCAGGTTGCACGCATACCACACCGAGCGCGTGCTGTCCCGATCCCCGTTCCTCGCCGCAATCGTGCCGGTTTCGACCGCGCACCACGAAAGGCTCGACGGCACGGGATATCACCGCGGTGCAGGCGCTGTGTCGCTGGCTCCGCCGGTTCGCCTGCTCGCCGCCGCGGATGCCTACCACGCGATGACCGAGCCACGACCGCACCGTCCGCCGCTCTCCCCCGCTGAGGCCGCCAAGGAGCTTGCTCGAGAGGTCGACGCCGGGCGGCTCGACGCGGTCGCCGTTGCCGCGGTGCTGGAGGCTGCCGGACAGCGCGTTCCGCGGCTGGAACGGCCGGCCGGGCTCACCGAGCGCGAGGCGGTCGTCGTGGCGATGCTGGCCCGCGGGCTGCAAACGAAACAGATCGCTCGCAAACTCGGAATCTCGCCGAAGACCGCCGACCACCACATCCAGAATGCCTACGCCAAGATCGGTGTGTCGACCCGCGCCGCAGCCACGCTGTTCGCGATGGAGCACGGCCTCTTGGCCTGGGGAGAACTCCCGATGTCGTCGGCGACCTTCCGCTCCTAACGTCCCTGTCAGGCGCTACCAACGGGTTGGGCCAGGGGAAGCCTCGGCCCTCGCCCCAGTCGATCTGGCTCACGCTCCCTGATCGACGGAGTCAGTGGCGAGCAGGTCGTACCAGTGCAGGTCGACATAGGTGCCGTCACCGAGCCGCTCGGCCAATCTCTCGGTACCGGTCTGGACGAAACCGTTGCGGACCGCGACGGTTTGTGACCCGACGTTGCCGTGCCCATGCGCCAGCACCAGCCGGCTCAGGCCGAGACCGCCGTCGTCGGTGGCGATGAAAGCGTGCCGGATCATCAGCCAGACCGCTTCGGTCGCGACTCCGCGACCTCGTGTCGACGGAGTCACCCAGTACCCGACCTCCGCGGAACGCCGGATCGGCCCGTCGCCAGGTGCCATCAACGAGAATGAGCCGACGGCAGGGGCGTCTTCCTCGAGCGCGGCGGCCCAATGCACACCTCGGGCGGTCGCGTGGTACTGCTCGCGGTCCGCGATGTACGCGAGGGCGGTGTCGCGGGTATACGGGTCCGGCAGCTCACCGAGCCAATGCCGGGTGACCGGGTCGGTGCAGCCCTCGACGACGGCGTCGGCGTCGGACTCCCGCCAGCGCCGCAGCACGACGCCGGAACCGTGCAATGTCGGCACGTCGAACCACGGCAACGTCGGCTCCCGCTTGTCGCCCGAGAGCAGCGTCGCGACCCACGCATCCTGCCGTTCACCGTGTTTGGGCAGGTGCGCTCGGATCGTCCCTTCGACGGCGAACCCCAGCCGCCACGCGACCCGCCGGGATGCCCAGTTGCCGACGGATGCGTGCCAGATCAACCGCTGCAGCCCGAGGCGATCGGGATCGAATGCGTGGTCGGCGACCAGTCGGACCGCTTCGGTCATCAGCCCGGAGCCGCGCGCCTGCTTGCCCAGCCAGTAACCGATCTCGGCCGAGCCTTTGCCGTCGAGCGCAACGCCGACCATGCCGAGAACAGGCCCGTCCTGCGGGTCTCGCACTGCCCACGTGAGCTCGATGCCGCTATCCCAACCCGCACGGACCTTCTCCCTGACAAACCAGTCGGCGTCGCGGCGCCGATAGGGCGACGGGATAGTGGTCCATCGCTGGATCTGCTCGTCCTGGCACAGCTCGGTGATCCGGTCGATGTCGTCACGGGTCGGAACCGAGAGGAGGACCTGGTCACCACGGAGCTGGTACGGACGCATGCCCCAATACTGTCCGGTCGATGAGGCCAGGCCGGGTTCGGCCTCGCCACGTACCATGGACCACTGGGGAACGTGTCGCCCACCTGAGCGACGACGGCGCGCAGCGCCGCAACAACCAGGCCGTCCGAGGAGTTGACCGCGTGCCCGACCTGCTCGACAAGATCCTCCGCGCCGGCGAGGGCAAGATCATCAAGCGTCTGGAAGGCATCGTCGCCCAGGTCAACGCGATCGAGGACGACGTCGCCGCGCTCACCGACGCCGACCTTCGGGCCAGTACCGACGACTTCCGGTCCCGGCTGGCCGCAGGTGAGACGCTCGACGACCTGCTGCCCGAGGCGTTCGCGACAGTTCGCGAGGCGGCTCGACGCACCCTCGGCCAGCGCCACTTCGACGTGCAGATCATGGGCGGTGCCGGGCTGCACCTCGGGAACATCGCGGAGATGAAGACCGGTGAGGGCAAGACGCTGGTAGCGACCCTGCCGTCGTACCTGAACGCTCTCGCCGGCAACGGCGTGCACATCGTCACAGTCAACGACTACCTCGCCCAGCGGGACGCGGAGTGGATGGGCCGTGTGCACCGCTTCCTCGGTCTGGAGGTCGGGGTGATCCTGCCTGGGCTGACGCCCGCCGAGCGCCGGGTCGCCTACGGCACAGACATCACCTATGGCACGAACAACGAGTTCGGCTTCGACTACCTACGCGACAACATGGCGTTGCGAGCAGAGGACATGGTCCAGCGCGGCCATGTCTATGCGATCGTCGACGAGGTCGACTCGATTCTCATCGACGAGGCCCGCACCCCGCTGATCATCTCTGGTCCCGCCGACCAGCCAACCCGGTGGTACACCGAGTTCGCCAAGATCGCCGAGCGGCTCCGTCGAGACGGCGACTACGAGGTCGACGAGAAGAAGCGGACCGTCGGCATCCTCGAGTCTGGGATCGAGCGGGTCGAAGACTGGCTCGGCATCGACAACCTCTATGAGAGCGCCAACACCCCGCTGATCCAGTTCCTCAACAACTCGATCAAGGCCAAGGAGCTGTTTCACCGCGACAAGGAGTACGTCGTCAAGGATGGCGAGGTGCTGATCGTCGACGAGCACACGGGCCGCATCCTGATCGGCCGGCGCTACAACGAGGGCATGCACCAGGCGATCGAGGCCAAGGAGCGGGTAGAGATCAAACAGGAGAACCAGACCCTGGCCACGATCACCCTGCAGAACTACTTCCGCCTCTACGAGAAGCTCGCCGGGATGACCGGCACGGCAATGACCGAGGCGTCGGAGTTCAACAAGATCTACAACCTCGGTGTCGTCCCGATCCCGACCAACATGGAAATGATCCGAGCGGATCAGGCCGACCTGGTGTACCGGACTGAGCCGGCCAAGTTCGACGCTGTCGTCGAGGACCTGGTCGACCGGCACGCGAACGGCCAGCCCGTGCTCGTCGGAACCACCAGTGTCGCCAAGTCAGAGCACCTGTCCCAGCTGCTGCGCAAGCGTGGAATCCCACACGAAGTGCTCAACGCCAAGCATCACGAGCGGGAAGCCGCGATCATCGCTCAGGCCGGCCGTCGGGGCGCGGTCACCGTCGCGACCAACATGGCGGGCCGAGGCACCGACATCATGCTCGGCGGCAACCCCGAGCCGATGGCGATGGCCGAACTCAAGCAACGCGGCATCGACCCGGTGGAGACCCCGGAAGAGTACGAGGCAGCCTGGGGCCCGACATTGGAGAAGCTGCAGCACCAGGTCGAGGCCGAGCACGAGGAGGTCGTCGACCTCGGTGGGCTGTACGTGCTGGGTACGGAGCGGCACGAGTCGCGGCGCATCGACAACCAGCTTCGCGGCCGCTCCGGCCGGCAGGGCGACCCCGGCGAGTCCCGGTTCTACCTGTCCCTGCAGGACGACCTGATGCGCTTGTTCAAGAGCGAGTGGGTCGACATGATCCTGCGCAGCCTGAACATCCCCGACGACCAGCCGATCGAGCACAAGCGGGTCAGCAACGCGATCCGAAGCGCACAGACCCAGCGCGAGGCGCAGAACTTCGAGATCCGCAAGGACGTGCTGAAGTACGACGACGTGCTCAACCGGCAACGTCAGGTCATCTACGACGAGCGGCGGATGGTCCTCGAGGGCGAGGATCTCTCCGAACAGATCGGGCACATGCTCGACGAGTCGGTGACCGCATACGTCCGCGGGGCGACCAGCGAGGGCTACCCCGAGGCTTGGGATCTCGAGCAGCTCTGGTCAGCGCTTCGAACCCTGTACCCGGTGTCGCTGAGCATCGCGGAGGTCGAGGAGGACGCCGGGGGACGGGAGGGCCTGACGGCGGACCTGCTGGTCGAGCGGCTCGTTGACGATGCCCGGGCGGCGTATGCCTTGCGTGAGGCGGAGCTCGGCTCCGAGGTGATGCGCGAGCTCGAGCGCCGGGTGCTGCTCACCGTCCTCGACCGAAAGTGGCGTGAGCATCTCTACGAGATGGACTACCTGCGTGAGGGTATTGGGCTGCGTGCATTCGCCCAGAAGCAGCCGCTGGTCGAGTACCAGCGGGAGGGGTTCGACCTGTTCTCCGCCATGATGGACGGGATCAAGGAAGAGTCGGTCGGACTGTTGTTCAACCTCGATGTGCAGGTCCGGCCGGTGCCGCCGGAGGGTGAGCAGCCCGCCGCTGAGGCGCCAGCGGGTACCGCGCCGGTGATCGTTGCCAAAGGCCTACTCGACGCCCGCCGTCCGCAACAACTGCAATACACCGCGCCGACCGTCGACGGTGAGTCCGCTGTCGAGGAGCGGGTCGAGCGGGCCGGGTCCGGCAACGGATCCCGTCCGGCGTCTGGCGCACAAGCTGCCGCTGGCATCGAGTTCGGCGATGTTGCGCGCAACGCTCCCTGCCCGTGCGGCTCGGGCAAGAAGTTCAAGCGCTGCCACGGCGACCCACGGAACCGCCCCGCCTGAAAATCCGGATGACACCACGGGACATCGTCAGAGGATGTCCAAGGCGGTGCAGCGCCAGCGGCCGTCCTCGGCGTCGAGCCGGAAGGCCAGCGCGCGACAGCGCCCGGACACGTCGACGACGGCGCTGACCTCCACGACGCCGAACCGTGGCCGGCAGATTCGCACCGATCGCACCACGGGCCGGGACCCGTCGGTACGCACGCGGCCCGCGAGGCGATGGGTGAGCATCTCGTAGACGTCCTCGTCGGTCCATCTGATCAACTGCTGTGGTGGGCGGTGGCCCGAGAGTGCCTCGGCAATGCCCTGGGCCAGCAGCGTGGACCAGGACCGCGGGTCAGGCGGCTCGGGCGTGTGCCCTCGGAGACGCCTGGGCCGGCTGCGGGCCGGCACCGACTCGGGATGGTCGACGATGTCGATCAGGCGCAGCGACGTGGCGGGCTCGGGCAGGGCAGGAACCCCACTGGGCAACGCGGGTGCAAGCGCGAGCGAGCCCTGGATCGCAGTGCCTGCAGGCGGCTGACCGTGATGGCTGGGACCTGGCGCCTGGCTTGATACGCACTCGTCGTCGAACGGCGGCTCGCACACCGGTAGGGGTACTCGACGTGCCTGGGTGATGTGATGGTCCGTCGAGGTGGACGGCATCGCCGCTCCCGTCTGTCTGGTCACCGTGTCGCGGGTGGTGTGCGAAGCCGGGTCCCGGGCAACAGCAGGTCCGGATCGGCGCCGATGACGTGGCGGTTCGCCGCGTACCAGCGCGGCCACTCGGCGGCAATCTCGGCGTTGCTCGCGCTCGGGCCGAGTGCTGTGGCCGCGATGGTCCACAAGCAGTCCCCGGGCCGGACGACGACCGTCGTCGCTTGCCGCCGGTGTGAGCCGGCACCCTCGGCCCGGGTATCCACTGTGGTGCTGGCGGACACGTTCCACGCCGGCCGCCCGACGTCGGGCAGGACCATCACATCGGAGCCGGTGTCCGAGTGACCCACGGTTGCGACGACGCCGGTCACCAGCGGCGCCGCGCTGGCGGAGGAGGCGATTGCGACCGGCCCGGCCGCAACGGCGAGGCCGAGTGCGAATTGTGCGGTCCGCCGAATCGTCGCTGGCACGAGTCGGACGGCGACTTCTGCGGCAAATCGCCCGACCTTGCCCGGAACGGATTCCAATACCGTCACGGCCAGTGCCAGTACTACCCAGGCGAGCAGCGTCCAACAACTGGCGGCTGCAGCCAGACCCACCACGTCGTCGAACGATGCGGCGCCCGTGCTCACGGCTGCCAGCGGTGCCACCGTCGCCCACCACAGGCCGATGACGACGCAGCCGACCAACACAGCGGTGGCAGCTCGCAGCGATGCCCGGCGAATCATCAACGCCTCCCGGTCGCGGAAATGCTTGCGTTTGCTTATGTTTACCTATCGAAGCATTTGATTGCCGTCAAGTGTGGCTGGCCACCGTCCACAGGTGTAGCGTCGCGACACTCAGCGGGGGAGGAGGACGGCGAGATGCGTTGGCAGCGGCTGTTCGACGACCTCGAAGCCCAGGTGGAACAGGCTGATCAGGCGGCGCTGGACGCGGAGGTCGCGGATCGCACCAGGAGGGAGATCGCGCGGGTGCGGCTCGCCGATCGTCTTCGCGCGTCGGTAGGAGCGTCGATTGTCATACGCGTTTCGGGTTGCGGCCCGTTGGCCGGGATCATCGACGCGGTGGGGCCGGACTGGCTGCTGACGACCGAACGGACCGGTGCCGAGGTTCTCGTGCCACTGCGCGCTGTGCTCAGCGTCAGCGGCCTGGGCTCGCGGGCGACGGTGCCTGGCAGCGAGGGCGCCGTGGAGGCGCGGCTTGGCCTCGGCTATGCCCTACGCCGGATCGCTCGTGACCGAAGCCGCGTGGTCGTCACCCTCACCGACGGCTCGACGGTGCGCGGCGTGGTGGACCGGGTCGGGGCCGACGCGCTTGACCTGGCCGAGCCGGAAGCCATGGCGAACCGTCGGCCCGACGGGGCTTCTGGCCACACCATCCCGTTCAACGCTGTGAGCATCGTCCGTAGGGCTGTTTAGACGTCGGCGTCGCTTTCGCGCCCGTCATCGGCAATGCCAGCGGACGGTGCCGCGCCCAACGGATGGGTCGTGACGAAGTCCCGGGTCTGTGCATACATCCGCTGGATGTAGTCCTCCAAGACGCTGGTTTCGACCCGCCACTGCCCGCGCCCACCGATCTTGATGGCGGGCAGGTCACCACTGCGAACCAGCGCATATGCCTGGGCGGCAGAGATGTTGAGAACCTCGGCAACATCGGCGAGCTGCAGGAATCGTGGGCCGGCCGGCGTCATCGGGTGCTCCTCGTCGCGCATTGGACCTTGCGGTTACGGCAGTCTGCCACGGGTTGCCTGTGGACGATTCCGGTTGTCCACAGCCGCCGACCCACTATCCTCTGCGCGGTACTCACCCGTCGCCGGGCAGGGGGAACGGTGGTTCACACCGATACTCGGGCCGAGCAGCCGCAGTCCGCGGTGCCGAGCACAGGTCGGATCGGCTCGCCGCAAGCAACCCGACTGCGTCGGCCCCGCTGGCACGATCCGCGTCTGATCATCGGGGTCCTCCTGGTACTCGGTTCGGTCGTCGCGGGCACGAGAGTCATTGCCGCGTCGGATGACACGGTTCCGGTGCTGGTCGCCGCTGCCGACTTGGCGCCCGGCCAACGGCTGACCCCGAATCTGGTCGAGACCCGCGACGTCCTGCTCGGCGACAACCTCGACCGTTATCTCACCGGCACGGTGGGGAGCGGGTACGTCGTGGTCCGGGAGGTGGGTGAGGGAGAGTTGTTGCCCCGCTCGTCGATCGCGGCAGCTACCGAGGACCGCACCCTCCGGTATGTCACCATCCCGGTAGCCGCGGCCGAGCTGCCGGCGGGACTAGCCGGGGGAGACCTGGTTGACGTCTGGCAGATCGCGCCGCCGGACGCAGGTGAACGAACGGCAACCAGACTGCTCAGCCGTGTCGGCGTGGCCGACGCCGACTCGGGTGAAAGCGGCCTGACCACAGCCGGCGGTTTGGCGCGAGTGACCCTCGCTGTCTCGACGGTGCGGGGTGGCCGATCATCGGCCGAGCTCGACGAGGCGATCGGTGTCCTGCTCGCGGCCGGTCGCGACGGGCTGATCTACCTGACCGTCGTCCCGGCAGCGCCGCAGTGACCATCCCGATCCTGACGGCCGTGACGGGTGCGGGTTGGGAATCGCGGCTGGTCGCCGCTTTGGAGAGCGGCAGCAGCGGCCTGCAGGTGGCCCGCCGCTGCGTCGACGTGGCCGACCTGCTGGCTGCGGTGGCCGCAGGGCACGGTCGCGTGGTTCTGCTCTCAGCAGACTTACGCCGACTCGACCGCGATGTTCTGGGCCGGCTCGCGAAAGCAGACGTAGCAGTCGTCGGCGTGGTACCCGTCGGGGACGAGCAGGCCGAGCGCCGCCTGCGACAACTCGGTGTCGGTCATGTGGTCACGGCCGAAGCCACGCCGACCGACGTCACTGCCGAGATACATCGCGCGATCGAGAACATGTCGACTGGACCCGACCACGCTGTCGTCAGCTCATCAGATGTTGAGCCGGACGACCCGCTGGCGGATCTCCCGGACTCGTTGCCGCCAGCTGGCCGGCTCGTCGCAGTCTGGGGGCCGACCGGAGCGCCGGGCCGGACGACCATTGCCGTCAATCTGGCAGCCGAAGCGGCTCTGCTCGGCCGTGCCGCCATGCTGGCCGACGCGGACACCTACGGCGGCGCGGTCGCCCAAGCCCTCGGCCTACTTGACGAGGCACCCGGCCTGGCCGGGGCTACCCGCGCGGCGAACAACGGGCAACTGGACCTGCCGGGGCTTGCGCGGCATGCGCGACAGGTGACGCCGCGGTTCCGGGTGCTCACCGGGATCACCCGGACCGAACGCTGGCCTGAGGTCCGGCCGGCCTCGCTGGAAGTCGTTTGGGCGCTCGCCCGCGGACTGGCTGAGATCACCATGGTCGATTGCGGGTTCTGCCTCGAGCAGGACGAGGAACTCAGCTTCGATACAGCCGCGCCACGGCGAAACGGCGCCACGTTGACAACCCTCGAGCACGCCGACGTCGTGGTCGCAGTCGGCACGGCTGATCCGCTGGGGCTACAACGGCTGGTACGCGCGCTTTCGGATCTGCGCGACGTGGCGCCCGAGACCGAGGTCAGGGTCGTCGTGAACCGGTTGCGGGCGTCGGTCGTCGGTGTCGACCCGGGAGGTCAGGTGCGTAGGGCGCTGGAGCGCTACGCCGGCGTGCTCGACGCCGTGCTCGTGCCCGAGGATGGGGCGGCGCTCGACGCCGCTGTGCTTCGTGGGCAGACGCTGGCCGAAGTCGCGCCGAAGTCGGCCGCGCGCCAGGCGATCGCGGCTCTGGCGGCGGGCCTCGTCGGCGCGGGGCCATCGTCACGGGCACCGCGACACCATCGCATCCGCGTGCGGAGCTGACTCCTCCCTAGCCCGCTCGGCGATCAGGGGTGCGACGGGTGCCGCGGCGACCCGGAGGCCGTCAGGCGGCGAAGAGCAGCAGTAACCCGGCGACGGTGTATCCGACCATGACGGCGAGCAGCGGCAGCTGGGCCACCAGCGCCCGACGAGGGGGGAAGAGCCGCACGGCACGGTCGTGGGCCGAGACGATGCCGAGAACATGACCGACGACGATCGCGCCGACCTGCAGGCTGGCCACCAGTGTCGGCTGGTTGGCGATCCACCTGTTCTCGGTGATGTCACGGAGACCGAACCAGTTGGCTCCGGTGCCGAACGGATCGGAGAGCAGCACCAGGGTGTGCTGGCCCTCGAGCACGAACAGGGTCAGGTAGTGGGCGAAGACGTAGCCGACCGCGATCGGCAGGACCGAGTGAGCGAAGAGGTCGGTGCGCGTGGACAGGCCAGCCATCAGTCCGGCGCACCACACCGCGACGGCGAAGGTGACGTACACCAACCCGATGGTCGCCACCAAGCCGACGGTTCCAGCGGCCGTCGGCCCGACGAAGGACCCTTGTGTCCAGCGCGCCCACCATGGCGATGCCGACAGGCTGTCGTACATGGTGGATCCGAGCAACACAGCCACGACGGCAGTCAATCCGGGACGTGTGGGCAACCCGTCGAGGTTCTCTAGCGGACGTCGGGCTACCAGTCGGCCGTCTCGGCGTCGACCGAGCCAGGACAACCGGCTCACCAGCGTCGAGTACACCTCGAACGGGTCTGCTTGGTCGAACCACCGTGAACCGAATGCGACCGCACCCACCAGCGAGAGCGCGACGAACACGGCGAACCACGCCCGGATCACCGGCGTCGTCGCCCGATCGGGCGCGACCAACTCGAGCCAGGTGAACGCCAGCAGCCAGGCCGCCGCAGGCCAGAGACCGATGTGGTAGGGCAGCCGGCGGACTCCGGCTTTGGGGTCGAGCCGCACTGCCCGGCAGAGCAGGACGTGAACCGTGCGCACGGGATTGACCAGCCGCCACACGGGGCCAAACAGCAGCGAGGCGGGGACGATCCCGACCCAGAGCAACACGTAGACCACACCCGCGGTGGGGTTGGTTGCCAGGTCGGGGCCGAGGACGGCGGCGAGCACGACATACGCCGCTGCTACCAAGCCGAGAATCCGCAGCGACCATCGAGTCCACGCGGAGTCGGCGGCTCTGGTCAGCGCGGCGGGAAGCGGCCGGCCGCTGTCGTCCCCACGGTATTTGGACTCCTTCCAGGCCAGACCCAGGACTAGGAAGGAAACGACGAGAGCAAGCGCAGCGCCGAGGACCGCCAGCTCGAACGGGATGGGCAGGTCCTGGCGGCCGCCGACCCCGTGGGCAATCAGCGTTGCTGGGTTCACCGAACCAACAGCTGGAAGAGCAGCAGGCCGCCGTCGTGAGTTTCCACCTCGTAAACACCTGGCTCTCCGGCCGTGAACTCGATGGTCGTCGGCTCGCCCGCGATCAAGACTGCTGTCTGGTCGACCCCGTGGACATGCAACTCGTCGTCGACGTCGCTGGTCACGACCAAGCGCACTGACTCACCCGACGCAACCTCGACGCGATCAGCTTCGGTACGGACGGCACCGTCCGCGATCTGAACCTCGATCGCCAGGATCTCAGGTGTGTTCGACGCGGTTGGGGACATAGTCGTTGGCGTTGGCGTCGCCGCCGCGGTCGCGGGATTCGGCGCACGCGATTGGGGCGCTGATTCCGTCACCTCCGCGGAGTTGCCGCAGCCGCTGAGACCGGCGAGAACCAGGGCGACCAACGCGCCGCGCAGCAGGCCGCGAGGTGAACGGTACGCGGGCATGGGTAACAAGCTCCTGCACGGGGTCGAGGGACGGCCTATCTTCGCAGCATGGACCGGCTCAGCCCTTTGGATGTCTCCTTCCTGTACTTCGAGGACCGGGATACGCCGATGCACGTGGGCAGTGTCGCGGTGTTTCAGGAGCCGGACGGCGGCTTCGACTATGAGCGACTCGTCGAGTTGATCAGTGACCGCATTGCTCTCGTCCCGCGCTACCGGCAGCGGGTCCGGCCGATTCCCGGGCGGCTGGCCAACCCGATCTGGGTTGACGACGAGGAGTTCGACCTCGGCTATCACGTCCGCCGTTCTGCCTTGCCCAGGCCGGGCACCGATGAGCAACTGCACGAGTTGGTGGCGCGGGTCATGAGCCGGCCCTTGGACCGGGCCAAGCCGCTCTGGGAGATGTATCTCGTCGAGGGTCTGTCCGACCGCCGCTTCGCGGTGCTGTCCAAGACCCATCATGCGGTCGTCGACGGCACGTCGGCGGTCGACATCGGCCAGCTGATGCTGGACGAGACGCCGGAACCGCGCGATACCGTGCCCGACGCTTGGCGCCCCGCACCGTCACCAGGCTGGTCGGAGCTGGTGGCGGGCGCGCTCGCCGAGACGGTCCGCCGGCCGCGATCGCTCGTGGACAATGTCCGCGTCGGCATCGCCGACATGGAGCACACCGCGGGCAGGGCGCTCAACGCTCTGGGTGGGGTGACGGCCGCCGCCATGCGTACGGTCGTCCGGCCTGCGCCGAGCCTGCCGCTCAATGGCCGGATCGGCGCCCAGCGTCGGTTCGCGACTGCAGACACCTCGCTCGACATCTATCGGCGGATTCGAGCGGCGCACGGTGGCACGGTCAACGACGTCGTGCTGGCGACGGTCGCCGGCGCGCTGCGAACCTGGCTGCTGACGCGCGGCGAGCCGGTCCGCCCGTCGACCTCGGTTCGCGCTCTGGTACCCGTCAGCATCCGGCGGCCGGAGGAGCGCAGCGCCTTGGGCAACCGGGTCTCGACCTACTTGGTGGACCTTCCGGTCGGTGAACCGAACCCCGTCGTCCGGTTGCAGCGCGTCTCGTACGCCATGCAGGCACACAAGGACAGCGGCCAGGCGGTCGCGGCGGAAGCGCTCGTGGGCTTGGCCGGCTTCGCGCCGCCGACGCTGCACGCGCTCGGCGCCCGAGCGGCGTCTGGCATGTCCCGGCGGGTCTTCAACCTCGTCGTCACCAACGTCCCCGGGCCACAGGTCCCGCTCTACGCACACGGTGCGCGGTTGGTGGCGGCCTACCCGGTGGTGCCGCTGGCACACGGACAGGCGGTGTCGATCGGCGTCACCTCATACGACGGCGGGCTCTACTACGGCGTCAACGCCGACCGCGACGGGATGCCCGACGTCGCCGTGCTGGCGCAGTGTCTGGTCGACGCGCTCGGCGAGCTGGCGAACGCGCCGGTTCGCAACCCCGACAACGGCGAGCCGTCGTGAAGATCGTCGTGATGAATGACCCTGCGCGAAGGGATGTTGCGTTGCACACGACGATCTTCACAACTCGGCTTCGCTGTGACTTCCCGCATCGTGAAGATCGTCGTGATGAACCTCGCGCGGCCACCCT
>CAWCED010000002.1:0-122373 GCA_963794465.1 uncultured Actinomycetota bacterium | reverse complement strand
GCACATCCGGCGCCGTACAGTAACAGCGACATGCCGATCGGTCGCCGGCCGAGCCCGAGGACCAATCCGGCGACCATGAGGGACCATCCGCCGGACAGAAGGGCAACCGCGCCGAACGTGGTGGACAGCGCGAGCGAGAAACCGACGCCGGAGGTGGCGGCGGTGAGCGTGAACAGGCCGAGTGTCACGCCCACCGCCAACAGGGCCAGCAGAGCGGGCGTGCGCCACTTCTCCCGATCCACCCACCAACTATCTCGGCGACGAGCATCGTGCGGGAAAGGGTTGACCCTTATCCGCATTGGCAAGAGTCGCGGGACTGCCCTGATGTCGCGGGAATACGCCGTTCCTAGCGTCGGCGCCACCGATAAGGGAGGTGCCCGATGCACAGAACGATGACACCCAGATGGGCGATTGCAGGCACACTGCTAGGCGCAGTCGTTGCCTCATCTGCCTGCCAAGGTCCGGACCGGGCCGGCGGCGACGCCGATGTCGACCCCACGGTCCTGACCTTCGCCCAGCCGATCGAAGGGATCCCACCGGACCAGCTGGTGGCTTGGGCCGAGCAGGTTGGCGAGCTTACCGGTGGTTCCCTCCAGATCGAGTTCGAGAACGGCTGGCGACTCGGTGAGGCGGAGTTTGAGTCAGCCACTATCGCCGACGTCCAGGCAGGCAAGATCGATATGGCGTGGGTGGGGGCCCGAGCCTTCGACCGGGTGGATGTGACCAGTTTTCAGGCGCTGCTCGCGCCGATGCTCGTCGACAGTCATGACCTGCAGACGAAGGTCTTTGAGGAAGGCATCCCGCAGGAGATGCTGGCGGGGCTGGAGCAGCTGAACCTGGTCGGGGTGGGCGTCCTCCCCGGGCCGATGCGGAAGGTGCTCGGCGTCGAGAAGGCGTTCACCAAGCCGGCCGATTTCGCTGGTGAGGTGGTCGGAATGCAGGACTCGAAGGTCACCGAGCTGTCGTTCACAGCGCTCGGCGCCACCACGAAGATGCTCCCGAGTGGGGCAGACATCGATGGCGTTGATGCGTACGAGCAGCAGCTGTCGTCGATCTGGGGCAACCACTACGAGCTGTCGGCCGGATTCGTGACCGCGAACCTCAACCCGTGGCCGCGGCCATTGGTGCTTTTCATCGGCACATCGGTCTACGACGGTCTTACCGACGTGCATCAGCAGGCCCTGACTGCTGCCACGGACGACGCAATGCTGCAAGCCCTCGATGCATCGCGCGCCGAGGACGACGCGAACGTGGCCGATCTCTGCAGGGCTGGCCTCGACTTCGTCGAAGCGTCTGCCGACGATTTTGGCCGCTTGGAACGCGCGTGGACGCCGGTGTATGACGAACTTCGGGCGAACTCGGACACCAGCGGGTGGATCGACCGCATCGCTGCCCTCAAGGCGTCCCTGGGTGTTGGGCCCGACGATGCCCAGTGTGATGAAACAGCGCAGCAGCCCGCGGCTGGATCAGAGGTGCCCAATGGCACTTACACGATGACGCTGACCGCGGAGGACATCCGGGCAGGGTGCCCAGCCGGCCAGCCCGGTGCCGATGCTCTCGAGCCGCTGACCGAATTCGATGAGGTTGTGTTCGAGAACGTGGTCGAGGACGGCTCGATCATCCAGTACGACTATCCCGGTGGCGAGCGAGAAGTCGGCTGGTCCGGCACCTACCGCATCTTCCGAGACACCCTCGAGCTGGACGACGGAGAGGATGAACCCCTCGCCGCAACGTGGTCATTCGACGGGAAGCAACTGGTGCTGAGCGACATGCGCACCGATCTCTGCGACCACCAGACAGTTTGGACGACGCACCCATGGGTGCTGGTCACGGAGGGGTCGAAACAACCGACCCTCGACGGGACGTGGACGACCACGCTGACCGAGTCCGACTGGGCGGGAGAGCCGTTCGCCGGCCCAGCTGGCGTGTTCACCCTCACCTTCGAGGATGGGCTGGTCACGGTGACTGATCCAGGCGGTGAGCTGGGCTACCGTGCGAACTACCGAGTGTTCAGAGACCGTATCGAGACCAGCGACAGCGATGACGTCCTCACGGCGACGTATTCCGTGGCCGGCGACACGCTGACCCTGAGCGATATCGAAAGCCCCGGCTGCACCGACTGCGGGCCGTACACAGTTGTGTGGGGATCGCACCCGTGGGTGCGGCAATAGCAGCAACTCGGGTCCGCGTGTCAGGGGCAGCCCTGATGCGCGGACCTGATCGGTGCCATCACCATGACGACGTGGTGCGTACGTTGTTGATCGTGGACGACCACGCCGGCTTCCGTTCGTTCGTGCGAGCACTCCTGGAGTCGGAGGGTTATGCCGTGGTCGGGGAGGCGGCGGACGGCGCATCCGCCGTCGCTGCCGCTCGACGACTCCGGCCGGCAATAGTCCTGCTCGATATTGCCCTGCCGGACGTCGACGGTTTCGCGGTGTGCGATCAGATCACCGCGGGCGGCGGAGACGGACCGCTCGTGGTGTTGACGTCGAGTCGCGACGAGTCGTCGTACCGCGACCGGATCGCGAGCAGCAGGGCCACCGGCTTCATCCCGAAGCACGACATCTCGGCTGCCACCCTCGCCAAGCTGACTGGATGAGCTAGTGCCCGACCCACTGCTGCAGATCCTCGACCCGACCGTGGGCATCGTTCTGCTGGTCTGTGGTGCCGTGACGTGGGCCCGACGGCCGAAGAGTCGCGTCGGGATTCTGCTGGTCCTCACTAGTGGATGCTGGTTCCTGGGCAGCCTGTGGAGTGCGGCCGTGTTCCTGCACCGCGGGCCGTTGGTGCACTTGCACCTGTCCTACCCGACCGGCCGAGTGCGTCGCCCGCTCACCGTAGTGACCGTGGTGGCCGCCTACGTCGTGGCGGTGATCGAGGGGGTTGTCGAGAGCCCCTGGCTGACCCTGGGGCTCGCCATATTCGTGGCTGTTGCGGCGATTGACGTTTTCACCAGGACATCAGGTAAGGCCCGCAAGGCAGGCGGTCCAGCCCTGGGCGCCGCCCTGGCGTTCGCAAGCGTCCTGGCGCTGAGTAGCGCGAACCTGCTGCTCGGTTGGGACGCCGACCGTCCCGTACTGCTGGTTTACGACCTGACGATCTGTGCGGTGGCAGTCACTCTGACCGCAGACCTGCTCTGGGGTCGGTGGACCGATGCCACGGTCGCGGACCTGGTCACCCAACTCGGTGGTCACTCCGACACCGCCGGCTTGCAGGGTGAGCTGCAACGGGCGTTCGGTGACCCCACGCTGACCGTCGGGTACTGGGTGTCCGAGGCGGGTGGGTACGTCGACCAGGCCGGCAGGATCGTCGACGTCGGCGAGCGCGATGGGCGCGCGATCACCACCATCCACGACGGCGCTGAGCCCGTCGCCGTACTCGTCCACGACCCGGCGGTTCTCGACGACCAGGCGCTCATCGACGGAGCGACGTCGGCGCTGCGGCTCGCGATTACTAACGTGCGGATGCGCGCCCAGGTGCGCGCCAGCGCTGATGAGCTCGCGGCGGCGCGTCGCCGGATCGTCGAGGCGGCCGACGCGCAGCGGCGTGCCCTCGAGGCCGAGCTCGTGGCCGGAGCCGAACGGCGGCTGAGCTCGGTCGCCAGCCTCCTCGATGGTGTTCAGGACCGGGTCGACGAGTCAGCTCAGACGATGTTCGGCGACGTGCGGGCTGAAGTGCGCGGAGCGCAGGACGAGCTCCGGGAGTTCGCGCAAGGAATCAGGCCACGTCTGCTCGGTTCGGGCGGGCTCGAGGCCGCGATCCCTGCACTGGCCGCACGCGGAACCGTGCCAGTCCATGTCGCCATCGCGGTCGGCCGGCTGGCACCGGCGATCGAGTCCGCCGTGTATTTCGTGTGCGCAGAAGGACTCACGAACGTCGCCAAACACAGCGCTGCTGACCAGGCCTGGGTCAGTGTCCATGTCGATGCTGGTGACGTCGTTGCGCGGGTCGAGGATGACGGAGTCGGCGGCGCGGACCCGCGCGGGCTGGGACTACGCGGACTAGCGGATCGCGTGGAGGCCTTGGGCGGGAACCTGCGGATCGGAACCGCCGACCCCCGCGGGACGGTCCTCGAGGCACGCATCCCGGTGGGAGCACAGCGATGAGGTTGGTCATCGCCGACGACTCGGTGCTGCTGCGCGAGGGCCTGGCCCGGCTGCTGGTCGACGCAGGCTGCGACGTGATCGCCACCGCACCTGATGCCGCCGGTCTGTATCGCGAGGTCGAGCTGTCCAGTCCGGATGCGGTGATCGTCGACATCAGGATGCCTCCCACTCACACCGACGAGGGCATCGCGGCAGCGCGACAGATCAGGATTGCCCATCCGGAGATCGGCATCCTGGTGCTCTCGCAGTACCTCGAGTCCGACTACGCCATGCGGCTGATCACCGACGCACCCGAGCACGTGGGCTACCTGCTCAAGGAGAGAGTGTCCGACGTCGCGGTGATCGTCGACGCCCTTCGACGCGTGGTCGAGGGTGAATGTGTGGTCGACCCGACCATCGTCTCGACGCTGTTACGGCGACCACGTGATCCCGGGCCGCTGGATCGGCTCACCTCGCGCGAGACCGAGGTACTCGGTCTGATGGCTGAGGGACGGTCCAACGGGGCGATCGCCGAACGCCTCGTGATGAGCCCGAAGACAGTCGAGGCACACGTCCGTCAGATCCTGCAGAAGCTCGATCTCCAAGCGTCGCCCGACGACCATCGGCGAGTGCTCGCTGTGCTCCGATACCTGCGGTCTGTCGAATGACGCTCAGACGGTGATCGTTGGCTCCACGAGCCGAGCCGACAGGGGTTGGGTCGGCACGATCCAGGGAGCCTCGTCCGAAGCTTCGGGATCGGCGCGCCACTGAGTAGCCACCACGTCGACCGCGATCGGATAGATGGTCAACGAGCCATCGGACGCGATGTGCAGACGCAGAAAACTCTTGACGTCTTCGATGCCGAGCCCGGCGTATAGCTCGTTGACGTTGACCTGGAAACGGCTGGCGACGATCAGATAGGCACCGACGATGAACGCATCGAGAATCGCGATCACCGGCAGGTAGACCGCGAATGCCAGGACGATCGACCACGGGTTCGGCAGCTGCGAAATGGGTAGCGCTGTCCATGCCGCAGTACCGACGACACCCAGTGCGACGTGCGGGACGGCGTGCAGCAGTGCCGCGATCCAATGCCGCAGCTTGGTTCGGTCCAGAGCGGTGATGGTCGCGAACAGAACAGTCCCCGCCAGGACGGCGCAAACCGCCACGGCGATCGGCGCATTGAGCCATCGTCCGTGCGCGGTCCGCAGGGCGAACATCAGCAGCGTCTGCATGAGGCCGAGCAGCACGAGCAGCCCCGGGTTCCGCATGGGCAGTCGCCAGAAGATTCGCCAACCGAGGGCGCGCGATCTCGCCGGCGTCGGAAACGTGGCGGCCTGGCCGTACGGCTGTGGCGTGCTGGCCTTGCGGGTCAGCGTCGCCGGTGGGGGAACCGTGATCCGCATGGGCAGATGGGCCGTCCCGACGAGGTATGCCCCGCCGCCGCCACACGTGATCAGCTCCCGGCCACGTCCGTCGGGTCCGCTTCCGGAGTACCGGGCGTAGTGGTGCGCGTCCCCGGAGAGCATGATCGGCACGCGCGCCTGCGTCGGCTCCACGACCGTGCGCACGAAGTAGTCGAGGCTGTCGTAGGCGTCCGGAGACTGGTCCGAGATCACCCAGGTCGGCCGGGGTGTACACACGATGACCCGGTCGCCAGGTCGCAGGTCCTTGGCAGCTGCGGTGAAATACCGCAGCTGCGGCTTGTCGATGTAGACGTCGAGCTGCGTGTCGATGGCGAACAGCCACCATCGATGGGGCAGCGCGAGGGCGAAGTAGCTGCGCTGCTGCCGGGTCTGCCATCCGCCGATGCAGTCGCCTTGGGCGAACAGCCGAAGGAATGCGGTCAGCCCGTCGTACCAGTCGTGGTTGCCGGGCAGTGCGTAGAGATCGGGAGTGTCCTGCGTCTTCACCGGCAAGGCGGCCGTGTACGGGCCCTTCCACCGGTTGCCGTACGCCTTGCCCGATGCCGTCGGATAGACCTGGTCGCCGCCGAGCACCAGGAGGTCGCCGCGCGGCAGGACGAGCGGCGCACCGTCGGGTCCGAGTACCTCGAGCGTCGGACGAGCAATGAGTGACGCAATCGAGTACGTGGCATCGAAACCGTCACCCACGTCCGCGGTGTAGTCGAGCCACAGTTCGTCGGCTGCCGAGTAGTCATGGCGGTTCTCGCCGAGAACGGCTTGCATCTCTCGTTTGTCGAGATAGGCGCCGAACAGGTCCGAGAAAACCGTGCGGACGCCCGTCCCCGCGAGTAGCCGTGGATTGAGCCAGGGAACCGCGCGTTGAGGAGTGAAACCGAGTTCCTGTGGGGAGAGGTCGCGCGGTCTGTTCTCACGCATGGGGAGGACCATACGGTGGTACCCAGGCCCGTGACCGTAACGGCACGAAGGGAGGCTGGATGCGTACCTTCACCGCCGCGGCCGTCCAGGTCCAGCCGGTTCACGAGCGACTCACCGCCGAGACGATCAAGGCCAACGTCGACCACTGCGTTGACTACGTCGAGCGCTGCGTGGACGCGACGGAGGCTGAGCTGGTCGTCCTGCCGGAGACGGCGACGACCGGCTTCACGCCGGGATGTTCAGCGGACGAGCTCTGGGATGTCCTCGGAGATCCGGACGGCCCGACGGTGCGGCCACTGGCCGAGGTGGCTCGCCGACTGGGCGTTCATCTGGCCTGGGGCACCTATTCGCGGGGGGACGAGCGTGGCATCGTCTACAACTCGGCGATGCTGGCGGGTCCGTCGGGCGAGGTGCTCGGCGTCTACCGCAAGACCCACCCGTTCTGCACCGAGCTGCGTTCACGAGGGGGTTGGGTCACGCCGGGGGATGACGTCTGCGTGGTGTCGACGGAGCTGGGCCGGATCGGGTTGATGGTCTGTTTCGACGGCGACTTCCCCGAGCTGGCGCGGATCATGGCACTGCAGGGCGCCGAGGTGCTGAGCCGGCCGTCGGCTCTGCTGCGCTCGGCAGACATCTGGGAGCTGACGAACCGGGCTCGGGCGTACGACAACCACGTGTACGTCGTCGGCGCCAACGCCGTCGGGATCGATCCGGGCGGCGTGCTCTACTTCGGCAACTCGATGATCGTGACTCCCACAGCCGAGGTGCTCGCCTGGGGCTCGACGCACGAGTCATGGGTGAGCGCTCGGCTGGATCCGTCGATCGCCCTGGCGTCGCTCACTCCGGGGTCGAGTGTTCGACAGGGTTTCGATCATCTGGCCGAGCGCAACCTGGCCCTGCTGCGTCGGCACGCTGACACGCTGCTCGGCGAGGGTGCGACGTCGTTCCCATACCAGCCCGCTGGCGGCGAGGGGCGCTAGTCGTAGGCATGCCGGAACTGGATGCTCATCCGCGGACCGGCGGACTTGACTTTGGGCACTGCATGATCCCAGGTGCGCTGGCACGAGCCACCCATGACCAGCAGGTCGCCACGGTCGGGTACGAACCCGACCGACCGGCCGCCGCCCTTGGGGCGCAACTTGAACGGCCGCGGCGACCCCAACGAGACCAACGCCACGGTCGCCTCGTCCAGCTCACGGGCCACCCGGTCGCCATGCCAGGCCACGCTGTCCGAACCGTCGCGGTAGAGGTTGGCACCGATCTGGGTGAATGCGACGTCGTACCGAGCGCTCAGCGCCTTGGCCATCTCGGCGAGGATCGGCAGCGGCGGGTCTTCCTCACGCAGCTTCCACCGATGGGTCAGCCGCGGTTCGGGCAGGCGCCGCTCGTACATCCAGCGTTCCTTCTGTCGCCACGGCGTCAGCTCGAGCAGGTGGGCGAACAACTCGTCGGCCCCGCGAACCCAGCCGCGAACCTCATCGACCCATGCGCCGTGGTCCAGGTCGTGTCGCCGGACACCCGCGAACGACTCGTCGAACCCGACGTCGCCGCCGGCGAGCAGCGAGGCCTGCCACGCCAGTTGTCTCGGCTCAGCCACCGGAGCGCTCCGACTGGACCCGGGCATTCCGCGTCATCCCGACGTCGCACACCCGTTCGATTCTACTGATGTCAGAACGGGGTCCTGTCCGGCTGGTGATCCGTCCACCCGCACTCGCCGGCGTGGTGTGGTCGAAGTCGCATGTTTCCGCAGGATGAGTGCACGTCAGGAATAGCCCATGCCTACCGCTGTCCTTGACAGGACGCGCGAGGCCGTATGGCCTCCACGTGGATGACCCGTCGATATCGACGACTCGACGACCACGAGCTGACCGCGTTGGCGCAACGCCTGCTCTCCGGCTGGCCGCCTCCGACTGTCCCGGCCATGTATGTGGAGATCGAGGACGACGACGAGGCTGACGAGGCGTGACGCGCTGAGGATCGCGGAGGCACACTGCCGCCCTGACGAGTAGCGCTGAGTGCTCGACACTCGCTCGTGCCGATGAGTCGACGCTCGGGATCGGCGCTGCGTGATCATCGCCAGGTCATGTCGATCTGGCGCTCGAAGGTGACGTAGCCGGCCAGGGCGAAGGCCGCCGCCATCGGCGCGTTGCCGACGTCGGTGGCGGCCCGGATCCGCGGTACGTTCTGCGCTGCGAGCAGGCTCGTACCCGCGGCCAGCACGTCGTGAATGTAGCCATGGCCGCGATGTGCCGGCACCACTCCGAGGTACGCGATGATCGGGTTGTAACCGTTGTGCGCGGGGATCACGAACCCGACCGGTTCTCCGTCCGGTAGCGTCGCGATCCGCCACCACTCGTGCGGGCTGGCGTAGCGCTCGAGTTCGTTGTGGTACTGCTCCTGCGCGGCCTGACGGGGGGTCATGCGGGTCAGGTCGTCGCGACTGTGCGCGTCGAGAGTGCCGTCCAGCACGAGCGTCATGAGGTCGATGAGCTCGCCCGGGTCGCGAACCGGCCGGAAGGTGAGTCGCCCGCTGAGTTCGGGAATGGGTGTGCCGGGTCGCCATTCCAGGCGCAGCCGTTCGACGAACAGCTTTGCTCCGACACGTTCGAGTGCACCCATCCGGTCGTCGACCGCCTGCCGGGTGTGTTCGTGGTCGCGCCAGTCCGCGGGGAGGAACCGGCCGTACTCCGGGGGCGTCGCGCCGGCGGGCACCACGGCGGGCAGCGCGGTCTTCAGTAACCGCACGCCGTCGTCGGTGTCGCCGTCGATGTCGAAGATGTCCATCAACAGCGGGTGCTGGTCCCCGGCCCGCGACCACCATCCGGCCCGGGCCACCACGCGATCACCGCGCAGGGCGAGCCACAGCCACTCCGGGCGGCGGCGACCGGCCGCCAGGTCGCCGCCGACCTCATCGTTGAGGACGTACGGCAAACTGTTGAACAGGTCCAGCTCATCAGGCCCGGTGATCGGGCGCAGGGTCAGGTCATGCTGGTGCAGAATCAAGGCATTCTCCGTCTGGAGGCGCCCTGCCCGCTCCGGGATCAGCTCAGCTGGTTACCCCGGGAGGACACGAGCGCGGCGTGCATGGCGTACATGGCTCAGCCCTCCTTCCTCATAGGCCCGGCCACCAGTTCTATTCGGCGCGTCCCTCCACCCGCAACCCATTAGCCGAACCGACTGCATCCGGCTGCGAGTTTCTCCGGATCGGCACAATGCCGGGTTGGGCGCAATTCATCGAAGACCACTTGCCCTGAGTACCGGCCGGTCGACCGCTGCGCCAATCGACTCTTCCGTTCCGAGCACCCGCACTGATTTCCGGGCGCGGGTAACCGCGGTGTAGAGCAGCTCACGGGTGAGCAGCGGGGATTCCGGCGGCGGAAGGAGAACGGATACTCCAGCGAACTGGCTGCCTTGGGCGCGGTGGACGGTCAAGGCGTGGACGGTCTGGATCGCGTCGAGACGGCTCGGCGCGACCTCGACCAGGTCGGTTCCGCGTGTGAAGACAGCGGTAGGGCCTGTGCCGACGCGGTCGATGACGACGCCGGTGTCGCCGTTGAAGAGGCCGAGCTCGTAGTCGTTGGCCGTGATGATGAGCGGGCGGCCGATGTACCACTCGCGGTCGGGTACGAAGCCCTCGACGGCCGCGGCGAGCCAGCGCTCGACCTCCTGGCTCCAGCGGGCAACGCCGTAGGGACCACGACGGTGTGCGCAAAGCAGCCGGTG
Organism: uncultured Actinomycetota bacterium; assembly: GCA_963794465.1. Lineage (GTDB taxonomy): Bacteria > Actinomycetota > Actinomycetes > Jiangellales > Jiangellaceae > JACVRX01. The sequence continues at coordinate 112,223 of CAWCED010000002.1, read as the reverse complement.
TTGGTCGAGTGCGTGTAGTGCGCCGCGCGCGTCGCCGGCGAGCGACGCCTCGATGAGCGCGCGGCCGGTGGCCACGACCTCGGTTCGGAGGTCTTCGATGCCTGCTGGTGTCCGGACGTCGAGATCTGTCTCGACGAACTCGATCTCTGCAGAGCCGCGGCGCAGCACCTCCATCACGTCGTCGGTGCGGCCACGGCGGATGGCCTCGGCCAGCTCGGCGATCGCGCCGCCGTAGCGGTGGACCGTGCGGAGCCGGACGACGTCGTTGCGGAGCTCGGAGTCCGACCTCGTCGCCGTGCTGCACGTCGTTGGGCAGCAGGTCGGTCAGCTGAGCGGACCGATGATCCGGGACCGGTCGCGGTCGACGGCCGACCAGGTCGCCGAGCACCGCTCCGGCCTCGACGGAGGCGAGTTGGTCGGGGTCGCCGACCAGGACCAGCTGGGCGTCGGGGCGCATTGCTTCCAGCAGCCGGGACATCAGCGTCAGCGAGACCATCGAGGTCTCGTCGACGACGATGAGGTCGTAGGGGAGGTGGTTGTGCCGGTTGTACCGGAAACGGCTGTGCGAGTCGGGTCGCCAGCCGAGCAGGCGGTGCAGGGTCGATGCCGGGGGAGCGGGTGGCACGTCGACGCCGTCGCGGGCAAGCCGGGCGAACTCCTCGGATACCGCTTCCTGCATCCGTGCGGCTGCCTTGCCGGTCGGCGCGGCGAGTGCGACACGCGGCGGCTCGTCGAGTGATTCATTCAGTACGGCGAGGAGCCGGGCCACCGTCGTGGTCTTGCCGGTGCCTGGTCCGCCGGCGATGACCGTCACCCAACCGGTCACGCACGCCGCGACCGCCAGGCGCTGCAGGTCGGGTACGGCTCCCGGGAATAGGCGGTCCAGCGCGGCCCGAAGCCGTTCGGTGTCGACGGTTGGTGCGGGGCGGGAGGTGCGGGTTTCCAGCTCGGTCGCGGACGAGTTGTTCCTCACGCCAGTACCGGTCGAGGTAGAGCAGATCCGTCGACCAGGCGCAGCGGTCGGTCGTCGGGACCGTTGATGCCGACCGCGATGAGCGGGCTGCGTTCGCAGGCCGGCATCCAGCCGGACGGCTCGGGCCAGGGAAGGGCGTCGAGATCCGTCCGGGTCCTCGACGTCGCCGGCGGAGCGGTGCGCCTCGGCGAGGTCGAGGCATACCGAGCCCTCGCGGACGGCCCGGACGGCGAGAGCTGCGGCAAGCAGCACTGCGTCGTCGGACTCGCCGCACAGCCCGCCGAGCGTCGTTGCGACGTGGACGTCGGCGGCGATCAGCACTCCGGCGGCGTTGAACTCGCCGAGCAGACCCTGCGCCCGAGTCGCCAGCCGCACGTCGTGAAGATCGTCGTGCTGATTCTCGAGCAGCACCGTCACGGCGCACCCCGGTCCAGCAGGGCGGACACGTCCTCGACGAGTGCGGCTGGCGGTTGCCAAGAGAACACGCCGCACGGCACGCCGCCGACGACCGGCGTCTCCGGCCCGCACATGCCGCGCAGGAACAGGTAGAGAACACCGCCGAGATGCGTCGCGGGGTCGTAGCCGGGCTGTCGCCAGCGCAGGAACCGGTGCAGTGCCACCGGCGTACAGCAGCGCCTGCAGCGGGTAGTGCGCGCGGACCATCTCGGCGGCCATCGCCTCCGGCCGGTAGTCCCACGCGGTCAGCGGCTCGGCGCCCGCCGGGCCGAAGCCGCCGAGCCAGTTGGTCTTGTAGTCGACGACGACGTAGCGGGCATCGCCATCGGGCGATCGCACCCGGAGGACGGCGTCGAGGCTGCCCGAGAGGTAGCCGCGCAGCCGCTGGCCGCGCATGCCCGGCACATCGAGGGCATCGGCGTAGCCAGCGAGCGGGTCGGACGGCGGCAGGTGCCGGCGCAGCAGGTCGGCCATCGCCGCGACCGTCGCGTCGTCGGCGCGTGGGTGGTCGCCGCCGGCCAGTGGCAGCTCGAAGTCCAGCTCGGCCAGCCGGTCGGCGGCGCGATGTCGCGCAGCCGGCGACCATCTGCAAGAGGCCCGAGCGGGGTCTCGAAGGGCGGCAGCAGCGCCGTCCGCCAGTGCCGCCGGGTCGACAGGCGTGCCGAACCGGCGCTCGACCGCCTCGGTGCAGCGGCGCGCAGCTCGGCCGCGAGGTCGTCGGCGCGCCGGGTCGACGTTCTCCAGCACGCCGTGGACGAGCGTCCCGAACGCCGCGCCGGACGGGAAGTCGGCCAGCGGTGACGGGACGGTTCGCAGCACCTCTTCGAGCAGGTCGGCCGGTGCGGCGGCGACAGCGGCCGAGGGAACGGCCGGCTCGTCCTGCCGCTCCTCGACCTCCAGCTCCGGCTCGCTGCCGACGCCCGGATCCGACACAACGTCGTCGTGCACGAACCGGGTCAGCCCGGTGTAGGAGGTGCGCCGCCAGCCCTCGTCCAGCCGGCGGTCGAACTGCGCCGCAGCCAGCGTCGGCGCTGAGCCCCCAGCCGGCCGCCAGCGGGCCGTCCGGTCGTCGCCGACGTCCTCCACGGCGACGGTCCCGTCGGCGAACGCGAACAGATCGACCAGCCGTCCCCGCACGTCAACATCGCGCATCAGCCGAACCCGAGTTGGCGGCTGCTCCGCTGGGTCGAAGTCGCTGAACAGCAGCCGGGTCAGCGGCGCGTGCTCGCGCGGTCGTTGCCGGCACCCACCAAGCGACGACCTGGCACCGGGCTCGGGTCATCGCGACGTAGAGCAGGCGGAGATCTTCGCCCAACTCCTCGGCCAGGTGTCGTTCCCGCCGCTCCAGAGTATCCGGGCCCGTCCTTGCCGCCGACGTCGAGCAGCCGGGTGCCGTCGGAGTCGTGCAGCCGCAGCGGGTCCGGGTTCTCCGGCACGTACCGGTCCCACCCGTACGGCACGTAGACGACCGGGAACTGCAGACCCTTGGCGCCGTGGATGGTCACCACCTGCACAGCGTCGGCGTCGGACTCCAACCGGCGGCTGCGTTCCTCGGCCGCGTCCTCGGCGGCCTCGTTGATCGCGCCGCTGCAGCCACTCGACGATCGCCGCCAGGCCGAGCCGCCCGGTCACCGCCGCCGCGTGCAGCGCCTGGCCGATGTGCCGGACATCGGTGAGCCGGCGCTCGCCGTCGTCCGTGCCGAGCAGCCGCTCGACCAGCCCGGACGACGTCATCACCTCCAGCAGCGCCGCGACCCCGCGCTCGGCCAGCACGTCCCGCCACGACCTGAGCAGCTGACCGAGCTCGTCGGTGCCTGCATCGCCCGACTCGGCGAGCCGCCGCGGCGACCACCCGACGAACGGGGTCAGCGCGGCTGCCCGCACCAGGCCGGCCCGATGCGGCTGCTCCAGCGCGCGCAGCAAGCACAGCCAGTCCCGCGCTATCGGGGCCAGGAACACGCTGCGGCTGCCGGTGAGCACCGCCGGGACGCCCGCCACGGACAGCGTGTCGCGGACCAGCGCGGCCTGGTCGTTCGTGCGGACCAGCACTGCGATGTCGCCGGGGGAGATCGGCCGAGCGTCGCCGTCCAAGCGCCAGCCGCGCCGGGCCGTCCAGCAGCCCGACGACGTCGGCCGCGACGTCCTCGGCGACGATTCGGCGGCGCCACCTTGGCGGTGATCTTGGCCCGGTCAGACACGTCGGCCAACGCACGCTGTACCACCCGCAGCCGCAGCGGGGGACCGGCGTCGTCGAGCCGGGGCTCGCCGTGCGACGCGGCGACGTCGCGCACCGGGATCCGCTCGTCGCCCAGCGCCGCGCCACGAAACACCGCCCCAAGCGCGGTCAGCAGCGGCTCGTCGCTGCGCCAGTTGCGGGCCAGCGTGCGGTGCTCCGACGCCGCGCCGGTCGCGTCGAGATACGTGACCAGGTCGGCGCCGCGGAAGGCGTAGATCGCCTGCTTCGGGATCACCGATGAGCACCAGCGTCGTCGCGCCGTGGAACGCGGTCTCCAGGATCCGCCACTGCAGTGGGTCGGTGTCCTGGAACTCGTCGACCAGCACCACTCGGTAGCGCGACCGGACCCGCTCGACGGCGGCTGCTCCGCGCACCGAGTCGCGCAACGCGTCGTCGAGCCGGCTCACCAGGTCGTCGTAGTCGAGCAGACGGCGCATCCGCTTGCGCCGGAACACCTCTCGATATGTGTCCGTCGCCAGGGCGTGGCGCAGTTGGGCCGACGAGCCGTCCGGTGGGTCAGCTGCGACGAGCGTCGCCTGGGGGTCGCCGATCGCGGCTCGAGCCACGGCGAGCGCGGTCCGCGGATCGACGGCCGCCTCTTCGCTTTCGCCGGCGAACCGGCGCAGGTACAGGTCGCCGACCACCTCGACCACCAGATCATCGACGTCCTCGACGAACGTGGCGTCCGGCTCGAGGTCACCGGCCATACCCAGCCCGGCCAGCATCTGCAGGCAGAAGCCGTGGGTCGTCGCGATGGTCGCAGCATCGAACGCGGCGAGCGCGCGGGTGAGCCGGTGCCGGCGCCGGGCCACCTCGTCGTCGGGAGCGTCGGCGAGCAGGGCCAGCAGTTGGTCGGCGCCATCGAGTCGGGCCTCGCGTGGATCGGCCAGGCCGCGCTCGGCGGTGACCAGCCGCTCTCGCACGCGTTGACGCAACTCTTGCGTCGCGGCGCGGCTGAACGTCACGAGCATCAGCTCGGGCAGCTCGGCGACACCCTCCGCGACATACCGGGTGGCAAGTGCGGCGATCGTGTACGTCTTGCCGGTGCCGGCACTCGCCTCCAGCACCGTCGTCCCACTCGGCAGCGGCCCACAGACGTCGAACGGCGCGAGGTCGACTGCGGACGTCATGCCGACTCCAGCTTCTCGGCCGCCCGCAGCGGCTCCCACAACCGGCGGGCCAGTGCCCCGAACCGGTGCGGCTCATCGGAGAGCCAGCCGACGGGCTGCTCATTGTCGGCGGCCTTCTCGGCGAGCAATACCTCGAACGGCGCCGGGTCGCCCCAGACCAGCCGGTGTGCCGGATCGGCCTGCTCGGCTTCGTACCGGTCGCTCGCCCACTCTTTCGCCGCCAGAGCAGTTGCGTTGGCGGCCGTCGTGTTCACCCGCTTGGCGGCGTATTCAGCAGACGTCTTGACCGCAAGTGGGAGCGGCGCGCACAGGCCCTGAGTCCGCAATTGCACGAGCTCGGCCAAGTGCTGACGGGCGGTGTCCGCATTGACCGGCCCGAGGCGCGACATCGCGACGCCCTCACTCCTATCCCGGCCGACCGTCAATGCCGTCCAGTCCGTGTCCGGATGCGCGACGGACAGCGCGAGCAGTTGTGCCCACGCCCGGAGCCGGTGCTTGCCGGAAAGCCGGGAGAACTCGACCCGCACGATGGTTCCGTCGTGGACGCGGCCGACGGTGCCGACCAGACGACGTCCGGCGACGTCGACCGCGACGTCGACCGTCCGGGTAGCGCCGGTGCGCAGCTCCTCGCTCGCGACCACCAGCGGCTCGACCTCCGCCATGACGCCGTCGACGACCCGCCGGCCAAGCTCGCCTGGCGGCAACGTCTGCCGTCGCCACTCGGCCTGGACACACGTCAAGGCATCGGCGCCAGCGAGCCGGGCGTGGAGCAGCCGGTCGCCGACCGCCCAGCGGTTCAGCGGGTCGAGCTCGACGGCTAGCGCGTCGTCCAGCTCCTCGTCGTCGCCGACCAGCGTGACGCCGAGCCGCTGCCGCAGGAACGCCTTCGCCGGGTGCTCGAGGAACGCGATGAGGTCATCGAGGGCGAGCTCCTCAGGTTCGTCCGGCGGGACGAGTGGCGGGTCAAGGAAAGGGCCTGGTTTGACGCGGGATTGGCCAGCCCGGACGGCTCCGGCGAGCGACTGCAGGTCGAAGCTGAACGGCCGCCCATCCGCACCCAGCTCACCGACGACGAAGTTACGCGCGTCGAACGGCTGCAGTGGGTGATTGACGACGACGTGCTCGCGCGCTGGACGGCCGGCGGACGTGCTGACCAGCGCGTCGACGGCGTCGAGGATCTCCCCGACGGGAACTGCGGGCGGGCGCGGCGCGTTGGTGCGCGGGTCGGCGCCGGTGTAGAGCACGACCAGGTGGTCCTCGGCGGCCAGGATCGCGTCGAGCAGCAGCTGCCGGTCCTCGCTGCGCTGGTCGCGCTCGCCGACCCGCGGGTCGCGGGCGAGCACGTCGTCGCCGTCGACGCTCGCGGTGCGCGGGAACCGGCCGTCGTCTAGCCCGAGCAGGCAGACAACGCGGTGCGGCACCGAGCGCATCGGCACCATCGAGCACATGGTGAGCTCACCGGTGCGGAAGTTGGCGCGGGTGGGGCGGCCGCGCAGGCGGTCGGCGAGCAGGGCCCGGACGTCGGTCAAGGTGAGCGGGATGGTGTGCGCGCGGTCGCCGGCCTGCTTGGCCACGGTGGCGAGCTCGCGCTGGGCCTGGGCCTGCTGCCAGGCGTCGGTCTCACTGACGTCGGTGAGCCGGGCCATGCCGGTACCGAGGGTCTCGAGCCAATGGGCGAGTGGGTGCTCGCCCGTGAGGTCGTCAAGGGTGATGGCCAACCGGTCGACGAGCTCGGCCAGCCGACCGGCGAGATCGATGTCGCTGCTGTCGACGTCGTCGAGCGGCAGCGCCTTGTCGATCCAGCGCAGCCCGTCCTCGGCCATCGCGGCGCCGAGCAGGATCCGATCCAGGCCGGTGCGCCAGGTGTTCTGCGGAATCGTGGCGAGGTCGAACGGTTCGCGGTGCTCGCCGTCGAGCCCCCAGCGGACGCCGGACGCCGCCACCCATTGCCGCAGCCGCTCGAGGTCGTCGTCGTCGAACCGGAACCGGCGCCGGACCGGTGGCGACGCCGCCAGGTCGAGCACCTGGCTCGGCCGTGACCCGGGCGTCGGCCAGTTCGAGCAGCGCGGCGACGGTGGCGAGCAGCGGGTTGGTCTGGCGCAGCGACCGGTCGGCGAGCCGTACCCGCAGCCGGTGGCCGGGGTGTTGCTGGGTCTCGTCGGCGGTGTCGTCGGCAAGCCCGAACGTCGCGGAGATCAGCGGTGCGTAGTCCTCGATGTCCGGGCACATGACCAGCACGTCGCGCGGCTCGAGCGTGGGGTCGTCGGCGAGCAGGCCGACGAGGACCTCGCGCAGCACCTCGACCTGACGCTCCGGGCCGTGGCAGGCGTGCACCTGCAGGGTCCGGTCACTGGGGTCGAACTGTGGTTTCGCATGCGAAACCGGCTCGGCGTCGTCCTGCAGTGACTGCTGGAGCCGGCCGAGCAAGGTGGGCGGCCGCTCGGTGAGCGCGTGGTGATGGTCTTCGACGGCCTCGGCGCCAGCGGTGATCCGGAGCTGCAGCTCGCGGGAGTCGCGGCCGAGACTGGCCAGCAGCGCATTGCGGGGGACGTCGGCGGTCGGGTCGTCCCGGCGCCGCGGAACCGTCAGTGCGTATGCAGTGCGACACGGTCCCACAGCGCGGGGGAGGGGTGCGGCAGCCACAGGTGCACGTCGCGGTGCTCGGCAAGCGCGACGACGACGTCGAGTTGCGCGGTGGTCAATCGTGTCGGGCCGAACAGCGACAACCGGTATGGCAGGTCGACCAGATCTGGCTCGGCGCGCAGCCGCTCGCAGGCGGCGGCGAGCCGCTCGGCCAGGCTGGGCGACGCCCACCCGGCTGCGCACCCGCCGCCACAGCTCGGCCTGCCAGCGCAGGTCGTCGGGAACGTCGCGCGTCGTCGCCGTTCGCCCAGGTCCGGAGCATCGACGGGCGGTGCGCGCCGTATGAGTCGTACAGGGCAGCGAGGTGGCGGGCGGTGGCCAGCCGCCGTCCGGTGCGGTGGGCAAGTACTGCATCACCGATGCCGAGGTGCCGGCCCAGCGTCGCGCACCACTCCTGCGGGGCGCATTCGTCGATGGTCTCCAGCAATGGCCACACCAACCGGTCGGGCTCCCACGGGTCGTTGTCGGGCTCGATGCTCGCCGCCCGAGCCAGGACGTCGGCGACGAGTGCCGTCGGATGGGGAAACCGGACGTTGGCGCAGACGCCGTCTTGTTCGTCCGGCGATACGCCGAGCACGTGCGACAGCCGCTGGGTGATCCAGCGCTCCACGCCCTTGCGCCGGAACTGCGACGACCTCCGGCGCGAACGGGTCGGCTGGCGGTTCGCGCAACACCTCGGCGAGCCCGTCGACCAGTCGGTCGGCGCGCTCGGACCGGTGGATGTGCAGCACGGGCCGCGCCTCCTCCGGTTCAACCTCAGGCTCACGCTTTCGCGCCTGACCCTAACGACGCGCACTGACGGGAGGCGGGCGGACACCGTTGAGGTCGATCGAGTCAACCCGCCCTCGGCACGCACCGGTTCGTCCACACGCCGCGAGACCGCCACGGCTGCCTACAAGCGTGGTATCGGATCTGGAGTTGTCGGTGGCCACTGCCAGGCTTAGGTACGGATGGCGACCGTAACGCAACACGCGACCGACGTACTGCCGCGGGAGTACCGGGCTCGTCCACTCAACTATTTGCAAGATCCATCAATGACAAGGTAACTTGTGAGACGCCATGCCTGCTCGCATGAAGTTCGTGCGGTGATCCCGGTGCCGCGCAGTTTGCAGGAGATCCTGAACCATGCCTCGGAGTTGGCCGACAGAGCCGAGTCATGCGAGCCTCGTGCCGAGGACGAGATCGACCGAAAGATTTACGTCTCATTGCGTGATGCCACCACTGCGCGGGCGAACGCCGAACACGCCGTCGCCGTTGCGGTTAACGCTGCTCGAGCTCGTGGCGTCTCCTGGTCCAAGATCGGCGCCGTCCTCGGCACGTCGGGCGAGGCTGCTCGTCAGCGTTATGGTTGGCGGTTGACAGGTACCTCTGCGCCATCCTCCAGTTCCGCCGCCATCTGATTGGCTTCTTTCTTCTGCTGAGACATGGCAAACATCCAGCGAGCGGCGTCAGCAAAGGTCTAGAAGCCACATGAGTAGCGCAGGCAGACGGAGGAATCTTGACCGATCAGAGCGGACAGACTGGCACCATCGTTGCGTTCGACGAGCTCGAGCACACCGCGCATGCGCACGAGTTCGTCGGCGCTGAGCATGGTGATGTTCCCTTCTCCATCATCCTCGTGCATTCGCAACCAGGCGCTGGACCGAAGCTTCATCGGCACCCATACGCCGAGGTCTTCGTGGTCGAGTCGGGCCAGGCGACCTTTCGGATCGGCAACCGGACGGTGATCGTCGACGCTGGCCATGTCGTGGTCAGTCCGCCAGGCGAGGCGCACGGCTTCATCAACACGGGCCCAGGGGAGTTGCGCCTGACCGCGATCCACGGCGCAGCACGCTTCCGTACCGAATGGTTGGCAGGCGCGGATCCGGTGTGGAGCACCAAGCCCAAGGCGGATTGAACCGGTGCGAGTTCAGTCCTCCGGGCTCGTAGTTCAGCTGCTCGTGAGAAAATCGCCTCGTCGCGCCGAGCGCTCCGGGGACGGCGCGGCACCCGAAGTACGCCGATGCTGCTGCCCGCAGAGATCCTGAGGTGATCACGATGCCGCGCAGCGTCGAGGAGAACCTGGATCACCCTCTAGAACTGCCCGACCGGACCGAATTCCGCCCCCCGGATGACCAGATTGGCGTGGAGGTTTACGTCGCATTGCGGGAGGCCGTCAATGCACGGGAGGCCGCCGATCATGCGATCGCGGTCGCGGTAAACGCTGCCCGAGCTCACGGTGTTTCCTGGGCCACGATCGGGATACTGCTCGGCGCATCGGGCGAGGCTGTTGAGCGGCGCTACGGTCAATAGGTTGTGCAAGTCGGAGGGCCTCAGACTTGCGGTCCGATGGCGTCTGTCCCATATGCCACCGGACCTTCAGGGTGCGGCTTGGCTGGCGGCTAGTTCCGCCTGTCGAGCAGGGCTTCGGCTTCCTGCACAGCGTCCGGGCGTTCGGCCGCCTCCGTAGCAAGTTGTGCGGCGAAACGTCGGGCCGCCTCGGCGTACGTGGGCTGGTCGAGCACCCGGCGTACCGCGGCGGCAATGCCGTCGGCATGTTCTCGCTTACTCACCCGTACGCCGGCTCCGAGGCGTAGAACCCGCACCGTGTTGTCCTTCTGGTCGCGGCCGAGAGGCATGCACACCAATGGCACGCCGGCCGCGAGGGCCTTGAGCACGCTGCCGTGTCCGGCGTGGGTGATCACGGCCGACGCGTGGCGGAGCACCTCGCTGTGCGGGGCGGCGCGGAGCACACGGACGTTGGCAGGCGCAGGCACATCGGCCGGGCTGATCGCCAGGCCGGTCGTGAGCACCGCGCGGACCGGCAGCTGGCCTAGCGCCTCGGCGATCCGGCGCAGCACGTCGGTCTGTGCCTGGTAGGTGGAGCTCATCCCCACGAGCACGATTGGGCCGTCGCCGCTGGGTCTCCACTCTTGTCCGGAAGCCCAATGCGGGTCGTCGAGTTGCGGGCCGACGTAACGCACATTGGCCGGCAATGCCGGTGCCGGGAAATCGAACGATGGGCTGGTCAGGACCAACACCCGGGTGCAGTGGTCGAGCAACTCGTACAGGTCGCCAACTTGCCCGAGACCGTATCCTGCCCGGAGAGCGTTAAGGGCGGGCAAGCAACTTGCGAACAGCCTCCTCACGGCGGCGGCCGTCAGAGCATCCCGGGTCCGCCCCAACGGCCCTCGAGCCGGGGACCAGCCAGTGCCGAACTGTGGCAGGCCTGGCGTTGGCCGCAGGTAGATGTTGGGCATGAGGGCGGCTGTCGGAAGCTTGCTGGCTTGGGCGCCGATGAGGGCTCCCGCCATGGCACCCTCGACGAGCGTCGCGTCAACGGGATGCTCATCGATCGTGCTCATCACGTCGGCGGCATACCTCCCGGCCGGGCCACAGACGAGCTCATCGCGGGCAAATCTGAACTGACCCACGGGATTTCGCCGCTCGACGTTTTTCACCATTGCTGTCTGCTCGTCGATCGTCGTGAAATGCGGCGCCCGTCGCCAAGCAGTGAAGGCGCAACCGGCGGCTGCGGCCGCCGCCTCGACGGTCGGGTCCGCCAGCACCCGAACCTCATGCCCCCGCTCTACCAAGCGGGCGGCCAGCCCAAGCTCGGGTGGAACGGTTCCCCCGCCATCGACGGTGGCGAGCAGGAACCGGCTGGCCCTCACGCATGTCACTGTGGACCCGCCCAATGCCTTCGTCCAGGGGATCGGCCACGATAGCCATACCGACGCGGCCCTGCTGAAAACTGGTGGAGCGGACCCGAACTAGACCCAAAGCTCGGCGAAAGAAAGATTAAGCGTAGCGCTTCTTCGCGGCCTTGAAGGACTTGGTGATCAGTTTCTCGAGTACCGCCATATCGGCGTCGGCCAGTCGCTTGATGTACAAACAGCCGACACCAGTCTTATGCTTACCCAAAGCCTCTAGAAGGTCATTGTATTCATCAAATCCCTGCGTCCCGAGCGTGAGGTACAGTGTCAGGCTCTGCTTGCGAGGGGAAAATCCGGTGAGCAGCCAGTCACCCTCCTGGCTGCTGCGTTCCGATTTGTAATGATATTGTCCAAAGCCGATGATGCTGGTGCCCCACATTTTCGCTTTCTCACCGGTAATCTTGGTAAAGAGCTCGAGCAACGTGAAACTGTCGGCGCGCTTAACCTCATCCGGCACCGCTTGAATGAAATCGGCGACGTTGGCCTCATTGACGGTGGTCTTGAGCTCTCCCATGCAGGCATGATACCAAACGCAGCCTCATACCCGGTGATATGCATTTCCAAAGCCTCTGTCTCGGGGATCGGCCACGATAGCCATACCGACGCGGCCTTGGCCGCAACTGGAGGCGCGGACCCGAACTACGCCCATGCTTGACGGTCTGATCTCCATATCCCGCTAGCGGTGTTCTGCAGAAGCGGATCGAAAAACGGACGCACGGTCGCCAGCGCTTCGTCCAGGGTTGCAGCGGTCGGTTTGATTGCGCGCTTCGCCTCGGCAGAATATCCCCGTCGCCAGAGTTCGCGGTCGGGAACATCGAACTGGCTCGGGAGTGCGATTCGTCGCCTTGCGGCTTCGGAATGCAGAGCACGCTGTTGCTGCTCGGCGTCGATTGTGCTTGTCGTGATCAGGCTGACGAGATCGAGCAGGTCCTTGTACCGGGTGGAGGGCCGCCGGCCCTCGCCGTAGCGGGCCAGGATTGCGCACATCTTGTCAGCTATGTGGTCGACGATCGGGTATGCGCGGTAGCCGGGGCGTGCCAAGCCCGGCAGCGTCACGGGCGTCAACGGTGGAACCTCATCGGGTGCGCCGGTCATCGTAACGGCGTCGCCGACGAGATCAACGTGAAAGCGCGCCCACTCGTTTGCACCGACGCGTGCGATAACCGGTATGCGGGTGCCAACTGCTCCTTGGACGGTTCGTTTGCTGGACCCGAGCTCGAATGCGAACCAGTCGCCGGCATCGAGAGTCGCCGCCGCACGCAGGTCGCGTTCGGCCTGCTCGCGCGAGGCATCGCGATAGACGTCGAGATCGATGGTGTGGCGCACGGCGATTTCGCGGGCAAGGAGTGCCGTCGCTCCCTTGAGTATCCAGCCCGAGTCGAACAAGTACAGACGGTGCAGAAGGCGGTCGTAAGCGAACTGGCGCTGAAGATCGGTCAGCGACCATGGGCCGCTCGGTCTGGCGATCGCGCGTAGGCCGTCGGTGAGCGCCCGCCGGAATGCCGCTGGTGTCGGGTATGGGCGGGTCTCTGTCATTACGCGTCGACTCCGGCGCGGCCATCCGGCGCACCGCTTGCAATTGCGGTCCGCGCCTGGTCAAGCCAGCGACCGCGCTCGCTGTCGCCGGTGAGGTCCAAGAGCCAGGTGAGCAGCGAGAGACCGTCGGACCGGTGCAGCCCGAACCGGGCGGCGCGCGAGGCGATCGTCTCGGCGAACCCAATTGGGTCATCGGCACCGACCCGGAGCGCATCGGCGATGACCTGTGCGACCGCCTCGGGGTCCTCTTGCGCCGCCAGGAGATCGGCGGCGATGCGACTCGGCCGTGTCACTGGTAGCCCGCGCAGCCTGATCCACTCGGTGTCGTCGAGTCTGCCGCGATGGAAACGGACGTCAGGCCGTCGCGACTGACGCCGTCGCGGCACCGTGAACTCGTGTATGTCCGCCGGGAGGTGCCCGACACCGTAGAGGTCGGCCGCTGATCGATGCGAGACAACTCCGCTCTCTGGTCGGCGTTCCCAGGCTGGAGTGTCCGGATCGAGTTGCATCCAGGCAGCCCGGAGCGCGAGATGATCAACCACAGGGGCTCCACGAAGCCGGTAGACACCGTGGGCGATCCGTTCAGCTGCTCCGCTCACGGCCAGCCGCGACAGCGTCGTCCACGCCATCCCCGTCGCCTCTGCCTGCCGCTTGGTAAACAGGCCCCACTGATCTTCGGCGAGCTGCGCAATACGATCGAGCGTCTGCGGACGTGGCATGACGCAAAGTATAGCGGTAACGCTATATAACGAAGCTCTTACTCTTGTGGTATCTGCAATCTATAGCGATGACGCTACAAATCGTAGGCAGTCAGCAGAGGTGGCATCCACCCGGCACGATCACGTTCCGGGAAGTTGTGCGGCGCACCACTAGTCGGTGATCGAGAAGTCGGTGAATTCGAACTGCTCCGGGTTGCCGTTGGTGTCCACGACCTCGACCCCGTAGTCCACCTGCCAGGTCGTCGTCGGGGTCCAGCCGCGCGCCCGGGCGTCAGCGAAGAAGGAGGCCAGCGGCATCGTGCCCGAGGTCTGCGGGGTCACCGACAGATAGGTGAGGATGCCGCCGTCGCCGGAGCCGGACCTCCACACCTGATACTGCTGGCCACCGATGGTGGTGGTGCCGACGACGTTCCCGGCCGGACGCTGGTTCCAGTTCTCGGTCCAGATCATCAGCTCGTGGGAGAACCCGTCGCCGATCCAGATGTCGAAGGCGATGTTCCAGATGCACCCAGCGCAGTGCGGGCCGGTGGCCCCGAACCGGGCCGACTGAATCTGCGACAGCGGAATGTCGTTGTAGTCGCGGTGCACGTTCGGGTAGGTCTGCACCGACCGGTCGGAGTGATCCGGGATGTCGGAGACGAGGGACCAGGAGTCATAGTCGCAGGCGGTGATCACGGAGTTGCCGCCCGCAGTGTCGTTCCAGTTGTTGTTGTGGACAAAGTACTCCCCGCCGGACTCGTCGAAGAACGACCGACCGGCGCCCTCACGGATGGTGATCCCATCGGTGCACGTGCCCGATGGTGGGGGCGGCGGAGGTGGAGGCGGTGGCGGAGGCGGTGGGGAGGTCGGCGAGGTGGAAGGCGTCGGCGAGGTGGAAGGCGTCGGCGAGGTGGTCGGCGTCGTGGGAGTCGCGGAAGGCGTCGTAGGCGTCGGGCTGGGCGTTGGAGTCGTTGTCGGGCTGGGCGTGGGCGTGGGGCTGGACGACTCATCACCTCGACACGTCACGCTGAGGACAGTGGCGCTGACAGCCTCGTACTCGAGAGCGAGGGGCGCGCACGAGACGTCCATGCTCGCACCCGCGGCCACGGGCGTCGCACCAGCAGGGACGATGGCCGGGAAGTCCGGTCCAATGCCGAGTAGCCCGGCGACGGCGGCCCGCGCGCGTTTGGCGCTCCAGGTCGATGCCTGGGCGGCGCCTGACTCCGAGACGCTGACGGCCTGTGCGGTGGTCATGTTGCGCCCGTTGGCGATGACGCCGACACTCGTCGCGCCGTCAGGTGGCGTCACGCGCAGTCGTCGTCCCTGCGCACCGAGGCTGTGCAGCCAGATCCCGCCGTCGACCCCCGGACCGGTGGGTGCAGTGAGCCCGGTCGCAGTCGCTGCGGACCGCAGCGGCGCCTGCGGGTCGATCCCCGTGAAGGCCAGCGTCATCATGGATACTCTGGCCCTCGCGCTGAGCTTCGCGACCGGCGCTGCCTCGCCATTGACCGCAATACGCCACCACGTCGTCAACCGCCCGCCTCGGGTGGCGCGAACGGAGTCATACGCCTTCGTCCATCCGTTCATCGACACCGTCGACGAAGCCGACGTGTGGACGGTGGAGATCAGCAGTGTCCCGGCAGCCGTCCCCACCGGCAGCGCTGTGCGCGCCCGCCGCGCCTTGGCCGCGACGAACGTCTGAGCATCTCCCACCTCGCGCACGCCGTACTCGCAGGTCACCGTCATCTCGGATGTGCCCGCGTCGGCGACCCGCATCTCTCGACCGGCGCATGCGACCAGGTGCGAGCCGCTGCCATAGGTCACGGTCGCGGCCGGATCAGAGTTGTCGGCAACAGAGCCCGTCAACGCCACCGAGAATGTGGTCGCCATGACCACGATGAACAGGGCAAGAGTGCTGAGAATTCGGGGCCGCTGACGGCGGACAGGTTGGCGTGGAGCGTACTTGGCTCGGCTCAGCGCGTGCTTTGACATACGTCACGCCCTCACCGTTGCGGGCCCCCGCGACCGGCCATACTGCTGCGGTCGTCGCGCCATGTCAAACGTTGGGGGCCTAACGCACCTGGACTCTCGACGCGAGATCGGTGTCAGCCATCGCGATTGTCTCGCCCGTTTCGGGTGGCTTCGCCGAGCCGTACTAGCACCGTCCGCTCCTCGGTGCCGCGGAGAATCGCCAGCTCGATATCACCATCGGCCGCGGCCTCGAGCGCCTCGAACAGATCGTCTGTATCGCGAACCGGACGGTCGCCCGCTCGCACGACCAGATCGCCCTGCGCGAGGCCGGCTCGCGACGCTGGGCTGTCGTCCTCGACGAGCCGAACGAGCAGGCCGTCGGCCTCCGGAAGGCCGACGGCCTTGCGTAGCCGCTTGGCCACGTGCGCCGGGGTGACCCCGATCCCGAGCCGGACTCGCGATGTCGACGTGCCGCTCGCCAGCGCGTCCACGCGGGTTCGCAGGCTCCCGTCCGCCGGAATCGCGAGGTAGAAGCCCTCGCCGAGCCGGTTCGTGTTCACCCCGAGCAGCTTTCCCTCGGCGCTGACAATCGGCCCGCCGGACGAGCCGGGCAACAGCGGAGCATCGTGTTCGACGCTTCCCGCGATGCGGCGGCCACGAGGTCCCCGGAAGCTGCGCTCGACCCCGGTCACGAAGCCCAGCGTCACCCGCAACCCCCGGCCACCCGGGTTGGCAAGCGCGAAGACCGGTGCGCCGAGTTCAGGAGCACCGTCGGATTCCCATTCCAGGACTGGGGAATCTCCGGTCTCCACCTTGACGACGGCGAGGTCTCCATCGATGTCCTGCCCGCTGATCTGTCCGACCGCCGAGCGACCGTCGGCGAAGGTGACAGTGACCTGATTGCCGCGCACGTTGTGCGCATTCGTCAGCACCTGCCCAGTGCCGATCACTACGCCCGATCCGATGCCCCAGCGCTGTCCGATGCCGACGACCGCGCTGCCGACCTGGGCGGTCACCTGTCGGATCTGCTCCTGAATTTCGTCGAGCACGGTCATCGTGGTTCCTTCCCGGTGAGTAGTAACTTGCAAGTTACTACTCACTATGCGCGGGGCGAGCCTCTGCGGACTAGGATCTACGCGATGAGCGAACGGGAGCGGTTCGTACATGAGCGCGCAACGTCCCCGCTCGCCGTGGCCCTGTCTCGGGTCGGGGACCGGTGGACTCTCCTGGTCGTGGAGGCCCTGCTCGGCGGACCTCGGCGGTTCAATGACCTGCTCGAACAGATCCCGGGAATCGCGCCGAACATTCTCTCCGAACGCCTCAAACGGCTCGAGCGCGACGCCCTTCTCGTGTCGCGGCCATATACCGATCGGCCACCACGCGCCACCTATGAGCTGACCACGGAAGGTATGGAACTCGCCGGCGCACTACGCCTGCTCGCTCAATGGGGGGCGCGGGACGATTCCACCGAGGCACCCCGACACGCCGCGTGCGGCACCCCCATCGAAGCCAGGTGGTACTGCCCGACCTGTGACCACCTGGTCGAGGACGAGCCCGAGATCGAGCTGCACTACCTGTAGCCGAATTCTGACGTCGGATCGTTCACGGGGGGTCCCAGGGCCTTTTTGGGTGTCACATCCAAGGGAGCCGCCTCGTCGGATATCGACGACGACTGGCTCAAGAGGAGAAACCCATGGCTCGCATCACCCTTGATCTCGACCATCGCGAACAGGCTCCTCCGTGGTGGATTCGCGCCGCACTCGCGGCGGGACGGCGTCGGTACGGACAGGACCCAGACACCGTGCTGGCGATGAGCCATCACCCCGGCGTCCTCGTCCCGTGGGCTCTGATGGAGACCGCCGGCCTCCGCCGCCGCAGCGTGCTGCCCGACGGCCTGGCCGACCTTGTGGTGTTGGTGACAGCGGTGCACATCGGCTGCTCTTGGTGCATCGACTTCGGGGCGTATGAATGGGAACGGCGCGGCCTTGACCCAGACGTGGTCGTCGACGCCGTGCGCTGGCGGACCGCTGACCGTTTCGACGACGACGCCCGAGCCGCGTTTGAGTTTGCCGAGGCGGCGAGCGGCCAACTCGACCAAGTTTCTGACCAGATGGTCGCCGACTTGGTTCGTCGGTTCGGCGAGCCCGGGATGGTCGAGCTCGCCTACCTGGTGGCGCTGGAGAACATGCGGTCTCGGTTCAACTCGGTGCTCGGCCTCACCTCGCAAGGGTTCAGTTCGGGCGAGGCGTGTTCGCTGGCGGCTCGTCAGGCGACCGCCCAGACAGCCGGCTGAGCTTGGCCGGCGCGAGTACCGCGTAGACAGCGGTGATCCGCCCGTCTTCGATCGTGGCCGTATAGACAGCGACCTTCGGATCTCGCGGCCGATCGCTCTCGAGTCGGACGATGAAGCCTGGATCGCCGTTGACGAGCACCGTTTCTATGTCGAGACCCACGACGTGGCGGGTGGCCAGCGTCCCCAGGCCGTGGAGGAACCGGGCGACCTCGAGCGTGCCCACCAACGGGCGACCGGATGCGTTCACCTGGCCTGCGCCGTCCGAGACCATGACGACATCAGGCGCGAGCAATTGGGAAAGCCGGTCGAGGTCTCCACTTCGCAGCGCGGTGCTCAGTTCGGCGAGCACGCTCCAGCTTCGATCCGCCGGCACTCTGGCCGGTGGCTTGGCCGCCTTGATCCGCCGGCGCCCCCGAGACGCGTATTGCCTCGCCGCGGCGGGGGAGCAGCCGAGCACGTCGGCGACACCAGCGAAGTCGACCCTGAGCACGTCATGCAGGACCACCGCAACGCGCTGTTCTGGCGGAAGCTCGTCCAGCAACACCAGGAATGCCAGCCGAACCGACTCATCGGCGACCAACTGCTCGAGCGGGTCCGGTTCGGCCTGTGGCCCGCCGATTCTGGTGACCACAGGTTCCGGAAGCCACGGCCCGGTGTACGACTCACGTCGAACCCGAGCGGACCGGAGGTGGTCGACAGCGAGCCGAGCCACGACCCGGGTGAGCCAACCGCGCGGATCGTCGACCGTATCCGCCCACTCGCTCCACCTCAGCCAGGCATCGGACACGATGTCCTCGGCGTCGGCCCAGCTCGACGTGAGCCGGTACGCGACGCCATGCAGGTATGGCCGCAACTCGGCGAATACCACTGTTGGATCGTCAGCGCGCACTAGTCCCGCCTCCTCACCAACAGACGATGCCGATCGGCCGACTGTGACACAGGAGGGGGCTTCACCGATGATCCGCGCGTTCGCTGACCATGCGTCGACGGCCGCCTCGTGGACAGCTGCATCGCTGCGCGGCTGGGAATCTGCTCGCATCTCCGAGAGCAGGAGGTGGAGATCTTCCGGCTGGGCGTCAGTACGCCGACCTATTTCTCGCTCTAAGCGTCCCCTCGACTGATCCCGCGGCGGAGACCCTCCGGTTCCTGCTCTCACAAGTGCGAGCAGCTTCCCAGCCAATGTTGCGGTATGCCGAACGCTGCGAGGTACTCGTGCCCGAAGGGGGCCGGCCGCGGTCAACCAGAGCGATTCCAACGGCTAAGCCGGAAACACACATTAGTGAGTGTGCCACATAATGAAGTAACATCATCACATGGGCCATCACGACCGCCACATCGCGGCGCTCGATCATGTCTTCGAGCTGACGGTGCTGTTGCACGACGACATGACGGAGACCCTGGCGCGGGACGGGCTGACCAGCTCGCGGGCGCACCTGCTGTGGGAGCTTCATCAACGTGGCCCGGCTACCCAGACGACGTTGGCTGACGCGCTCAACGTGAGTGCGCGCAACATCACCGGGTTGGTCGACGCGCTTGTCGCGGGCGGCTTCGTCACCCGGGAACCGCACCCCACCGACCGGCGAGCCGTCCTGGTTTCGTTCACCGAGCATGGAGCGGCGATCGCCAAAGCGATGGAGCAGAGCCAGCAGGAGCTCGCAGAACTGCTCTTCGCCGGTATGCCGACCAAGCACTTCGACTGCTTTGCTCAAGGTCTCGGCGAGGTCGTGGTCCGGCTTCGAGATCGCCTGGCCAAGGAGGTTTCGTGAGCGATCCGACGACGTCCGAGGTCGGCCGCCGATCGGCGTTCTCACTTGCCCGTGGGGCGGTGATGTTCGAGCTTCGCCTCTACCGCAGCCTGTTCCGGTGGGTCACCCGCCGACCTCGAGTTGGCGGGCCTGGCGACGAGGCATTCACCTACGCGCGGACGGTGACGCCGGTCATGTGGCTGTGGATCTTCGGATCGGCGGTCGAGATGGTGGTCGTCCACCTGCTCATTCCCTGGACGACGGTGCGGATCATCCTGCTCATCGTCAGCGCCTGGGGCTTGATCTGGATGGTCGGCTTCTTGGCCAGCATCACGGTGTATCCGCACGTGCTGAGCGCGTCCGGCCTGCGGGTCAGGCACGGTACCTCCGTCGACATCGCGATCCCGTGGGACTCGATCGACCGGGTCACAGTCCAGCGCCGCGATGTGCCTTCGTCGATCAGGACACTTCAACCGAGGGAGACCGAGACTGGCACGGACCTGCAGGTCGGCCTATCAGGCGAGGTCAACGTCCACGCTGTCCTGAGCCAGCCGCAGACGGTGCCGACCCCCAGGGGCGACCTGCGCATCACCGAACTGAGCTTCTGGGTCGACGACCCCAACGCCTTGGTCGCACGAGCACGGCAGCACCTGAAGGCCGACGCGACCCGGCAAGATCAACCCAACCCGTGACGCGCTAGCCGCTGCGCCTTTTCCGCCGCCATCGCGGCACCGCGTGCCCGACCTCGGCGGTCGAGAGCGGCAATTCCCTGGCCCTGGCCTGCTGCGGCGACGTCGGTCGGATGGCTCCGCACAGGAGGCGCGAGGTGTTCCTTGAAGGTCGACCAGGCCCTTCGGGTGGGCATGCCTAGCGGCAGGATGGGCGAACCTGCGACGACGCGGAGGTCAGGGATGGAGACCCGAGTAGTCCACAACCCGGAGGAACAGAGGTACGAGATATGGGCTGACGAGGAAATCGCCGGCGTCGCGGAATATCACCCGTACAAGGGCGCGCGGGCGTTCATCCACACCGAGGTTGAACCGCGATTCGAGGGTCACGGGCTCGGGTCAACGCTGGTCGCCGGCACATTGGACCAGGTACGCAGCAGCGGTGAACCGGTGCTGCCGTTCTGCCCGTTCGTCCGCGCCTTCATCAGGAAGCATCGCGAGTATGTCGACCTGGTGCCGGCGGACGACCGGGACTCCTTCGGCTTGTGAGCTCCTGGCAACCAGGGGTGGCAAATATCCACTTAACGCGGAGACAATGGAGGTGACGGGTGTGACGACCGGTGTCAACGAGTCACAGACATGGTCGGAGGGATGCGGCGATGCGGATGGTATGGAAGGGCACCATTTCCTTCGGCTTGGTCACAATCCCGGTCCGCCTCTACGTCGCGACCGAGAACAGGAACGTGCCCTCCCACCAGGTCCACCTCAGCGACGGTGGCCGGGTGCAGTACAAGCGGGTGTGCTCGATCGACGGTGCAGAAGTCCCGTATGAAGAGGTCGGCAGGGGCTACGAGTCGGCCTCCGGTGAGATGGTGGTCCTCAGCGATGTCGATCTCGCGATGCTGCCGCAGTCGAGCTCTCGTTCTATCGACGTGGTGTCGTTCGTGCCCGCGGACGCCGTTGATCCGATCCACCTCGACCGCAGCTACTACGTAGAGCCGGAACCGCAGGCAGCCAAGGCATATCTGCTGCTGCGGGAGGCGCTGGAGCAGTCGGGACGGGTCGCCGTTGCCAAGGTGACCCTCCGCGACCGCGAGCTCATCGCCGTCTTGCGCGTGCATGGCGACGTGCTCCTCCTCGCGACCATGCTGTGGCCCGACGAAGTGCGCGCTCCCAAGTTTTCGTTCCTGGCGGACGACGGCGAGTGGTCGGCGCCGAAGCGCGAGCTGGCCATGGCCCAAGCCCTGATCGACTCCCTGTCTGACGAAGCGCTGGATCCCAATCGGTACCGCGATGTGCACCGGGAGGCGCTGACGGCCCTCATCGACGCCAAGGCAACCGGGCGGCCGTTGATCCAGGAGTCGGGCGCCGAAGCCGGACCGCTTGATCTGCTCACGGCGCTGCGAGCCAGCGTCGAGGCGGCCAAGCAGCGCAAGTCGACGCCGGCCGATGGCAGGCGCCGTCGCACCGAGCAGAGCAGTACGTCGCCCAAGAAGCCGAAGAAACCGGTGCCTACGGGGCGCGGATCCGGCCCACCGAAGAAGCGCGGGTAACCGCTGCGGCAACACGCCGTCGTAATGCCAGAGCATGGCAGTGTCAGCTGGTACCAACAATGGCATGAACGGGTGCGCGGATTGTGCCGCGGACGTCGACCACTGCCATGGAACCCTCGTGGCGCACGGTGACGGCACCGCGGACTGCACGGATGTCGCCTGCGCCAACGCAGATCCGTTGCGGCACGTCCTGACCGCCGATTGCATGGCCGTGCTGGGCGGCTGCTGCTACGAGTCGGCAAGCGAGGATCTCGCGCAGGCGTCCTGACCGGTCGGTTGCACAGTCGGCCGTGGTCCCGTTGGATTGGCTCGGGAAGACTGTGCAGATGACCGTGCCCGACCTGGAAAGGATCGTCGGCGAGCTGTATCTCCTGCCGCCGGCGCACTTCGTCGCCGCCAGGAACGAGCTGGCACGTCAGGCCCGTGCGGCCGGCCACCGCGAGGTCGCCGAAACCCTCCAGCAGCTGCGCCGGCCCACTCGCAGCGCCTGGTTGGTCAACCTGCTGGCGCATCGTGATTCGGCGGCCTTGAAGCAGTTGTCGGCGGTGGGTCGCGAGCTTCGCCAGGCGCAGACCGGGCTTGATGGCGAACAGCTGAGAGAACTGTCCGAACAGCGCAGGCAGGTGCTCGACGACCTGCTCGATCGGGCTCGGCGCCGCGCTGCCGAAGCCGGGGTTCGGCTGACCAACGACCTGTTGTCCGAGGTCGAGGCGACACTGCAGGCAGCTCTGGTCGATCTTGCTGGGTCGTTGACTGTTCGGAACGGACGTCTGCAGCAGCCGCTGTCGCACAGCGGATTTGGCCCGTGGCCTCAGGTCGACTTCGTGCACGCTGACGAGTGGCCAGACGAAGCAGGCGAGAACATCGGGTACGCCGTTGACGAACTGGCCGCGCGGCGCGCGCGGGCGTCGGCTCCCGACCGTCTCGCGGTCGAACGCGGGGACGAGGCCAGCCGCCCACTCGTGGTTGTCCCACCAGCCGATGAGGTTCGCCTGCAGCTGCGACAGGCAGAGGAGGAACTCGCCGCCGCCGAGTCCGTGCACTGGCAACGTGAGTTCGAACTGGCCGACGCCGCGGCCGGCGTGGAGGCGGCCGAAGACAGGCTGACCTGGCTGGACAGCCAACGGATCGAGGCACGTCGAGAGAAGGTCAGCGCTCAGGCGGGCCTCGACGAGGCGCAGGCGCAGCAACGCGACGCGGTGATCGCCGTCGCCGACGCCCGCCGCCGGCTCGAAATCGTCCGGCAGCTCGCGGGCCTGCCCGAGCACGACTGAGCGACCGGGCGACTAGCGCCTCTCTCCAGTCAGCGGAGGGGCGGCCCGGCGCCAACGTGATGCTGCTCACGATTCGTCGGAGCGGGAACGATCTGGGCCCGGGAGCACTTGTCCCATGGGTAGCCCTCGTTCAACCCCTGCAGTGAGAGATCCCTAGTGACCGAGCAATCCGACAACAAGCGAATCGACCTCAAGTCCACCCAAGTAGCAGCCGGCAGCCTGGCGTCGGTCACCTCGGCCGTCGCCGCGTCCCAGTTGGGAGTCGCGGGCACTTTGGTGGGCGCCGGCGTGGGCAGCGTCGTCGGCACCGTCGCAGGCGCGGTGTACGAGCACTACCTCGACCGGACACATCACCACGTGCGCGCCGTTGTTCCTCGACGAACCGTCGGCGGTGAGCCCGTAGGCAGTGAGCCCGTCAGCAGTGAGTCGGTGACCGAAGAAACCGCGGACGTGCCGACGGTCGAGGAACTGGCGGTGGATCCTGACGCGGATGAGCTCCCGGTAGCTGTGACGCTGCCGGCGTCGCCTCCGGAGCCGACCACTCCCCAGGCAGACGAAGGCCAGCCCACATGGTCGTGGCTTCGATCCCGTCGGCTCGCGCTGGTCTTGTCAGCAGCGGCTGGTCTCGGCATCGCGCTCCTGGTCCTGACGGTGTTCGAAGCGGTCAACGGCCAGCCACTCAGCGCGGGGTCAGACGAAGGCGGAACCAGCATCGGCCGGGTGTTCAGTAGTGGCTCGTCGAGCGACTCGGGCTCCGACACGACGTCGACGCCATCACCTGAGGCCTCGACCAGCGATGATTCGACGCCGACTCCGTCGGAGTCGAGCCCGTCGCCGGGTGCGACCAACCCGCCGACGGCGCAGCCCAGCACGCCGTCCACGCCGACCACAGAGCCCGTCCCGGGTGCCACTCCGCCGATTGGCGGCTGAGCCCGCTACAGCCACTCGAATCGCCCACGGGTGTATCAATACCGCGGCCCGCGCATCCCTCAATCGAACGGACGCGACATCGGGCGGGCCTAACGGCGTGCTGCGCCTGGTCCCAGGCTGGAGTGATCATGACGAATCGTGCGCGCACCACGTCGGCTGGTTCGGCGCCGACGTCCGCGCAGCTCACCGACGTCTTCGCCATCGGCTACGGCGACACGATCAGCGACGGTGTTCCCGGGCCGGGCGCCGGCAACATCGAAGCCGGCGGCGACCAGGACGTCTACACATTCGAGGGTGCGGCCGGCGACCAGGCGATCTTCGACGTGCTGGCCGGCTCGGCGGGCCGGTTCCGTTGGGACGCCCAGGCACCCGACGGCTCGGCGCTGTTCGATGGGCTGTTCACCGACCGGAGCGTCGCGTTGCCCCAAACCGGCACCTACACCGTCGCCGTCAGAGGCGCCAACGCAGCGACGACGGGCACCTACTCGTTCAGCCTCCTGCTCAGCCCGCCGCCGGAGCTATTCGCCATCCATTTCGGTGACACGGTCTCGGAGGGGGTTCCCGCCGCGGGGGCGGGAAACGTCGAAAGCCCCGGCGCTCGCGACGTCTATTCGTTTGATGCAGCCGCCGGGCAGACCGCGATCTTCGATCTGCTGGACGGCGCCAACACTAGGCTCGCTTGGAGCCTTACAGCGCCGGACGGGACCACGCTGTTCGACAGTTTCGTCGGCGATCGGCAGCTGACGCTTCCCGCAACGGGCACGTACACGCTCACGGTCAAAGGCCTCAATATCGACGACTCGGACACCTACTCGTTTCAGCTGCTCGAAGTCCCGCCGACCGTGGAGGAGTTCACCATCGCCTTTGGCGACACGGTGGCCGATGGCGTCCCAGCGCCGGGCGCCGGAAACCTCGAGGTGCCCGGTGCGATCGACGAGTACCGCGTCGACGCGACCGCTGGCCAGGTGGCGGTCCTGCACGTCCTCGATGGCGACAACACTGTGGTCCGCTGGAGCTTGCGGGCGCCGGACGGGGCCACGGTTTTCGACGACTTCTTCGTCGACCAAGAGGTCGTCCTGACCCAGACGGGGACACACACGCTAACCGTGCGGGGATTGCAGGTCACCGACGTCGGCACCTGCTCGTTCCAACTGCTCGAAGCCTCGCCCAACCAGCCGCCGACCCTCGTGGCGATTGCCGACCAACAGAACATCGAGGGTGCCGCGATCACGCTGGCGGTGGAAGCCGAGGATCCAGATGGCAACGCATTGACGTTCAGCGCCGACGGCCTGCCGGCTGGCTTGGCGATCGACGCCGGCACTGGCGAAATCGCAGGGGTGATCGCCGAGGGTGCGGCCGACGAGAGCCCTTACACCGTCGAGGTGACCGTGACCGATCCCGACGGTGCAAGCGCGAGCACGGAGTTCCAGTGGACGGTCACCGCACGCGAAACCGGTCCGTTGCCGGTTGAAGTCGACGTCATACCCCATCGCATCGTCAACGACGGGCACGGTCTCATCCCGGTGGTGATCTTCGGCACTGCCGACGTCGCAGCCGGACAGATCAACGCCAGGACCGTCGAGCTGGAGGGCATGCCCATCGTGACGATCCTGGGCGTGCCGCTGGCGATCCGATGGGGAGTCAACCATGACCGTCACAGGGACCTGATCGTGCTGATCAAGGATGTCGCGGGCGCTATTCCCACCGGTGTGACAGCCGTCACGGTGACGGCTCGGTTGCTCGACGGGACGCAGATCGCGGGAACCGACGAGGTTGACGTCGTCACGCATGACAAGGGTCGGCACCGCTGACCGAGGCCGGCATCTCGGCGGCCAGCGCCGGGTTGACATGATCGGCCGGATGCGAGTCCACCTGATCGACGGCACCTACGAGCTGTTCCGGCAGCACTTCGGCTACGCCCGGCGCCAGGAGCACCCGACGCCATATGACGCGACTGTCGGTGTGCTGACGTCAACGCTGCAGCTGCTTCGCGAAGGAGCAACCCATATCGCGGTGGCCAGCGACCACGTCATCGAGAGCTTCCGCAACGACCTGTGGCCCGGCTACAAGACCAGCGCGGGCATGGATCCGGTGTTGCTCGCCCAATTGCCGGTGGTTGAGGACGCCTTGGACGCGATGGGTGTCACGGTGTGGGCAATGGTCGAGCATGAGGCCGACGATGCCCTCGCTGCAGCGGCAGTGGTGGCTGACCGCGACGAGCGCGTGGAGCAGGTCGTCATCGTCACCCCGGACAAGGACCTCGGCCAGTGCGTACGCGGAACGCGGGTGGTCCAGTACGACCGGCGCAACGACAAGTGGATCGACGAAGCCGGCGTGCTCACCAAGTTCGGCGTCCCACCGGCGTCGGTGCCGGACTGGCTGGCGCTGGTCGGCGACAGCGCCGATGGCTACCCCGGGATCCCCGGCTGGGGAGCGAAGACTTCATCAGCGGTGCTGGCCCGCTACGGCACCGTCGATGCGATCCCTGCCGACGCCGCCGATTGGGACGTGGCGGGGGTTCGCAACCCGACGACCCTCGCGTCGGCCCTGCGCGAGAACCGGGAGTCGGCAGCGCTGTTCGTCCGGTTGGCGACCGCAGTGACCAGTATCGACGTCGGCACTGTCGACGACTGGGAGTGGAAGGGCCCGGCGGAGCGGTTCGTTGACGTTGCGGAGCACATCGGTGCGCCGAGCCTGCCCAAACGGGCCGCCGAGGTTGCCGCTCGAAAGGGCGGTTGACGAGCGCTCACGTCGCCCTACAGCACGCTGTCCGCGGATCCGAGGCCGTGACTTGACGCCAGCAGCCGCTAGCGGTATTTTACCAATAGGTTATTTAACGGAGTGGCTAAATGACGACGGTGCCCGATCGGCTGGACCGCACGTTCGCGGCGCTTGCCGACCCGACCCGGCGAGCGATCCTGGCGCGGCTGACGGCCGGCGAGGCTTCGGTCCTGGAGCTGGCGGCCCCGTTCGACATCAGCCTGCCGGCGATCTCCAAGCACCTGAAGGTGCTGGAACGGGCCGAGCTGATCACTCGTAGCCGGGAACGGCAGTGGCGGCCGGCCCGGCTGAAGGCCGAACCGCTGAAGGAAGTGGCGGACTGGGCCGATCAGTACCGCCGGTTTTGGGAAGAGAGATACGACCGGCTCGAGGAGTACCTGGAGGAGCTCCAGGGACGACGAAAGGAGAACGGCGATGGCCGATAACAAACTGACGGTGAGCACGCCGTCGGACCGCGAGATCGTCATGACCCGCACGTTCGATGCGCCGCGAGACCTGGTCTTCGAGGCGCACAGCTCGTGCGAGCACATGAGCAACTGGTGGGGTCCGCGCAAGTACGAAGTCGCCAGCTGCGAGATGGACTTCCGGCCGGGTGGTTCCTGGCGGATCGTGCACAAGTCCTCTGACGAGCCGGAGGAGTTCGGCTTCCGCGGCGAGTTCCGCGAGATCGTCCGGCCTGAGCGCATCGAGTGGACCTTCGAGTGGGAGGGCATGCCCGGCCACGTAGCGGTGGAGACGTTCACCCTCGAGGAGCAGGACGGCAAGACCCTGATCACTGCAACGTCGGTCTACGACACCGTCGAGGACCGTGACGGCATGCTCCAGTCCGGCATGGAAGACGGCGCAGCGGAGAGCTACGAGCGTCTCGACGAGTACCTTGAGACACTCGGCGGCCGCGCGGCAAGCTGACCCAACAACCCACCCCGCCCCTTCCTCCCATGATCATGTCGAGTTTGCGACCGTCGACGGTGGCAAACTCGACATGATCATTGGTGGGAGGGGGCGCCGGGCGAATGGTGACCGTCGACGACGTGCGTGCTCTGGCGATGTCGCTTCCGCGTACCGAGGAGCGGCTCGTCAGAGACCAGGTCAAGTTCAAGGTGGGCCGGATCGTCTACCTGGCCATGAGCCGCGACGAGAAGTCGATGGGTTTCGGCTTTCCCAAGGAGGAGCGGGCGGCGCTGGTGACTGCCCAGCCGGAGAAGTTCTTCCTGCCGATCCGGTCGGACATGCGCTATCACTGGGTCCGGGTGTGGCTGGACGCCCTCGACCGGGACGAGATGCGAGAGCTCGTCATCGACGCGTGGCGCATGGCCGCACCAAAGCGCGTCGCTGCGGAGTACATCCGCGGCCAGGGTGACGCCGACACTTAGTGCCGCCTGAATCAACGGCCCGGGTGTACCCGCTGATCACCGAGGGAATAGGCGACAGCAGGTGCCTGTCGATTCCTCGAGGAGGACCACAATGTCCACGCCAGAAAATCCCCAGGCGGCGGGAGGCGCTGCTGCGGAGGCCGCGAAGGACGTCACCGGCGAGACGCCGACCCAAAGCACGTGGGCTGACGATCGGACGACGGACCTCGATCCGGGCCGGGTCGGCTCGGACGACCAGCAAACGCCCGCCGAGCGCAGCGAAGGCGAACCAGACGAGTAGGCCGATTCAGGTCACCATCGTCAGGTGCCGTCAACCTCGCATTCCAGAGTTCTGCCAACGGCGCCGATTCCGTCGTTTACCGGTCCGCTCGGGCGCGAGCGGCTAATTGGGCGCCGTTCGGGCTGTCAGACGGGGTCCATGGTCCCTACCGCCTCAGACGTCGGGCCCGCAGGCTGGTAGCACCGACCCGAGGAGGACCGGTGATTACCGCTGCCGACGTCAGCCAGGTCCCGAAGCCGATCACGCCGGGCGCTGAGATGGAGGCGCTGGCCAGGTTCCACCGCGACGTGACGTGGACCGGCTTCATCGCCGAAGGAGGGATGGGCCCGGGAACCCCACCGATGACCGCGACCGGCCGGGGGACGCACGAGCGCATGCAGGATGGTCGCTGGATCGTCGGGAGCTATCAGCAGGATCAGTTCCTTCCCGATGGCACGTTCGTGCTCCATTGGCAGCTGCACTGGGTGGCCGGGTGGGATCCCAACGCACAGGAGTACCGGGCGACCGTGGCCGACAACTACGGCCATGCCGAGGTGATGCGCGGCCAGATCGACGGTGACCGCCTCATCTTCGAAACCGTCGGGGAGGCACCCATTCGTATCCGCCTGGTCTGGGACCTGACCGATCCGGAACGACTGATCTGGCGCAACGAGATGTCGATTAGCGGCTCTCCGTGGTCACTGGTCGAGCAGTACGACTGCCGGCCCATCGACTCGGGCGAGCTGAGCTGATCACCGTGGCGACCCAGAGCTCGACGCCGGCGGTCGTGCAGCAGTCCACGACCTGGGCCTATCGACGGGAGCTGATGATCGCCGAAGCGCTGATCGCCCTATCGGCCCTCGCCGGCAGTGTTCAGTTGCTCAGCAGCGGTGGCGCACCCCTCAAGACCGAGTTGCCAGCTGGCCTGCCGAACGGGCTGGTGTCGCCCATGTGGCTATTCGTCGCCGTCGCGGTCCCCGCAGCCGTGGCGTCCTGGCTGTGCTGGCGTCGCTCGCCGTACGGACCACCGGCTGTCCTGATCGCCAGTGCTGGGCTGGGCATCGACGTGGTCGCGCAGATCCCGTTCGTCGGCTCGCACGTGCTGCAGCTGGTGTTCGGTCTCATCGCCGTGGGGATGGCACTGCTCGCTGTCGCTGCCCGCCGGCGTGGCTGGCCGCGTCAACAGCACTGACGCGGCGGCGGACGTTCAGTCGCCGCTCGCCTCGCCGTCGCAGCCTCCCGGCGGCTGCTGGGCGACTGTGATCGTCACGGTGGTGCCGAGCTCGACCTGAGTTCCGACGCTATGGGACTGGGACATGACCAGCCCAGGTTGCATCTCGCAGGTCGGTTGGTCTTGTACGGCAGCTTGGAGTCCCGCCTCGCCCAGCTCCGCCTCCGCCGCGGTTTTGTCTTTGTTCGTCACGTCCGGCACCAAGACCGTTTCGGATATTGCCGGCGAGCCGGTGGATACGTAGACGATGACGGCGGTGCCTTCAGGGTGGCTTTCGCCTGCTGGCGGTTCAGTGCCAATGACCTCGCCCTGTGGCACCTCCTCGCTTTCCTGCTCTACTGGAGTAGGCTGGAAGCGCACCTCCAACAAATCCTCGGCTTCCTCCCAACTCGAACCGGTCACATCCGGGATCGCGTATGTCTGGGCTTCGCCGTTTGATCCGCCGCCCTCATCCCCCTGTTCAGGATCGGCCGTGGCGTCAGCCCCTGGGTCCGCCTTGCCGACGAAGATCTCGATCTCCTCGGTGGGCAGGACCTCCTCGTTGGCTCCGGGATCGGTCTCGATGACATCGCCGGGTTCAGCCTCGGTCGTCACCTGCTCGGTGATCGTGAACCTGCCGGTGAAGCCCTCTTGCCTCAGGGCGTCGGTGGCCTCGGCTTCAGTCATTCCAGCGACCTCGGGCACGACTTTGAGCGAGGACTTGGCCCCGACATACAGCTGGATCGGGTTGTCGGCTGAGATCCGTTCACCTGCTTTCGGATCGGTGCGCACGATCACCGGTCCGCCGGGTTGGTCAGCGTCCTGGTCCCTGAATTTGACGCTGTCGCCGTCAAAACCTGCCTCGGTTAGCAGCGCCAGAGCTTCGTCTCGGGGCAGCCCGACCAGATTGGGGAACCGTCGCGCCTCGGCGTCGAGCGCTCTCCATACGCCGAGCCCGAGTAGCACGACTAGCACCGTCGCCACGAGCAAGAACGTCCTGGCCGGCAGCAGCGGCCGCTGACGGACGGTTGCGCGCCGCACATGACGATCCCGCTCGCCCTGGACGGCCACGGTGACCGTAACCGGATGCTCGACCGAGCGCCCGACGAGGTGCCGAGGGGCAGTGACCGCGATCTCGTAGGTTTCTTCGGCACCCGGCTGGAGGATGATCCGATCCGGGCTCTCGTGCCCAAGGCTCTCAGCCTTGGTGTCCACGCGGCCGTCGAGGCGGACATTCCCGCTGTTGCGAACCGTCAGGGAGAGCGAGGACGAGCGACGGGTTTCGACTCGGGTGGGCTCGAGGTGAACGTGGGTGTCCCGAAACGCCACGGTCGTCAGGGTCCCGCTCGCCTGCGCTAGTGGGCGTTCCCTACGCCGGTCGCGCAACTCGATGGCGTAGGGCCATGCCCGTGGAGGCAGGTCGGCTCTGCGGGGTGGGCTGACGGTGAGTGAGTTGCGAAGTTCTCGGCCATCGTCATGCGATTCACTGTGGGTACTAAGCCGAGCCCAGTCCGGGCCGTCGTATCGCAGCGCTACATCCCTCGACATGGCGTCCACGTTGCGTGCGACGACCGCGATGTGCCCCGCGTGCCCGGGGTCCATGACAAGGTCGGGCGGGGTGAGAACGACGTCCGGGCCCAGGCGGGACTCGGGCTCGCCCAGCAGGCGGGCTACCGCCGTCATGACCTGTTCGGCGTCGAAATCGAAATGTCGCCTTTCGTCATCGTCATCGATCCGAATAGCCTGCAGCTTGACCAGTGGCCGCAGATCTTCCGGCAGGGTTTCCGCTGCCGGCATCATCGTGCCGACGCCCCAGAGAACCGGCAGGACCGCGCATGCATCGTTCTCGAGCGCTTTGGCGACCTCGTATCGAACGTAGTCGTCAGGATTGTCCAGCCGGCGCTCTCCGCGCGGGTCGGTAACGGTTTCCCAGGTAGGGCCGATCACGGCGATCAGGACCCGAGAAGCGGAAAGCGCACGATCGATTACGCGCTCGAAGTTTTCTGCCGGTACAGCGGAGTCGACATCGATGAACACTCGCTCGGTGCCAAAGCGGTTGACCAACCGGTCGTAGAGGCGGCCGATGCGGGCGTTCGGATCGTGGCGGCGATAGGACAGGAAGATCCTGGCAGCGGGCGCATGCGTCGTGATCGGCTCCGCCGCCCCCGTGAGGCTGTTCCCGACCATGCACCCTCCGCGGTACCGACGTTTGCCACTCGCAGACAACAGGGATCTACTGTCGAAGAGGACGATGAATCCTCCGTGATACGTGGCTGCCCGCAATGCCTATGGGCCGTCACGGCAGGAGATATGACAAATGCTAGAAGCCCGCCATGCGGGCCGCCACACGATTTGGGCGATCGTTGTACGGCGAGTCACCAATGGGGTAATTCACCGCCCAAGCGCGATATCCGTCACAATCCGGGCCGTAACAACTCCGTCAGCTTGGCAATCAGCTCGGCCGGATCACTGCCGACGATGTCGACCAAATTAGAGGCGGCGACTTCCATAGCGCGGGCATCGCGCTGCGAACCCGCACGGGCAGCGGCGATGTC
Source organism: uncultured Actinomycetota bacterium (assembly GCA_963794465.1). Lineage (GTDB taxonomy): Bacteria > Actinomycetota > Actinomycetes > Jiangellales > Jiangellaceae > JACVRX01. The sequence continues at coordinate 80,244 of CAWCED010000002.1, read as the reverse complement.
TGCCGCGGTCCGTCCCGTGTCCGCCAACACGAGAACGGGCCGACCGGCGGCCAGCGAATAGTGGATGTCGTCGTAAGCGATCGGCCCACCGTTGGCGAGGACCGTGACTGACGGGGCAGAACCAGCGAGCGCGGTGGCGATCTTGGCGAGCCATGGCGCTTCGTCCCCCCACGTGCTGCCGGGAACGACGACGATGTGGGTGTGTTGTGAATCGAGATCCGCCGCGTCCGACCGTGCTGGCAGTCCGGGCCAGTTGACGGTTTCTGCGGCCACGACACCGACATGAGGGCCGATAGCTGCGGCGTCCTGGCGAGCCTGTCCTGCTAACGCCATGATCCCTGAGGCGGTGCCGCCGTCGATGAGGCACGCGCCGGTCTTGTCCAGGACCGGAACGAGCGCCTCGGCGAACAACTGGGCAGTCACCGCACTCTCGTGCGGCTCCAGGCCGGCGGCGCCTCCCACCAGCACCACCACCGGCGTCGGGGTGGGGAGCCTGGCGTCGGTCAATTTCGTGAGCAGGGAGCCGTCGTCTGGGTCTGGCGAGACCCTGACGACCCGCAGCGACATGTCGCCGACTTGAACGGTTTCAGCGCGTGGCATCAGGCGATCACTTCCTCGGCGACCGGCGGGCGCTGGGCAAGAGCCCCGACGATGGCCTGCAGCGAAATGCCCTCGTTGGCCGCGTACGTTCCACCCTGGCCCTTGAGTCGCGGCATCTCCAGCCCGCCGCCGTGGTGGAGGGCCATGAGTTGCCATTGACCATCGAACACCGGGCTGCCGGAGCTGCCTGGTTCGGTCGGAGACCGGTAATGAACTCGGAAGTCGTCGTAGTCCAGCAGCAGATTGTCCTGGATGGTGAACCGTGGCTGATCAACGCCGCTGGGATGGCCGATGAGGTACGCGCGGGCCGGCTCTTCAGACCCGAGGTCAGGCAGCGCTGGCGCCAGCGGCATCGGAACGACATTGAGCGGAATTCTGTCGAGTTCCAGAATCGTCGTATCGAGCCGGGGAGTTCGCGACGGTTCGTACCACCATCGGCGCACAATCTGAAACTGCCGCTGTGAATTTTCGTCGTCGGTAAGTCCTCGGAACTCGATCATGGCGTTTTGCGGAGCCAGGATCTCCGGAACGACGTGTCCATTGGTGACCAACACATTCGGCGGCAGCGCAGGATGCAGCGTTCGTCCCTCGACCAGGAATCCGGTGCCGATGCCTTGGTCGTTCAGGTTTGCGATTCGCGCTACCGCGCGACAGCGCTCCAGCCCGGTCCGGTACCACGTCAAGGTCTGAAAGCGGTCGGCTCCCAGGACTTTCTCCAGCTTCGGGTCCAGAACCTGTCGCAAACGAGCCTCGCGGACGTCCCGGGTCGCGACAGCTACGGTGCCCCCGTTTTGTTCGAGCAGAACCGAACGCAGAACCGGCAGCACGGCGTCACCCGGTGGCCGAGTCGTGTCCAACTGCCAGATCTCGAGCAACTGCCGCAGAACTGACGCGATCTTGAAGGCGTCGGCATCCCGGCGCCAAGCGAACCGTGCGGCCCATCGCACCGCGTCGTCGTCACGTCCGAGGGCGATACACGCCTCACAGGCCGTTGCCAGGTCCCAGGCACTTCGATCAGGAGCAGACTCGACCCGGTGCAGGATCTCCTCGGCCAGCTCGCGCGCCTCCGCGCGGGGATCCATGTAGTCGGAGAGACCGATCCCCTCTCGGGCAGCGCGGCACAGCAACGCGACGACGTTGATGCCGTGCCAGGTCCGCGCGTGGTCCTGGTCGTATGCCATGCGGTAGGCGTCGAGGGCAAGGTGCAGGTACCTCGACCGCCGCCCGCTGGCGGTATTCAGCACGTACATCTGCTTGTAGCAACGCCCGATGCCGCCCTGGGCCTCGACCCGTTCCTCCTCGGCGATGGCTGGGTCGGCCTCCAGGGTGCGAAAGAGCAGGAGCGAGGCAGCGGGGCTGTCCCGGTCGACGAGCCCCTGTGCGAGCTGGCGCCTTACTGCGGCATCCTCGATGCCGTGCCCGAGCAGCGCATCAGCGACCCGAAGTAGCTCGGCGTACCGGCGGTTCTCGCGCAGCAGAGCGAGTATGGACTTTGCTTCGGCGACCGACACTAATTCATTGGTGTCCCGGAGGTATCGCACATAATCGTCGGCAAGTTCCGCGATCCGCTGCCATTCGAAGCTGCGCGTCGCAATGTTGAACTGACTTTCCCAGTCCAAGGCGCCAATTCTCCAGACCTGCTCCGGCTGCACAACCCGGTTGTCACCCAACTTGGCTATTGCAGCCGAGTCGTTGCACAGGGTACGCAGGTGGGCCGAGGTAGCGCCACGTCGTCGCTTCCGTGCCGAGCCCGATGGGCCAAGGCCGTGACGATCACCAGCGACACGACTAGGCTGGCCGCGCACCACGACGAGGAACGGTCATGACCGAGGTCGACTTTCTCGCGGTGACCCTGCGCGTGCCAGCGCGCCCCGATACGGTGTTCCTGTATTTCACTGAACCAGACCGGCACACCCAGTGGATGGGCAGTCGCGCAGTCCTGGATCCCGTTCCTGGCGGTATCTATCGCGTCCAAATGCATGACGGCGTCAAGGCCATGGGTGAATTCGTGGACGTCGATCCACCACATCGCATCGCATTCACCTGGTGGACGAAAGGGTCCGCCGCAGCTCCTGGTCACACGCGCGTTGTCGTCACGTTCGAGCCTGCCGGAGGCGGCACGCAATTGGCCCTTCGGCATTACGACCTGCCCGACGAGGAGCGAGCGCTGCTTCGAGAAATGTGGCATGAGGCCCTGCGCCGACTCGCCGTTCGCGCTCGCGGCTGACCGTGCGAGTAGACCATCGGCCCTACGTCATTCGCCCCCGAAGCTGCACGCAGCATTGGCCAGGCACGGGGTCGAGGTCGGCACTGATCGCCGACGCTGCATCCAGCCCGTCGACCACGCCGACGCAGAACGCGTGGTTGATGCTGCATACCAACTCCCGCGACCGATCCGCCAACCGGTGGAACGGGCAGTTCCGCAGCACCAGGTGCCGTGGCCCTTCTCGTGCTGGTTCATAGCCGCCGGTCTCCAGCACGTGGGCAGCGAGCGTGATTGCCCGCTCTGGCCCCAGCCGGCCAGGGCGGTCGCCTTCGCGGGCAGCAGCACCGGCCGCTCTGCCCCGTTCATGCGCGCCTTCTCGGGCCGCGGCGGCGACGACCTCACCGGCTGCTGCTGATGCGGTGACCGGGGCCCCGGTGCCGTCCACGGCGTCGAGCAGGAGCTCGGCGAGCAAGTCGTACTGGCGCTGCGGCACGGAGACCGACACCTCGTGCTGGCTGGGCTGGTAGACCTTCGGTCGACGCCCGACTGTGTCCGCGGGCACGTCGCTCCGCGCAGTCAACAGCCCGCCGCGGACGAGTTTGTCGAGGTGGAACGCCGCCAGTCTTCGGGAGATGCCGGCGTGGGCGGCGGCTTCGTCTCGCGTCACCGGTTTGGTTGCCCGCCGCACGAACTCGTAAAGATCTCGACGCAGCTTCTCGGCCAGCAGGGCGACGGTAGCTGTGGGATGACTTCGCGGTACGTCCGAAGACCCTCCCATGGAGTCCACGGTAACCCGGTTGTAGCAACCCGCATATCCAAAATAGCCAGTGTGCTTTGATGTCTTGACCGTTAGCCCTATTACGACAACACTCGTTGGTGAAATCAAGGTTCCCAGCGAGGCCGTGATGAACGCTCATCCTCCGGCTGCCAAGCAGCCCACGACGGTGCTCGCCGGCCCCTACGGCCATCCCTTGCACCCTGCGCTGGTTGCCGTTCCGATCGGGGCGTGGGTGTGCAGCGTCGTCCTCGACATCGCATCCCGGTTTCTCGATGCCGGCGCAACCGCCTCGCATGCGGCGTGGTGGTTGCACGGCATCGGCGTGCTCGGAGCGCTTGCGGCGGGTTCGGTCGGCGTCCTCGACCTGTTTGCCATCCCCTCCGGCTCTCGAGCGTGGCGCATCGCGCTCACCCACATGACGTTCAACCTCGCCGCCACCGTGCTGTTCGCGGTGGCCTGGCTGGTCCGCCGGCCGGACGTCGCACCCGCCGAAGGCACGTCGAACTGGCACATCGCCCTTTCCTTGGCCGCGCTCGCTTTTGTCGGCGTCGGCGGGTATCTCGGCGGAGAGCTGGCATACAGGTACGGCGTTCGGGTCGCCGACGAGGCCACCCAAGCGACTGGCTTCAAGCGGGTGGGCACCCGTTCGTCGGACAGCAACGTCCACTGACCAGCAGGAGATCGTCATGGCAGTCGCAGCGCTCATCACTTGGCTCATCACCGCCGTGGGTGGCTTTGTGTTGCTCGGGACCTGGCTGGCTCGCGGGGGTGCCCGTGCGTCGAGCGCGACGGTCGCCGCCGCTCACGGGCCCGGTGGTTATAGCGACGCCCCCGCAACGGCCCCGACCCGGCTTTCGCCGCCGCTGATATTCGGTCACTTCCTTCTCGCGGCGGCCGGCCTGGTCGTGTGGATCGTCTATCTGGCCACCGACAACGACACCCTGGCGTGGACCGCTCTGGTGCTGCTCGTTCCGGTCGCCTTGCTCGGCTTCACGATGCTCGCTCGATGGATATCGGCTGGTGATCACCGCGGCACGTCCACCGGCGCAAACCGACCGGAGAACCACTTCCCGGTCGCGGTCGTCGCCGGACATGGACTTTTCGCCGTCACGACGGTCGTGCTTGTGCTTCTCACCGTGCTAGGTGTCGGCGGAAGCTGAGCATTACTGACAATCTGGCTTTGTTCGCATTCCGCCTGCACTCGCCGGGTCTGCGACCAGCGCGTCGATCTCGTGCCGATAGGGCATGGACGTCGATGCACCAGGTCGCTGGACGCAAATGGCCGCCGCTGCTGTCGCCCAGCCGAGGGACTCACGCACTGCCCGTCCCTCGGTGAGGGCAACGGTGAGTGCGGCGACGAAGGTGTCACCCGCGGCGGTTGTGTCGATCGCCGGAACATCCATCGCTGGCACCTGTATGACGTCGGTGCCGTCGGCATAGAGACATCCTTGTCGACCCAGCGTCACGGCGACGGCGCTAGCTCCTCGGCCGAGCAGTGTCCGGGCGGCAGCCCGAGCATCGTCTCGGCCGGTGAGTAGCGCCGCCTCGTGCTCGTTCGGTACCAATAGATCAACAGCTGCGAGCAGGTCATCGGAGAGCGGCGCAACAGGAGCCGGCGTCAGTACGACTCTCGTTCCATGTGCGGTGGCCCATTGCGCGGCGTCGTCGACGATGTCGAACGGCAGCTCGAGCTGGAGCAGGAGCACGTCCGAAGACTCGATCACCGCACGATGGTCGTCGGTCAACCTCTGCATCGATCCGTTCGCGCCTGGCACGACGACGATGGAGTTCTCGCCGTCGGCGTCGACGACAATGTGAGCTGTGCCTGTGGGGTTGTCGACTACTAGGACTCCAGTCGTGTCGACTCCGTCGGCCTCCAGCACGGCGCGGATCCGTTGGCCATGTGCGTCGTCGCCGACTGCGCCGATCATGCGGATGACGCCTCCGGCTCGCGCGGCCGCGAGGGCCTGATTGGCCCCCTTGCCACCGGGAATCTGTGCGAACTGGTGCCCGGTCACCGTTTCTCCGCGCTTGGGTGCTCGGTCGACCGTTACGACGAGGTCCATGTTGGCGCTGCCGAGGACGCACACGGTTGCCCGCGGCGGGGGTGTGGCTGACGTCACTGGCTGCTCCTGCGCGCCGAGCTTGCTCCGTGGTGTGGCGCGGTGACAAGCATGCCGTGCGCAACGCGGTCGAGCTCGGGGGACTGACGATCTTCCGGTTGGTCGGCCGGGTTGTGCACAGGGCCGGACTTTGTTTTGGGTTGTGTGTCGGTGCCCTGGTCTAGGGTCGAACACATGTTCCAGGGCATGGTGGTACGAGCCGGTGAGATGATCGCCGGTGTCGTCGACGGTTTGGATCCGGATGCGGTGTCCGGGTCGGCCGCCCGGGAGCTGTGGTCTGCTTTTGATCGGGCCGAGCGGTTGTGCGCGGCCGGCAAGATGTTGTTGGCCCGCCGGGTGGCTGCCACCCATCAGCGCAGCGGCGGGTCCCGGTCGGCGGCGGAGGAGTTGGCCCGCCGGGGTGGCACCTCGGCTGGGCAGGCGGCGGAGTCGGTGGAGACCTCGCAGCGGCTGCCCGACCAGCAGCCGGTGGAGGCGGCGTTGCGCCGCGGGCAGTTGTCTTTGCCGCAGGCCGCCGCGATCTCCGCGGCGGCGGTGGCCAACCCGGCCGAGGCGGCGCGGTTGACCGAACTCGCTGGGCGGGTGTCGCTGGCCGAGTTGCGGGAGGAGTGCGCCCGGGTCCGCGCCGCCGCGGATCCGGACCCGGATGCCACGCATCGGCGGATCCACGCCGCGCGCCGGTTGCGGCATTACACCGACCCGGAGGGCGGCTGGAATTTGTCCGCTCGGGGCACCGCCCAGGCCGGGGCGGCGTTTCTGACCGTGTTGAACGCGTTCACCGACGCGATCTTCCGGCAGGCCCGCCGCCACGGCCGGTGTGAACCGGTGGAGGCCTACGCCTTCGACGCCCTGATGCACCTGGCCGAACACGCTGCCGGGCACTGCGACAGCCCACCACAGCCAGGCGATGGCACCGCCCGGACCGACGGCGACACCAGCGGCGGCCACGATCCCGTCGGCGATGCCGAGGCGACCGCCGCGGATGTCGCGGCCACCGGCGGGGTGGATCAGCCGGTTGCTGACGGTGCTGGCCAACCGGCCGGTGCGCCGGCAACAGCCGGCGCCGGGCACCGGCCGCCCGGCAAGGAGTCCGGGCTCATCGCCCAGCCTGCCGGCGCCGATCCGGGGATCTTCGCCGCCGGTCGATCGGAGTTGTCGTCAGGGTGTGCGGTGCGGCCGGGCCGGTCGAGTAATCCGCGGTATTTGGCGTTGCTGCGGGTCGACGTCGAAGCGTTGCGCCGCGGCCGGGTCCAAGGGGAAGAACTCTGCGAAATCGCCGGCGTCGGCCCAGTGCCGGTGTCGACCGCCCGCAGTGTGTTGGGTGAGGCGATCGTCAAGCTGGTCATCACCACCGGGGTGGACGTGGCCAACGTGACCCATGTGGGTCGGGGGCCGACCGCTGCGCAACGCGCCGCGCTGTTGTGGATGAACCCGAGCTGCGCGGTGGAGGGCTGTGACCGGCGCCGGGTGGAGTGGGACCACCAGATCCCGTGGGCCGAAACGCGCCACACCAGACTCGATGAGTTGGACCCGTTGTGTGCCTTCCATCATGACTTGAAGACCCGCCTCGGCTACGCGCTCGTCCCGGGCAAAGGCAAACGCGCCTTCGTCGGACCCGACGACGCCCGACACCCCAACCACCAGCAGAAGTCGGCCGAAGTTGCGACCGGCAGCGACGCGGCACCCGTGGCGAAGCCGGAGACGCGAGGACGCGGCCCGGGCCAGACCGTCGCAGCGGAACCCGAATCGAATAGGGGCATCCGCGCGCCCACGGGCGCGAACAGACCATCGACCGCACCGGCGTCGGCGGCGCCACCTGGGAAAGCCAGGCCTACCCGGACCGCACGGCCGGCCGTGGGCGCACAACTCACCCTGCCACCGCCGCCGGCGCACGGCGAGCAAGCTCCCCAACCGCCGTAGAAACGCATCCGTGCACGCACCGGATTGCCCTTCTCCTGGCTGCCGGGTTCCGGCGCAGGTGCCGTCCCTCACGCCGGGCCCGCACATCCAGCCGAGGCCCGGCACCTTACGGGCCTGAGCATGGACCATCGTCGGTGTGCGGAGCACGTCGGTGTGCGAAGCACTATGGTCCGCCCACCAGCACTAGGTCCGCCCGACAGCACTATGGTCCGCCCGACAGCACTATGGTCCGCCCGACAGCACTATGGTCCGCCCGACAGCACTATGGTCCGCCCGACACCGACGAGCCCCGCGCCTCTAGCTGTGCGTATAGGCGCGAGTACCGGGGAAATGGTGACGACAGAGGTGTCGAGCAAGGAGGCCAGAACATGCAGAACCCGAATATAGGCGTCGGCAGCTTCCACCCCGACCCCGAGGATGTGCAGAAAGTAGCGCCGACGGATGACACCGAGACATTGGGAATGGACGATGTCGCTGCGGACGCTGCGGCGAGCGGGGCCGAAGGCTACGCCCAGCAGATCAAGTCCCATGCCGCTACCGAGGACTTGGGGTGGAACGAGGACCCCGTCGCGGACCCAGACGCGGAGACGGTTGGAACGGCCGACGCGCGGGCAGACGCCATCAACAGCGGCGGCGACCCGGACAAGGTGTGAAGCAAGGTTCGGTTTCTACCGAACAGCACCGGTAGGGCCCGCACGGGCGGCTCGCGGCGGGTAGCGTCAGCCGCCCGCTAGCCAGTCCCGTAGCCGTTGCTGAACCAGTGGACTCCTGAAGTAGCCGTTGTGGGTCACGGCCTGGTCGTCGGCGATGGAGAGCCGGCGACCTGCCGACACCAGCGAATGGTCATCGACCTGCCAGCTGCCGTCACGAGGGACGACCAAGTCGTTCGCGCCGCGGAATAACCGATCCGCAGCCAGGTTCATCGCGAGTTGTCGGGCGTTGGTCGAGACCGGGGCGAAATCGGCAGCGATCGCCGCATAGCCCGGATGCTGCGAGGGTTCCTTGTTCAGAGAGCGCATGTAGTCACCGCCGGGGTTCATGGACATCAATCCGTCTAGGCCTTCGACAACGCCTGTCGCCACCTGCTTGACCACTTCCAAAACGACTTGGAGCACGTCCACCGCGCCGATATCAGGGACGACGTCGAGCAGGTTGGTATAGGTGTCGAGCAGCTCGCCCAGGTGCTCGGGGTCAGCCAGAACCGTCCCGGCGTTGGGCACGCCGACGAATACGGCGGAGCGCACCTCGAGCCGCCGTCCGGAAAGCGCCAATCGGTCCTGCTGTTCGGACAGCGCTCGCGCGACCAGCCCCCCACGCGAGTGCGCCACGACGTCGACGACCAGCTCGGCGCCGTCAGGCGTCCCGGCCGTGAACTGCTCGACGAACCAGCGCGCATTGGTCACCGGGTCCACGCTGACGGTGGGATGGTCGAAGACGACGACCTGGCCGTCGTAGGCCTCGCCGAGCTGACCAAGCTCATCCGATGGCAGTCCCGAGAACGCCGATGCTGCCCTGGAAAATGTGCCGTGGACCAGGAGTAACGCAGGCCCAGCGGTCAAGCCGGCCCAGTCGACCGGCTCCCCATCCAAGCCGGACGATCCGGTCACGGTTCGCAGGCTGTACCAGCGGTGTTTCTGTTCCCAGCGGCCGGCGACGTATCGGCCCGCCCGGCCGAGCACGTCGTCGAGCAGCTGAAAAACCAGGACCTTGAGGACCTTTTTAGCCAGCCAGCCCACCGGCCCACGGGTTTCTTCGGCGCCTTCCTCTGGGGTCCGCAGCGGGATCCGGTAGGTCAGCAGCTCGTCCCCACGGGTCCCGCTCCCGCCCGCCGGCTGGTCCGAGGTCGGATAGTGCCAGGTCAGCAACCCGTCCTCGTCGACGAGCAGCACCACTTGCGCCATGCTCTCGCCCGGTGACGGGATCTGAGCCACGATCATCGGCTCGGATTCGCCCCCTCGGCCGGAGTCCCCTCCGGCGCCCACCGACAGATCGGACAGTTCGACGTCGACCTGCACCCGGAGATCGGCCTCCGCCAACGCAGCCGCAACCGTGTCGGAGACGTGCGCGTCTCCGCGGCTATCACCTGCAGTCGGGGAAACGACCTCCGCCTGCCCGGCCACGCCGGGCGTGGCGATCAGTACGCCACCAGCATCGACGAACCCACCATCAGGGTTCAGCTGGGTTGCCATCGCCATCCGCCTCCTTGGACCGGGTGAGCTGCAACAAGGGATGTCCGTACAGCACGTATGCGAGATGGGTGCCCGAGCCATCCCGGGCCCGTTCGGCGCGGAGGAACTCTGCTGGCGTCATCCCAGCAAATGCCGACGCGTAGAAGCGCAGCGAGACATCGCGGGCCACGTCGTCCTTGACGACCCACAGTGGCGCGATGACGGCCGACGCGCCTGCCTCGACAAACGACTGCGCCATGCCGCCGTACTGACCGAGCGTCTCATCGGCCTGCCCGACCTGGCAGGCGTTGAGGAATACAAACGGGTGGTGACTCAGATCGGCACCCAAGATCATCAACGGGTCGACGATGTTGCCGTCAACGAGAATGAGTCCGTCCTGCAGACCCATCGGGTCGAACTTGCCGTGCATGGCGAAATGCAGGACCTCCGCCGCCGGTTCTCCCCGCAGCGTCGCGAAGAACGGCTCCTGGGCGGCGTCGACCAGCGTCGCGCCATAGGCAGCCTGGAGATCAATGGCTTCCTGTTCGGCATGCTTGAGGCGGTTGAAGCCGATGACGCGTTCGTAGACGCCGCGGACGATCGTCATCGCCTTCATCGACACCGTGCGTGGCGGTTCGGGCGTCGGGCCCGGCTCCCGCAGTGCCCACCGGCCGACGGCCGCCTGTGCGCCGAGCATCGGTGGCGCCTCCGGTTGCCACGGATTCTCGATCCGGGCGAGCTCCCACGGAACGTGTGGATCGGCGGAGAGCAGCAGGACGGTCGGCGGGCCATCGGCGGCTACAGCGGTCGCCCGGAGCGCGTCGTGGACCGCGGCCGGAACCAGCCGTGCAATCACGCGGCCGGCGCCGACGATTTCCGCCGCGAGCGACGGCCCCTGCACTCGGCCCGCTGTTCGCATGAGGCTCTTGGCAAAATCCTCCGGCCGGTTGCCGAGCGTGGAGGTCAACGGCTCGGCTGACCCCTGCACGGTTGGATGCGGTGACTGGAAGCTCCACAGCAGCCGCCGCCCGTCGAGGTCGTCGCCCTTGCTGATCGTGATGGTGATGTCCGCCGTCTGAACACCGGATGGCAACGCAGTGTCGACACCGGTCGGCGGCGCATCGACGGCGCCGCGGGACAGCTGGCTCTCGGTGGAGACGACCTCCACCGCTCGCGTGGCGCTGCCGACTGTTCGGCCCTCGACGGAGAACACCGCAAGGATGGACCGAACCGGACCAAGCTCCGGGTCGGCCACAGCGGTCAGGTGCAGGGTTCTGGTCGGGTAGGGCGTCTGCGCCGTGACATCGAGATCGAATGTCGGCTGCTCGCCCTGCCGGAACACGAGTCCATCGACGATCACCTGCACGGTCAGCGGGTACGCGGGCCGGTCCGGCAGCGTGAGCGGTTGCGCAGTCACACCCCGGGTTGGCTGGGGCCCGAGACCGAGCTCGAGGTCGAACTCCTCTCCGACGACGACCGCCGATGGACAGGAGAGCTTTGCGTAGGCAGCGGCACGCGACTGAGGTTTTTCGGCGGCTGGAGACTCACCGGTGTCAGGCTCCGGTCCGGTTCCCAGTCCGGGCGGCCCGGCACCACCTCTGGATGGCGGCGCGGGCGGAGGCGCAGCCGGTGGCGGTAGCGGTGCGCCAGGTACCTCGATGCCCTCCGGCTCGAAGCCGACGTCGAACGACGGCACGTCCTCGGTCCACGGGTCGGGCGGGGGCGCATCGGCGGCCTGGGTCGGGTCGACGAGTTCGGTGGGCCGTGGCCATGGCGGCTGCTCGGGTCCCGGCTCGGCTGCAATGGCGGGCAGCGACCCGGGCAATTGGAGGCTGTCCGTCAAGATCACGGAGGGCTCGTCGGGCGGACGCGGTGTGGTGAGCCACGCTGCGGCGTCGCGTACCGCACGGCAGGCCGAGAGGGCCGAGTCGGGATCGCTGAGCCATGGCGAAAGACGGTTGATCAGGTTCCGGCCACCGGCCCGGCCCAAGGTCCACGCGACCGGCTGCCAGGCTGCTGCTGCCGACTCTGCGACCTCGATCCATGTCGTATACACCGCGCGTGGATCGGGTGCCCGATCTTGCATCCGGACGGCGCGCTCGGCAAGGTCATACGCTGCTAGGCGGGCGGACATCCCAACATCGCGTGCGAACGACGCCAACCCATCGGTGAAGTCATCAAGGTATGACGGCGTGGCCGGCTGGGTGGCCGGGGTCAGCCACATCGATCTCAGCACGCGGTGCACCTCAGCGTCCGCCGACAAATGCCGCTTGAGGTGCGCGCCGACGTCGTCTGGGAGTGGTAACACCGAACGCAGTGCCGCGCTCAGAGACGCACTCGTCCATATCGCCGCCGGGTTGTCACCGTGTCGGTTGAGCAGCAGCACGGTGGGATCGTGAGCTGCCCGGTCGAGGAACCGGTCGAGTCGGTCCGTCTCACCGAGCCGGGCAGCCGCGATCGCCGTCCACAACGACCGCGACCCATGCCCGTCGGAGGTCGGCCAATCAGGAATCCGCTGCGGTGAGATCGAAAGGCGCTCCAGAGGCAGACCCGCAAGCCTCACGGCCGTGTGCTCGGCAAGCGGCCGCGCGAGCAGGCGGGAGGTCTCGGCGGCGAGCACGCTGTCGTCGCCCACCTCCGAGAGCGCAACCGACGCTACGTGCTGCCCGGGATGGCCGCCGTCGGCAGCGATCGTCCGGAGCTGCTGCCGCAACCGGAGCAGGGGCGCATGCGCCGCTGCTCGTGCCACTCGCGAGCGACGGCGTTGCCTCGAGCAGCTCCGTCAGCACGCTGCCGACCCGCTCCCAGGCCGACTGTCGAGAGCGGCAGCCGCGCAGCGGCTTCGGCTGCTGCGGCGCGCAGCCTCCGTCAGCGCTGGTCCAGCAGCGCGTGCAGCGGGGCCAGGTCATCCCAGCCCATCGCCTCGCTGGCCGGTGGCTCGCCGAAGCAGTCATCGCGTCAGCCCGGCGCCCGGCGGAGATTGGACGACAGCGCGCCGGAGACGACCAGTGCATAGTCCTGCGGCGGCCGGAGCAGGTTGCGAGCGAAGACCTGGATCAGCCAGCGGCCCGGCGCCGGGTCGTCGACCCGGATCACCTCGACGTTGTTGTCGACGTCGGACTTGGTGATGTCCGGCAGGCCCAGTGTTCCCGGCGATCTTGGTGCCGTCGGGGTCCTGCACCATGAAGCTGACGTCGTTCTGCAGCGAACGTCCCGGCAGGTCGGTGTAGGCCATGCACAGCCGCAGCGGCATCCCACGCTTCGACGTCCACCTGGAACCGCCGCCGCTCGCCGGTCTCGCCGAGCTGGAGGTTCGGTGTCTCCCAGCAGTCGACGAACTCCAGCCGCAGGTCCGGCTCGGCCGGGTTGGGGATGGTGGTCGTCAGGTTGACCGCACCGAAGCCCTGGTGGAAGTTCGGCCGCGCCTCCTCGGTCGGCAATCGAGTCCGCGCCGGTGAGCCAGCGGGCGCCGTTGACCAGCGTCGCCTTGAGCAGCGCAGCGCTCGGCGAGGTGTCCCGTTCGTCGACGAAGTACTGCCGGACCAGCGTGGCGCAGCCGGCCACCAGCGGGCAGGCCATGCTGGTGCCGCCCATGTAGGCGTAGGCCGGGTTGTCGTCGACCAGCCCCCAGAAGTGGTCGTCCGGCGCGAGCTCGGACTTGGTCGAGACGATGTCCGTCCCAGGCGCGACGATGTCGGGCTTGATCCGCCGGTCGTCGCACGGCCCGCGGCTGCTGAACGCGGCCATGGCCTCCGGGTCGCCGGACAGCTGTCTGCTCCGGCGATCGGCGGCTTCGGGAAGTCGCCAGGCCAGGCGCTGCCATAGGTGCGTCCGGACAGCCCGCCGGTGGTCCGCTTGTTGCGCGCGGCGCCGACGGTGAGCGCGTTCTTGCACGACGCCGGCGAGCCGATCGAGAGCCAGTCGACGAAGCCCGGCGCGGAGTTGAACGGGTTCGCCGCGGTGCCCTCGTTGCCCGCGGCGATGACGATCAGCATGTCGCGGCGCTTGGCCGCGTAGGCGTCGACGTCGTTGGAGTCCACGGTGTACGCCGACGCCGTCGCCGCGCCCCAGCTGTTGTTGTGGACCCGGGCGCCTGCCTGGTAGGCGGGCTCGAACAGGTCCTCCAGCGAGACCGGCAGACCGCCGAGGCCGCCTTGCGGGTCGAGCAGCGACTGGAAGTACAGCTTGGCTTCCGGCGCCACCCCGGCGTACGTGCCGTCCGACGCGGAACCGTCGGCGAGCACCGAGCCGGCGACGTGGGTGCCGTGACCGTGCGGGTCCGACGCGTCGTTCGGCCGGCCGAGCGCGACGACCTCGATCGATCCGCCCGGCGAAGTCGGGATGGGCCTCATGCAGGCCGGTGTCGGCCACCGCCACCACCTGGCCGGCGCCGGTCAGCGGCAGGCTGCGCTCCGGGTTGTCCGACGTGACGCCGAGCAGGCCGCGGGCGACGTCGTTGAACAGCTTCGGCGGCACGTACTCGACCATGCTGAGCACGCCGGGCAGGGTGCTGATCTCCCGCTTCAGTTCGGAGTCCGCGGGCAGGGCCAGCCGGACCCGCCGGCCGCCCTCGCCGACCACGGACACGTCGTTCTGACTCGAGCCAGGCCAGCACCTGCTGCGCGCACCGAGGCGTCCGACAGCCACAGGTCCCAGACCCGGGCAGCGTCGCCCTCGCCGCGGTCGTCGCCGCCTGCCGTCAGCACGATCGGGCCGGTCTTCGACGGCCCGTAGCGTTCGACGTCACGGACGAACGGCAGGTTGATCACCTCCGACGCCTGCTCCGGCGTCGCGGTGGCGACGTAGGCGTGGTTCGGGACGTACTCGTCGAGCTGGGCGCCGGTCGCGCCCAGCGCTTCGCGCATCTCACCCATCAACGGGCTGTTCAGGCTCACCAGCCATTGCGTCGGTGTCCCCGACTCAGGCGGGGGGATTTCGTCCTCGGCACCGGCCCGCCAGCCGTCGACGCCGGTCTCAGCCGACAAGGTCCCGCGCGCCATTGCCGCCGTCGTCGGCCGCCCGGCCGGCGCCACCTCGTCGACGACCAACCCGGCCTGCTCGAGCTCCTCGATGCGGTCCTCGTCGATGTCGCCGATGACATAGCTGTCCGTTACCTGCGCGTTCTCCACAATCCCCGCGGCGGCGTCTCGTTCGGAGTCGTGCATTGCGTAGGCGATGACGTGCTTGGTTCCCATGACCTTCCCCTCACAGTTCCTGAAGTCGTTGCACTGCCGGCGCGAGGATCTGTTCCTCGTCGGGCAGGTCGATCTCACCTTGGTGCATGAAGGTCACGTACAGCAGCGTGGACCCCTGCTCGACAGCGATCAGGTCGAGAAAGAAGCTGCCCAGATCCGAGTTCAGCTGGATTGACTGGGCTGCAGTTCGCTCGGCGTCGGTCGACACGGCCAGCTCTGACGGTGCCGACACTGTGACCCGGATACCCGCGCCGGCGACGGCGCTGATGGCCTTCTCCAGTGCGATGCCAGCGCAGCTCACCAGCGTGGGGAGAGCCTGGAAGAGCTCGTCCCGAGTGTCCTGATCGGACACGACCGAGGCGTTGGAAGCCGCGAGGTCGAACTCGCCGCGGACGAACGTGTCCGAGTCACGCTCGGCCGTGCGTACGGAGACCGTCGGGTCGTGCTGCTCTTCACACCGCTCCAGGTCGGCCTCGAACGCGGCCTCCGCCTCTGCCGTCGCGGGGTCCGTCGTCTCCGGCTCGACCTGCCAGTCGTCGTCGGCTGGGAAGTCGGACAGCCGCAGCAGCGCAGCGTCGACCTGCTCTGCGTCACCCGAGCCGCAGCCGGTCAAGGCCAGCACGATGCTCAGCCCGAGTGTGACCGGTCGTAGCATTGCTCAGCCCTCGCGACACTCAGGGTCGTCGCGTAAGAACTGGCGGCATTCGCCATCGCTGAGCTCCCGGGTCGCCTTCTGTTCCGCCACCCTCAGCAGCTCCTCCCAATTCAGGTAGACGACGTGCGGGCCCAGCCGGCCGTCCCCGACCAGAACCCGCTGGCCGTCGGAACTGAACGCCGCGCCGAACGGCTCGAAAGTGCGTCGGATCTGCTTGTCGACAGACTTGGTGGCAACGTCCCAGACGATGATCGATTTGTCGTCGCTGGCACTGACCAGGCGATCGCCGGTGCTATCGAAGGCGATGTCGTTGACGCTCCTGGCATGAGCGCCGCCGCCGTCGTCCAGCTGCTGCCCCGAGTTCGGATCCCAGAACTGCACTGAGCCGTCCTCGGCGGCGGCCGCCACGACATCGCCTCGGCTGTTCCAGGCCACGGCAGTGGCCCGGCTGCCGAGCCGGGGTGCGAATTTCGGCTCTTCCTGCTCGATGTCCCAGATGATCGCGGTCTTGTCTCTCGAGGCGCTCACGAGCTGGCTGGAGTCTGCGCCGTACTCGAGCGCTGTGACCAAGTCATCGTGCCCTTGCAGGTAGTGGGCCTGTTCCCCGGTCGATGCGTCCCAGACGACGACGGTGCCGTCGCCATTTCCTGCGGCGACGAACCGGTCGTCCGGGCTGAACGCGACAGCCCAGGCACCGCTGCTGCCTATCGACAGGTCAAGCTGACGGCTCGCCTCGGCGATTGACCAGACCTCGACGGCCCCGCTCGAGTGGGCCACGGCGACCCGATCGCCGGCCTGGTTGACGGCTGCGCCTTGAATCTGGTCCGTGGACGGCGGGACGAGCTGCCGTGGCGGGCCGTCCGGCGGCCACACATGCACGCCGCCGTCGTATGCCGCGGTGAGTACGTGGCCGTCCGGCAAGGGCTCGATGTGCGATTCGACCCCCGGGTATCCCGCCGACACGTCCCACACGGCCGGAGCGCCTTCGTTGGTGGCCACCAGCACCCGGCCCACGTTGGTCGGGCTGACGTCCGCGGAGACCAGTGACATTCCGTTGGCCGTCACATGCCGCAGCGGGTCAGCTCGCGAGGGGTCGACGACGGTCGCCGTGCCGAACTGGTCGGCCAGTACGTATCGGGAGCCATCGGAGCTGAACGAGACGTCGACGGTCCCGAACCACTTCAGGCGATGGATGATTTCCCCGGTGGCGATGTCCGTGACCACCGAGAGTCCGTCCGAGGCGCTCGCGACGGTGGACCCGGCTGGACTGACGTCCAGCGCCACAGCACCCGACGAGTGCACTTCGTCGTCGCGGATATGACGGCCGGTGTCACCGTCCCAGAAGGACACGACGCCGTCGACGCCGGCGACGACGATCTGCGTGCCGTCCGGTGTCCATCCGAGGTCGTTGCCCGAGACTTCCGCCGATTCGGTTGGATCGAAACCGGGGTCGGGTTGCCCAGTCAGGTCGACAACGGACAGGCCGGTACCGAATCCGGCTGATGCGATCCTGGTTCCGTCCGGGCTGAAGGCAATTCGCCAGGAAGTGGTGTCCGCGTGGGCGTCGATCAGGGTCGGCGCGGAATCGGACTCGATTGACCAAACGGCGATGCGGCCATCGGAGGTGATAGCAGCGATGCGGGTGCGGTCGGGGCTGAACGTGAGGCTGCTCGGGTCATTCAGCCCGTCCGCATCCGGTCGCAGTCGGTAGAGGTCGTCGCCCGTGGCCGCATCCCACACCACAATCGGCCCGTTGTCGTGGTGGGTCGCGATCAGCGCGCCATCGTCGCTATAGATGGCGCCGGTGGCCGTGCCGTGGCCACCCAGCACGTCGACTACTGGGCTCTGGTCCACGGCGACTTGGAGCACCTGGGCCGGATACAGGTCGCCGGTGGCGCCGCCGGGTGAGGACACCGCCCGCTGGGCAAGCAGCAGCGCGAGGTCAACGTCGGAGTTGAGGGCGAAGTAGGCCTGCCCGGCCAGAGCGGAGATCTCGGCCTGGTTGGCCAGGTTCGCCGCGCGTCGTTCGGCCAGCCAGCCCCAGCTGCCGAGACCGGCGGCCAGCAGGAAGCCCACCACCGCGACGGCAAGCCATTGCCGGATGCGCTTGGTTGCCCGCCGGTCTCGTGCGGCCTGGTCGGCCACCTTCCGGGAAGCGTCCAAGAACTCGTGTTCGCGCGGCGACAACGTCGCAGCGTTGGCGGCGACCCACTGCTCGGCGTTGACGAGATCCGCACCGGACAGCAACGCCTGATCAGGCCGCTGCTGCTCGTCCCACCACGCGGCGTGCCGCTCGAACACAGACAGGTTCCGCTCGCGCCACTGCGCGTTGTCGTTCTTGACCGGCTCGATCAGCCGGTCATGGGCCAGCTCGTACCAGGTCGCCCCGCGCCGGCTCTCCGCCCGCACCAGGTGCGCGGCGGTGAGCATCTTGACCGCCTGTTCGCTGAATGCGCCGTTCTGTCGCGGGCCGTAGAGCACCTGCCCCCGGATTCCCTGCGGAGTCACGAGCTCGGTCTCGAACCAATCTCTCAGCGCCCGCTCGCCCACGCCGGACTCGGTCGCCGCTGCGGCGACGCAGTCCGCGTAGTAACTCGCCAGCGCCTGGTTCACGTTGCCCAGTGCCTCGACGTCCTCGACGTCGATCGCCGTGCCGCCCGCGCCCAGTCGGTTCCAGACCTGCCGGCACGCGACCTGCAGCTGGACCGGCTCGACTGTGGGTCCGAGTTCCTCGCTGACCCCGGCTGCCCGTTGCACCCGGATCCGGCGCAGGTCGTCGACCAGCTGCTCCGCCGCCGGGCGCTTGAAGTCGGCACCGCTGTCAGCCGCCGGCAGGATCATCGCGTCCAGGGCCTGGTCGACGCCGAGCAGGTCCAGTCGGTACCGGTTCGCGAACCGGGTCGGCACGAACCGGGAATAGGGGTCGAGCTCGGCCAGGAAGTCCTCCCGGATCGCAAACAAGGCCCACAGGTTCCGATCCCGCAGGGCGACCCCGATGTCGGCGAAGAACTCCTCCTTCATGGCGTGGTCGTTGGGATCGGCGGTGATGACCTCCTCGAACTGGTCGAAGAGCAGGACCTCGTTGCCGGGCTTGTGGTCCAGGTCGGGCCAGTTCGCCAGGTATTCGGTGACCGTCATCGCGTCCAGGTCGGCGGTGCGGTGCTGGTGCTCGGGCGGCAGGCCCTCCTCCAGCGAGAGCAGAGTGCTCAGCGCATACCGGTTGCGCGCCGGGCCGGTGAAGGAACTGCCCGGCGGCGGCTCATGGGTCAGCCGGATCGTGGGCAACACCTCGAAGCCCTCGGCTTCGAGTTGGCGCACCAGCCCGGCCGCGATCAGCGACGACTTCCCGGCGCCGGACGGCGAGTAGAGCAGCACGACGCGTTCGGCGATGAGCAGATCGAGCAGATCCGCGGTCTCGCGGTCCCGCCCGTAGAGGGCGTCACCGCGCCGGAACGACTGCGGCCCGACATACGGGTTGCCGGTCGCCTTCGGGGTGCCGACGTCGGTGCTCACGACTCCGCGACCCAATGGCTGTGCAGCTCCTTGATGAAGCTCTCGGTGCTGCCCCAGTAGAGGGTGATGTTGCTGCCCTGGAAGTACTTCTCCAGGTAGCTACGCGCGCGGTCCGGCTCGATCGTGCTGCCTTCCTCGGGGTCGATCTGAACGGCGACGTGGGTGTGTTCCTTCCGGCGATCGCCCTCGGTGTTGACGATGGCGCGGAACAGCACCCGGAAGTCCCACTCGTCGAGCCGGAAGCCGAGGAACATCAGCGAGCTGTCGGCGAACGCCCGCCGGATCTTCGGTGGGATGAGGTCCTTGTTCTTGGTAGCGCCGATCAGGAAGTCGAAGTAGTCGTCTTCGGTGAGCACCAGCGACCGGGGACGGGCGAGGTGGCCGAACAGGTGATAGACCAGCGGACGCTGGGCGTCGGGCACATATGACTTGTCCCGTTCGAAGACCGACGTCGGCCAGCCTGCACCGTCGATGGCGAGCCGCTCGGCGGGGTCGTCCTCGACGTGGAACGCCCATTCAGGTGTGTCGAGCTCGGTCGGGTCGCCCCACCAGCTGTCGTCTTCCAGGTCCTTCCAGCGGCACGGCTCGACCTTTGGGTCCTTACCGTCGGCGCGCAGCGCCTCCGCCAGCAGGTTCCACGGCTGGGTGGTCACGTACAACGGCATCGGCATTTCGGCCAGCACGCGGTACGGATCGAGCGTTCCCTCCGGGTACCGGATCCGCCACACGTCGGACATCAACTTGTTCAGCGGCAGGCTCTCGACCTTACGATCCTGGTAGTACTCCGGGGGCAACTGCTCGCCGTAGCCTTCGACGAGTGCATGCCGCAGGTACTGACCCAGCTCATCGCGGGGGAACTCGTAGCTCTGGTTGACCGACAGGTACTGAGCTACCTGCGGCAGGTCGTCGCGGTAGTGCGGCGCCATCGGGAAGTGGAAGTTCTTGGCCCACCGTTGCGCCATCTCCTGCCGTGATCCGAACAGCGGGTCGGACAGGCCGGGCCCCAGGATGGGCGTGCACTTGCGCTTCTTGATCTCGTAGACCAGTGCGGGGAACTTCTCGAAGGGTTCACCGGTCCGGCCCAGCCCGGAGACATACCAGATCCGGCCGCTGCGTAGGCGCATGAACAATGTCGGCGCCCACCAGTCGTGCCGATCCCGTACCGCGCCCCGAGCCGCGGCCATGGCCCGGTCGATCTGCCCGTCGCGTTGCAGCTCGTGGAAGAACGTCGGCATGAACCGGGAGACAGTCTCCATCGAGATGTCGCCCTGCATGGCAAGAACTGCGGGCACCCCGGCCTCGGCCAACCGCGGGCCGAGGGCGGCCATGACCCGGTTGCCGTCGGCCTGCCCGGCTTCTCCGACGCCGGCGCTCTGGCAGGACGCGAGCACGACCAGGCGTGGGACCCGCCTGAGGTCACGAATGCGGTCGACCAGCGTGCTGCCCCGCATCCGGGCCACGGTCCCGTCGTCGTTCTCGAGCAGCAGAGTCGGTTCGTCGTCCTCGGCGAGATAGCCGTGGCAGACCAGATACAGGACGTCGAACCCGTCGCGCAGTTCGCCGAACAACCGCTCCTCGGTCACCTCGCCGTGCTCTGACAGCACCCGGGTCGGGAGCGGAGCCAGCCCTTCCTGCGCGCGGGTAACCTCCTCTTCCACGGCAACGGGCGCGAGGGTCCGGGCCTGGAACCGGTCGAGGTCCGTCGGACCCGACACCACGACCAGGGCTCGCAGCGCGCTCTTCGGCCGCAGCCGCGACCGGGCGCCAGTCGTTGCTGGACAGGTACCGCGAGAACACGATGTTCTCGTCGGTGAGCAACGGCGAGCCGTCGCGTGGGTCGAGCATCGTCTCCCAGCGCAGCGTGTGCAGGGCGGTGGCACTCGGGACCGACAAACAGCCGTACCCGCAGGGTCACGCCCTGGCTCTGCGCCGCCGCAATCGCCTGCCGATACGCCTCGCCCACGCGGCCGCCCAGCAGCGCCTCGCCGAGCGTGCGTCCGTACGCCTCCGTGTCGGGTTCGAGTTCCTTCAGGCCCGCGGGTCGATATCGACGGTGAGCGCACCCTCGACGTTGATGTCGGCGTCGGACTCCTGCTGGCTGTACCGGACCTCCGACGCGCCAGGTCACGCCATCGCGCCGGTGCAGGCCGATCTCGAGGTCGGCGTAGTCGGTCATGGCGACTTCCCGGTGTCGTGAGTGGCGGCCCGCCGGGCCTCGATGCTGATCTCCAGCAGCCGAGCGTGCAGCGTGGTCAGGGCGCCGTCGCTCGCCACGCCCCGGCTCTGCGTCGTCGTGACGTGGGCCGCCGTGCCGTCAAGGTCCACGCTGGAGAAGAGGCACAGCCGGGCGCCGCTGATACGACCGGTCGCCGGGTCGTACCGCGACGCCGTCCGGGTCGTCCGTGACATATGTCGCGATTTCGACCGGGTCAGTGCGGGCCGGAGTCAGCGTGCCGGTTCGCCATCTGTATCGTCGGCAGCTCGGCATCGGGTGCGCTGCTCGTGGTCGCCACCTCGACCGGCGCACTCTGCTCAGGACGGCCATCCGGTACCGCGACCGCCGCCAACCGCACCGCGGGGTCGCCCAGCAGCACGAACCCGCGTGCGTCCGCGCAGGCGGCGAACAGCCCGGCGAGCATCGCGTCGTCGGTCCGCCAGCCCTCTCTGGCGTCGTCGATCGCCTGCTTGAGATCGGTGGCGAGCTCGGCGTAGCGGTCACCGACGTACTCCAGCGCCGATCCGATCGGCTGCCCCGCCCCGAGCTCGGCAAGCGTGCTGCGGTAGACCTCGGTCTGCCGACCTGCACCGGGCCAGACGAACGAGTACCCCAGCGCCCGATCGACATGCCCGACGACGGCCAGCGCACCGCCGTCGCGCCCGAGCATGGCCTGCGGGAGCGCAGCGACGAACGGGTCGGGCGCCAACGGCTTGCGCTCGTCGGGATTGCGGTCGAAGTCGTCGTAGCGCGGCGTCCCGGCGCCGAAACATGCGAACAGGAAGGCGATCATCCCGGTCAGGTCGGACTCAGGGACGTCCGACTGCGGCAAACCAGTGCTCCGGCGCGATCCGGCCGTGGCCCGGACCCGGCCAGTCCTGGCACACCAACGCCCCCTGCGTCCGGCGCTGGTCGGCATGGCCGGCCGGAAAGCCGACGCCGTGGGTCGCGGTGAAGAGAACGTCCGGCCGCTCGTCTCCGGCGAGCATGGCCCGCAGCCCGTCCTTGGTCGCGTCGGCGCCGACGAACGACCGGACCAGCCAGGAGTCCTTGCCCAGCCCCCAGGTCGCGAGCGGCGCGACCAGATGCTCGCAGCTCAGCGCGGTCGCCGGATCGCCGTCGTTGCGGGCAGCGAAGAACGACAGCCGGGCCGGCTCGGTGCGCGGCTGGCCTGGTCTCAGCGGCGACGACGTTCGCGGCATAGCGCGCGTAGCCGGCGACGTCGTCGAAGTGAATCCGGCCGACGGCGTGCTGCACGTCGAGTTGGTACTGGACCTCGAACGGGATCTCGTCCGGGCCGCCAACCAGCAGCAGGTAGTAGGGGATGACATCCGGGTCGACCGGTCCCGGGCCGGAACGATGGCGGCGGAGGAACTCCTGCTTGGATTCGCCGCGGCGGTAAGCGTTCCGCGCCGGTGAACTCCCGGTAGCGCCCTCGACGACGGCGTCCGCCTGGGCGTGCCGGCGCTCCAGCAGCGGCGTGAGTGCGGCCACGACTCGCGGGTCGGTTTCCTGCGCGAAGACGATCCCCCAGCCGGTCTGGGCCAGGTCGCTGGGATCGACGCCCTGTTTCGGTGCGATAGACCCGCTCGGTGGCGCGCCGGTGTCGGGCCACCAACTCGGTCGGCTTCGCCCGGTTCGGCGGGGCGGTGGTCGCGAGCCGGGCCAGCTCCTCGACCGTCATCGGCGCCAGCAGCTGCTCGCCGGTCGTGGCGTCGACCCGTTGGCGAACAGCAGGCCATCCGTGGTGCTCATGACACGACCAGGCCCAGCTCTGACCCGATGGTTCGCATGCATCGCAGTCCCCCGGAAGCCACCCCGTTCGCTCGAGGTGAGCGGTCGTCGGCCTCTCGGTGCCATCGTACGCAGCTGATCAATAGCAGAGGGTCTGGTTTCGATCACTTCTGCGTTGCCGGAGCCCGTGACGGGTTCCCATTCCCAAACGGCATTGGCCCGCCGGGCTGTCGCGATTGGCTCGGCGTGCCGTCGCCCAGCCCCCGGTTTGCGATATTTGTGGAGCGTCACAACGTGCCATCGGCCCGCTGAACGGGACCTTGGTCGCGTTGACCGCTCCCTGGTGCCGTGTTACCGCTGAGTGATGGCAGCCAAGCCGAACCGCGTCGACCGCCGACCTGTCGCAGTTCCCGGACCTGGTGGTCATCTATCTGGGGATGCGGGCGAAGACGATCACGCGGTATGCGGACCTTGCTCTCCTTCGGTCCCAAGATCCAGGCATCGGTGAGGCGCAGCTCCAGACGGCCTGCTGCTGCACGAGTACCTGCTGTTCTCCCTGGTCCCACCGCACTTCGGCATGCGGCAGTACTGGCGCGACTTCGACTCGCTCGAGCGCTGGGCGCATGAGCTGCCGCACAAGGCAGTGGTGGCAGGACTTCCTTCGCGGACAGCGGTGGCACCGGCTTCTGGCACGAGACGTACTTCCGCGACGGAGCGATGGAGTCCGTCTTCGTCGACATGCCGCCCTCGGGTCTCACCAAGTTCGCCCCGGTACAGCCGGCTCGCGGCTCGTTGTTCTCCGCGCGTCGTCGCCTTGGCTCTGAAAGAGGCGAGCCGGCGCCAGCCGTCGTCTCGGAAGAAGTGCTCTACCGGCCATGACCGCGGTCGCCGGGCTGATCGCCGAAACTGGACAGCATGTCCGGACGTGCCGCCTGACCGGTCAGCTGATGCGACCCATGCAGACCACGAGCCGTGGTGGAAGACCGCGGTCGTCTACCAGATCTATCCACGCAGTTTCGCCGACTCCGACGGTGACGGGGTCGGAGACCTCGCCGGGATCATCGACCACTCGACTACCTGGCCGACCTCGGGGTGGACGTGCTGTGGCTGAGCCCGGTCTACCCGTCGCCGCAGGACGACGCCGGCTACGACATCAGCGACTACCAGGACATCGACCCGACATTCGGGACTCTCGAGGAATTCGACGCCCTGCTTGCCGCCGTGCATGCCCGGGGGATGCGTCTGGTCATGGACCTGGTCGTGAACCACACCTCAGACGAGCATGCCTGGTTCGTCGAGTCCCGCTCGAGCCGGACGAACCCGAAGCGGGACTGGTACTGGTGGCGCCCACCCCGGCCAGGACTGACCGGCGGCGACCCAGGCGCGGAACCGACGAACTGGGCCTCGTTCTTCTCCGGGCCGGCCTGGGAGTTCGACCCGTCGACCGGCGAGTACTACCTGCACCTGTTCTCGCGCAAGCAGGCGGACCTGAACTGGGAGAACCCTGAGGTCCGGCAAGCCATCTACTCGATGATGCGCTGGTGGCTGGACAGCGGAGTCGACGGCTTCCGGATGGACGTCATCAACTTCATCTCCAAGGATCCCGCTCTGCCGGACGGGCACCCGATGCCCGGAGGCCTGCTCGCCGACGGCAGCCCCTTCTACGTCAGCGGGCCGCGCATCCACGAGTTCCTGCAGGAGATGCACCGCGAGGTATTCGTCGACCGCGACGCCGAGTTGCTGACCGTCGGCGAGATGCCTGGCGTCACGATCGACGAGGCCCGACTGTTCACCGACCCCGGCCGCGGCGAGGTCGACATGGTCTTTGGGTTCGAGCATGTCGGGCTCGACCAGGGCGACGGAAAATGGGATGTTCACAAGTTGCGCCTGCGCGACCTGAAGGCATCGTTCGGCCGGTGGCAGGCCGGTCTCGCCGATGTCGGCTGGAACAGCCTGTACTGGGACAACCACGACCAGCCGCGAGTGGTCTCCCGGTTCGGCGACGACGGCGACTATCGGGTCCAGGCGGCGAAGATGCTCGCGACAGTGCTGCATCTGCACCGCGGGACGCCGTACGTCTACCAGGGCGAGGAACTGGGAATGACGAATGGGCCGTTCGTCGGGATCGAGGACTTCCGGGACATCGAGTCGCTCAATCACTATGCGACCGCGGTTGAGGCGGGCGCGGACTCGGCGCAGGTGCTGGACAGCCTGCGAGCGATGAGTCGCGACAACGCCAGAACTCCGATGCAGTGGGACGACTCCCGGCACGCGGGCTTCACCCGTAGCGAGCCGTGGATCCCGGTCAACCCGAACTACCGTGAGATCAACGTCGAGGCCGAGGTGGCCGATCCCGACTCGGTGCTGCATCACTATCGTCGGCTCATCGCGCTTCGGCACACCGAGCCGGTCGTGGCGCACGGCGATTTCACCATGCTGCTGCCGCATGACGAGCGGGTGTACGCGTTCACGCGCCGATTGGACGAGGTCGAGCTGCTCGTACTTGGCAATTTCTCCGGCAACTCTGTCGTTGCCGACGTGCCCGACGCGGCCGCGTGGGCAGGCTCCGAGCTCCTTCTGGCGAATTACCCAGCCGAGCCGGCGTCCTCGGCAGCGTCGCCACCCGCGCTGCGACCCTGGGAAACCCGCGTCTATCGCCGGCGCGTGCCTCAGGCCGACACGCCGTAAGCCTCGGTGAACGCCTTGCCGGCGTAGGCGTTCGACGCGTAGGCGTAGCCGCCGTCGCCCCAATCCGCGCCCCAGCTGTTGCGGACGATGAAACCGGTGGCCGTGTATCCGACCAGGGCAACCGCATGCCCGCCACGCCTGGTGGACGGCTTGTAGGTCGTCAGCTTTCCCTTGTTGGCGGTGGCGGCGTCCCAGGTCGCGTCGACGTCGAGGCGAGTCACGATCGGGTCCGTTGCGCGCGAGCCACGAGCGCCAGTCGCCCAGGGAGCGGCCGAGGTTGAAGTACGAAGCGATCTTCAGCTGGGTTGCGACGGCGTAGAAGGTGGCTTCCTCGCCGCGGTAGAGCCGGCCGCTCTTGAACGGTAGCTCCTTGTCCCGCACCGCGCCCCACTTGCGGGCCACCTCCAGGGCGCTCTTGATCGACGTGCCGGCCGACTCGATGAACGACGTCGGCTGCCGATCGAACTGGTCGGTCTCCTTTGCCGCCATCCACTGAAAGCGCGTGGACAGAACGTCGGTTTTCGCGATCCGCCCGGCTTGGACGAACTGCCAGCGCAGCGCGGAGTCCGCGGTGGCCCAGCCCACGCAGGATCCGGTCGCTCCCTGGTCGCCGATCGCCCACCAGGTATCGTCGCGGAGGTCTTTCGACGCCGGCACAGCGGCGCTGGCCAGGACACCGGCGTCTTCGGCGTTGTGGTACCGCCAGTCCTCGTCGGGATCCGGCGAGGGGATGCAGTTGAGGATCCGCCGGGTGCTGTCGTCGTTCTTGCTGGTCGCCTTGGCGGCGGACTGCCGTCGGCTAGTCTTCTTGGCCATCTTGTCCCCAGAGTTCGCGGGCGACCAAGATCGGTCGCTCGGTCGAAGGTAGGCGGGTCCACCTGAGCCGTCAACGACGGGTAGCCGACGAACCCTCGCCACGCCAAACGGTCGACGTCGTCGAGGGTGCCGGGTTCGACGTGGTGCTCGCCGACCTGCCGGGCGCGGGCTACACGTGGACGCCCGTTGACGTCCCCGCGGGCCTGACCATGATCGATACGCAGCAAGAGACGCCGGTGAATCCGGACGTCGTGGGATCAGCAGAGCACAAGACGGTGCGCTTCCGAGCGGATCGGGCGGGGGATTACGACGTCGTGTTCGTCTTCGGCCGGCCCTGGGAGGATTCACCAGCGGAGACGAGGACCGTTCGCGTGCACGTTCACTCACAGGAGCCGCAGGAGTCGAGATGACGGATCCGGGTGTCGAAGACAGCCCGGTCGGCTGGGTCAACCGGCACATCAGGGCCTATGTCGCGTCCGACGGTGAGAAGGGCCACGAGTGGCGGCGGGGTGTGCCGACGCTGTTGCTGACCACGACCGGCCGCCGCACCGGTACCAAGCACCGGACCGCCCTGATCTACGGCAGGGATGGTGCGGACTACGTCGTCGTCGCATCCAAGGGCGGAGCGCGCACGAACCCGGCGTGGTACCTCAACCTCAGCGCCGATCCGGATGTCGACGTGCAGGTCGGCGCCGAGAAGTTCCGGGGGGTGGCGCGTACCGCGCAAGGCGAGCGCCGGGCGCCGATTGTGGGCGGCGATGAATCAGATCTGGCCGGCCTACGGGGACTACCAGCAGAAGACGGAGCGCGAGATCCCGGTCGTCGTGATCACTCGAGCGTCCGATGCCGACAGTAGGAGCACCTGAGGATGGCGAAGATCGTGTTGCGGGTCCGACTCACGACCGGGGACCACATCGACGTCACCTATGAGGAAGCCGACAACAACGACCCCAACATGGTCGCCGAGCACGCGATCTCAGCGCTCGCCGACGACTCCGGTGTACTCCGCAGTGAACACGGCGGACGGCTCCTGGCGCTCTACGGCCGAGGCGTCGCCGCCATCGAGGTGGCACCTCGCGGCGCGGTCCTATAAACCCGGGCGTCGGTTGCGCCCCGGCTGGGTAGGCAAGTCAGCGTGACCGTCATCGGCTTTCACGCTTCCCACGAACAGGTCCATCCAGGCGAGCTTCTGGACGCAGTGATCGCCGCCGAACAGGCTGGGTTCGCCGCTGCCATGAGCTCGGACCACTTTTCGCCCTGGAGCGCCCGGCAGGGACATTCCGGGTTCGCATGGTCGTGGCTGGGCGCCGCTTTGGCTCGGACCAGCCTGTCCTTCGGCGTCGTCAATGCGCCCGGCCAGCGCTACCACCCGGCGATCATCGCCCAGGCGATCGCCACTCTCGGCGGCGATGTTCCCGGGACGGTTCTGGGTGGCACTGGGAACCGGCGAGGCGTCCAACGAGCACATCACCGGCGAAGGCTGGCCTCGAAGGGAGGTGCGGGCCGAGCGGCTACGCGAGTGCGTAGACGTCATCCGGGCGCTGCTCGCGGGCGAGGAGGTGAGCCACGACGGTCTCGTGACGGTCGATCGGGCCCGGCTCTGGACCCTCCCTGACCAACCGCCGCTGCTCATCGGTGCCGCGGTCAGCGTCGACACCGCGCGCTCCGTAGCGGCCTGGGCAGACGGTCTGATCACCGTCAACCAGCCGCCTGACCACTTGCGCACGATGATCGACGCCTACCGGGACGGTGGCGGTCGCGGGGCGATCTCCCTCCAGGTCCACCTCAGCTATGCCGCCGCGAGGATGAGGCCCTCCGGATCGCCCACGAGCAGTGGCGTTCGAACGTGTTCGGCCCACCGGCCGCCTGGGATATCGATACTGTCGGAGTCTTCGACGCGGTCAGCGAGTATGTCCCGGCGGATGCCATGCGTGAACATGTGCTGATCTCCAGTGACCTCGATCAACACGCCAAGTGGTTGCACGATCTGGCCGGTCTGGGGTTCGACGCGCTGTATCTGCACCACGTCGGCCAGGGACAACACGAGTTCATCGACGCTTTTGGTGACCAGGTACTGCCACAACTGGAGACATCAGGATGAAGATCACCGACACCAGCGACCTGTGGTGGAAGACCGCCGTCGTCTACTGCCTCGACGTCGAGACCTTCCTCGACCTTGACGGAGACGGCAGCGGCGACCTGCCCGGCCTGGTCAACCGGATCGACTATCTGGCCGACCTCGGCGTCACCTGCCTGTGGTTGATGCCGTTTTATCCGACGCCGGACCGCGACGACGGGTACGACATCACCGACTTCTACGGCGTCGATTCCAGGCTCGGCAATCACGGCGACCTGGTCGAGCTGATCCGCACCGCGCGGGACCGGGGTATGCGAGTCATTGCTGACCTGGTGGTCAACCACACATCCGACCGGCATCCGTGGTTCAAGGCAGCGCGGTCGAGCCAGAACTCGCCGTACCGGGACTACTACGTGTGGCGTTCGGACCGTCCGCCGGATACGTCCAAGGAAACGGTCTTCCCCGGGCAGGAGGAGAGCATCTGGGAGTACGACGACAAGTCCGGCGAGTATTTCCTGCACCGCTTCTACAAACATCAACCCGACCTCAACGTCGCCAACCCACGCGTTCGGGACGAGATCGCGAAGGTCATCGGCTTCTGGCTGGAACTCGGTCTGTCCGGTTTCCGGGTCGACGCCGTGCCATTCCTGCTGGAGACGACGGGTGCATCCGAGCGCGACCGCGCCGAGTTCGCGGACCCGCACGAATACCTCCGTTCGCTTCGCGCGTTCATCAGCCGACGCTCGGGGGACGCGGTGCTGCTCGGCGAGGTGAACCTGCAGCACAAGGACCAACTGCTCTACTTCGGCGGCGAGGAGGGCGACGAGCTGAACGTCCAGTTCGACTTCATCGGCATGCAGAGCCTCTACCTCTCGCTGGCCCGGCATGACGCACGGCCACTGATCAAGGCGCTGGTCGAGCGGCCGAGCCCGTCGTCAGACATCCAATGGGCGACATTTGTTCGCAACCACGATGAGCTCACACTCGACAAGCTCACCGACGACGAGCGGGCGGAGGTCTTCACAGCGTTCGGCCCGGAGGAGCGCATGCAGGTGTTCGGCCGGGGGCTGATCCGCCGCTTGCCGCCGATGCTTGATGGCGATCCCCGCCGCATCCGGATGGTCTACAGCCTGTTGTTCTCCCTGCCCGGCACGCCGGTCTTGTTCTATGGGGAGGAGATCGGCATGGGTGAGAACCTCGACGCAGGGGATCGGCTCGCCGTCCGAACCCCGATGCAATGGTCGTCCGGTCGCAACGCCGGGTTCTCGACCGCCAAGCCGTCCCGGCTGGTCGCGCCTCTGGTCGAAGAGGCGTTCGGTCCCGAGCACGTGAACGTGGGCGACCAGCGTCGCGACCCGGACTCACTGCTCAACTTCATGACGCTCCTGATTCGCCGCTACCGGCAGAGCCCGGAGCTGGGTTGGTCGGACTTCGAGCTGGTGGACCAGCCGCACCGCGAGGTCATCGCACACCGGTGTGTGTGGGGTGACGGGAGCATGGTCGCCATGCACAACCTGGATCCCGAGCCGCGGACCGTGCCGATCACGCTCCCCGACTGCGACGACTCCTGTCAGCTGGTCGACCTGCTCGAGGACGGGACGACACAGCTCGATGCGAACGGAGCCGCTGCGCTGCAGCTCGGCGGGTACGGCTATCGCTGGCTACGAGTCGCCCGGCCCGGTGATCGCCGCGTGCACTGACGCCGGCGCTGAGATTTCGACCGCAGCGGAGTCTGCACACCAGGGTTCGATGTCCGCCGTCAGCGAATCGGCAACGACCTGGGAATGTCAGACCCGTGCGGCATGCTCGGGTCGAGGTCGAGAAGGAGGAATAGATCCGATGGATCACGCGATCTGGACCGAGGGGCTGGTCAAGCGCTTCGGTGACACCACCGCATTGGACGGGGTGGATCTCGGCGTGCGGGCGGGCACGGTCCTCGGCTTGCTCGGGCCGAACGGCGCCGGCAAGACCACCGCTGTCCGCGTCCTCAGCACGCTGCTGCAGCCTGACGCCGGGCGCGCCACCGTCGGGGGCTATGACGTCGTCCGCGACGCGCACCAGGTCCGCCAGCTGATCGGCCTGACCGGCCAGTATGCGGCTGTCGACGAGATGCTGACCGGCACCGAGAACCTGCTGTTGATCGGCCGGCTGCTCGGCATGCCGAGACCGCAGGCCAAGGCGCGAGCCGCCGAGCTGCTGACGGACTTCGGCTTGACCGATGCGGCGGATCGGGCCGCCAAGACCTACTCCGGCGGCATGCGCCGCCGGCTGGATCTGGCCGCAAGCCTGGTCGGCCGGCCGCAGATGCTCTACCTCGACGAGCCGACGACCGGGCTGGATCCGCGGGCCCGCAGCGAGGCATGGACCCTGATCAGGACCTGGTCGCCGGCGGGGTGACCGTGCTGCTCACCACCCAGTACCTGGACGAGGCCGACGAGCTCGCCGATGAGATCGTGGTCATCGACCACGGCCGGGTCATCGCCAGCGGCACGCCGGACGAGCTCAAGGCCAAGACCGGCTCGCAAACCCTCGCCGTGCGGCCGGAGGACGATACGCTACCTGCCGGTGGTGAGCTCGGTGGTCGGCGAGCTGACCGATGCCGAACCCGAGGTGCACGGCACGCTGGTGACGGCGCCGGTGACCGATCCGCATCTGCTTTCTGCAGTGGTGCGCCGGCTCGACGATGCCGGTGTGGTGGTCACCGAGCTGACCCTGCGCAACTCCAGCCTGAACGAGGTGTTCCTGTCCTTGACCGGGCATCCGGCCGACGAGGACAACGAAACGGAAGGGAGTCCGGCATGAGCGCCGTCACAGCAACCGCGCCTGCGGCTCCGCGACTCAGCCCGCGGGTCAGCCCGGTGGAAGGCATCCGGCAGACGCTCACGCTGGCCTGGCGCACGATGGTCCAGGTCCGGCACAACCCGTGGGAGCTGGGCGACTTCAGCATCCAGCCGATCATGTTCGTGCTGCTGTTCACCTATGTGTTCGGCGGCGCCATTGCTGGTGACACTGGTGACTATCTGACCTTCGCCCTTCCCGGCATCATCGTGATGAACATGCTGTTCGTGACGATGTACGTCGGTACCGGTCTCAACACCGACCTGACGAAAGGCGTGTTCGACCGTTTGCGCTCGCTGCCGATCGCCCGATGGGCGCCGATGGCCGGGCGGATCATCGCCGATCAGGTGAAGCAGGCCTGGTCGATCTTCCTGTTGCTCGCGGTCGGAATGATCCTCGGTTTCCGGATCGGCACCGACGTCATGTCGCTGCTTGCCGCGATCGTGTTGCTCCTCGTCTTCGCGCTGGCGTTCTCCTGGGTCTCGGTGCTGGTCGGGGTGCTGGCCAAGGATCCCGAGCACGTCCAGCTCTTCGGGTTCACAGTGCTGTTCCCGGTGACGTTCGTCAGCAACGTGTTCGTGCCGGCAGACACGATGCCCAGCTGGCTGCAGCCGTTCGTCAACGCCAACCCGGTGTCGATCCTGGCCGACGCCTGCCGTGGGCTGATGGTCACCGGCGCCGAGGCGACGCCGATCATCCAATCCCTGGTCTGGGCCGCGGCGATCGCGGCGGTCTTCGCCCCGTTGTCGGTCTGGGCGTTCAAGCGACGGGTGTGATTGTCTGACCCGGATGCGAACATGTGTTCGTGTCCGGTGATGCGACGATCCTGCACGCCGATCTGGACTCCTTCTACGCCTCGGTCGAGCAGCGTGACGATCCGCGGCTTCGAGGGCGCCCGGTCATCGTCGGCGCCGGTGTGGTGCTCGCCGCCAGCTATGAGGCGAAGGCGATGGGTGTGCGCACGGCGATGGGCGGCCGGCAGGCCCGTCGGCTTTGTCCCGAGGCCGTGGTCGTCAGCCCGCGGATGTCGGCCTATACCGAGGCGAGCAAGGCAGTGTTCGAGGTGTTCGAGCAGACGACGCCGCTGGTCGAAGGGCTGTCCATCGACGAGGCGTTCCTCGACGTCGGTGGGCTGCGGCGGATCTCCGGGACGCCCACCCAGATCGCCCACCGGTTGCGCCGCGAGATTCGAGACCGGGTCGGGCTGCCGATCAGCGTGGGTGTCGCCCGGACGAAGTTCCTCGCCAAGGTCGCCAGCCGGGTAGCCAAGCCGGATGGTCTGCTCGTCGTGCCGCCCGATCGCGAGCTCGCATTTCTGCACCCGCTACCGGTCGAGCTGCTCTGGGGGGTCGGCGAGGTCACCGCTCGCAAGCTCGACCGGCGAGGAATCATGACCGTCGCCGACGTGGCGGAGCTCACCGAGGCGGCGCTGGTGTCCATCCTCGGGCCGGCGGCCGGCCGGCACCTGCTGGCCCTGGCACACAATCGTGACCCGCGTCCAGTACAGGTCGGGCGACGCCGGGGTTCCATCGGCTCCCAACGTGCTCTCGGCCGTACCCCGAAGTCACCGGCCACGCTGGACGCCGTTCTGGTCGGGATCGTCGATCGTCTCGGGCGTCGGCTGCGGGCGGCCGGGCGGGTCTGCCGAACGGTCACGCTGCGGCTGCGGTTTGACGACTTCAGCCGGGCGACCCGCTCGCACACCTTGCCCGACCCGACCGCCGAAACCCAGACCATCCTGGTCACCGCGCGAGAGCTCTTCGCGGCTGCTTGGCCGATGATCGAACGGGACGGGATCACCCTGGTCGGGCTGACGCTCGGCAACCTGACCGCTGACGCCTACATCCAGCTCACCCTGCCGTTCGAACGGCAGCCGGCCGGGGCACTGGACGCCTCGCTCGACGCGTTGCGCGACAGGTTCGGGTCGGACGCCGTCACCCGGGCTGTCTTGCTCGGCCGCGACCAGGGCATTCAGGTGCCGCTGCTGCCCGACTGAGGCATGCCTCGGCCCACGGGGCCTGGACACACCTGCTCGCATCGCCGAAATCTGTGTCCAATTCGGTCGTGAAGATCGTTGTGCTGTCATCGGCCGGTCGCTGGGGGTGCGGTGTTGATCACGGCGATCTTCACAACATGGACGGCCGTCCCCCGACGTGGGTCGTGAAGATCGTCGTGCTTGCTGGGGGCACCTACGCCCGCAGGGGAGACATCACGACGATCTTCACGACCTCGGGGACGGGTTTAAGCCAAGCGAGCCGGCGGCTGGCGGCCTACTCATAGACCAGCTTCTGCGGGCCGGGGTAGACGTACGACAGCGCATCGCGCATCCGGTCGCGCCAGTTCTCCCAGGTGTGCCCGTCGCGGGCTTCGACGTAGCGCACGTCCATGCCGGTCGACTCGAACGTCGGGACCATCGAGCGGTTGGGGATGATCAACGGTTCGTAGACGCCGCAGCTCATGAACAGCCGGTCGGCGACCCGGCGCGGCTTGGCCCGGTAGCGGTTCATGAACTTCACCACCGGGTCGAAGGCCGGACCGCCACCGTGGTCGGCGCCGATGTCGGTGAAGACGAACGAGCCCGACATCAGCACCAGCGAGCCGTAGATGTCCGGCGATCGGTACGCAGCCGACAACGAGGCGACCGCCCCGAAGCTCGAGCCCATCAGGCAGCGCCCGGACCGGCTAGCGGAGAGCGGCAGCTCGACCTCCAGCCTGGGCACCAGCTCCTTGGTGACGAAGCGGGAGTGCGCGGGCGAGTTGGCGTACTCGCTCAGCCGGTCTTTCGGTTGCAGGAAGGCCACGACCATCTCGGCGACGTCGAGCCGGTGGATGAGGTTGTCCAGCACCGTCTTGGCCGCCGCGTACCGCAAAAAGTCGCCGCCGTCGTGCATCGACGAGCAGCGGGTACGACGCCGTCCGCCGGAACCGGGCGGGCAGGTAGAGCGTCACGTCGTAGTCGTGCCGCAACGCGCGGCTCTGCACGACCATCTCAGCGAGCTCGCCGGGCCTGGCGTCGGGGTCGGGCTGCACCCAGTCCGGCGTTGCGTAGCCGGCCGCGTGGCACACCGACGAGCTGCCCATCGGGCTGTGCGAGACCTTCGGGTTCAGCGGGTCATTGAAGCGCTCGTGCAGGTCGCCGCGCCTGACCTCGATTTGATACTCGACTCGCGACCCATGCGGCAGCTCGAGCACGAGGTACCACAGGTCGGATCCCCACAGCCGGCGCATCGGCATCCGGTCGGGCAATCCGACGATGCGCTGCACGACGAAGACCGCGTCGGCGTCGCCGCGGAACAGAAAGGTGCATCGGGAGCCCTCGACGATGGGCACCTCGTGCCGGGCAATGAACCGGTCGATCGATGCCGAGTCGACCGGTGCCCGTTCCTTCAGCCGGTTGATCGCCAGTTTGCGAGCGGTTGCCGGTCCGGTCCGCACCGATCGCACGGTCACGCCGCTTCCACCGCCCCGATGTGCCCGTCCGGATCGATGACCCGGGCACCCGGCGGCAACGACCCGTCCGGTTCTAGGTCCAGACGCACGCCGTCGTCGAGCACCACGCACTTGGCGGGTTCAAACCGCTGCGCGAAGACCGACATCCGCAGCCGGTCGTCGACGCGCAGCCGGCGGCGCGCGTGTGGCAGCAGCACCGCCCGCGGTATGACGCCCAGCCCGTCGTCGTAGACCTCGGCATGCGGAGGCCCATGTGGGATGCGGTCGTGGAACAACACGACGCGCTCGGTGAGCGCCATGGCTCCCGCGGACCATGCGACCAACGGCACGGTTTCGGCTGGGTGCACACCGAACAGTCGAAGGACGTGGACCAGTACACCGACATGACCACCGGCAACGACCACAGCGGCGGCCTCGCCTAGCAGGCCGTGCACGATCAACGCGTGCGCGGCGACGACTGGGCGTTCCTGCGGACGCCATGCCGCGGCGAAATCGGCATGCGCCGCCCATACCTGGTCGCGATGGCGCTCGTCGATGAGACGAACGACGGCGAGGGCATCGGCAATCGCAGCGGCCGTGCTGCGCGACGACCCGCCACGTTGCGCGACTTCGTACAGCGCTCGCAGCGCATGGTCCAGCTGCACCACGTAGAACTCCTGTAGCTCGTCGAGGATCGCCCGGTGCTCGAGCTCCGCTGTTGCGTACTCCCGGTCGTGTTCCAGGACCTCAAGCCAGCGCCGGTGCAGCTCGAGGTTGACGCTTCGCCCGCCGAGCACGCGGTCGAGCTCGACGTCATCCGGTTCTCGCTCCAACCAACCGGCAGTGACTGTGGCGATCGGCGCATCGACGCCGATGTCCGGTACCACCTGGTCGAGCGTGGGCCTGCGCTGTGGCCCCAGCACAGTTACCTTCACGCGGCGTACACGTGGACGGTACGGCCGACGTCGTCGAGCATGCCCCGCAGGGTGTCGTAGTCGGGGTGTTTCATCCGGATGTAGGCGTTGGCCATGTAACCGGCCTCGACCGGCTGGGTGGGTGTTCCCGCAGGCGGCAGATGGGAGTCGATGACCCACTCACCGGACCGCGCCTGGACGTCCTCGAGGCCGGCATAGCCGGTGATCTGACCGTCGCGCTCGGGCCGGAGGGCCACGATTCCCGCGGCGAATCGCCGCGACGGGCGGGTCGGGATGTGCCCGTGGACGATCGCGTTTGCCCACTCCCGATAGAGGTCGATCTCGTTGCCCGCCGAGTAGAGGTCCCAGGCCCCGACGCCCGGCGGGCGGCAGCCGATCTCGGAGAACCGCAGCCCCTTCGGACCGAAGAACCACTCCATGTGAGTGGCGCTGGTGCCGATGCCGAGAGCCGCGTTCACCCGCTGACCGAGATCGCGCAGTTGGACGTAGTCGTCGGCAGTGTCGACGCGGTTGGTCGCGATGAACTGCGGCGAGATCCACCGGGCCCGCATCGCCTCGAGCACGTTGGGGTAATAGTGCGAGACGAAGTCGAGGGCTGGGTGACCGCCGATCGACATCGTGTCGTAGAAGCCCTCGTGCCCTTCGACGAACTCCTCGACCGCGATGGATTGAACGCCCTGCTCGCCGAATTTGCCGAGTGCGACGTCGAGCTCAGGCTTGGTGTCGACGCGGGTCGTGTCGGCAGCGCCGGCTCCAGAACGCGGCTTGAGGATCAGCGGGTATCCGATGGCGTCGGCAAACGCGTAGACCTCGGCAGCGGAGTCCGCTGCGGTCGACGCAGCGGTAGGGACGCCGGCCGCACGCAGCGCCTCCTTCATCGACGGCTTGTCTCGGCACAGCCAGGCCGTCCGTACCGATGTGCCGGGGATTGTGCAGTTCTCCCGCACCTGCGCGGCCGGGAGGGTGTGGGCCTCGATGGTCGCCTCGAGCCGGTCCACCCACAGCTTGCCCTGGATCCAGCGGACGGTGTCGGTCATGATCCCGACGTCGACCACGGTCGGCACCTGGTGGTAGTGCGTCATCCAGCTCTTCAGCTCGTCGTCGAGCATCTCCGCCGGTGACTCACCGACACCGATGACCGTCGCGCCGACCGACGCCAGGCCACGCACGAACTCGCGCTGGTTCCGTGGAAAGAAGGGCTCGACGAAGACGACGTTCACGACCGGAATGCTAGCTGCCGGCCCGGTAACGTCAGCCCATGGTCGTCGCAGCCTTTGTCGCACCATTCTTGCTCGAGGCCACCGCTCGCTTCGTCGACTCGGCGGCGACGCTGCCCGGAGTGCGGCTGGGAGTGATCACGTCGACGCCTGCCGATCAACTCCCTTCCGGCCTTCGGGCCCACCTGGCCGGGCACTGGCGGGTCGACGACGCGCTCGACCCACACCAGATCGTGCGAGGCGGTCGCGGGGCTGAGCGGTCAGATCGGCCGGGTGGAACGCCTGGTCGGTGCGCTCGAGCAGCTCCAGGTGCCGTTGGCGCAGGCGCGGGAGATGCTCGGAATCGACGGCATGGACGCCGAGACCGCTCGCAACGTCCGCGACAAAGCGCGGATGAAGTCGGTGCTCCGGGCTGCGGGTGTTCCCTGCGCCCGGCATCAGCTGGTCCACAATCCGGCCGAAGCGCTCGGGTTCGCGGAGGCGGTTGGCTTTCCGATGGTGGCGAAGCCACCGGCAGGCGCGGGTGCGCAGGCAACGTACCGGCTGGACGAACCGGCCGCGCTGCAGGAGTGGCTGCACGCGATTCCGCCTCGACCGGAATCCCCTGGCCTGCTCGAGGAGTTCCTCGTTGGGCAGGAGCACAGTTTCGACAGCGTGACCATCGACGGGCAGACGGTGTGGGCTTCGATCGCCGACTACATCCCGCCGCCGTTGGAAGTGCTGCGCAACCCCTGGATGCAGTGGGTGGTGATCTTGCCGCGAGACGTCAGCGGACCCGAGTACGACGGAATCCGCGAGGCCGGCCCGGCCGCATTGCGGGCGCTCGGCGTGCGCGACGCGCTCACCCACATGGAGTGGTTTCGGCGCGCCGACGGTTCGGTCGCGGTCTCTGAGGTCGCGGCCCGCCCGCCCGGTGCGCAGCTCACGTCGATGCACGGATACGCCCACGACATGGACATGTACCGTGCCTGGGCCGAGCTGGTCGTGCTCGGCCGGTTCGAGCCGCGGGAGCGCCGCTACGCAGCAGGGACCGCGTATTTGAGGGGGATGGGCAAGGGC
Organism: uncultured Actinomycetota bacterium; assembly: GCA_963794465.1. GTDB lineage: Bacteria > Actinomycetota > Actinomycetes > Jiangellales > Jiangellaceae > JACVRX01. The sequence goes on along the minus strand of CAWCED010000002.1, from coordinate 42,078 downwards.
CGGGTTCGGGCGGTACACGGCGCCGAGCGACTACAGCGCGAGCTCGGCCACCTGGTGGTCGAATCCCGGCTCCCTCGGCCCGGCCAGCCTGCGTCCACCAGCTACGAAGGTGAGGGATACGTGATCGTCCGCGACCCCGACACCGCGGTCGTCCGAGATGCGCTGCAGCGCATTGTCACCGGCCTCCGGGTCGAGCTGGTGGAGGCGCAATGAACGTCGTCATGATCTCGCCGGGCTATCCGGTCGAGATGTCCTACTTCACCAGGGCGCTGGCGAAGGTCGGAGCAACGGTGATCGGCATCGGCGACCAGCCGCCCGACGCCTTGCCGCCGGCAGCGCTGGAGGGGCTCTCGCACTACGAGCGGGTCTCGCTCACCGACGAGGCCGCTGTGCTCGGGGCGCTCCATGGGCTCTCCGGAAACGTCCGACTCGAGCTGGTGGAGTGCCTGTGGGAGCCGTACATGCTGTTGGCCGCCCACATCCGGGAGGTGTTCGGGCTGCCCGGGATGACGGTCGATCAGACCGTTCCCTTCCGGGACAAGGAGCGGATGAAGCAAGTGATCGACGCTGCCGGCATCCGGACTCCACGACATGCGAGCACGACGTCGGTCGCCGGAGTGTGGCAGGCGGCCGAGTGGATCGGCTTTCCGATCATCGTCAAGCCCATCGCCGGCGCCGGATCCGCGGACACCTACCGGGTCGACTCGACGGATGAGCTGAACGACGTGCTGCCCATGCTCCGGCATGTGCCGGAGGTGAGCGTCGAGGAGTTCGTCGACGGAGAGGAGTTCACCTACGACACCGTGTGCGCCAACGGCGAGGTCCTGTTCGAGCACATCCTGTGGTACCGGCCGCGGCCGTTGCAGATGCGCACGCACGAATGGATCAGTCCCACCTGCATCTCGCTGCGCGATCTGTCTCCGTCCGACCTCCAGGCCGGGCGGCAGATGGGCATCGCGGTACTGGCGGCGCTGAGCTTCCGGTCCGGCTTCACGCATATGGAGTGGTACCGCAAGGCCGACGGCGAGGTCGTCTTCGGCGAGATCGGAGGGCGTCCGCCCGGTGCCCGCGTGGTCGATCTGATGAACTATTCGACCGACGGCGACCTGTACGTCGGCTGGGCCGAAGCGGTGGTGCACGGCAGCTTGTCGCAGCCGCTAGACCGTCGCTACAACGTCGGCAGCATCTTCAAACGGGCCCGGGGCGCGGGCCGGATCACCAGGTACGAGGGGCTGGAGGAGTTGCTCGCCCAGTACGGCGACGCCGTGGTAGCCCAGGAGCTGCTGCCGATCGGAGCGCCCCGGCGGGACTGGCGTGCCAGCGTGATCGGTGACGGTCTGATCATCGTGCGCCATGCCGAGTTGCAGCGGGTGATCGAGATGACCGAGCGTTTCGCCAGCGACTTCACGATGTATGCGGAGTGATGGATCCGGGGGCAGGCGCGTCCGCCAGGTTGGCGCGGATCCTTCCCGACGTGCGCCGGGATCTGCACCAGCTGGTACGAATCCCGTCCGTCTCGGCAGACCCGTCGGCATCCACCGAACTCGCCGACAGCGCCTCGGCAGTCGCTGACATGTTCCGTGCCTCCGGCCTTTCCGAGGTCGAGGTCGTGCAGGTGAGCGGCGGCCAGCCCGCGGTTCTGGCCAGCCGCCCAGCACCGATCGGAGCTCCGACCGTGTTGCTGTACGCGCACCACGATGTCCAACCTCCAGGTGAACTCGGCGCGTGGGATTCGCCACCGTTTGAACCGGTCGAGCGTCACGGCCGGCTTTACGGCCGGGGCGCCGCCGACGACAAGGCCGGGATCGCACTGCATCTGGCTGCACTGCGAACGCTGGGGGACGAGCTGCCGGTGGGCGTGGTCGTGCTGATCGAGGGTGAGGAGGAAATCGGCTCGCCGACGCTGCCGGCCTTTCTGGACATCTACCGCTCCCGACTGGCCGCCGACGTGATTGTGCTTGCAGACTCGACCAATTGGCGGGTCGGCGTGCCGGCCCTGACGACTTCGCTGAGGGGCGGCGCGAACGTTGTCGTGGAGGTGTCGACGCTGCGCCACGATGTGCACAACGGCCTTTACGGAGGGCCCGTTCCCGATGCGCTGACGGTGCTGGCGCGGCTGCTGGCCACCCTGCACGACGAACAGGGAAACGTCGCGGTTGCGGGGTTGTCGCGTGGCCAGTCCGACCCACTCGACCTCAGCGAGGAGACCTTGCGCGCCGATGCGGGCGTGTTGGAAGGAGTCGAGCTCATCGGCACCGGCAGTTTGACGTCCCGGCTGTGGACCGCTCCGGCGATTGCGGTCGTCGGCATCGACGCGCCCACGGTCGACGGCGCCTCGATGTCGCTCGTACCGAGCGCGCGGGCCAAGCTCACGCTGCGGATAGGACCGCTGGACGACGCCACCGACGCCCGTGCGGCCCTCGTGGACCACTTGAAGTCCCATGCCCCGTGGGGTGCGCGAGTTGGTGTTTCCACCGGCGCAGCGGTCCAGCCATTTCGCGCGGATAGCTCGGGCCCTGCCTATACGGCTGCTCGGTCCGCGTTCGCGGACGCGTGGGGCGTCGAACCGGTCGAGATCGGCGTCGGCGGTTCGATCGATTTCGTTCCCACCTTCGCGCGGGCCTTCCCCGACGCGGAAATCCTCATCACCGGGGTCGAGGATCCGGACACCCGGGCGCACAGCGCGAACGAGAGCCTGCATCTGGCCGACTTCGAACGCGCCTGCCTGGCCGAGCTGCTCTTGCTGACCAGGCTCGGGGGCTAGCAGAGTTCGTCGAGGTACTGCGGGAGCATGCGTCCCCACGTCGGCCACTCGTGGTCCCATTCCGGGCCCCACGCGTCGACTCGGTTCGGGATGCCCTTGGAGCCGAGGATGTGTGCCGCGTGCCAGGACTCACCGACGTCCTCCCAAGCGCCCTGTCCCGAGGCGAGGATCGCGAACCGCTGCTGCAACGTCTCCAGCTGCGGGCCGTCGAGGTCGGGAAGGAAGTGCAGGGGAGAGGAGAAGTAGAGGTCGTCGGTGTACTCGTCTTCGTAGAAGCGCTCGAGCCGGTACGTGCCGCTCATGCCGATGGTCGCGCGGAACAAATCGGGGAATCGGCACATGACCGCGAGCGCGTTGAACGCCCCGATCGACGAGCCTGTGGCAATGATCGGCTGCTCCTCGCCGACGTCGGTGTGGATCGCAGGCACCACCTCGTGCCGGATGCATTCGTGGAAGCGGTTGAGCAACGACAGCCGATACGCCGGCGGGCCGACTCTGGAGACCATCGCCCGACCGGCGACGCTGTCGCAGGAGTAGAGCTTGACCCGGCCGCTCTCGATCAGCTCACTGCACGCAGCGACCAGGTGGTGCCGTTCGATCTCCTCCGCGTCGCCACCTGCGGAAGGAAACACCAGGACTGGCACCCCGAAGTGGCCCCACCGAGCGATACCAATGTCCTGCTGCAGCCGGTCCGAGAACCACCGGTCGGTCACCTTCACGTCGCTACTCTATGGGCGGATCTTGAGACCGGGCGGTGGTCGAACGGTCGAAGATGTCGCACGGTCGCCGATTCAGGTCAGCGACGGGACCAGCCGCGCTCGTTCTCGGTGCGGCCGCCCCAGATGCCGTAGCGCTCTGGGTACGCAGCGGCGAACTGGCGGCACTCCCGGGCGACAGGGCATTCTGCGCACACTTGCTTGGCGATCTGCTCCCGCAACCGCAAGGCTCGTCCGCGTCCCTCCGGATAGAACAGGTCGGTATCCATGCCCCTGCAGGCTGCGTTCACTCGCCAGCTCTCGACCGAGCGTGGAGCGTAGTCGGCCAACGGGTGCGTCAGCACGGTCATTGCTCGAACTCCCTGTGCACCGAGACCAGTGGCGGCAACGCTTGGGATGCCCCCGCGTTCCCCCACCGGACATGGTCAGGACTTCCCTGCGTCGCGCGGAAGGTGTCAGACCCAATTCTGGCCGGACGGACGAGCCGGTGTCATCCGACTGGAGGATGGCATTTGCCACGAAATTCTTCGTATTTCACCACACTAGCAGTAAAACGATCGATCGCTAGACCGCGTTAGCAGCCCGGCCACCACGGGAACAGCTGACACCAGAACCGCCACCACCACGGCGGAGCATCCGGCGGTGGTGGGGTGTCGGTGGGCGGTGGGGTGTCGGTCGGGGTCGGTGTCTCGGTGGGCGGTGCCGGTGTCTCGGTCGGCGTCGGTGTCTCGGTCGGCGTCGGTGTCTCGGTCGCTGTCGGTGTCTCGGTCGGCGTCGGCGACGTGGTGTCAGTCGGGGTGGGAGTGTCGGTCGGCGTCGGTGTGTCGGTAGGGGTCGGTGTCTCGGTTGCGGACGGCGGGGCGTTGGTCGGCGGCGGGGTGCCCACTGGCCCCGAGCCCGACGGCGGTGGTGTTGTGACCGAGCTCGGCGGCGGCGGTCCGGCCGCAGTCGTCGGCGTCGAAGGTGCAGCAGCGACCACCGAAGTGGTGGAATCCGCAGTCGGGCCGACGGCCGCCGGTGCCGGATCGAACGGTGGATCCACGACCGGAACGGCGGGTGGGCGTCCCACCGGCGGCAGAACCGTGCTGGGCAGCGATGGTGACGGCGTGACGGAGGAGGTGGGGGACGGTCTCGGGACATTTGCCGGCGGGCCGAGTTGACCGGGGTCGAGTGGCGCGGCGACCGACGACTCCTCGCGCGGTGGTGGGTCGTCGTCCGAAGCCACGACCGCGGTGGCGACGACGACTGCCGTCACCGCCCCGACCGCTGCAACCCCGGTCGCGATCTGGCCGGCCAACGACTTCGGCTTCGGGGTCCTGGCAAACCAGCTTGCGATCGCACCGTTGGCGCCAGCGGACCCAGCTCCCGCTCCGGCGCCTCCAGCAGCCGGTCCCGCTGCCCCCGCGGCGGCGGCCCCAGCTTTGGCGCCGACGGCGCCGGCGGCCACAGCACCCGTCGCCGCAGCAGCGGTCTTCGCGCCGCCTAGGACGACGGGCAGGAGCAAGGCAGGCCAGAGAACACCGCGCAGGTTGGCAACCAGCAGCATGAGCTCGTCGCGGCGATCGCGGCAATGCGGGCATTGCTCGACGTGCGCAGCGACCCATCGGTCCTCGCGTGGAGACAGCGTGCCGCGAACGTACGCTGCGAGCTTCGGAACGTAGGACCGGCACTCCTCCGGGATGTTCGCGGACAGGTGAACCGACAGGTAGGCCTGTCGCAACCCTTCGCGGGCACGGTACGCCAGCGCAGCGACCGCGTTGGGGGTGCTGCCGAGGCTCGGTGCCAGCGCCGCGGGAGAGCGCCCTTCGATCTCGGTATGCCAGAGCACCTGCTGCCAGCGATCGGGAAGCGTCTCGAAGGCGCGTCGTACCAGTTCACGGTCCGTGGAACGGGAGATGGGATCGTCGACCTCGGGCATGAACTCGAACAGCGTCGGATCGGCTGGCAGGCCATCCCGGCGGGATGCCCGGTATCGGTCGATGGCCAGCCGCCGGACGACGGTGTTCAGATACGGGCTCAGTTGGTCGTCGGGTCCGCCGCCATGCTGAAGCCTGTCCAGGACCCGGGTGAACGCTTCCGAGACGACGTCCTGGGCCTCGTCGGCGCTTCCTGTCACGACCCGCGCAACTCGGTTTGCGCCATCGAGATGCCGCCGGTAGAGCTCGTCGTACGCGGCCATGTCCCCGTTTCGAGTGCGCGCGATGAGCTCCGCGTCCGTCCACGGGACTGCGGGGGTCGTCACGTCTGAGCACTCCCTCGAGAGGCCGGACACATCAGTTTATCGATCCAGGATCAATCCCGAGTATCCGTAGTAATCCGACTCTCCGGGTGTTTTGCCGGAAGCCGGAGCCGGCGCAGGACGGCGGGTACTCGGTCGCGGTCATCGGGCAACACGATGAGGTCCGCGCGGGCGTTTGCCTCGTGCAACACCGGCGAGGCACATTCGCGGGCCAGGCAGGCGCGTTCCACTCGGGCCCGCAGGTCGTCGGGAACCAGCGCAAGCGCTGCGTAGGTGCCATCCTGGGCGAAGGTGGCGTCGGGGCGGACGTTCTCCAGTAGAACGGCTGTGGCAGACACGACGGTCCCGATCCGCCGCCATGGGCCTGCAGGCCGTCGCCAGCGCATGCTGAGCAGAGCGAGGGCGGCGGGCTCGCCATCGGCGAGCCGATCCAGTTCGCGAATGCGGCCGAGGAGGTATCCAGCCGTGTGCAGCCCGGAGAGCGGATCGATGCACGGCACGCCGCGATCGACCGCGAGGGCGTCGACCCAAGCGTCCACCAGCAACCGTCGAGCCTGACGAAGTGAAATCGGTTGGCGTCTGCCGCTGGCCTCGAGCACCGACCACAACGCGTCAAGGTCATCTAATGCGGTGTCCAGATGCAGGGTTTCCGACGCGCGTTCCCACGCGAGCGCGCGCAAGGCCTTCTCCAGCCGGCCGACGGACCCGTCGGCATCGATCACTGCTTCGACGACCCGGTCCACAGCTGGCGTCCGCCAGCCCAGCGGATCGGGCCACCCCCGATCGAGCGAGTTCGACAGCCAGGACGCGCGCAGGGCCGATCCGGTCACCCGTCGGTGGCCGTCGGCCTGGTGTCTGCTGTCCCGGACGTCCCTCGCCATTGCTCCCGTCGTCCTCTACGACATGGCTGTCACCGTGCTGGACGGTGATCGACCGGTTCGATGACGCGAGAACCCGCGAGAACCCGACGGTGTTGGTCGGGCTCCGGTCGGCTGTGCGAGGCTGGCGCCGTGCCTGGGATGCCTCGCGGAATCAGCCGGCGAATCGATGCCATGCGCGAACGGCTGGCCCATCGGCGCGAGGAGCTCGCTGCCGAAACCGACCTGAGTAATCCAGATCTGGTCGAGCCGACCCAGGATCCGGTCCGGGTCGTCGTCGCTGCAGAGCCGCGGCTGTACGACTCCGACCACACCCATCCCGTCCCCTATGGCGTGCGTGCGGCGGCGGACTGGACCTGGCGGCTGCTGGTGATCGCGGCCGGCCTGGCCCTGGTCGGGTGGTTCGCCTGGGAGATGCGGGTGGTGATCTTCCCCGTTGTCGCGGCAGTGCTTATTGCGGCGTTGCTGGCGCCTGTGGTGCGTCGGTTGCGCACCGCAGGCTGGAACCGGGGATTGTCCGCGGCCACCGCCGTGGTCCTTTTCCTAGCCCTCGTCGTGGGCCTGTTGTCGGTCGTCGGCGAAGCCGTCGGCGACCAGTTCGATGAGGTTGCCCAGCGTGCCGAGGAGGGACTGGAGTCGATTCAACGGTGGTTGGCAGGGCCGCCGTTCAATCTGAGCGCCGAGCAGTTCCAAGACTGGATCGATCGGGCCGTGGAATCCCTGGGTCAGAACCGCGAGGCGATCACCGCGGGGGCGCTTTCCACGGCGACCTTGGCCGTCGAAGTCGTCACAGGTCTCCTGCTGGGCCTCTTCTCGCTGATCTTCTTCCTCTACGACGGCGACCGGATCTGGGCCTGGCTGGTCCGATTGATGCCGTGGAATGCCCGCGAACGCGTGTACACCGCAGGGCAGTTGGCCTGGCTCACGCTGACCCAGTACGTTCGCGGCACGGTACTGATCGCCCTGTTCGATGCCACGTTCATCTCGATCTTGCTTCTCATTCTTGGCGTCCCACTCGCGTTGCCGCTGGGCCTGTTGGTCTTCTTCGGCGCGTTCGTGCCGCTGGTCGGGGCGTTCGTGACCGGTGCGCTTGCGGTATTGGTGGCTCTGGTCGCCAACGGCTGGTTCCAGGCGCTGATCGTGCTGCTCGGCATCATCGCGATCCAGCAGCTCGAGGGGCATGTGTTCCAGCCGTTCGTACTCGGCCGGATGGTCCGCGTACACCCGCTGGCCGTCGTAATCGCCGTCGCGCTGGGCGCCTACGGGGCCGGGATCATCGGGGCCGTCGTGGCGGTGCCGCTGGTTGCCGTCGCGAACACCGTCGCGTCCTACTTGGTCAACGCTCCGCCCCCGACCCGGACTCCGTCGGCGGCCGCGCCTTCTCCCGGCCGCAGTCCAGTCACGCCGAATCAGTCCGCCGCCGAGTTGTCCTCGGTCAGCCCGTCCGCTCCCGACCGGTCTCCGGCCATCCCGCCGGCATCGCCGCCGACGGCTGGAAACTGAACCGCCCTGGCCAACTACCACGTCGTGGCCGAGCCGTGACCGGTCCGCTCGCCGAGCGGCGGTTCCGGGCTCTGCTGGCGGGACGCTCGATCTCCATGCTGGGCAGTGCCATCGCGCCAGTGGCGATCGCCTTTGCGGTTCTCGACCTGACCGGATCCGTCGCCGCGCTCGGCCTTGTGCTGGCTGCCCGGAGCATCCCGGAAGTGGTGTTCATGCTGGTCGGCGGCGTCATCGCCGACCGGTTCGACCGAACCCGGATCGTGGTCGCCGCCAACGTCGTCGCCGGCGCCGCTCAGGGCGTCGCCGCAATCTTGCTGCTGACCGAGACAGCCTCGGTCCCGGCGCTCGCGGCGCTGGAGGCGATCAACGGCATGGCGAGCGCGATGGTGTTCCCGGCTGCTGCGGCGCTGACCCCGCTCACGGTACCCAGCAGGATGCTGCAGGAGGCCAATGCCGAGCTGCGGCTCGGTCTCAATGCAGCACTGGTCGTCGGTGCGGCTGCTGGCGGGCTGCTGGTCGGCACATTCGGCTCGGGCTGGGGGCTGGCCGTCGACGCCGCCGCCTACGTCGTCGCGGCCGGCTTCTTCGTCCGGCTGCGGCGTGAGCAGGCAGCCGAATCGAGCAGCTTGACCGTGCCTCGCCCGCATCGGGTCGGGGGAGTGCTCCGGGACCTTCGCGACGGCTGGCGGGAGGTCGCCAGCCGGACGTGGCTGTGGGCAGTCGTCCTCGCGTTCGGATTCGCCAACGCTGCCCAGGCAGCCGCACGGGAACGCTGGGTCCGGTCGTGGCCGACCGGTCATTCGGCCCCGAGGGTTGGGGACTGTTGCTCGCGGTACAGACGGCCGGCATGTTTGCCGGCGGGTTCCTGATGCTTCGGTTGCGTCCCAGCCGGCCGTTGCTCATGGGCTGCGCCGCCATTCTGCTCTGGGTGCCGATGTTCGTCGTCCTCGCCGTGCATCCAACCCTCCCAGTCCTGCTGCCGACAGCGTTCGTCGGCGGCATCGGCATCGAGGTGTTCAGTGTCTGCTGGGACCTCCCTGCAGCAGCAGGTTCCCCAGGATCGGCTCTCTCGGGTCTACTCGTTCGACGCGCTTGGTTCCTACGCGATGATCCCGGTCGGGCAGCTGGTGGCCGGGCCACTTGCCCTCGCGCAGGGTACCGAGGACGCGATCATTGCCTGTGCTGCCGTGATCGCGATCTCCATCGGGGCAACGCTGACCGTTCCGTCGGTTCGACGCCTGCGGAGAACCGATGTCCCCGCGGAGTCGACGGGCGTCAGCCGATGATTGCGAGTACCTCGTCGTGCAGGAGCCCGTTGGTGGCCAGGGCGTTGCCGCCGAGCGGACCCGGCTTGCCGTCGAGGTCGGTGAACCGCCCACCGGCCTCCTCGACGATCACCGCCGGGCGCGGCCATGTCGTGCAGGGCGAGCTCGGGCTCGGTGGCGATGTCGACCGCGCCCTCGGCGACGCAGCATGTAGGACCAGAAGTCGCCGTATGCGCGGGTGCGCCAGCACGTCGCGCATCAGGTCGAGGAAGGCCTCCAGCCGGCCGACTCCTCCCAGCCGGCCAGCGAGGAGTACGACAGCGAGGCCAGCTCGAGGGAGTCGACCGTCGAGACATGGCATGCGGCGTGGCCGAGGCCAGGCCTTGCCGGTCCACGCCCCGGTGCCGCGGGCCGCCCACCAGCGTCGCCCGAGCGCAGGAGCGGACACGACCCCGGCGACGACCTCGTCGTCGACCATCAGCGCGATCAGCGTCGCCCAGACCGGCACGCCGCGCAGGAAGTTCTTGGTGCCGTCGATCGGGTCGATCACCCAGCGCCGTGGCCCCGCCCCTCGGAGCCGAGCTCCTCACCGATGACCGCGTCGCGCGGACGGGCCCGAGCGAGCATGCGGCGGATCGCCTCCTCGACGGCTCGGTCGGCGTCGGTGACCGGCGTGGGGTCGGGCTTGGTGTCCACGCGCAGGTCACGCGCCCGGAACCGGTGCATGGTCTGCGCGTCGGCGTCGTCGGCGAGGACGTGCGCGAACCGCAGGTCGTCGTCGTAGCCCACGAGCGGCCAACCTAGCGCGTCGAACCGCTCAGGCCGATGAATCGTGGGAACGAGTGAGCACTCGCGGGTGTATGTGGGCAAGATGTACCGCCCGTCGCGGAAGGAGTCGCTGTGCCCGACACGGTTTTCGGGGTCCCGTTGCACCCGCTGGTCAACCACGCCGTCATCGTCCTGGTCCCACTGGCGGTATTGGGCACGTTGGTGATCACCGCAGTGCCGCGGTGGCGCACGGCCTACGGCTGGCTGGTGGTAGCGCTCTCCGCTGTTGCTTTCGTATCGGTTCCTGTCGCGACGCGAAGCGGTCGCAACCTCGAGGCGTCGCTGGAGCTCGGCGGACCGGCACTGGAGAAGGTCCAGGATCACCAGACGATGGGCGACCGGGTGATCTGGGCCGTCGGCGCGATGTTCGTCTTGGACCTAGTGGTGATGCTGATGCACCGGTCCGGGCGGCCAGCCGGTCAGACGACGCTGGTCGGGGTGCTGGCCTCGATCGCGGGGCTCGTCGCACTTGTGCTCGTCGTGCTGACCGGGCACCTGGGTGCCGCGGCCGTGTGGAACCCGGCCGGCTGAGGGCACGGTTCTTCTACGCCCAGCAGGCCACGCCGGAGCGGGTAATCCTGGCCGACCCGGTCGCCTGGTACGGCGGGGACCCGCAGGCCATGGGAGCCGAGAACCACGCCGACTACCTGCGGGCCATTCACGACCCGGCCACAGTGCACGCGATGCTCGAGGACTACCGGGCCGGCCTGGGTGTCGACCGGGCGGCCGACGATGCCGACCGCGCTGCCGGCCGTCGGATCAGTTGTCCCACGCTGGTGCTGTGGAGCAGCCGCGATGACCTCGAGTACCTCTACGGTGACGTTCTCGCCGTCTGGCAGCCGTGGGCCGAGGACCTACGGGGCGGTGGCATCGACAGTGGGCACCACATCGCCGAGGAGGCACCCGACGAACTGGCCGCCCGGCTCGCCGAGTTCCTCGCTGCAGGCTGACCTCAGTCACCTGGTTGCCGCTCCCGGCTGGCGAGCAGTCGGCGGAACGAGTCGACCCGCGCCTGGTCGATCCGGCCCACTTCGACCGCCACGTCGAGTGCGCACTCCGGCTCGCCCGCGGCATGCGTGCAGCCTCGCGGGCAGTTGGCGGTTTCCTGGTCGAGGTCGGAAAAGGCGTGCACCAGCTGCCGGGGGTCGACGTGGGCCAGCCCGAACGACCGGATCCCCGGCGTGTCGATCACCCAGCCGCCATCGGGCAGTTGCAGCGCGACCACGCTGGTCGACGTGTGTCGTCCTCGCCCGGTCACGACGTTCACCCGGCCGATCGACCGATCTGCGCCCGGCACCAGCGCGTTGACCAGCGTCGACTTGCCGACGCCCGAGTGCCCAACCAGCACACTCCACCGGTCTCGCAGCCGATCAGCCAGCTCAGTGAGATCCGCGCCCGGTTCGGTAGCCACTGTCGCGACCCCCAGCGGGGCATAGGTCGTGAGCAGGCCGGCAGGATCGGCCAGGTCGGCTTTCGTCACACAGAGCAGCGGCTCGAGTCCGGAGTCGTATGCCGCCACCAGGCAGCGGTCGACCAGCCGGGGGCGGGGTTCCGGCTCCGCGACGGATGTGACGATCACCAGCTGGTCTGCGTTGGCGACGATGACCCGTTCGACGGGGTCGTCGTCGTCCGCCGTCCGGCGCAAGACCGTGGTCCGCGGGTCGAGCCGCACGATTCGCGCCAACGTGTCCGCCTGCCCGGACACGTCCCCGACCAGCCCGACCCGGTCACCGACGACGACGGACTTGCGGCCCATCTCCCGAGCCCGCATCGCCGTGACGGTCGCCTCGTCGTCGACGAGCAGGCAGGTGTAGCGGCCGCGATCGACTGCGACGACGATTCCTGCTGCCGCGTCGTCATGAGCCGGGCGGATTTTGCTTCTCGGCCGTGACCCGCGACCCGGGCGCACCCGCACGTCGGTCTCGTCGTAGCTGCTCGACGAGCGGCCGCGTCCCCCGCTCACGGCAGCCGAGTCATCCGACGATCCCGAGCATGCGGGTCCACATCTGGACGAAGTCCGGCATCGTCTTGCCCGTCGTTGTCGACGTCCTCGACCTCGATCCCGTCGACTACCAGTCCCAGGACTGCGCCGGCCTGGGCCATCCGGTGATCGGCGTACGTGCGAAAGACGCCGCCCTTCAGCGGCCGGGGGCGGATTACCAACCCATCGGCGATTTCCTCCACGTCGCCGCCGAGCGCGGTGATCTCCGCCGCCAGGGCAGCGAGCCGGTCAGTCTCGTGCCCGCGCAGGTGGGCGACGCCGCGTAGCCACGACGGCGAATCCGCCAACGCTGCGACGGCGGCGAGGACTGGGGTCAATTCCCCGACGTCGTGCAGGTCCAGGTCCGCCCCGGCGATTGTGCCCGTTCCCTGGACGGTCAGCCCGGTGCCGTCTCGCTGGCAGCGTCCTCCGAACAGCGTCAGCAGTTCGGGCAGCGCTGCGCCGGGCTGCGTCGTCTGTTCCGGCCACGACGGGATCCGAACGGAGCCGTCTGTCACCAAGGCTGCAGCGAGGAAGGGAGCGGCGTTGGACAGGTCCGGCTCGATGTCGACGTCCAGCGACCCGATCGGTCCCGCTTCGACGTGCCACGTGTTGGGCTGTTCATCGACGGCGACACCGACTCGACGCAACATCGCGACTGTCATGTCGATGTGCGGCGCTGACGGCAGCGGCTTGCCGACATGCCGGATGGCAACGCCACGCTCGTACCGGGCACCGGCAAGCAGGAGCCCGCTCACGAACTGCGACGAGGTCGACGCATCGATCGTCACCGAGCCGCCGGACACCGCGCCGGTGCCCTGTACGACGAAGGGAAGCCCGCCGCGGTCGCCGTCGTCGATGTCGACGCCGAGATGCCGCAGCGCCCGAACTAGCTCCTGCATCGGCCGCCGCCTGGCCTGCGGGTCGCCGTCGAATCTCACCTGACCCTGCGCGAGCGCGGCGACCGGCGGAACGAAACGCATGACCGTCCCCGCCAAGCCGCAGTCGACCTGCGCCGGACCCGTCAGCGAGCCCGGAGTGACCAGCCAATCGGCGCCGCGGTCGAGCGCCGACACCCCGAGCGCTCGAAGCGCATCGGCCATCAGCCGCGTGTCGCGGGCACGGAGCGAATTGCGGATGACGCTCGGACCGTCGGCCAGCCCGGCGAGCACCAGGGCGCGGTTGGTCATCGACTTCGAACCTGGAAGGGACACGACGGCGTCCACCGGCTCGGTAGCGACTGGGGCGCGCCAGCGGTCGTCGGTCACGGCGTCAGTATCGCGGAGCGGGTGATGTGCACGCCGCGACCCGGCTGGGTAGACCGGAGGTCATGCGCCTGCGTCGGGTCGACTGCGCCGGTCCCGGGATCATCCGGAAGCGGCGGGGGAAGGGCTTCACCTACCAGTGGTCCGACGGCCACACCGTGACCGAGCCCGACGTGCTCGCCCGCATCCGGGCGCTGGTGCTTCCCCCCGCGTGGGAGAAGGTGTGGATCTGCCCATGGCCCAATGGGCACATCCAGGCGATCGGCACCGACGCCGCGGGACGCCGTCAGTACCGCTACCACGATGTATGGCGGGAGCAGCGCGACCGCGACAAGCACGAGCGGGTGCTCGTCGTGGCGCAACGACTGCCGGTAGCTCGGGAGCTCGCGGCTGAACAGCTGGCGCTCCGCGGGTATCCGCGTGAACGAGTGTTGGCAGCCGCGTTCACATTGCTCGACCTTGGGTTTCTCCGCATCGGTGGGGAGGAGTACGCGGACGAGCACAGCTCGTATGGCCTTGCGACACTGCGCCGCGAGCACGTGAAGCTCCACCGAGGGGCGATCGTGTTCGACTATCCAGCCAAGAGCGGCAAGCGCCAGATCCACCAACTGGTGGACGACGACCTGCGCGCGGTGGTGCGGGGCCTACTCCGCCGCACGGACGATTCGCCGGAACTGCTCGCCTACCAGGAACGAGGACAATGGCGCGACGTCCGCAGCGACGACGTCAACGCCTACTTACGTGAACTCTTCGGTGTCGACGTGACCGCAAAGGACTTTCGCACCTGGCACGCGACCGTGTTGATGGCCGTCGCTCTCGCCGTCTCACGCGGGGTCGCCAACTCGCCGAGCAAACGCAAACGGGCAGTGGCGCGCGCCTACCGGGAGGTGGCGGACTACCTCGGCAATACGCCCGCCGTCGCCAGGGCCTCGTACGTCGACCCTCGCCTGATCGACCTCTACGACGACGGTGCGACGGTGCTGCCGGCGCTGGAACGTGCTGCGGTGGAGACCGACGACGAAAGCCCGTACCTGCACGGCACCGTCGAACGCGCCGTGCTCCGCCTCCTCTCCTGACCACGCGCGAGGCCCGGCACACCGGCCCGTGTGTGATGCGCGCGGGCACGGGCCCGAATTCGGGAAACGCGCCGGACGCCACAAGGGTTGGGTCGGTGGAGATCGGCTCAGGTGTGGTGGGCGTTGAGGCCGACGAAGTCGGCCGACGGGCGGAGCCGATCTCCACCGACCCAACCCGGCAACAAGCGAAGGAACGGTGTTAGCCAGGCAGGAGTTCGCGGGCTTTGCCCTTCACCTCGGCCTTGGCGGCGCGGGCGGTGAGCTTGGCCTCGCGCTTGTAGGTCTTCGCCATCCGTTGCGCGTCGAGGGCGGCCCGGCGGGCCCGCCACGGGATGCCCGGACGGCCCTCGGTGTCGACAGCGGCGAGAAGCAGCCCCCCGGTCATGCCGATGTTCTTGAGGAACTGCAACCGCTGGCTGCGCTTCTCGTCCGGGTCTTCGATTTCCCAGAACGGGTGGCCGGCGATCGTCGTCGGCACCATTGAGCCGGCGAGCGCCGCGGCGGCTACGCGAGAAAACGTGCCAGTAGCCAGCATGGCGCCCGCGACAACGTGAACGGCGGCGTTGATACGGACCAGCGTCCTGGTCTCGGTGGGGACCTGCGGCGCGTACTTCTCCAGCAGCGGCGCAACCCGGTCGGTGACCGGCTTGGCCCGAGAGACCATCGAGTCGGGATCGCGCAAGGTCTTGAGTCCCTGCACGATGAACAGTGAAGCGAGCATCGGACGGGCGACGAATCGAACCAGGCTCATGCCCATTGCCTACCACGAATGTCGACCGGCCGAACCTTCGAACCGTCGTAAGGGCATGGCAGGCTTGCTGTGATGTGCGGACGGTTCGCAGTCACCCATAGTGCTGACGAGTTGGCGGAGGAGTTCGGCGTCGACCGGATCGAGGTGCGCGAGCGGCTCGAACCCGACTGGAACGTCGCGCCGACGAAAGATGTCTACGCCGTGCTCACTCGCAAGCGGCGTACCGAACCTGAACAACCGCCGCAACGGCGGCTCACCGTGGTGCGTTGGGGGCTGGTGCCGTCCTGGGCCAATGACCAGGCGATCGGCAACCGCCTCATCAACGCAAGAGTCGAGACCGCCCACGAGAAGCCGGCCTTCCGGCGTGCATTCGCGCTACGCCGCTGCCTGTTGCCGGCCGATGGCTACTACGAGTGGTACGGCCAGGTGAAGGGCAAGAAGCAGCCGTTTTTCATCCATCCGCGCGACGGCGGCATGCTCGCGATGGCTGGGTTGTACGAGATCTGGCGTGATCCGACGGTGCCCGACGACGACGATCCCAACGCATTCCGGTGGACCACGGTCATCCTGACGACCGAGGCCGAGGACGACATCGGCCAGATCCACGACCGAACCCCCATGGTGGTCGAGCGTGCACGCTGGGACGCCTGGCTCGACCCCACCATCGACGATGTCGATGCCGCCCGGCGGCTGCTGGTGCCCGCCACACCAGGTCGGCTGGAGGCGTATCCGGTCTCGACCGATGTCAACAAGGTCGACAACAACGGTCCTCACCTGATCGAGCCGCTGCCGGCGGAGCCGCAGCCGGATGAGTCGCGGCTGTTCTAGCTCACGCGCCGGGAGGTATAGAACAAGCAGTCCCGCCTGGCCTGCACGACGGTTGTGGTCATCATCACCGGCGTGATGTCCTCTGCGGTGATCACGCGGCCGTCGGGTGTCGTGCGGAAGAACCGATCGGTGACGTCGGCGCCGTTCATGTCAGTGGCCAGCAGCGGCACGGCGGCGCCGATGTCGATGTGCCCGATCGTGTGCCCGGCCGGAAGAACCTCGAAGTTGTACCCGTCCAGCCCCGGCACGATGACGAGGTCGGTCTCCTCGTCGACCACACCGCCGAAGGCGAACGTCACCTCTGGTCGAACCGTCACGCGATGCAGGGTCTCGACGATCCGGCTCGGTCGTAGCGGTGGCTCGCCGTCGGAGACCGTAAAGCGGTCAGCGACCAGGAAGCGGTGGATCACCCCGGAGGCAAAGGCCGTTCCTTCCGGCAGGTGCGGTAGGCCGCACTCGACCGCTACCGTGGCGCAGGTATCGGCCAGGGCCTCCATCAGTGTGTATGCCCGCAACCGCCAGTGCAGCAAGGTGTCGGCACACAGCGCCGCCAGCGTGATGCCACGGGGACTGGGCTTTGGAACAATTGCGTAGTAGGGGTTCTGGCCGCTGTTGTTGTGCAGGTCGACCGCGGCCTCCAGACCGGCCGAGCGGAGTTCGTCGAGGACCGCGGCGGCGCACCGCCGCATCCGAGTCGTCGTCGGGCCGATCTCCCAGACCCGGTTGAAATCCTCTTGCCCGTCGAGGAAGCGGTGGGCGTACCAGCCATCCTGGGTGGCTGCGCGCACGTTGCCGATCAGCATCCACAGATCGAACGGGAAGCGCTCGCCGCGGCGCAGCACTTCGAGCACGGCCCGGTATCCCGACGGCTCGTTACCGTGCATGAGGCAGGCGATGAGCCGGGCCTTGGGTAACGGGGCCGTGGCCAACGCCGGAATGCGGATGAGCGCGGGCCTGCCGGCCAGGGAGACCAGCAGGTCCTCGTCGGATCCCTCCAGCAGCGGCCTTGAGGTCCTCGTAGCCGTCGAAGCGGTGGTACAGCGCGGACATAGGCCGTCAAGGATACCGCCCGAGGACGGACGTTTCGGACACTCGGCTGGTCAGCCGGCCACCGGCCAGGTGTGGACTGGGGTGCTGGCGTACGAGCGCTGCTGGTACCGGCGCACCAGCTCGACGGCCGCCTGGTCGCGGTCCAGTCCGCTGTCGTCGACCAACCGTCGCCAGGTCGCGATCTGCCAGCCGGCGCCGCTCATTCCCGAGATGGTTCGTTCCTCGATGATGCCGAGGTAGAAGTCGACGTCGCCGGCGTCCACACCCCAGTCGAGCAATCCCTCGCGGGCTAGCGGGAGCAGGTGCCGCAGCAGCAGCTCGGTAACCGGCACGTGGGCACCGATGCGCGGCCAGTACAACCGTGCGCCGAGGCCGTCCCGAGCCGCGGCGTAGAAGTTGTCGGTGGCCGCAGCGAAGCTCATCTGCTGCCAGATATATGGCCGCGGACGGGACACCAGCCCGTGCAGCATCCCGTAGTACAGCGCCGCATTGGCCACCGAGTCCGGAACCGATGGACCGGCCGGGAGGACCCGGTTCTCGATCCGCATGTGCGGCCGGCCCCGAACGACCTCGTACACCGGTCGGTTCCAGCGGTAGATCGTTCCGTTGTGCAGGGTCAGCTCGGGCAGTTTGGGGACGTCACCCTTCGCGAGCATGCCGAACGGATCCTCGTCCTCCACGATCGGCAGCAGCGAGGGGAAGTACCGGACGTTCTCGTCGAAGAGATCCCACAGGCCCTCGCCGTCGTCCAGCCACTTCTCCCCGAACCACACCCGTGGCCGGACACCCTGCAGGGTCAGTTCCTCCGTCCGGGTGTCTGCGGCCTGTTCGAACAGCGCGATCCGAGTCTCGTGGTGCAGCTGTTTGCCCAGGAAGAGCGGCGAGTTCGCGCCTACCGCGACCAACGGGGCGGACAAGACCTGGGCGGCGTTCCAGTACAGGCCGAACTCGTGCGGGTCGACCTGGAGGTGCAGCTGCATCGACGTGCAGGCTGCCTCGAACAGGATCGAGTTTGCCCGGGCCTCGAGCGCGTCCGCCCCCTCAATCTTGATCAGGATGTCCTCGCCGCGGGCGGTGAGGATCATGTCGTTGAGTGCCTTGTAGCGCGGATTGGCCGACATGAACTGCTCAGTGACGTCGAAGTCTTTCAGCGTCGGCAGGATCCCGATGATCATCACCTGAGCGCCGAGCTCCTCGGCTACGTCATGGGCATGATTCAACGAGCGGCGCAGCTCGTCGTCGATGGTGTGGAACACGTGCCCGGTCAGCAGCCGGGGTTTGACGTCGAACTCGATGTTGAACTGCGCGACCTCGGTCTGGAAGTCGCTCGAGGCAAGTCGCTCGAGCAACTTGGCGTTGATCGGCGCAGCGTGCCCCTGCGGGTCGGTGATGTAGACCTCCATCTCGATTCCGCAGGTGCGGCGCCCCGTCTCGAAGCTGCCGCTGTCGACCAGCTCCCGCAGTGCGGCCAGGTCGGTCTTCACCTTCTCGCGGTAGCGCAGCCGGTCCTCGCGAGTGAACTCCGTCGTGTCGATGTCCCGACCCATGGCCCGGTCCTTTCGACGCTGCTCGTCAACCTGAGTCTATTGGCCCCATGCACAGAAGGTGTCGTGTCCCACGATCGGCCGATCGGCCGGGCGATACCGTGCCGGACGTGGCCGAGCAGATGGTGCAGACGCCGGTCGGCGATGCGCGGCTGATCATCGATCGGGCGCGCACCGAACGCGGCACCCTGGTGCTCGGGCACGGCGCCAGTGGGCGGCGTCGGTGCCCGTGATCTCGCTGCGCTTGCCGCCGCGCTGCCCGGGTGAAGGGTATCACCGTCGTGCGGGTCGAGCAGCCGTGGCGGGTCGCGGGCAGGAAAGTGGCTCCGGCGCCGGCCACACTGGACCGGGCCTGGCTCGCGGTCATGGAGGCGGTGTCCCGGGACAGCCCGCTGGCGGTCGGCGGTCGCAGCGCCGGAGCGCGGGTCGCGTGCCGGACGACGCTCGACGTTGGTGCGGCCGCAGCGGTCGCGCTTGCCTTCCCGCTGCACCCGCCCGGCCGACCGGAGCGGTCTCGGCTTGCGGAGCTGACCGGCGCCGGAGTGCCCACACTGGTCATGCAGGGGGAGCGGGACCCGTTCGGCCGGCCGGAGGAGTTCCCGACCGGACCGTTCGATCTGGTGGCCGTTCCGCACGCCGATCACGGGATGGCCGTCCCTGCCGCCGACGACCCGGCGGCAGTGCTGGCCGGGACTCGTCCAAAAGGTGCAGCACTGGTTGGGGAATGCATTCGCGACGGCGGCGCGTTGACCCACACGTGACGACCACCGCCGGTTGCCAGCACACCGAGCCGGCCAACAGATCCCGTTGGGCGTCCCGGTGGGTGGAGTGGCAACCGGCTACGGCGCTCTCGCAGATACCATCGCGAGCGATGGCAATCACAGAAACCTCTGAGCAGCGCGCACAGCGATTCGAACGCGACGCGTTGCCCTACCTTGACCAGCTCTACTCCGCCGCACTGCGGATGACCCGCAACGCAACCGACGCCGAGGATCTCGTCCAGGAAACCTTCGCCAAGGCCTATGCCTCGTTCCATCAGTTCAAGGAGGGAACGAACCTCAAGGCCTGGCTGTACCGGATCTTGACCAACACCTTCATCAACTCCTATCGGAAGAAGCAGCGGGAGCCACAGCAGAGCGCGTCGGAGGAGGTGGAGGACTGGCAGATGGCCCGGGCGGAGGCCCACACCTCGACCGGCCTGCGGTCAGCCGAGGCTGAGGCGCTGTCCCACCTGCCTGACTCCGACGTGAAGAACGCGCTGCAGCAAATACCGGAGGAGTTCCGGATCGCGGTCTATCTGGCCGACGTCGAGGGCTTTCCGTACAAGGACATCGCCGAGATCATGGGCACACCGATCGGGACCGTCATGTCTCGCCTGCACAGAGGTCGCCGCCAGCTTCGCGGCCTGCTGGAGGACTACGCGCGCGAGCGCGGGCTGGTACCGGTCGTGGCGGAGGAGGTCGGAGGATGAGCTGCGGGCAGCCGCATGACACCGACTGTGCGGAGATCCTCGATCGGGTCTACCTGTTCCTCGATCGTGAGCTGCAAGACGAGGAGATCTCCTACGCGGCCGTCGAACAGCACCTCGACGAGTGTGCGCCCTGCCTGAGCAAGTACGACCTCGAAAGCGTCGTCAAGGCACTGGTCGCACGGTCCTGCGGATGCGAGCGGGCCCCTGCCGAGCTGCGCCAGCGGGTGCTGACCCGCATTCAGCAGATTCGGGTCGAGATCGTCGACTACTGATCGCCATCTCCGGGCCGCTGCGGGTCGAGGTGCCAGTGGATTGCGGCTCCGCCCGTCGGCCGACTTCGTCGGCCTCGATTACGAGTTGGGGCGCTTGCCGTGGTTGGCCTTCTTGCGCTTGCGAGCCTTGCGTTTACGGGACGCTCGAGCCATTGCCGTGGTCTCCTCGGTGTCTGGTCAGCGCACGACGGAACCCTCGGGCTCCGCGGCGTGCTCAATGGTCTCATGCTCGACCGCCGCAGGTGCCGACCCCGCGTCTCGCCGCTTCGGACCGCTCATCCCGACCGCGATCACCAGTCCGAGCCCGGCGGCAACGGCGACGTCGCCAGGACTGACGGCTTCAGGCCGAGGCGGAAAAGCAATGGGAACGGTCTTGCCCAGCCAGGGAAGCAGCGTGTCTGGCCCGAGGGGCGCCCGTTCCGATGGCGCCAGCAAGGCAACCGGATCGGCCCCGGCCCGCTCCGCCGCTGACCCGGAGACCGGCATCGCCGCGTTGAGCAGCATGACCAGTCCGTTCGCGGCCAAGCCCAGGGCGACGAGCGCCGCTCCTTGCACGGCACGGTTCACCCACGCATAGAAGGCGATCGTCAGCCAGCTCAGGGCGGAGAGAATTGCGAGCAACGGCTCCCAAAGCAGACCGCCGAAAACACCGAGAACGTAGAGGCTGATCGCGGTGAGGATCAGCCGGTTGCGCCGAAGCGGGAGCTGCCCGAGCCGAGTCAGCCGGCCGCCGCGGGCGTAGCCGAACATCACGCCGCCGGCCAGGGCCAACAGCACGAGCGTCACAGTCACATCGTCGCGTGTGCGGCCGGTGACGTGATCGCGCCACGCCCAGGCAAAAATGTCGTAAGTGCTGCGGACGAAACTGCGTCACGGGCCTCATCGGACCCGATTGTGAAGATCGTCGTGAGTCCTGCCCGCGGGGCAACCTGCCATTGGGCAGCACGACGATCTGCACGGCTGCTAGTGCCGTGTAAATGATGTTCTTTGACCGCCGGTGGCGTGGGGGAGTATCTGGTCGGCGGTCTTGGTCCAGACGAAGGGTTCGCAGCGGTCGTTCCAGCCGTCGATGAACGCTTCGATGGCGGTAACGAGGTCTTTGACGCTGGTGAAGCTGCCGCGGCGGATGGCTTGCCGGGTGATGATCGAGAAGAAGATCTCGACCATGTTCAGCCAGGACCCGGCGGTGGGAGTGAAGTGCAGCCGGATCCGCGGGTTCTTGGCGAGCCAGGCCTTTACTTTCGGATGTTTGTGGGTTCCGTAGTTGTCGCACACGATGTGCAGCTTCCGCCGCGGGTAGGCCTTGGCGACCTGCTTGAGGAAGCGCAGGAACTCCTGGTGCCGATGCCGCTGGAAGCAGGCGTCGGTCACCTTCCCGGTGGCCACCTCCAACGCGGCGAACAGTGTGGTGGTGCCGTGCCGGACGTAGTCGTGTGTGCGTTTCTCCGGCAGGCCCGGGCGAAGCGGCAGGATTGGTGCGGTCCGATCCAGCGCCTGGACCTGGGACTTCTCGTCTACGCAGAGCACGATCGCGTTCTCCGGCGGGTGCAGGTATAGCCCCACCACATCGCGGATCTTCGCCTCCAACTCCGGGTCGCTGGAGAACTTGAACGTCTCGGTCCGCCACGGCTGCAGGCCCCACTTGCGCCAGATCTTGGACACCCACACATGCGAGATGCCCAGCTCGTTGGCCAGCAGCCGGGAGGACCAATGCGTGACCCCCAGCCGTTGCGGCGGCGGTTCCAACGTGGCCAACACGACCTCGACCTCGTCGACCCGCTTGGGCCGGCCGGACTTTCGCCGATCATCCAGCCCACCGATCCCCTCGGCGGCATACCGGCGCTTCCAGCCGATCACCGTCGGCTTGGACACCCCAACCCGCTGCACGATCTCGGTCACCGGCCTACCCTCGGCGGCCAGCAGCACGATCCGGGCCCGCTGCGCTAGACCCGCCCTCAACGACGGCGAACGCGTCCACGACTCAAGAACCGCACGATCCCGAGCCGGCACCTCCACGGCCACAGTCAACGCCATGACCCATCGTCCCAACCGGCAACACAAAGGTCAAGCTACTTAGTTAACGCGGCACTAGGGGGCGGCCGCTGCTTCGTGGTGGAATGCCCGGGGTCCGCCGCCGTACCGGATCGAGGAGCATCGGGTGCCCGAGTTGGTTTGTGCCGAGATGGTGGCCAACGTGTTCTCGGTGGCTGTCGCGGAGGGTGACTCCGTCGAGCCTGGAGCGATGCTGCTGGTGCTCGAGTCGATGAAGATGGAGATCCCCGTCTTGAGCGAGGGCGGCGGCACGGTGACGGAGGTGAAGGTGCAGAAAGGGGATGTCGTTCAAGAAGGCGATATCCTGGTCGTGGTCTCTTGATCCGATGACGTCCAGCCGTCACGAGCAGCTTCGCGTCGAGCCGATGGACACATCGGTGCCGATGATGCGAACCGCGAGGACGGCGGCGTTGTCCGTTTCGTCGGTCTCCACCAACAGCCCCAGCGGGTCTGCCTCGTTACGCAGGCAATATGAGCCGTTCGACAAATCCGTGGGCAACATCAAATGCTGGTCGGGCAGGTCCGTGTCGTACACGTCGGCCCAGCCGGGGGAGATCCCCTGCACCTTGTCCGGCGCGCAGTCGCCGTAGTGCTTGGGTACCTTGACCGCCGATACGGACGGTGTTTCCCGGTTGTCCCGCAAGCAGAAGCTCACCTTGTCCGACCCGACGACCGGCGACCGTTCGCCCGGTCGAATCAACGAGTAGCGCGCCACTGCGTCGAAATGCCAATGTCCGTGACCATGGTGCTCGAGCATGCAGCCCCCTCTGCGGGTCGACGTCTTCATGTCGACCGCCCGATCGAAGCGGGCATCTCTCCCAGTGTCGCGATACAGGACCTGGGACGCGTGTTGCTGGCCGGGTGGACATGGCCGAACCGCGTCAGGAGTGACCTCGGCCGGCCCGTATCCGGCGTTGGCGATGATCGAGCTGAACCACAGTTGCCGCCGACTACCTGCGACCCTGATCTCGACGTCCTCGGGAGGCAGACTGCGCAGGTTCGGTAGCAGTTGGTCACTGAACTGGCCCGGCCGAGGGAACGGAGTCGACGCCGACGGCGTCGTCTGACCGGTCGTCGGCAGCGTCAGACCAGGCATCTGCTGGGCCTGGGTGGGCGTGGACCTTGATCCGTTGGCCGTCATCGCGTCAGCCGGCGTGGGGTCGGGACGGCTCATCCCGACCACCGTCGCCAGCATGATGCAGCCGGCAATGACCGCCACGGCTGTCAGCCCTGCTCTGACGCTCAGCTGCATCGTTGCCGCTCCGTCCGCCGTCTCTCACGGTACGTGAGCGACCGCGGCTAAGACGAGCGCCTGAGCGCGAGGCCGGGCGAGGGTCAGGCAGCCCAGAGCCGAGATGTCGTCGGGTGCCGGCCACGGTCCGGAATTCGGATGCGGTCGTCCCTGGCCCAGACCGCAGCCGCAGCGACCATCACGACGGCGATCACGAACACCAGAAGGCCGAGCAGATATGTGGTCATGACTGAAAGTCTGCATCCCACAACTTCCTGCCACCAGTGGCAGACCTGTCGTACTCCGTCGACTTTCTGCCATCTTCGTGCCAGACTGGTGTGCATGCTGAGCAACGTTGCAGCCATAGCGCTGGACGGTGTCGCCCCATTCGAGCTCGGGGTGTTGTGCGAGGCCTTCGGAGTCGACCGCTCGGACCAGGGCATACCTCGGCTCGACTTCGCAGTATGTGCACCATCCCCAGGTCCGGTGCAGACGTCCATGGGCTTTTCGATCGTGGTCGAGCACGGCATCGAACGGCTGGCCGAGGCCGACCTGATCGGCATTCCGGCCAGGAATCGGGACCGAGACGTGCCGCCAGAGGTCATCAGTGCCCTGCGCGCTGCGGTTGGTCGCGGCGCGCGGGTTCTGTCCGTCTGTACCGGAGCGTTCGTGCTGGGTGCGGCCGGGCTGCTCGACGGCCGGCGGTGCACGACACACTGGCGGTTCGCCGATGAGTTGGCCCAGCGGTACCCGATGGCAAAGGTCGACCCAGACGTGCTCTACGTCGACGACGACAATGTGATCACCAGTGCGGGCTCGGCCGCCGGGCTCGACGCATCGCTCTACCTGTGGCGGACCGAGTACGGTGCGACGACCGCAGCCATGGTGGCGCGCCGGATGGTCGTCCCGCCGCACCGCGACGGCGGGCAGGCGCAGTTCGTCGAGGCGCCGATTCGGGCCACCCATGCACCGACGCTTTCCGGAGTCCTCGATTACATGGCTTCGCATCTGCATGAGGAGTTGACCGTTGAGTCGTTGTCCAAGCTTGCCAACATGTCGGCCCGGACCTTCGCGCGCCGGTTCCGGGCGGAGACCGGGACGACACCGTACGACTGGCTGCTGGCCATGCGGCTAGCTGCCGCACAGCGGCTACTCGAGGGAGGCGACGACGCGGTCGAGGCCGTCGCGACCCGGTCCGGGTTCGGCACTGCGGCAGCCATGCGGCACCACTTCGCCAAGCGGCTGGACACGACGCCGCAGGCTTACCGCGCGGCCTTTCGCGAGCGCCGCGGCTGACCCCGCTACGGGTCATATGCCGGTGGTCGACCGGGGGTACGCGACGTCGCGGTCACATAGCACATTGACCAGATATGGAACTCCGGCCGCGAACGCGCGGCGCAGCGCTGGCGCGATTTCGGCCGAGCGGGCGACTGTCTCGCCCGCTCCCCCCAATGCCTCGACCACGGTGTCGTATCGCGTCTCGAGTCGCAGGTCAGTGGCGACGTCGTAGCCGTAGAGGAACCGCATCGGGTGCCTCTCGAGGCCCCAGGCCCCGTTGTTGCCAACCACGATGACGACCGGCAGCCGGTGTCGAACCAGCGTGTCGACGTCCATGAGCGACATCCCGGCAGCGCCATCGCCGTAGAGCAGCACGACCTGGCTCCCCGGCCGGGCCAGGCGGGCCGCCGCCGCGGCGCCCGCGCCCGCGCCGAGGCAGCCGTACGGACCGGGGTCCAGCCAGCATCCGGGGCGGCCGGGCTCGATGAACTTGCCCGCCCAGGAGACGAAGTCGCCGCCATCGCCGATGATCACTGCGTCGTCGCCCAGCAGCGGGATCAGCTCGCCGTAGATCCGGGCCGGATGGATCGGGTCGGTATCGGCGGCGAGCAGCGCCGCATCCCGCTCTGTGGTAGCGGTCCCGCTCGCCTGCAACTCTGCGGCCCAGGCGGCGGGGGACGTCCGGCGCAGCTCGGCGGTGTACGCCGCGAGCAGTCCGTCGAACACCGCCGTGAGATCGCCGGCCACCGCGCCCGTGAGCTCGACGTGGCTGGCGATCTGGTCTGGCGAGTCGGCGAGGTGTACCACGTCGGCGCCACTCGGAAAGGCACCGTAGCCGAGCCGGAAGTCCAGCGGCGTCCCGGCCGCAACGACCAGGTCCGCGTTCTTGAATGCAGCCGATCGGGCCCGGTTCGCCAGTAATGGGTGCCGGGGCGGAAGGATCCCGCGCCCCATCCCATTTGCCACGACCGGGATGCCGGTCTGGTCGGCGAACCGCACCGCGGCATCTTCGGCGCGATCCAGCCAGACGTCCGAGCCGAGCACGAGGACAGGCCGCTCCGCAGTCGCAAGGCGGGCGGCGATCGTCGTCAGCTCATCTTGGTCCGGCTCGGCCACGCCGCGTCTGCTGGTCGGCAGCTGCTCGAGATCGGCACGGCCGAACAGCTCGTCCATCGGCACGTCGACGAACACCGGCCCGCGATGCGGCGAGGCCGCGTCTTGGAGGGCGTCATGGACGACAGTTGCGACGTCTGTCGTGGTGCGTGCGGTTACCGCGCGCTTGGTGATCGTCGCCAGGATCGGCGGGTGATCGAGCTCCTGTAACGCCCCGGTTCCCCACCGGTACTGCGGTGCGCGGCCACCGACGACGAGCAGCGGCACGCCGCTGAAGTGGGCCTGCGCGATCGCGCTCACTCCGTTCGTCACGCCCGGGCCGGCGGTGAGCACCGCGAGCCCGGTAGTCCGGGTGAGCTTGGCCGTAGCTTCCGCGCCAAACACTGCAGTTTGCTCGTGCCGCACGTCGACGATCTGCATCGCCGGCTGCTGGCGAACGGCGGCGTCATACAGCGGGAAGACATGCGCACCGGACAGCGTCCACATCGTGTCGATGCCGTGGATGTCGAAGGCAGCCCGGGCATGGTCGCCGCCATGGCCTGACGTATCAGGTTGCGGATCACCCACTATGGACGCCGGAACACATGCGGGGCGCTTGCCCGCAGCGCACGTTGTAACGCGATCAACAGGTCGGGCCGACAGCTCGGATTGAGTGCCGGGCTGGCCGAGACGTCCTGCGCCGGCGTCCCGGTCACGCCGAGCAACAGCTGCAGGTGTAACGCTCGTGCAAAGGCGACTGCGTTGGCCCGGGTCGCAGATTCGCGTTCGTTCGGCTCGACGGGCTCTGCCCAGATCCCCGCCAGCCGCTCGAGCCACCGCTCGAGGACGTCCACGGAGATGCGGTCTCGGTGCAGGAGCGACATGGTCGCGAACGCGAGCCGGTCATCTTCCCCGGCGCTGAACCGGTGATCGGTCGGGATCAGCAGGCGCTCGGCGACCACGTCGAGCAGCACCTTCAGTTCTTCTGTACCCAGGTGTCGCGCCGCTGCGAGTGTGGCCAACAGGTCGGCGCCGTGGCCGACGGCATTGGCGAGCCCGCGATCGGGCACCCAGCCGCGCAGGTCCCGCTCGGCGAGGAACCAGGCGACCGACCGGTCTGCCCAGGTGAGCACCGTCGTGGGATGCAGGGTGTGCACCATATTGTCGCGGGCGACGACGCCCGCCAGGCAGACCGCTGAGAACGACCGCCTCAGGACGGTGTCCGTGCCGTCATCGCCCAGGCCAAATCTCAGGCCGATGACGAGGCCGTCGCCAAGGCCGGCGAGCAACTCGTCGTAGACCCCGTCGGCGATCCAGGCGGACAGGATCGAGTAGGCGATGTCGTCGCGTACCCGTGGATCCGCGTCACCGAGCATGGTGACCAGGTCCGTCGTGAGGTCGTCGAGGGCGGCGCCATGCGGCACGCGATAGCCGTCAGCGACGACCCGCTCCCAATACGACATCCGCACTCAAGCATCTTGGCAGAGCGGAGGCCGACCTGCCGGCAGGGGTCGCGGGGTCGGCCGGGTATCCATGATCCCCAGGTCCGGGCTGGCGCTACCGGCTTGCCGCGAGGCTGAACCGCTCAGTGTGTACCTGGTGGCTTGGCAGGCCCAGTGTGCGGAGGCTGCGGATCACCGCCGACATCATCGCGGGTGGGCCGCATACGAAGACGTCGCGCTCGCGGATGTCGGGCACCAGAGCGGCGAGGTTGTCCGGCTCGAACGGGTTGTTGGGCGGGTTGCCCTCCCCGGTCCGACCGGTCAGCACCTGCACCCGCGCGCTCCGAGTGCGGGCCAGCTCCTCCAGCTCCTGTAGCAGGACGGCGTCGGCCATGGTGTGGACGCGGTAGAGCACGGTCACCGGGCCCGTCAGCTCCTCGAGCAGCGCCCGTATCGGGGTGATGCCGATGCCGCCCGCGATCAGCAGGGTGGCGTCGCGGCTGCGCTGGCGGCTGGTGAACGCGCCGTATGGCCCCTCGACGAACACCCGCGTCCCGACTGGGACGTGGCGCAACCCCGCACTGGTCGTGCCGACGGCCTTCGGGGTCAGCCGCAGGTGCTGGCCGTCGGGCGCTGCCGAGATCGAGAACGGGTTGGCCTGCCACCAGGTGTTGTAGCCGAGGAACCGCCAGATGAAGAACTGTCCGGGACGCGCCTGCAAGCGGTCGAGGTCGCGGCCGCTGACATAGACCGACGTGACGTTGTCGGACTCGGGGACGACCTTGGCGACGCGCAACCGGTGGCGCGCGTTGAGCCGCAGCGGTGTGACGATCCGCCCGACGATCAGCGCGGCGATGGCCAGACCCCACAGCAAACACCAGTACACCATCGTGATAGGCGACTCGCGGAAGAAGGAGGGCTCGAGCGCCTGGTGGATGAGCGCGAGCGTGATCGCGACGTATAGACAGACGTGCACCGCGTGCCAGGTCTCATAGGACAGGCGGCTCCGCGCGAAGCGGATCGACAGCGCCACCACGACGAGGATGATGCTGGCGGCGAGCATTCCCATGAGCGTGGCGAAGACGCCGACGAAGCTCAGGAACTGCGCCGGCACGGTGAGGTTCTCGTAGCGCGCGTAACCCACGATCATCAGGGTCGGATGCAGCAGGACCAGCCAGAAGATTGTCAGTCCGACCCACCGGTGCCAGGCGGTGAGCCGGTCCATGCCGATCCGCCGGTCGAGCCATGGCAGCCGGGCGATCAGCACCAGTTGGAGGATCACCGCCAGCGCGAGGTGCAGGCCGACGAACTTCGCGACCGCGATGATCATGTTCTTCGACGGCTCCGCGGTGAAGAACAGTGCCCACGTGATCGCCACGTTGACCAGGACGCCCGCCAACAGCACCATGCGTCCTGTGGTCCTCGGGTGCGAGAAGGCGGAAGTGCGTCGCGGGGTTGCGGTGGCGGCGCGCCCAGCCGTCATGATGATCTCCTGTTCAGTGCCGCGTCCTGTAGCACGCATTCTTGCCTAGGGTGGTTCACGGGTGGTCATGCCTTGCTCAGCCGCATTTGGGGGATCGCCCGGTCCCTGGTGATCTACCACGGTCAGCCCGGCCGGCACGGCCGGCTGGTGCATTTCTACCGGCAGTTCCTCGGGCCCGGCGATGTTGCCTTCGACCTCGGCGCCCACGTCGGGAGCCGGGTGCGCGCCTGGCGGACGCTGGGCGCGCTGGTGGTCGCCGTCGAGCCGCAGCCCGACTGTCTGCGCGTCCTGCGCCTCTTCTTCGGTCGTGACCGTGGCGTCACGATCCTGCCGGTCGCCGTCGGTGCCAAGCTCGGCACCGCCCGGCTGGCCCTGTCGACCCGGACGCCGACGGTGTCGTCGACGTCGCCCCGCTGGATCGAGTCGGTTGCCGCCGACCGCAGCTTCGCCGGAGTGCGATGGGACCGCAGCATCGATGTGGAGATGTGGACACTCGACGCGCTCATCGCGACCCACGGCGAACCGGCGTTCTGCAAGATCGACGTTGAGGGCTCCGAGGTTGACGTGCTGGCGGGGCTTAGTCGCCCGCTGCGCGGCCTGTCGTTCGAGTACCTGCCGCCCGCACACGATGCCGCCCTCGAGGCGTTGGAGCGGGTCCAGCGGCTCGGGGATTACGAGTTCAACTACTCGCCGGTCGAGACAGCGCAGATGGCCGGCGAGCGCTGGTTCGACGCGGCCGAGCTGGTCGGCGTGCTCGAGAAGCACCGGCCGCTCGGGCGTTCCGGCGACGTGTACGCGCGCCTGCGCTGCGCTGGCACGAGCCGCACGAATCAGCGGCCGTCCGGTCCGTAGGCGGCCAGGAAGCGGTCGCGGAACGCGTCCATCGGCCACACCGGCGCGTGCGGGCCGGGGTTGAGCCCGGGCTGCCAACCCCAGCCCACGATCCGTTCGAGCACGGCAGGATCGCGGGCGATGATCGCCATCGGCACGTCGCTGCTGGCAGTTCTCCCGGTGATGACCGGCGAGGGCTGGTGGTCGCCGAGCACGAGAAGCACCGTGTTGTGGTCGCCGTACCTCTCGACATACGACACGACGCTGCGCAGCGAGTACTCGATCGAGCGGCGGTAGTCGGCGCGAAGGACGGCGACCTCCTTGCGCCACCACTGCGCTGAATCGCCGGCGCCCGTGTCCGGCGGTGGGTACCCGGACCCATCGCCGACCCCATCCCAGTCAACGAGCGGCGGCACCGGTGCCCACGGGGCGTGGCTGGACAGCAGGTCGATCTCCGCCATGACCGGCGCGTGACCCGGCCGGCGCTCGCGCTGCTGGAACGACGCGAGGGTGAACTGGTCCGGCACCGACGAGAACGCGTAGAGCGGGCCCCGGTAGCCGATAGTGCCGGCGTCATACACCATGTCGTAGCCGTAAACCCGGCCCTCGGGCCAGTCGCCGGTGTTGGCCGGCGCGACGAGTACGGTCCGCCAGCCGGCCCGTTTGAACGCGGTGACAAGCGTGAACCGGTCGCTCCTGGTGAAGTCGGTGTAGCGCCGCTGGTTGTCGATCCGGAGTCCCGACTGGAACGCGGCGTGCGCGAGCCAGCTGCTTCCGCCGACTGTCGGCGAGGTGAGGAAGCCGCTGCGAGCGGCGAACCCGGCTGCGGCCAGCCGCCGGTCAGCGCCGTCGAGCACGGCGTCCACCTGCCGGGCGAGGCCCGGCTTCTCAATCGCGTCTCTCCCGTAGCTCTCGACGAAGACGACGATCACGTCTTTGCCGTGAAGCCCGGTGAGCAGCCGGTCGCTGGGTGCGTCGCGGTAGGCGTCAACGGCGGTTTCCCGGGCGAACGCCCGCTGGTCCGCGAGGCCGTGCCAGATCTGCGCGGCATGCGAATACGCCGCAGCGCTGGTGTTCCAGCCGGCGACCGGGATGCCTGGCTCGACCTGGACTCTGAACGCGGCCAATGCGACCCAGGCGACCGCGAGCACCGCGACGACGCGCGCCGCCGAAATCCGGCGGCGTACGACCACGCGGCTCAGCCGCAGGATCGCGAGCGCCATCAGGACGGGCAGGGCGCAGGCGACGGCAACGATGACAGCCGCCACGACGACCGCGACGACGGTGCCGAACGACTCGGCGAGGAACTCCTGGCCGGCGCCTAACAGCGGCCAGTCGGACAGCGGGTCGAACGGACGCGCGAGTACAACTCCAAAGGCGAGGTCGAACAGTTTCAGGATTGTGAGCGCGCCGAGGACGACGCCCGCGACGATCGCCGCGACCGTCCGTGCCCGGCCCGGCAGCACGAGCACGACGAGGACTCCGAGCAGGGCCTCCACCGGCAGGGTGAGGAAAGCGGCGGGTGTGACGTGAGCGAAGTCGTTCGGCAGGACCAGCGCGGCCACCACGAGCAGGGCGGCGAGTGCAGTCGCCACCCGGGCCGAGACGGCCCGGCCTCTCACCCGTTTCCGAACCGCTCGGAGAGCGGGCAGCGCAGGAGGATGGCATCGCCGCCGTCCTCTCCACGGGCGTGCTCCGGCGTCATCGCGAGGTCAGCAGGTCGACGTGGTGGACGGTCGCCTTGAGCCGGCCCTCGGCGATCTGCCGTAGGCGGCGACGCGCATACGCCGCGGCCGGGCGCCCGAGCTTCGGCGCCTGCTCGCACGCCGCGTCGAGCCAACCGCCGAACCACTCGGTGAGGAGCTCGGCATCGTCCGCGCCGAGCCGCCACGGGCTCGGCCGGACCAGCGTCGCCACACCGTGCCTGCCGAACGCAGCGCGGATCGCGCCAACCGCGTCCGGGCCGAGCAGCCGCCTTCCGGAAACAACCCTTCGCTGATGGGCGTCGAACGCGGCACCTATCGGCGCGTCGAGCAGCTCGGGCGGGTCGAGTGCCACTCGGCCGACGACGGAGATCGTGACCAGCGTCGGACAGCCAGCGCCCGCGCAGGCCGCCACGATCCGGTCGACCTCCTCGGCGGTCAGCAGGTCGAATAGCCCGGACGCGGTCACCAGGTCGGCACCGACGAGGTCATCGACCGTCAGCTCCGTGACGTCGCGCTGACGGGTCTGCACGGTGATCGGCGCACCCGCGGCCGCCGCGGGGATGCACTCCAGGAGGGCAGGGTCACGGTCGTACATCACCCAGTGTTGCGGGCGGGGGAGCCGAGGGGTGAGCCATCGCCCGACCGCCCCCGTGCCGCAGCCGAGGTCGTAGATGGCCAGCCGCGGCCGGCCGGCGAGGCTATCGCACACGGCCGCGACGAGGTCGTCGCTGCGCGCCGCGGCATCGGCGGCTTCGCGCAGCGCCAGCCAGCCAGGACTGACCCGGGGCATGGCCGCCGAGGCAGCAGCCGGCGTGAGGATCTCAGTCATTACCCGCGCTCTCATGTGTGGCGACCGCGAACAGGGCCTTCGAGACAATCTTCGCGGTCGATGCCCAGCTCGGCAGGGTCATTCGCCGGTTCCACGCAGACTTTCTGAGTCGGATTCGCGCCGCGGGTTCGCTCAGCCACCGACGCAGCGCCGCGGCGAGAGCCGCCGGGTCATCGGGTGGCACCACGACGCCGGGAAGGCTGCCGTCCGGGGCGTGACCCAGCGCCTCGGGTAGGCCGCCCACCGCGGTGGCCACCACCGGAATCCCGCGGGCGAGAGCCTCGGAGACCACCATGCCGTACGCCTCCCGGCGCGATGGCTGGACCAACAGGTCGGCGTCGGCGTAGTCCGCTTCGAGGTCGGCACGGGCCCGCGGCCCGACAAACCGGACCCGGTCGTCGGCCCGCCGGCGCACACTGTTCGCGAAGCCGCGATCGCGGTCGAGCGAGCCGACGCACACACAGCTCCAGGGCAGGTCGGCGAGTGTCGCAAGCGCCTCGACCAGCACATCGTGGCCCTTGTGTGGCTGGACGTTAGCGACACACAGCAGCCGCGAGCCGGCGTCCTCACCCGTCGTGAGGTCCGCGGCGTCGACACCGGGAACTGCGGTGTGGACTCGCGCGATGGGGAGGCCGTACCGGTCGACCAGGAGTCGGCGGCTCCAGTCGCTCGTGGTCACCACCGCGGCGGCCGCCGATAGCGCCGCCCGCTCGGCGGCATCGCCGAGCGGCATGTGAACGAGGACGACGAGGCGAAGGCGGCCTGCCTCCGGCACCAGGACGGCCGGGACTGCCGAGGCAACCAGCCCGTCGACGAGGACCAGCGCGCCGTCCGGCAGCGCCCCGAGGGTACGGGCGAGCGCGGCCCGGTCAGCCGCCGTCGGGCGCGGCCACCCGCCACGGACCGAGTGCTCGCGCACCGGCCAGCCCGCTACGGCCAGGCCGCGACACAACTGGCGGTCGTACACGTTGCCGCCACTCAGGTTCGCCGGATCGTCGATGTCGTTGGGCAGGACGACATGCACCGTCGGCGCAGTGGTCTCTCGTCGTTGGTCCATGTGATAAGCGACTCATGCAGCGTGATTCGTGAACCGGATGGCCGGATCGTACGTATCAGAATGGTGGCCCTCGAGAGCACACGACGAACGGTGGGGCGTGGTCCGCAGCGATCTGATGACCGGGCTGGCGGCTCAGGTCGTCCTCCTGGCGGTCCTCGCGGCTACCGTCGGGCTCGACCTCGCCGGGTGGGTGACCGGCCTCGCGTACGCCCTCATCACGGTGGTGCAGTTACAGCGGGGTCTGTCCCGTTCGGGGATCACGGCGTTCGGACCAGCCGACTGGGTCACGCTGACCCGCATGGCGCTGGTCGGGGGTGCGGCGGCCCTGACCGCGGACGCGTTCCACCGCACCGCGCCGGTTGGCGTGCTGGTGTCAATCGCGGTCGTCGCACTCCTTCTTGACTGGGTCGACGGCCAGGTCGCCCGGCGCACGGGCACGGCGTCCGAGTTCGGCGCGCGCTTCGACATGGAGGTGGACTCGTTCCTCCTCCTCGTGCTGAGCGTCTTTGTGGCGCGGTCAGCAGGTGCGTGGGTGCTGGTATTCGGCGGGATGCGATACGCGTTCCTGGCGGCGGGCTGGGTGCTGCCGTGGATGCGGGCGCAGCTGCCGCCGCGCTACTGGCGCAAGGTGGTGGCCACGACCGAAGGCGTGGTTCTCGTGCTCGCGGTAGCTGACGTGCTGCCCCGCCCGCTGACGCTGCTCGCGCTGGTGGTCGCGATGTGCCTCCTGGTGGAGTCGTTTGGCCGCGACGTCCTGTGGCTGTGGAATAACCGCCCCAATGGGCCCCGTCGGCGCGTCCAGAATCCGGCCGAGACCGGACAGCGCGACCGCGGCTGAGTCCGCGGCGAGGTCACTGCTACGCTCGTAAGCAGTCTGTGGAGTGCCCCGAGTGGCGTCACCCCGTGCCAGCTGGGTCGGCCGACGTATCGCGCTGACTAGGCTCGCTACCGTGCCGTCGCTCAACGACGTCGTGCGTCAGCACACCGACCTCGCTGAAGCCGATCTGGACTGGCTGCACGCGTTGGTCGCCGACTGGCAGCTCCTCGCCGACCTGTCATTTGCCGACCTCGTCCTCTGGGTCCCCGAGCGCGACGGCGGCGGATTCCGCGCGGCGGCACAGATGCGACCGACGACGGGGCCGACCGCCTTCGTCGAAGACCAGGTCGGCTCCTTTCTTCCGCGCGGACGGCGCGCACTGGTCGATGCCGCATTCGACGGCGGTGTGATCCGTCGCGACGGAGATCCGGAGTGGTGGGATGACGTGCCGGTACGCGTCGAGGCAATCCCGGTGCGCCATGGCCAGGCGGTGCTGGCCGTCATCGCCCGCAACACGAACCTGATCTCGGTGCGGACGCCGAGCCGGCTCGAACTCGCCTATCTGGAGTCCGCTGGTTTACTTGCCAAGCTCGTGGCCGAGGGCCGGTTCCCGGACGCCGGCACCGACCTGGGCGGCCAGGCCGGCCCGCGGGTGGGGGACGGTTTCATCCGGCTCGACGCGGACGGGCTGGTCACGTACGCGAGCCCTAACGCGCTGTCGGCCTACCGGCGGTTGGGGCTGACGGCCGATCTGGTCGGTGAACGGCTCGGTTCGGTCACTACGCGGCTCGCCCCGCCCGAGGGTCCAGTGGAAGAAGCGCTGGAAGTGGTGTTGGGCGGGCGGGTGAACCGGCTCACCGAGGTCGAGGGCAACGCCACGGCCATGACCTTGCGGGTGATCCCCCTGGATCCTGGGGGCGAGCACGTCGGCGCTCTGGTCCTGTGCCGCGACGTCACCGAGGTGCGCCGACGCGAGCGCGAACTGATGACCAAGGACGCGACCATCCGCGAGATTCATCACCGGGTGAAGAACAACCTGCAGACGGTGGCGGCGCTGTTGCGGCTGCAGGCGCGGCGAATCGGTCCGGCCGATGGCCGTTCAGCGCTCGAGGAAGCGGTTCGGCGAGTCGGCTCCATCGCGATCGTCCACGACACCCTGTCCCAAACAGTGGATGACACCGTGGACTTCGACGGGGTTGCGGACCGGCTGCTGACGATGGTGGCGGAGGTGGCCGCTGCCGAACCACTCGTGCGGGCCACGCGCACCGGTTCCTTCGGCGTGCTCGATTCTGCCGTCGCGACGCCCCTGGCAATGGCACTCACCGAGTTGCTGCAGAACGCCGTCGAACACGGACTGGCTGCTGGCCCGGGTGATGTGAGCCTGAGTGCAGACCGCCGGGCGGGGCGGTTACGCGTCGTGGTCGACGACGATGGACGCGGGCTGCCTCCGGGATTCGACATCGACGACGGGGCGCGGCTGGGGCTGCAGATCGTGCGGACCCTGGTGGTCAGCGAGCTCGCCGGCACCCTGCAGGTCGGCCCCCGGGCCGGCAGCGGCACCCGGGTCGAGCTGGACCTGCCGATCCGCCCCGCCTAGGGCCGGCTCGGCCGCCGGGTGGCGGCGTCTACTATGGCGCGCCAAACCACCAGAGCGAGGACCTGACCGTGATCATTCGCGTCTTCAGACCGACGATCCACCCCGGCAAGGAGAGCGAATTCGAGTCGTTTCTCCGCGACACGGCCATACCGCTGGTGTCCCGGCAGTCAGGGCTCGTGGCACAGCATGTGGGCAGATCGTACGACCCGTCCTCGGCTGAATATCTGTATGTCACGATCTGGAGGGATGTCGAGTCGGTCCGGGCGTTTGCCGGCGAACGTTGGCAGGAGGCCGTGATCACCCCTGACGAGGAGCATCTCCTCGAGCAGACCTGGATCGGGCACTACGAGGTCATCGAGACGCCCGGCTAGGCCGCCGCTCCCCGGCGTGACTCAGAACGCCCCGCCGGCCGGCTGGCGGGCGGGGCGCGGATGGAACCGGGTCAGTACGCGCGCGCCCTCGCCCGTGCATTGCGTCGCTTCAGGGCTCGACGCTCGTCCTCGGACAGCCCGCCCCATACGCCGGCGTCCTGGCCGGTCTCGAGGGCGAACTGCAGGCACTCCTCGCGAACCGGGCAACGCCGGCAGACCGACTTCGCCTCCTCGATCTGCAGCAAGGCCGGGCCGGTATTACCGATCGGGAAGAACAGCTCCGGGTCCTCGTCACGACAGGCGGCAACATGGCGCCAGTCCATGAAACTCACTCACTCCTCGTACGGGCGATGACGCCGGGCGGCTGGCCGACCGGCGCGGCGTATCACGTGAAATGGTTCACGAATCCACGAGTACCGCAACCCGACAACGTCGGCGGGGGTTACGCAGTTCCGGCCGCGCGGACCGATTGCTGACCGCGCGGAGTCCAAGCGTGACAAAACCGTCCCGCGAGGACAAGAGTCTTCCGGCATGGAACCGGTGTCGTCTTCCTCATAATATCAGGACGAACCACGCATTTGCCACAATCGGCGGCGACATCACCGCTCCGAGTCGACCTCCGACGCGGTTCGACGCGGTTCGTGAAGATCGTCGTGTAGATCAGCCCGCGGCCAGCCTGGTGTCAAGGTCCTAACGCAACGAGGTGTTGGTTGAGGGCTTCGGCTGGGGTGCGGAAGCCGAGGGTTTGTCGGGGTCGGTCGTTCAGTTGTGCGGCGACGGCGTCGAGGTCGTGCTGGGAGACGGTCCGGAAGTCGGTGCTGCGGCGGGGGAAGTACTGGCGGAGCAGCCCGTTGGTGTTCTCGTTGCTGCCACGCTGCCAGGGGCTGTGCGGATCGCAGAAGAACACCGGGCAGGCGGTGATCACGCTGAATCGGGCGTGCTGGGCCATCTCCGATCCGTTATCCCAGGTCAGCGAGCGGCGCAGCTGCTCGGGCAGCCGACCGATGAGTTCGGAGAGCACGTCGATGACCGCGGCGCTGGTGCGTCCGTCGGGCAGCGCACCGAGCAACACGAAGCGGCTGGCCCGCTCCACGCAGGTCACGATCGCCGAGGAACCCCGGGCACCGATGAGCAGGTCGCCTTCCCAGTGCCCAGGCACGGCCCGGTCGTCGACCTCGGCCGGACGTTGGGACAGGTGAAACGCCGGGGTGACCCACGGCCGGTTGGAGCGCACCGCGCCGGCGCGTTCTGCCCGGCTGCGGCGACGAGTCTGCCCAGAGCGCAGCGCCACCTGGTCAGCCAACTCCGCGCGCAGGTTCCCCCGCCCCTGCAGGTACAACGCCTGATAGATCGTCTCGTGCGACACCTGCCACTGTGCCTGCCCGGGGTGCTCCAGGCGAAGCCGCCCAGCGATCTGTTTCGGCGAGTACCGCTGGCTCAGCATCGCCAGCACCGGCGCCCGCAGCGGGCTGCCCACCACCAACTTCACCGCCCGGCGGCGCGCCGCCTGCCCGACAGCCGCCCGCTGCGCGACCCGCGCGTTGTACCCCCACCGGTACGGCCCACGCCGATCCACCGGCATCCCCGCCGACCGACCATTGATCACCGCGCTGAAATGCCACCGATACAACCGATGCCGACCCAACTCACGGCACACCGTGCTCCGCGGCCGACCCAGCAGCCGCGCAATCTCCGCCTGAGAATGCCCGGCCAGCCACCACGCCTCGATCCTGACCCGCTCATCCCCACTCAACCGCCGATATCCCATACCCAGACCATCCCGCCCAACACCGACAACCCGTTGCGCTAGACAGTTGACCCCGCCCAGGCGCGCCGGAAAGCCGCACGACGATCTTCACGGCCGCGGCCGGGACCGGTGCACTCCGCCGCTAGCGGCAGAACCGTAAACTGCGCCGCGTGAACGACGCCGCACTTTCCGACCCGCTGCCTCCAGCGTTCGTGCCTGCAGCAGTTGAGGCACCGTTCTACGAGCGGTGGATCGAGCGTGGCTATTTCGAGGCCGACGAAAAGAGCGATCGGCCGCCGTTCTGCATCGTCATACCGCCGCCCAACGTCACCGGATCACTGCATCTTCGGTCATGCCTTCGAGCACACGCTGATCGACGCGCTGGTCCGCCGGCGCCGCATGCAGGGCTACGAGGCGCTGTGGATGCCCGGCATGGACCACGCCGGCATCGCCACCCAGAACGTGGTCGAGCGCGAGCTGGCCAAGCAGAGGCAAGTCCAGGCACGACCTCGGCCGCGAGGTATTCGTGGAGAAGGTCTGGGAGTGGAAGGCCGAGTACGGCGGCAAGATCCTCGGGCAGATGCGCCGCCTCGGCGACGGCGTCGACTGGAGCCGCGAGCGGTTCACCATGGACGATGGCCTGTCCCGCGGCCGTGCAGGACGATCTTCAAGCGGCTGTACGACGACGGCCTGATCTACCGCGCCGAGCGGATCATCAACTGGTGCGTGCGGTGCCACACCGCGCTGTCCGACATCGAGGTCGAGCACACGGACGACGAGGGCGAGCTGGTCTCGATCCGCTACGGCGACCCGACAGACGAGTCGGGTCGTGGTGGCGACCACGCGCGCCGAGACGATGCTCGGCGACACCGCCGTAGCCGTCCACCCCGACGACGAGCGCTATGCGCACCTGGTCGGCACCGACGGTCGAGCTGCCGCTCACCGGCCGGCGGATCCCCATCGTCGCCGACGGCACGTCGATCCGGCGTTCGGCACCGGCGTGGTCAAGGTCACCCCGGCGCACGACCCCAACGACTTCGAGATCGGGCGGCGGCACGGGCTGCCGAGCCAACGGTCCTCAATGAGCACGGCCGGATCACCGCACACGGAACCCTTTCGACGGCATGGACCGGTTCGACGCCCGGCCGCGGTGAAGCGCGCGCTGCGGGAACAGGGCCGCATCGTCGCGGAGCGCGCCCGTACGTGCATCGGTCGGGCACTGCTCCCGGTCCGACGACGTCGTCGAGCCGCGGCTGTCCACCCAGTGGTTCGTCAAGGTGGCGCCGCTCGCGAAGGCGGCAGGTGACGCCGTACGCGACGGCCGGACGGTGATCCACCCCCCCGAACTGGCGGCCCGCTACTTCGACTGGGTCGACAACATGCACGACTGGTGCATTTCCCGCCAGTTGTGGTGGGGCCACCGGATCCCGGTCTGGTACGGACCCGACGACGCGAGTGGTGTGCCTCGGGCCCGGCGAGGACGTCCCGCGGGTCCGGGCTGGCCTCAGGACCCCGACGTGCTCGACACCTGGTTCTCCTCGGCGCTCTGGCCGTTCTCCACGATGGGCTGGCCGGAGACACACCGGATCGCTGCGCGCAAGTTCTATCCGACATGGTGCTGCGTCACCGGGTACGACATCCTCTTCTTCTGGGTCGTCCGGATGATGATGTTCGGGCTCTACGCACGAGCGCGACCAGCCGCGCCGCCGAAGCCGTGCCCTTCCGACCGTCGCGCTGCACGGACTCGTCCGCGACCAGTTCGGCAAGAAGATGTCGAAGTCCCTCGGCAACACCGTCGATCCACGACTGCTGGATCGAGGTTCGGCGCGGACGCGGTCCGGCTCACCCTCGCCCGCGGCGCCAACCCGGGCACGGACCAGGCGGTCGCCAAGGACTGGGTCCCGGCTCGGCGAACTTCTGCTCGAAGCTGTTCAATGCCGCCCGGTTCGCGCTGCTCAACGGTGCGACCGTGGAGGGCGTTCCCGACCGGCCGGCTGACGCCGGCCGACCGCTGGATTCTGTCCGGCTGACCAGGTCATCGCGCAGACCACCGTCTCTCGGCGACTTCCAGTTCGCCAAGGCCGCGGATGGGCTGTACCACTTCACCTGGGACGAGGTCTGCGACTGGTACCTGGAGCTCGCCAAGGCGCAGCTCGCCGAGGGGCGGGCGCCGGCGGAACGGACCCCTCGGTGATCGGCGGCGTCCTGGATGGCCTGCTGCGGCTGCTGCACCCGTTGTCCCGTACGTCACCGAGTCGCTCTGGACGACCCTGACCGGCGGTGAGTCGCTCGTCATCGCCCTGGCCGACGCCGTCCGGAAGGCCCGCGGATCCCGGGCGGAGGCTGGGTCGCGGCAGATCCAGCGGCTCGTCACCGAGATCCGCCGGTTCCGCACCGACCAGGGCCTCGCCCCGCCAGCGGGTGTGGCCCGGCTGATCGGGCACGCAGCGGGCCGGCGGGTCTGCACGAGACCGAGATCCGCTCGCTCACCTGGCTTGACCCGCCGTCGGACAGCTTCGCGCCGACGGCGTCGCTGCAGGTCGGCGCGGTCACCGTCGAGATCGACGTCGCCAGAGCGATCGACCTCGACGCGGAGCGCCGGCGGATCGACAAGGATCTCGCGGCGGCGCGAGCCGCGCTCGCTCAGGCAGCCGCGAAGCTCGACAACGAGCAGTTTCTGGCCAAGGCTCCCGAGCCGGTTGTGGCCCGAATCCGGGACCGGCGAACCGCCGCGGAAGCAGAAATCGCCCGGCTGGAGGCGCGGCTGGCTCGCGCTTCGTGGCTGAGGCGGTCACGCTTGATGGTGGCGTGCGTAGGGGGATAACGCGCGGTGAGCTCCGCGGACGATCTCGACCGTGACGCCCTGGGCGTGGTCGAGGCGGCGTTCGCCACCCGGTCGCCGGAGTCGCAACTCGAACCGTCGCTGGAACGCATCGCCGACCTGGTCGATCTCCTTGGCCACCCACAGCGGACCTACTCAGTGGTCCACGTCGGCGGCACCAACGGCAAGACGTCAACCACGCGAATAATTGACGAACTCATCCGGGAGATGGGGCTGCGAACCGGGCGCTTCACCAGCCCGCATCTGGAATCCGTGACCGAATCAGCCTGGATGGGCAGCCGGTCAGCGGGGAACGTTTTGCCCGCGCCTACGACGAACTTGCTCCATATCTCGATGTGGTGGATCAACGCCACGGCACCAAGCTGTCGTTCTTCGAGGTGCTGACCGCGATGGCGTACGCTATTCGCCGACGCCCCGGTGGACGCCGCGATCATCGAGGTGGGCATGGGTGGCTCCTGGGATGCCACGAACGTTGCTGACGGCAAGGTCGCCGTGGTGACCCCGATCTCGATCGATCACGCCGAGTACCTGGGCGACACCGTCGCCGACATCGCGATGGAAAAGGCGGGGATCATCAAGCCCGGTTCGTTCGCCGTCCTCTCCGCGCAGCTGGCCGCTGCGGCCGACGTCTTGTTGGGTAGGGCAATAGAGCTGGGGGCGACCGTCGCCCGGGAAGGTGTCGACTTTGGCGTGCGGACCCGGGAGGTTGCCGTCGGCGGGCAGCTACTGGCGCTTGACGGGCTAGCCGGGCCATACGACGAGGTGTTTCTTCCGCTGCACGGTGCCCATCAGGCGCAGAATGCCGCGACCGCCGTAGCCGCGGTCGAAGGTCTGTTGGGTGGCGGCCGGATGCCCCTCGACGCCGAGGCTGTCAGCGCGGCATTCGCGCGCGTCAGGTCGCCGGGCCGGTTGGGAGATTGTCAGGCGTAGGCCGACGATCGTCATTGATGCGGCGCACAACCCGGCGGCTGCCCGTGCGCTCGCCGCTGCGATTGGCGAAGAGTTCGGGTTCTCTTCCTTGGTCGCTGTGGTCGCGGTGCTGAGCGACAAGGACGCGATCGGCATCCTCGAGGCGCTCGAACCGGTGGTCGATCATGTCGTCTTGACGAAGAACTCGTCTCCGCGCGCGATGCAACTGGATGATCTTGTCGAGGCGGCATTGGGTGTCATGGGGCAGGACCGGGTCTATCAGGCGCCCTACGATGCCGGACGCGATAGATGTAGCGGTCAGCGTCGCCGATCGGGAGGCAGTGGGCGGCGGCGCGGGCGTGC
>CAWCED010000001.1:0-44639 GCA_963794465.1 uncultured Actinomycetota bacterium | reverse complement strand
AGGCGGGCCGGAAAGCCGCCCGACGATCTTCACGGCCGCGGCCGGGACCGGTGCACTCCGCCGCTAGCGGCAGAACCGTAAACTGCGCCGCGTGAACGACGCCGCACTTTCCGACCCGCTGCCTCCAGCGTTCGTGCCTGCAGCAGTTGAGGCACCGTTGTACGAGCGGTGGATCGAGCGTGGCTATTTCGAGGCCGACGAAAAGAGCGATCGGCCGCCCTACTGCATCGTCATACCGCCGCCCAACGTCACCGGCTCACTGCATCTTGGTCATGCGTTCGAGCACACGCTGATCGACGCGCTCGTCCGCCGGCGTCACATGCAGGGTTACGAAGCGCTGTGGCTGCCCGGTATGGACCACGCCGGCATCGCCACCCAGAACGTGGTCGAGCCCGAACTGGCCAAGCAAGGCCTGTCCAGGCATGACCTCCGCCGCGAGGGGATTCGTCGAGAAGGTGTGGGAGTGGAAGGCCGAGTCCGGCGGCAAGATCCTCGGGCAGATGCGCCGACTCGGCGATGGCGTCGCGTGGAGCCGCGAGCGGTTCACGATGGACGAGGGCCTGTCCCGCGCGGTGCAGGAGATCTTCAAGCGGCTATACGACGACGGCCTCGTCTACCGCGCCGAACGGATCATCAACTGGTGCGTGCGGTGCCACACCGCGCTCTCCGACATCGAGGTCGAGCACACTGACGACGAGGGTGAGTTGATCTCGATCCGCTACGGCGACCCACAGACGAGTCGGGTTGTGGTGGCGACAACTCGCGCAGAGACCATGCTCGGCGACACCGCGGTTGCCGTCCATCCCGACGACGATCGGTATGCGGACCTCGTCGGCACCGACGTCGAGCTCCCGCTGACTGGCCGGCGGATTCCCATCGTCGCTGACCGGCATGTCGATCCGGCTTTCGGCACCGGCATGGTCAAGGTCACGCCGGGGCACGACCCGAACGACTTCGAAATCGGGCAACGGCACGGCCTGCCCAGCTTGCTGGTCCTCGACGAGCAAGGCCGGATCACCGCACACGGACCGTTCGAGGGCCTGGATCGGTTCGAGGCCCGGCCCGCGGTCGTGGCAGCACTGCGGGAGGAAGGCAGGATTGTCGCCGAACGGCGCCCATCGTTCACTCGGTCGGGCACTGCTCGCGGTGCCGGACCGTTGTCGAGCCGCGGCTATCCCTTCAGTGGTGGGTCCGAGTCGGACCGTTGGCCAAGGCTGCCGGCGACGCCGTCCGCGACGGGCGAGTAGTGATCCACCCCGGGAGATGGAGGGCGCTGGTTCTCCTGGGTCGACGACATGCACGACTGGTGCGTGTCCAGACAGCTGTGGTGGGGGCACCGGATCCCGGT
The DNA here is from genome assembly GCA_963794465.1 of uncultured Actinomycetota bacterium. Taxonomy (GTDB): domain Bacteria; phylum Actinomycetota; class Actinomycetes; order Jiangellales; family Jiangellaceae; genus JACVRX01. Next base: position 43,291 of record CAWCED010000001.1, on the reverse strand, counting down.
CTGGTACGGACCCGACGGCGCGATGGTGTGTGTCGGACCCGACGACGACGTCCCAACGGGTGCGGAATGGCATCAGGACGACGACGTCCTCGACACGTGGTTCTCCTCCGCGCTGTGGCCGTTCTCGACACTCGGCTGGCCCGACGACACCCCCGCGCTGGCCAAGTTCTCTCCGAACCAGGTGCTCGTCACCGGGTACGACATCCTGTTCTTCTGGGTCGCCCGGATGATGATGTTCGGGCTCTACGCACGAGCCGACCAGCCCGCCGCCGATGCCGTGCCCTTCCGCACCGTGGCGTTGCACGGCATGCTCCGCGACGAGCACGGCAAGAAGATGTCGAAGTCATTCGGCAACGCGGTCGATCCGATCGACTGGCTGGATCGAGTTCGGCGCGGACGCGGTCCGGTTCACCCTGGCCCGGGGCGCCAACCCGGGAACGGACGTCCCGGTCGGCGAAGACTGGGTCCAGGCCTCACGAAACTTCTGCAACAAGCTGTGGAACGCGACCCGATTCGCGCTGCTCAACGGCGCCCGCGTCGGCCCGTTGCCGGCACCGGCCGAGCTGTCCGTCCCGGATCGCTGGATCCTGTCTCGGCTGACCACGGACCGTCGCAGCGGTCGACGCGTTCTACGACGACTTCCAGTTCGCCAAGGCCTCCGAAGCGCTGTTCCACTTCGCCTGGGACGAGTTCTGCGACTGGTACGTCGAGCTGGCGAAGACTCCGCTCGCGGCAGGGGGAGCGGCGGCGGAGCGCACCCGGCTGGTCCTCGGCAGCGTGCTCGACGCGCTGCTCCGCCTGCTCCACCCGCTGATCCCGTTCGTGACCGAGCAGCTGTGGACGACACTGACCGGCGACGAGTCGCTGGTGATCGCGACCTGGCCGGTGCCGACGAGTCCCGCGGACGATGCCGGGCGGAGGCTGCGGTCGAGCAGATCCAGCGGCTGGTCACCGAGGTTCGCCGGTTCCGCAGCGACCAGGGCGTCAAGCCCCGCCAGCGGGTGATGGCCCGGCTCTCGGGCACGCAGGCGGACCGGCCGATGTGCATGAGACCGAGATCCGCTCGCTGACCTGGCTCGACCCGCCATCGGCCAGCTTCGCGCCGACGGCGTCGCTGCAGGTTGGTGCGGTCACCGTGGAACTCGACGTGTCCAGGGCCATCGACCTCGACGCCGAGCGCCGCCGGATCGACAAGGATCTCGCCGCGGCGCGAGCCGCGCTCGCTCAGGCAGCTGCCAAGCTGGACAACGAGCAGTTCCTGGCCAAGGCGCCCGAGCCGGTCGTGGCCCGAATCCGAGAACGGAGAACGGCCGCGGAGGCAGAGATCGCTCGGCTGGAGGCCCGGCTGGCCGCGCTTCGTGGCTGAGGCGGTCACGCTTGGAGGTGGCGTGCGTAGGGAGACGAACGCGCGGTGAACTCCGAGCACGATCTCGACCGCGACGCCCTGCGCGTCGTCGAGGCGGCACTCGCCACTCGGTGGCCGGAGTCGAAAATCGAACCGTCGCTGGAACGCATCGCCGATCTGGTCGATCTCCTTGGCCACCCACAACGGACCTACCCCGTGGTGCACGTGGGCGGCACCAACGGCAAGACGTCGACGACGCGGATGATCGATGAACTCATCCGGGAGTTGGGGCTGCGAACCGGGCGGTTCACCAGCCCTCATCTGGAATCCGTGACCGAGCGAATCAGTCTGGATGGACAGCCGGTCAGCGGGGGAGCGTTTCGCCAGGGCCTACGACGAACTGTCGCCATACCTGGATGTGGTGGATCAACGCCATGACACCAAGCTGTCGTTCTTCGAGGTGCTGACCGCAATGGCATACGCTATTCGCCGACGCTCCGGTCGACGTGGCGATCGTCGAGGTCGGCATGGGTGGCTCCTGGGATGCCACGAACGTTGCCGACGGCAAGGTGGCCGTGTTGACACCGATCTCGGTGGATCATGCCGAGTATCTCGGTGACACGGTCGCCGATATCGCGATCGAGAAGGCGGGCATCGTCAAGCCCGGTTCGTTCGCCGTCCTCTCCGCGCAGCTGGCCGCTGCGGCCGACGTCTTGCTGAGTAGGGCAATCGAGCTGGGGGCGACGGTCGCCCGGGAAGGTATCGACTTTGGCGTCGAACCCGGGAGGTTGCCGTCGGCGGACAACTGCTTGCACTTGACGGGCTCGCCGGGCCGTACGACGACGTTTTTCTTCCGCTGCACGGTGCCACCAGGCGCAGAATGCCGCCGCCGCCGTAGCCGCGGTCGAAGGTCTGTCGGTGGCGGCCGGATGCCCCTCGACCCCGAGGCTGTCCGCGCGGCATTCGCCGCGTCGGTTCGCCCGGCCGGTTGGAGATTGTCAGCGTGGACCGACGATCATCGTCGATGCGGCGCACAACCCGGCGGCGCCGGGGCGCTTGCCGACTGCGATGGCGACGAGTTCAGCTTCGCTGTGCTTGGTCGCTGTCGTCGCGGTGCTGAGAGACAAGGACGCGATCGGCATCCTCGAAGCACTCGAGCCGGTGGTCGATCATGTCGTCGTGACCGAGAACTCGTCTCCGCGCGCGATGCAACTGGATGATCTTGTCGAGCTGGCGTTGGGTGTCATGGGGCAGGACCGGGTCTATCAGGCGCCTACGATGCCGGACGCGATCGATGTCGCGGTCGGCCTCGCCGATCGGAGGCAGTGGGCGGCGGCGCCGGCGTGCTGATCACCGGCTCAGTCGTGACGGCGGGCGATGCGCGGGTGCTGTTGCGGGGCGGTCGTGAGTCGGATCGCGGCGACGGTCTTGTGCATCGAGGCAGTTGTGATCGCCTGGCGGTTCCGGTTGCCACCACGCTGACCGATGTCGACGACGCCGCGGCCATCACCGCCGGCCTGGGTCTCGCGGTGGCGTGCCTGGTCGTCGCCGGGTTCCTGCGCCGAGGCAAGATCGCCTATTACGTCGGGTCCGCCCTGCAGGTGGCTGCGATCCTGCTGGGAGTCGTCGTTCCGACCATGTTCGTTCTCGGCAGCATTTTCGCGATTCTCTGGTTCGTCGCGCTCTACCTGGGCGGAAAGGTCGATGCGGCCGAGGCTGCGCGGCGGGGCAGCGGTCAGACCTGAGTCGGGTGCGCGAGAATTGCTCGGCCACTCGCCGGCGCATCGACGATCTCCCGATCGGCGACCGATGTCGGTCCATCGGAACGGCTCGACCGCGGGCCGCGGGTTGCGGCTAAGGTGGTCGCGCCGACGCCCGTCACCGCGCCACCACTCCATCCTGAGTCGCGAGCACCGGCTCGCCGAACAGGAAAATCCGAAGGCGCCCGCATGACAAGGGACCATCCGAAGGACAGTCAAGGAATGCCGGCCGGTTCGAACACGATGTCGATGGCGTCGGTCTGACCTGTGTGCAACCCATGGCTGGGGACCTTGTTCTCGGACTGTTCAGGGCGACCCAGCGGCCGCAACGGGCGGACTGCTATCGCCTGGCGGCACGCGCGCGCGCCCGACGAAGTGCAAGGCGTAACAGCAGACGAAGAACAGCGGCCGAAGCAGGAACGGATACCAAGGAATCCGGCCGAGAAGCAGGACGACGAGCCCGAGCACCGAGGCGGCGATCGGTGCGAGCGACGAAGATCACGCGGCCACGTTACTGTTCGCCGTCAGATCAGTTCTCAGACAGAGTCATCGCTCGAGTCCCTATGTCCGAGCGCACGCTCGTTCTGATCAAGCCCGATGCCGTTCGCCGCGGACTTGTCGGCGAGTCATCGCTCAGTACGAGCGGAAGGGGCTCACGATCGCGGCGATGGACCAGCGCGAGGTCGATCCGGCGTTGTCCGACGCGCACTATGCCGAGCACGTCGAGAAGGCGTTCTATCCCGCTCTTCGGGAGTTCATCACCGGCGGCGTCCTGGTCGCCTTGGTCCTCGAAGGCGACACGGCGGTCGACGTGGTCAGGGCGATGAACGGCGCGACGGACGGCCGCAAGGCCGATCCCGGTTCGATCCGGGGCGATCTCGCACTGTCGACATCGGAGAACCTGGTGCACGGTTCGGATTCCGTGGAGTCGGCGGCCCGCGAGGTCGCGCTCTGGTTCCCCGGTTTGAGCTGACCGTCAGTTGGTGCCGTTGACGACGGTCTGGACCTCGGCTACGGGGACCGGGTTGGTGCCGGAGGTGGTCTGCGGCTCGAGCGCACCGCGGGGCGCTCCGTTGGCGAACCACTCGATGGCCCAGTGGGTGTCCACGGTGACCGGGGTGACCTGACCGGGATGGATGGCGCTGGATCTGCCGAAGACGATCGCGCAACCTCCGGCGGCGCCCGGTGACCACGCGACACCGCTACCTGCACAGGTCACTGGGTCCGAGTACGGGGCGGAGACCGTCATCGAGTCGATGGTGGCCTCTACTCGGGCCACGTTGGCTCCGGCCTGTGCATTGACCTCGAGCTGTACTGGGGACTCGTCCAGCCAGACCCAGGTGTCCAGGTTGACGAACGATGCCGAATCGCCTTGCCGTTGTGGATTCCAGCCGATCTGCGGCGCGGGCAAGTCCAACTCCCGATAGGCGACCTGGACCAGGACCTCGGGCGGGACCGGCGGCACCGGGGGTGGATCACCGGCAAAGACGTACCGCATCGGGTTTTCGGGGAACCACTGCTGGGCGAAATCGAAAAACCCGTCGATCGGGCCGTCCCAGTTGGCCGACGTGCACATTCCCGACCACCAGTTGCCCTCAGTGTCTTCGCGGATGCGGGGGTCATCCCAACCAGCGGGCGGGGAAGTGGGGTCCCCGTCCCGGTTGCCGATCCAGCGACCGCCCGTGACGTACTCGTACAGCTCTTTGCCCGTCCACAGCGGCACGTAGTAGCAGGGCAACCGGATCCCGAGTTCCCTGGCCGGGACGTCGAAGCCCTTTCCACCGCCGGAGACTCCGGACCCCCAGACCAGGATGTGGATCGTGCCGCCCCCGGCCCCCGCGCTGGATCCGCCGTCACAGTTCCCACGCGGGCAGGCGGCGGCCGGAACAACGGTGAGCAGGGAAAGCATGGCGGCGACGACAACGGCGGCGGCAAGCCGCTGGGACCTCAGCATTCTCCGGGCTCCTGCCTCTACTCCGACACCTTCCACCCACCACCGGAGGCCTGGTCGAGCATGACTATGGCCTCGATTACCCAGGTTGGGCTCTCCAGTACCTCTTCGGGCGGCGCTTCCTCGCCGTCGACGATGTTCGTCAGTTCCGACATGTCTGCACAACCGCCGATGAGCACGAGGTAGTCGTTGGCGCGCTCGATCTTAGGGGTAATGACGATGCGTCCGCCCCCTAACATGTCGTGGTCGCGCTGGTATTTCACCGACGCCTCCCAGTCGGCGACGACGGGCGCGGTCGCGTACGTCGCCAGGTCGGGACTGAGCTTCGCGTCGAGGAAGCTGCGCCAGATCGCTGTCTCGAGTCCGAGGTAGGCCTCCAGCGCCGCGGCGGCTTTGCCGCTGGCCTCGGGGACGTCCTCGAATACCAGTCCGGGCGGCAACGCGGTGGACGGCGGTGCAGTCGTTGCGGCTGTGGAAGCGGTGGCAGCGGTTGGCGCCGGCGTGGCGAGGGTGGAGGCATCGGCCGTCTCGAGGCCGGCAGGCTCCCCCGCCGCGGAGCCGCAACCAGCCATGGCGACCAGCGCGACACTCGGCACGACCAACTTCGTCGGCAGGGATAGGCGCACCACCCGGCTCCAAAGCCGCTGTCGGATCGGGGCTGGGGCCCCAGGGCACCGGACATGGTAGCGGCGGGCCAGTCCGGAGCTTGACTGGGCACATTGCCCCGATTGCACTCGGCGGGTCGAGGGCCGATACCCTCGTCACCCGACGACGTCCCCTGAAAGGCAAATCACCAGTGGCCACGACGACGCAGGCCGGCGAAACCGCCCAGGACCGTCGGCGGGCAAGGGAAGACCGCGGGATTCGCAGCACGCGCTCGGTCAAAGCCACCGCCGAGCGCCTCCCGCCCGCGCCCCGCGAACGTCGTCCGGCGCTGGCGGCTCTCGCAGTGCTGCTGATCGTGGGTGGCGCCGCCATCGCCGGGCTGCTCGCCATGCGAGCCGACCAGCGTGTTGCCGTCCTCGTTGCGGCGGAGAACATCCCGGCCGGCAGTCAGATCACCGAGCAGCTCGTGACCACGACACAGGTCGCCGGCGAGGACACGTTGCTGATCCCCGCGTCCCAGCTCGACCAACTCGTCGGGCAGTACACCCGGGTCGAGATCCGCGATGGCCAGCTCATCGACACCCAGATGGTGGGCGGCAGTGGCGTCCTCCAGCCCGGGACGGTGGCCGTCGGTGCGGCACTCGCCCCAGGGCGGCTGCCGGCGAACGGACTGGAACCCGGTGACGTGGTCGACCTGGTGCGAGTCGGCGACGGCGAAGGAGAGGTCATCGTCGAGGAGGCCAGGGTCAGCTCGGCCAACGAGGGGGCTGACTCGGCGGCTGGCGGCGCAGCCGGTTACGTAGTGACGTTCATCGTCGACCGCGACGACGCAGCGACCGTGTCCGCCGTGGGAGCGGCGAACCAGCTTGCCGCCGTTCTGGTGTCCCGCGGCTCCGCACTCGAGGACGGCTGACGGATGCTCGTCGCGCTCGCCTCGGCCAAGGGCTCGCCGGGCGTGACCACGACCGCGGTCGCTTTGGGCTCGGTCTGGCCCGCAGATGTCCTGGTGGCCGACATGGATCCGGCTGGCGGGGACCTCGCCCTCCGGCTGCGCGCGCCGGAAGAACGACCGCTCGATCCGGAACGAGGCCTCCTCTCGCTGGCGGCCGCCGCGCGTCGGGGCCTGGAAGCCGGTGAGGTCGCGGCACACGCACAACGGACCGACGGTGGCCTTGACGTGCTGGCCGGCGTCTCCAGTCCGGATCAGGTCACCGGGATCGGCCCGGTCTGGCCTGCGGTCGCGACGGCATTGCGCGAGTTCCCCGGCGTCGATGTGCTCGCGGACTGCGGGCGAGTCGTTCCCGGCACGCCGGTCATGCCCGTTCTGACCGCCGCCGACGCCGTGCTGCTTTTCGTTCGTCCCGGCGTCGAGGCCTACGCGCACCTTCGGGAGCGGCTGCGCTGGTTGTCCGGGCCGCTGCGAATCGGCGAGATCGGCAGCATCCCGGTGGGAATCGCGCTTCGAACTGCGGTGTCCGACACCAGTGCGGCTCGCGACCTGGACCGGCTGCTGCAGCACGACGGGCTGCAGGTGTCGGTCATCGGCAGGGTCGCCGAGGACCGGCGGGCGGCCCTGGGTCTGGCCGGTCAGTGGAGCCGCCGTCTGGACCGCTCGCTGATGATCCGCTCTGCACGCGAACTGGTCAGCGCGGCCAAAGGCCTCGCGGTTCCGAGCCGCGCGAACCAGCCCGCACAGTAGACCGGAGCCGTCGATCGTGGATCAGACACTCGTCCGCCGCTTCCGCGAGGAGGTCGCCGACACGCTCGCGCGTCAGCGCCGACAGGACGCTGCCGCTGGTGTCCCGCCGATGACCGGTGAGGACGAGCGCCAATTCGCCCGCGCGGTCATCAACCGGGTGCTTGACGCATATGCCCGCGCCGAGATCGCTGCCGGCCGTACCCCGCCGACCGGCGAGGAGGAGGAAGAGCTCGCTGCAGGCATCCACGCGGCGTTGTACGGCGTCGGCAGGCTCCAGCCGCTGCTCGACGATCCGGATGTGGAGAACGTCGACATCAATGGCTGTGACCACGTGTTTGTGCAGTACGCCGACGGCCGCGAAGTCGTCGCCGAACCGGTCGCCGATAGCGACGACGAGTTGGTCGAGCTGGTCCAGATCCTGGGCGCCTACTCGGGGCTGTCCAGCCGGCCGTTCGACTCCGCTAATCCGCAGCTCGACCTCCGGCTGCCCGACGGCAGCCGGCTCTCGGCGGTGATGGACGTGTGCTCGCGGCCGGCGGTATCCATCCGCCGGGCGCGGTTGGCCCGAGTCCACCTGGACGACCTGCTGGGGTACGGCTCGATCTCCGAAGAAACTGCGGCCTTCCTCTCGGCCGCGGTGGCCGCACGGAAGAACATCATGATCGCCGGCGCGACGAACGCCGGAAAGACCACCCTGTTACGGGCACTCGCGAACGAGATACCACCCGCGGAACGGCTGGTCACGGTCGAGCGTGCGCTCGAGTTGGGGCTCGGTGAGTTCCCGGACCTGCATCCCAACGTCGTCGCGTTCGAGGAGCGCTTGCCCAACTCCGAGGGCATGGGCGCGATCAGCATGGCCGAACTCGTTCGGCGCAGTCTGCGGATGAATCCGAGCCGGGTCATCGTCGGCGAGGTGCTCGGTGACGAGATCGTGACGATGCTCAACGCGATGAGTCAGGGCAACGACGGCTCGTTGTCCACAATCCACGCCAACAGTTCGGTGGAGGTGTTCAACCGGATCGCGACGTACGCCATTCAGTCCGTGGAGCGGCTGCCGGTCGACGCGACAATGATGCTCATCGCGGGTGCGATCGACTTCGTGGTGTTCGTCGAGAAGCACAACGACTACGTCGCCGGCGGACGGTTGCGCCGGTACGTCAAGAGTGTGCGCGAGATCAACGGCGTCGACGGCCGCGTGCTGTCCAGCGAGATCTTCGCGCCGGGACCGGAGGGCGTCGCCGTGCCGGCCGCGCCGATCGCCTGTATGGACGAATTGGTCGCCGTGGGCTACCGACCGTATGCCGAGCGGTGGAGCGCATGACCTCGACAACCGTGCTCATCATCGTGCTGGGTGCGATCGTCGGCGGGGGGATCCTGCTGCTCGGGGTGGCCCTGCGCGGGACAGCGCCGAGGCCGCCCCGCCCCGCCTCGTCGTCGAGGCCGTTCCAGCGGGTCGGCCGCCAGGGCCTGCTCGGCGTTGCCGCCGGGCTGGTCACACTGGTGGCGACCAGGTGGCCGGCGCTGGCTGTCGGCGTCGGCGTCCTGGTGGCCTTCTGGCCTGCGATGTTCGGTGGCCTGCGCGAGGAACGCCAGGCGATAGCCCGGTTGGAGGGGCTGGCTGCCTGGACCGAGTCCCTGCGAGACACAATCGCCGGTGCTGTGGGGCTCGAACAGGCGATTCCAGCGACGGCCTACGCGGCATCGCCGTCGATCCGGTCACAGCTCCGACTGCTGGTCGACCGGCTTCGGGTTCGGGTACCGATGGCGGTTGCATTGCACCGATTCGCCGAAGACCTCGACGACCCCAGCGCAGACCTGGTGGTCGCGGCGCTCATCCTGAATGCCAGGCTGCGCGGCCCCGGCCTGCGGCAGGTGCTCACCACGCTCGCCGATTCCGCACGGGCCGAGCTGGACATGCGCCAGCGGGTGATGGCGAGCCGGGCGAGCACCCGCCGGTCGGTGCAGATCATCGTCGGGGTAACGATTCTGTTCGTCATCGGGCTGCCCCTGCTCAACCGCACCTATGTCGAGCCGTACAGCACGCCGGCCGGCCAGGTCGTCCTCGCCGTCGTGCTTGGCATCTTCGCCGTCGGTTTCATATGGATGCGCAGACTGTCCCGGATGGAGATGCCGCAGCGCTTCCTGGTCACCGTCGACGGGAGGCAGCTGTGACGTTGATCATGCTCGGAGGTGCGCTCGCCGGGCTCGGCGTGCTGACGTTGGCGCTGGTGCTCGTCCCGCCACGGCCGAGCCCGGCGGCCGCATTGGCCCAGCTCGATGCGGCCCGCGGCCGGATTCGCGCCGATCGGCTGGCCGTCCCCGAAGGCGATCCCCGGCAGGTCGCCGAACCGGCGCTGCTGCGCCGTCTCGGCGCACGGATCCACCGCGCGCTGAGTGCCGTCGGCATCGAGCTCGGCGGGATTCGCAGTGACCTGTCGATGCTCGGCCGCAGTCTGGACGCGCACCTGGCGGTGAGCCTGCTGGCCGGCCTGGGTGGGTTCCTGCTGCCGGTGATGGTGGAGGTCCTGGCATCGCTGTTCGTCCCCGGCCTCGGCGTCTCGTCGCTGATCGTCGGCCTGGTCGTCGGCCTGATCGCCGCCTGCATCCCGACGCTCGTCGTTCGCTCCAGGGCCGAGGACCGGCGGCGGGACTTCCGGCACGTGGTGGGCTCGTTCCTCGACCTGGTCGCGATGAATCTCGCCGGCGGCCGCGGGGTACCTGAGGCGCTGCAGTCAGCCTCCGAGATCAGCGATGGCTGGGCCATGGTGCGGATTCGCGACACCTTGCTGTCCGCCCGCCTCCATGGCGTGACGCCGTGGGCGGCGCTAGGGGAACTGGGCGCGGAGGTGCGGGTCGACGAGCTGGTCGATCTCGGAGCCGCCCTCGCTTTGGTAGCCGAGGACGGCGCCAAGGTGCGAGAGTCGCTCGCTGCCCGAGCGACCTCGATGCGTCGCCGCGAGCTCGCCGCGGCGGAGGGCAAGGCCGGGGAGCAGTCCCAGTCCATGCTGGTTGCCCAGATCCTGCTGTGCGTCGGTTTCTTGATCTTCCTCGCGTATCCCGCCGTGGTCGCGGTGTTGGGAGCGGGATGATGTGATACCACGCAGCCGAGAAGAGAGGTCCACTGCGATGCACCTGTCGCCGTCCACCCCGTCCGGTTGGCTGCTTCTGCAGCTTCGGGCCCGCTTCGACCGGATTCGAAACGAGTCCGATCGAGGTGCCTCCGCCGTCGAGTGGGTGATCATCACCGCTGTCCTCGTCGCGATCGCGGCCGCTCTCGGTGTGATCATCTACAACTTCGTCATCAACCAGGGCAACTCGCTGCAGCCGCCACCGGTCCCAGGGAGGCCGTGACGTTCCAGCGCCTTCGCAGCGAGCGCGGCGTGAGCTCGGTGGAGCTCGCGTTCTACACGCCGATCCTGTTCCTCGTGATCTTCATGACGATCCAATTCGGGCTCGGGTGGCACGCCAATCAGGTGGCTTCTGCGTCGGCTCGGGAGGCCGCCCGAGTCGCCCGGGTCGGCGGAGGGACCGGCGCTGCGGTAGCAGCCGGCGAGGCACGCGGGTACCAGGTGGCCTCGGCGGTGGGCGGCCGGGTGTTGTTCAACGTGGACGTGCAGGTCGACATCGTCGGTGCCAACGTTCGGGCCACCGTCTCCGGAGATCCACTGGGGGTGGTCGACGGTTTCACGCCGCGGGTCAGCAAGACCGTCGAAGGCCCGATCGAGCAGTTCGTGCCGGACCTGTGAACACGACCGCGGGCAAGGACCAGGGGTCGATGGCCATCGAGGTCGTGATCTTGGTGCCAGTGCTGTTCCTGATCACGATGCTGGTCGTCGCATTCGGCCGGTTCGTCGATACCCGCGGCGAGGTCGAGGCGCTGGCCCGGGACGCTGTGCGGGCAGCTTCTCTCGAGCGCGACGCCGCATCCGGGCGGGCCGCTGCGCAGGCGGTCGCCTCGCGCCCGTTGCCCAACACCATCACCTGCCCCACCGTCCAGGTCACCGGCTCGTTCGCGCCCGGCAGCACGATCACCGCAACGCTGGACTGCCGGGTCTCGTGGGCTGGACTGGGCTTGATCGGCCTCAACGGCAGCACGCCCGTGTCGGGGATCAGCTCGGCGCCCTTGGACACGCTGCGGAGAAGCGGATGAGATCCGAGCGGGGCGCAGTGAGCGTGCTGGTCATTGGGATCGCGATCGCGCTGTTCGTTATGGCCGGGCTGGTCGTCGACGGCGGTAATGCGATCAATGCCCGCCAGAAGATCTCCGATGACGTCGAGCAGGCAGCGCGTGCCGGCGCCGACCAGATCGACGTGCTGGCGCTGCGCCAGAGTGGCGTCATCGTCGTCGTCGAAGGCCAAGCGCGGACCGCGGCGACCTCGTACCTGGTCGGGCTCGGATACGAACCAGGACGGATCGGTGTGGACGTCGCCGGTAACGAGGTGAGCGTCACCGCCGAAGACACGATCGACACCCAGCTGCTGACGCTCATCGGAAGAAACACGTTCGACGTGGATGGGACGGCCACGGCCCGCCCCGCCGCCGGAATCATCGACGAGGTGCTGCCATGAACAGTTCGCCACCCAGCCTTTCGATCGGACCCGAGCGGTTTCAGCGCAGTGGAACCGGTTCGGAACGGCGGGGGTTCGCCGCCGCCGCGGCATCGGCGATCGTGCTCCTCGCGCTGCTGGCAGGCATACCGGCGCTGCTGCTGTGGCTCGATGGTGTGCCCGAGTTTCCGACGTCACTGCCTGCTCGCGACGACCTCACCGCGACCATCGGTGTCGAGCAGCTACTGGCCGTGCTGGTCTGGGTGGCGTGGCTGGCGTGGCTGCAGTTCGTGGTTTGCGTCGGCGTCGAGCTACGCAGTGCGCTGTCCGGGGTCGGCCTGCCGGCCCGAGTGCCGTTGTCCGGCCCGGCCCAACGCCTGGCCCGAGTGCTCGTCGGTGCGGTATTGCTCGGCGCGTCCGCGGTGGGTCCCGCGACGGCCTCGCCGGCAACGTCGCAACCAGCCGAGATCGTCGCGGCCGCCGCGCCAAGAACAGAGCATACGGCCGATTCCACGGCGGTCGCCGCTGCGACGAACGGCCAGCCGGCTGCCGCGGACGGTCCGGTCGAGTACCGGCTCGGTGACGTCGTCCTCGACCCTGACGACGGGACGAACCTGCTGGGCCGCAAGGTGTATCGCGTGCAGCCCCCGGAGGGGCGCTACCACGACAACCTGTGGGACATCGCCGAGCGCGAGCTCGGGGAAGGCCGCCGGTACAGCGAGATCTTCGAGCTCAACCTCGGCCGCACCCAGCCCGACGGCCATGAATTGTCGCTGGCCCGGCTGATCTACCCGCACTGGCTGCTGATCATGCCCGAAGACGCAAGCGTCGACCGGGTGGTGGCAGTCGTGCCACCGGTGCCATCGGAACCTGTGCAGGCACCGGCCGGCGAGGATACGGCTGGCGCGGCCGAGGCCGCCGCCCCAGCGGACGATGCCGTCGAGTCCGGCGCGTCGGCCGGCGATCTGGCGACCGCGGGGTTGCTCGCTGCCGGCCTGCTTGCGGCGGTCGAGGTCGTTCGCCGTCGAACCCGCACTCCGGAGCCGGACGACAGCGCGGTCGAGGTCGAGGTCGCGCTGCGGATCGGGGCAGATCCGCAGCGCGCGGCCGGGCTGGATCGCGCCCTGCGGTCCCTTGCTGCTGCGTGTCAAGACGCCGGCCAGGCGCTACCACCGGTTTTTGCGGCTGTGGTCGGCGACGACCAGGTTGAACTGCTTCTCGCGCCGGCGGCACCGCACGCCCCGTCGCCATGGCAGGTACTCGATGCAGGGCGGCGCTGGCAGTTCGACCTCGACGACAGTGACCACGCCATCGACGCGCTCGCGCCGTTCCCGGGCCTGGTGTCCCTCGGGCGCGACGACCGCGACCGGGACGTCCTGGTGGACCTGGAAGCCGCCGGTGGTCCCATCGCGGTCGTCGGCGATCCGACTGTTGCGCACGAGGTGGTGACCGCGATCGCGGCTGAGCTTGCGACGAATCTCTGGTCCGATCACCTCCGGGTGACGGGAGCGGACCTCCCACCGGAGCTGACCGTGCTCGAGGGCCGTTACCGTCGCGTGCCCGACGTCGGCACGGTGTTGCCCGACCTCGAGGGGCGCCAGGCCGACCGCCTCGGCGCCGATGTGCTGACTGGCCGGTTGCATTCCGGCGGGTCCGGAGCGTGGATGCCGGAGTACGTGGTGTTGGGCGCCCGTCCCGACGACGAGTTGGCCGGCCGCCTGGTCGCGTTGACCGGGGGAGGACGCCGCTCCCCGCTCGGAGTCGTATGCGCGGGCGATCTCGCCGGCGCTCGGTGGCGATTTGCAGTGGACGCGGCGGGGACCCTGGACGTGCCGCTACTGGGTCTGGCAGTGCGGGCCAACCGGTTGTCCCGGCCGACCACGGAGGCGGTGGCGGCGCTGATTGCGCCCGAACGGGTGACCACCGGGGCGACGCTGCATGAGTCCTGGCTGCCTGAGGTCCGTCCGGAGATACCACAGCCGCTGATCGAGGCCGACGCGGCAGCACTGGCGACGGCGCCGGTCCGGGTCTTCTTGCTCGGTCCGGCCGAGGTGCAGGCGGCCGGCTCGGTGGAGGTCGAACGCCGAGCGCTGGCCACCGAGATCGTCGTTCACCTCGCGCTGCACCGGGAAGGGGTCCACCCGACCGTTCTCGCCGGTGCCATCTGGCCCCGAGGGGTCACCCAGGCAGTCCGGGAGGCGACATTCGCCCGGGTGCGGGAGTGGCTCGGCGTCGACCCGGACGGCTCGCCGTACCTGCGCCTCACGACCGACGGCCGCTTTCGGCTCGCAGACGACGTGCTGGTCGACTGGGACGTGGTGTGCACGCTGCTCCGCCAGTCGCGCCATGCCACCCGCAGAGCAGATGAGCTCGATCTGCTGCGGCAGGCGTTACGGGTCGCTCGCGGGCCGGTGCTATCGGACCGGCCGCCGGGACGCTACTCGTGGATCGCACGAGTTCGCTTGGAGCGCACTGCCAGCGATGTGCTGGTCGACGCTGCCCATCGGCTGTCCGTGCTCGCAGGAGACGGAGGCGAGCCCGGTCCGGCGGCGGCGGCCGCTCGTGCCGGATTGCGGGTGCGACCGGCCGAGCAGCTGCTGTGGCGTGACCTGCTGCAGGCCGAGGATGCGGCTCGCGGCCGGCCGGGAGTCGCCGCCACCGCGGACGACCTCACCCGGACCCTCGGCGAGATCGGCATCGGCGACCTCGAGCCGGAGACGGCGGCCCTACTCGAGGAACTGCTGCCAGCCCCCGAACAGCCCGCGCTTCATCCGGCCTGACCGCATGGTCTGGTGGTGCGGTGCGGAATGGGACTCGATAAGCTCCCCCGCGTCATGCCGTACCCCTAGGTAGGGCGACCCGGATCACGAGGAGAGACGACGTGCCAGTTGGTGCAGAACTCGCCACCCTGCAGGACCTCCACACCACGTTCAAGAACAAGGCCGAGGACGCCGAGTCGATCAAGTCCCAGGTCGACTCCGGGCTCGGCAGCGCGGTCTGGACGGGTCGGTACTCCGAGGACTTCCGCACCGCGTGGGAGGACTACAAGAAGAACCTGGACACCCTGCGCGACGCGCTCACCGGCGCAGCGGATGACGTCCGGGTCAACCACAACAACATCGCCGAGGCGACCGGCGAGCCGGACCGTATCTGACCGCACGTTCATGCCGTGGCCGTGCGACTGCTGCTGAGCGCGGCCCGCGTGGTCGACGACGAGATCGTCGACCTCGCTGTCGAGTGTGCCGACGATGCCACCGTTGCTGACGTTGCCCGTCAGCTCGCTCGGCTGGTCGGGCCCGCCATGCCGGTCGTGCGGGATGTCGGCCGTCGGCTCGGTGTCGTCACCGAAGCTGAGCGAGCGCCCGCTGATCTACCCGCACTGTTCGTGCGGGGCCGACGGCTCGACCCCGGCCAGCGAGTTGCCGACTCTCCGCTCCGCAACGGGGTTTTGGTCGGCGTCGGCGCGAGCCTGCCGGACGTTCTCGCGGAGCCCGGCGGCGTGGTCGAGCTGCGCACGGTCTCCGGGCGCGGTGCTGGACGAGTCGATCGGCTGGCTCCCGGCCGCTACCTGGTCGGGCCCGGCCCCGGCTGTCCGATTGGAGTCGATGACGCGCGGCTGCCGGAGGTCGCGGCCCGCCTGGATGTCGACCTGTCCGGTGTGGTGACCGTTTCGCCGGAGCCTGATGTTGTCGGAGCCGTGGTTCCTGCCCCGGCGCGGGTCCGGCGGCTGGACGGCCCGATTGTCATCCCGAAGCAGCAGGCGCCGGCGATCGGCCGGCGTCCATTTCGGAAGAGCCGGCGGGAGCTCGAGGAGCTGGACCGCCTGAAGAGCCCGCACCACACGATCGACCCGGACGCGGATCGGCCGTTGGTGCATCTGGACCGGATCGCGCTGGACGCGCCGGCCGTATGGGAGCCGGGCTCGGCGCTGGTCGTCGGCGACGTGATGCTCGAGTTGCAGCCGCTCGCGGACGCCGACGCGTCGCTCTCTCCGAGCCCCGGCGGGGTCACCGTCGATTACAACCGCCCGCCCAGGCTGCTGCCACCGCCCAGAAGCACCAGCTTCCGGCTAGCCAACGAACCACGAAAGCCGGACAAGCCCCCGATACCGTTCGTCCTCGTCGTCGCGCCGGTGCTGCTGGGCGGGACGATGTACCTGATCACCAGGTCGCCGCTGAGTCTCATGATCATGGCGCTGTCGCCGATCATGATGATCTCGAACTACGTCACCACCAACCGTTGGCGGAACCGCCGCTATACCGACGAGCTGCGCACCTATGTCGAGCGGGTCCAGCGGATCGAGGGACAGGCTTACGACGCGTTGGTGTCCGAGCGCGCCGCGCGCCGCAGCGACCTGCCGGATCCGGCGGCATTGTTGCTGTTCGCGACCGGGCCGCGAGCACGGTTGTGGGAACGGCGGAGGACCGATCCGGACTGGCTGCTGGCGCGGGTGGGCACGGCGGACGTCCCGAGCGAGGTCACGCTCCTCGACCCGGCTCGCGAGGAGCACGAGCGGTCGTTGTCATGGACCGCGCCAGACGTACCGGTCGGCATCGACCTGGCGGGGGCCGGTGTCGCTGGCATCTCGGGGGAGGACGACATGCGCCGCCGGGTTGCCGGATGGGTGGTCGCGCAAGCGTCCGCGCTGCACAGCCCGGCCGATCTGGAGATCGTCGTATTGTCCGATCCAGCGGGAGGGCCGGCCTGGAACTGGGTGCGCTGGTTGCCGCATGCCCGCCGTGGCGACCAGTCCGACGTGCTCGCCGGTATCGGCGCTGATGACGAGACCATCGCCGGCCGGATCGGCGAGCTGCTCGCGGTGGTCGAATCACGCAACGCGTCGTTGGCCGAAGGCGGTGGCCTGTTCGCGCGGCAGGGCCAGTCCTTCCCGCCACTGCTCGTGGTGCTCGACGGCGCCCGCCGGCTCCGGCTCCTTCCTGGGCTGATCTCGCTGCTGCGGGACGGGCCATCCCTCGGCCTGGTGTTCCTGTGCCTCGACACCGACGAACGGCAACTGCCGGAGGAATGCCGGGCCGTGGTCGCACTGGGCGCGGATGGTGGCACGGTGCGGGTCACCGGTCAGCCGACAATCGAAGGCGTTCGCCTCGACCTGGTGACGTCGTCGTGGTGCGAACGGCTCGGTCGAGCACTCGCGCCGGTGAAGGACGTGAGCTCCGAGGATCTGTCCGCGGCCTTGCCGTCGTCGAGTCGGTTGCTCGACGTGATTCATCTCGACCCGCCCACCGTGGAGGCGATCACCACGAGGTGGGCGACCGGCGGCCGAACGACTCTGGCGGTCATCGGCGAGTCACTAGACGGGCCATTCGCCGTTGACGTCCGCTCTGACGGGCCGCACGGTCTGGTCGCCGGTACGACCGGCTCCGGCAAGTCCGAGCTGCTGCAGACCCTCATCGCCTCGCTGGCGGTCGGCAACCGGCCGGACGAGTTGACCTTCGTGCTCGTCGACTACAAGGGCGGCGCCGCGTTCAAGGACTGCAACCACCTGCCGCACACGGTCGGCATGGTCACCGACCTCGACGGCCACCTGACCACCCGCGCGCTGGAGTCGCCTGGGTGCGGAGCTGCGGCGCCGCGAGCACCAGCTGGCCCGAGCGGGCGCCAAGGACATCGAGGACTACCTGGCCGCTCGTGGCCCGGACGACCCGCCGATGCCGCGGCTGCTGATCGTCATCGACGAGTTCGCGGCGCTGGTCGCAGAGCTGCCCGACTTCGTCACCGGCCTGGTCGACATCGCCCGACGCGGCCGTTCGCTCGGCGTGCACCTCATCCTGGCGACGCAGCGGCCCGCCGGCGTGGTCAGCGCTGAGATCAAGTCCAACACCAACCTGCGGATCGCGCTGCGGGTCACGGACGCGCGGCGACAGCGAGGACGTGATCGAGTGTCCGGACGCGGCCGAGATCACCAAGTCGACCCCGGGCCGGGCCTACGCGCGGCTGGGCCACTCCTCGCTCATCCCGTTCCAGTCGGCGCGGATCGGTGGCCGCATCCGCGCCGGCGGTGACCGTGCGGCCGTCGCCGTCCGAGCGTTGTCCTGGGAGGCGCTCGGCCGGTCGGCACCGGCGGGGCTTGTCGAAGCTGACGATGACGACGTCAGCGTGCCAACCGACCTCGCCGCGCTGGTCGAGGCTGTCGGCACGGCGCGCGGAGCAGTCGGGCATCGCGGCCCCGCCGAGTCCGTGGCTGCCGCCGCTGCCGGAGCTGATCACCCTCGACGACCTCGGGACCGATCCGACGCTGGCGATCGGCCCGACGCCGAGATCGAACTGCCCTTCGGCCTGGTCGACGTACCACGCGAGCAGCGGCGCGCAGTCGCGACCTACGACGTCTCCCGCGGCGGCCACCTGGCCGTCGTCGGCGCACCGCGAACCGGCCGTTCGACCGCAGCTGCGAGCGCTGGCAGGCGCAGTGGGCCGGCAGGTCTCCCCGCGGGACGTGCACCTCTACGGCGTCGACTGTGGCAACAACGCGCTGTTGCCGCTGATCGGGCTGCCGCACACCGGTGCGGTGGTCACCCGCGACCAGCCCGACCGGCTCTCGCGGTTGACGGCCCGCCTGCGAGCAGAGATCGGACGCCGCCAGCAGCTGCTCGCCCAACAAGGCTTCGCTGACCTGCGGGAGCAGCGTGCCCACGCGGCGGCGAGGGATCGGCTGCCGTACCTGCTGGTCCTGTTCGACCGCTGGGAGGGCTTCGTCGCGGCCTTCGAGAACTACGACAGCGGCACGTTGGTCGACCAGTGGCTGCAGATCCTGCAGGAGGGCGCCGGCGTAGGCGTCAAGGTCGTCGTCACGGCCGACCGCAGCGCCCTGGTGGGCCGGGTTTCAACGCTGGTCGACGCGAAGCTGATGCTGCGGATGACCGAGATTTCCGACTACAACGCCATCGGCATGTCCCCGCGTGCCGTTCCGACGCATATGCCGCCAGGGCGCACCTTCCACTCCGACGGATTGCGGGAGACTCAGGTAGCGCTGCTGGCCGACGATCCGGCCGGCACCGCTCAGGTTGCCGCACTCCAGGAGATCGCACGCAAGGCGACCGACCGGTACGCAGACCTGCCTCGTACGGCACTGCCGTTCCGGGTCGACCCGCTGCCGGCTCGGGTATCGCTCGCCGAAGCGATCCAGCTGGCCGACCGGTCATTGGCCGCCACCGAGCTGCCCCTTGCAGTCGGCGGCGACACGCTCGGTCTCCGCACCCTCGACGCGATCGAGAACGGGCCGGGGCTGCTCGTGCTCGGTCCCCGGCGTTCCGGCCGCAGCACCGCGCTGGTCACGATGGCGACATCGGCGGCCGAACGCGGCTGGCGGCTCGTCATGCTGACGCCGCGGCGCAGTCCGTTACACGACCTCGACGGACGAGCCGGAGTCGAGGCGGTCTTCACCCTCGAGTCCGAGCGCGAGGAGGTACAGGCCGCCATCGACCGGCTGGCTCCCAGACCAGGCTCGCCGCCCACCGCGCTGTTCGTCGACGACATCGAGCTGGTCGGCGTCGACGGCTGGCTGGTTGACACGATCACCCGGCACCTCGCCCGGCTGCGCGACAGCGGAAGCCTGCTGATCGCGGCTGGTACCACCGACGACCTCGGCAGCGCCTATCGGGGACCGGCCGCCGCCCTGAAGAAGTCGCGGTCGGGTCTGCTCCTCTCGCCGGGCACGCCGAACGACGGCGACATGTTCGGCATCCGGCTGCCACGTTCGGTGGCCGGAGGCATGCCGCCCGGGCGCGGGCTGATGGTCGCGTCGGGTCAGTGGGAACTGGTGCAGGTCGCCGAGGCCGGTTCTGGCCCGTGATCAGCCTGGCGGTCAGCGGTTCTGCTCGTACTCCTCGGCGACCTCCTCGCCGAGTTTCGACCCGCCCAGGAAGATCAGTGTTCCTTGCTCCATCTTGCTGAGGAAGGACGCCGGGCCGTCGTTTGACCGGATCCAGGCCTGGAATGCGGCCGGGTCGATCTGGTCGAACGGTTTCAGCTGACCGTTGCTCCCAACCGACTCCGGCATGGGCGTCACCGGATACCCAGCGTCGAGCAAGGCCTGAGCCACGGCGTAGTGGTGGGAGAGCACTCTGACGTGCTCCTCGTTCTCGATCTGTCCGACCCGGGTATCTGCGGGGTCGACCTCGAGTGCTGACCCGAGTCCCTTGTCCGCGCCGTATTGCGCGAGTTCCCAGAGGAATTTCGCACCGTCGGCACCGATTCGAACGCCAGTGACGATCCACTCGTCGGCAGGGACGAAGTTCAGCGGGAAGATCACGATGTCCTTCAAGATCCCGGCCATCCGCTCGTCCGCCTCGTCCATGTCGCCGCGGACCTGCTCTTTAGCCTCATACTCGAGGCCCGCCAACCCGCCGAACAGCTCGGATACCTTTTCGAAGTTCTCCGGGTCCTGCTCGCCGTTGGCGATCGCGCGCTCGTCGACCCGCGCGGCGGCGATCAGCGCGTTCATGTAGACCTCGCCCATCGCGGCGTCGAACGGCGCGGTGAACTGGTCGTCGTCGGCGAACCCGTGCACGAACCCGTAGACGTCCTCGGCGCTGAGCGTGAACGAGGGGTTCAACCCCGGGATCCGCTCGCCCGAGTATCCGTATGCAGAACTCTCCCGCGTCACCAGGCTCGATCCGACGGCCAACTCATGGGTGTAGGAAGTCGCGACCGCGCTGAGCGAGTCCTTGAGCATCCACGGCGGGTCGGGATGGTCGGCAGAGGCGACGATGAAGTCGAACGCGAACCGACTCGCTGCGGTGCTGTGGTTGCCCGCGCGCTCGTCGTGGACGCCGGCGCCGGACTCGATCGCCAGGCCAAACGCGTCGGCAACAGAGTCCCCGGTGCCCACGGCGCCGGCGTAGTCGTAGACGCGGCCGACCAGGTCGGTCATGGCGATCCGGTGGTCGGGCTCGCCCATCGTCTGCAACGCCGATCGCGCCGCCTCGGGGTTGTTGCGTAGTGCCGCGAACGCCAAGGCGAGGACGTCCTCCGGCAAGCCGGTGGCCTGAGTGGCGAACACCGACCCGCCTCGAAAGTCGCGGTTGGGATCCTCGGCGAATGCGTCGAGGGCGTTGATGCGAACCACCTGGGTGAGCCACTCCGGTGGGAAGTCGCCGTATTGGACCATCGCCAGCCGTCCCCAGGACGCGACGGGAACCGTTCCGCCATCGTCGCCAGGGTTGGTGAACGCGCTCGTCACCTGGGTGAAATCTGCGGGCGGGTCGACATCGTCCATCGCAACGCCCAACGCGCGACTGTAGATCTCCAGGTCCTGCGCGGCAGTGTCGCTACCAGAGGCTGACATCAGCTGGGGAATGGTCTGCGTGTACTGGGGCCCGAGCTGGCCGAAGAACGCGGACATGACGTCGGGATCGTTCTGGTACTGCTGCAGCTCCTGGGCGATCTCGTGCAGGAGTTCAGCGCCTGCTTGGTCAGTGCGGTTGTACGCAGCAAGCCTGGCTGCCAGATCCCGGCCGAGCTGCGCCGCCACTTCGGCGGTCATGGCGGGCGGCTCCACGATGCGCACGAACGCGTTGGTTCCGGCTTGGGTCTCCAGCGCTTGGGCCAGGCTCAACCGGCGGCGGAGCATCGGCAACTCGGCCTCCACCCACGCCCCTACGGCGGTGATCTGGACGAACGGTTCGCCGACGCCCCAATAGTCGCAATCCGCCTTGAGGCCACTGGTGTCCTGCAGTGTGTTCGCGGCCGTCGACAGCGACGAGATCATGTCCGCCATCACGTCCGGTTCGATGCTGGAGTACCCCATTACCAGTACCCGTCTCCACGCATGATCTGGCGCATCCCCTGCGCTTGGCTCGCCGGTACTTCGCGCGGCATCCCGCCGAGCTTGGCCTCGATGTCCGCGAGAATCCGCCCGACGAGTCCGGGCAGCGACGAATGCCTGCCTTCCAGTTCGGTCGCGAAGTCCGTGGCAGCACCGGATCCCGTCCAGGCCGCCCCGGCAGCCATCGTCGACACGGCGGAATCCAGCGCCCCGCACAGCTCTGGCTCGGCGGCGGCGACGTCGCTATGCAGCCGCTGAAGGGCGAGGTAGTGAGGATTCGGCACCATCGGCTCGGCTTCGACTTCGGTCTCGGTCACCCGCGTTCCTTCCGTTCGCCTGAGCCGACACTGCGCCCACATCATGCCCGATGATCCGACCACCGATCCGGTCGCCGCCCGTGGGCGGGCTGTGAAAGCCTATGCGCCGTGACTGAGCCCGAGCTGGTGGACAACAAGTACAAGACGGCACTCGGGTACGACTTGGCCAGCATCCGCGCCCAGGCCTCCGTGTGCTCGTTCTCGTTCTCGTCGGTCCGTCGGGCGCTGGACAACGGCGCCTGGCAGAGCACGACTGCAGACGCATTCTCTGCCTCGCTGCAGGCCAACCAGACCGCCGCACTGGGGGCCGGCAGCGGGTGCGAAGGCGCTCTGGAGTCCGCGCACGCCAGCGAGGCGGACCAGGTCCCGCCGGAACATCCGCATGCCACCTGGGTGTGGGGGTGATCGGCGGTGGCCATGGCGCAGATCACCATCAGCGAGATGCACAGCCTGGCCGCCGGGATGGAGCGGGGCATCGAGTGGTTGCGTGAGGCCCGGGCCGACCTGCGCGGTTGGTTGGCCGAGTACGGACTGGACACTGGCTCTGCTGATGGCATCCAGCCCGCGATCGACTGGGCCGAACAGGAACTACCGGGGATTCGTCGCCGGTTGGCGTTGGCGATCAACCTGGAGAACACCAGCCCGGACTGGCCGCAGGGCACCGCCCAGTTCGACGATGTCACCGACATTTCCGACCTCGATCCCGACTCCGCCGAGCTCGCCGGTGCTGACGCTGCCCGCGCTCTGCTGGCCGCGGCGGGTGACGTCAGCCCCGGTCTCGCGGCCGAGATCGCGGAGAATATGAACGACCCGTACTTCGCGGCCGGCTTCGCCTCCGCGGCAGGTCCAGCCGACCTCGGCGTGGCCGTCGTCGAGATGAACAACTGGGCAGGCAGCCTGTCGATCGATGACGCGGAGAGCTTCCGCGCCACCTACAACCAGCTGGTCATCGCCGTCGGGACCACCATCGCGACGGGCTCACACAACACAGGAGACCTGGCCCTTCCCGACGGCTACGCACAGCAATGGGTCGACGCGATGACGGCGCTGAGCTGGCTGGAAGGTGGCGACGCCCCAACCAACCAGGCCCAGGCGCTGGCCTTGCTCCTGCAGCAGGGCGTCTATTCCACACCGTTCCTTGATCACGTGGGCACCGGGCTTTACGACTACGAGATGGCCAACGGCCCGGACCCAGTGTGGAGTCCCAAACAGAACCACATGAATCCGCTGCGCGACACCAACGGCGACCTGGTCATCGACGTGATGCCGAGCCTGATGCTCGCGCTGTCGCACAACCCGTTAGCGGCACAGCACTTCTTCGAGGGCGGCGGGTCCGAGGAGATCACCATCGGCGACGACAAGTACCAGGTCAACTCCCGGTTGCAGTACTTCGTCCAGGAGCGCACCTGGGCCGACACCACCGACATGAGCAACGGGGCCGACTTCGCGGCGGCGCTCGAGGCAGCTACAACCCACTTCCGCAACCAAGACGAAACCGGCCGGAACTCCGCGCAGATCGCCTCCCAGACATTCGCGCTGATCGGCGCGCAGACCAGCCAGGGTGCCAGCGGCGGCTTCCTCGGCATCGGTGCCAACGACGGCTGGCAGATGTGGGACGGCATGCGGGTTGGTGTCGCGAACATTGTCGCCGAATACATGCCCGACCTGTTCCGCGTTGCCAACGAGGGACGAGGCGACTCACTCGGTGGAGATTGGTACACCGATGCCGCGCCTGGCTTCCCTGACGGGATGCCCTACGGCGCCGTCCTGAACGACGAGCTCATGTCCAAGATCATCGGTACTCTCGGCACGAACCAGGAGCACGTCGACGTCCTGCTCGCCGGCGGATTCGTGACCCAGCAGCTGAGCCTTACGCACCGGCTCGAGGACACGCTCGCACAGAACCCCGACGCCGCCGCGCTGTTCGTCACGGGCCAGTCGCCGGATTTCCTCAACAACGCAGGCAGCTTCGGTGCGACTGGACTGTCCTGGATCATCAACAACGCGTACAAGGGTGATCGGGCGGACGAGGAGCTGGCCAAGAAGAGGGCAGAGGCATTCGCCAGGGTGCTCAGCATCGCTTCCGTTGCGCCGTTCGTTCCAAAGATCGACGACGAGTGGCTGAAGTGGGGTATCGACCAACTCAAGGGGCAGGCACTCGACGCCATCAAGAAGGCACCCAACATGGACGCCAACGAGGTCTACGGCGAGTTGGACGAGTCGAGCCAGGATGCGCTCATCGACGGCACCCTCAACCAGTTACTTCAGGCCGGCTACCTGGACCCAGGGGTGTACGAGGCGGCGACCGACATGACCGGCGGTCCGTACGTCTCGCCGTACGACCCGCGGTTCAGTGGCGCGATCGATCCCGGCCCGCCGCCGGAGTTCAATTTCGACAGCCGCGGGTACCAGGCGTGGAAGATCGAGTATGCACCGAACTCCTGGATCCAGAACGAGATCATCGATCCGTACAACAGCGTGTGGCCGAACGTTGGAGGCTGACCATGGCGCGCCGGATGGTCTCGGCCATGCTCGGTTTGATCGTTCTGCTCGTCCCTTCCTGTGCCGACGACGGTGGTGACATGGTGAACAACGCGAACTCGGAGTTCTTGCCGACCACGGCTGCGCCGGACGGCGTCCTGCTGTGTGACTTCGTCCCGGTGTCCGCGGTCCGAGAAGCGCTGGGCCGAGACGAAGTCACCGGCCAGGGTCACATCAACCGCGGAAACGACGGCTCGGTGTCGACTGGCCGCTGCCGCGTCTTCGCCGAGGGCGCGGCCGACCCGGCAGTCGAAATCACTGTCCTTGCCGCTCATTCTGACGAAGGAACGCGGGTCTTCCAGGTGCTCGCCGACGAGGACCCCGACTACGTCTTTCCCGACGGCTTGGGGCCGGGCTATGGCTTCGCCAAAGACCGCTTTCTCGGTGAGAACGGTGTTCAGGGGCGAGGTGGGGCGACGACCCGAGCGCTGTGGGGTGACAGCGTCGTCCAGGTAGCAATCAACGACCAGGCCGAAGGTCGGGACGCAATGGCCGACGCCGTCGCGTTGACCCAGCAGATAGCCCAGGTCCTCGAACTACCGAAAGAGCCGTCGCAGCCTTACCCGACGCCGTAGGGGGTGCTGGCTCGCAGGGCAGCCGGCCCGATCGCGGCGAGGTTGGACGCCGCTCGTCAGGGCAGCTCGAACGGCAGCCGGATGCCCTCGAGCGCGTTCACGCACGGGCAGCGCCGGTCGAGATCGAGAGCTACGGCTGAGCGGAGGACGAGATCGCGCATCCGCTCAGTGTTCTCGGCGAAGACGCGGAACACCTCGTCCTGCGTCACCGTGTCGCCGACATCGACTCCGGCGTCGTGGTCGGTCACCAGCGCGATGGCGGTAAAGCAGAGCCCGAGCTCGCGAGCGAGCGCCGCCTCCGGATGACCGGTCATGTTCACTACCAACCCGCCCTGAGCCGCATACCACTGGGACTCCGCCCGGCTGGAGAAGCGCGGCCCCTCGATAACGACCATGGTGCCGCCGCCGACCGCCTCGATTTCCGCGGCGGCCGCCTGAGCCAGCACGACTCGCCGTCCGACCGGGCAGTACGGGTCCGCGAACGGCACATGGACCGCGCCGTCGTCGTAGAACGTCTGCGATCGGCCGGCCGTCCGGTCGACCAGCTGGTCGGGAACGACGAACCTGCCCGGGCCCAGGTCAGCGCGCAGGCCACCGACGGCACAGGGCGCGAGTATCTGACGAACGCCTAGCGAGCGAAGCGCCCATAGGTTGGCTCGGTACGGGACCCGGTGCGGCGGTAGCCGGTGCTCCCGGCCGTGCCTGGGGAGGAAAGCAATGGCTCTGTCCCCAACCTGGCCGATCGTGACAACGTCACTCGGCCGGCCGTACGGCGTCTCGACCTCGACCTCGAGGGCGTCCTCGAGCAGGGTATAGAGGCCGGATCCACCAATGACGCCAATCGCGGCACTCGCTGGGTCGACCACTGGCACTCCCCGGCGAGCGAAGGTCACAACGGCGGCTGGTCGGATGGTACCGGCGTCGACCCGCTGTGATCGTTGTGGGCTTTGCGGCGCTGCCGCGTTGATCGTTGTGGATTCTGCGGTGTTCCAGAGCCCCGAAGTTCACTCAGCGGTGTTGGATGAGAGCCTCAGCGGGCGTAATCCCATCGGGATAGCCTGAGCCGTACCCGAGTCCAATTCTTGATTCGGAGCATCGCAGCCATGGCCGTCGAGTCGCTGTTCTCGCGCCTGGAACCGCTGCTGCCCCGGGTGCAGAAGCCCATCCAGTACGTGGGTGGCGAGCTCAACGCCACCGTCAAGAACTGGGGGAGCGACGACGAAACGGTCCGCTGGGCGCTGATGTACCCCGACGCGTACGAGGTCGGTCTGCCCAACCAGGGGATCCAGATTCTCTACGAAATCCTGAACGAACGCGACGGCGTGCTGGCCGAGCGCACCTACGCCGTCTGGCCGGACCTCGAGGCGCTCTTGCGCGAACATCAGATCGGCCAGTTCACGGTGGACGCACATCGGCCGGTCGCGGCATTCGATCTCCTCGGCGTCTCGTTCGCCACCGAACTCGGCTACACGAACATGCTGACTGCGCTGGACCTGGCCGGCATTCCGCTGGAGGCGATCGATCGGTCCGACGAGCACCCGGTGGTCATCGCCGGCGGACATGCGGCGTTCAACCCTGAGCCGATCGCTGACTTCGTCGACGCGGCTGTGTTGGGTGACGGCGAGCAGGCCGTCCTGGCAATCACCGATGTCGTTCGGGAGTGGAAGGCTGATGGACGCCCAGACGGGCGCGACGGTCTGCTGTTGCGACTCGCCGCCAGCGGCGGCGTGTACGTGCCGAAGTTCTATGACGTGCGTTACCTGTCCGACGGACGAATCCAACGAGTCGTGCCCAACCGCACGGGCGTGCCATGGCAGGTCCGCAAGCACACCGTCATGGACCTGGACTCTTGGCCGTACCCGCGCAAGCCGCTGGTCCCGCTCGCCGAGACGGTGCACGAGCGGTTCAGCGTCGAGATCTTCCGCGGCTGCACCCGGGGGTGCCGATTCTGCCAAGCCGGCATGATCACCCGCCCGGTTCGTGAGCGGGCGATCACCACGATCGGCGACATGGTTCAGGCCGGGCTCGATCGGTCCGGGTTCGAAGAGGTTGGCCTGCTGTCGCTGTCCAGCGCTGACCACTCCGAGATCGGCGCGATCACCTCCGGGCTCGCCGACCGCTACGAAGGCAGCAACGTCTCGCTCTCGCTGCCGTCCACCCGGGTGGACGCGTTCAACGTCACCCTGGCCAACGAATTGTCCCGGAACGGACGCCGCACCGGACTGACGTTCGCGCCTGAGGGCGGCACCGAGCGGATGCGCAGAGTGATCAACAAGATGGTCAGCGAGGACGATCTGCTGCGGACCGTCGCCACCGCCTACAGCCACGGCTGGCGGCACGTGAAGCTCTACTTCATGTGTGGCCTGCCCACCGAGACCGACGAGGACGTACTGGCCATCGCAGACCTGGCCAAGAAGGTCATCGACATTGGACGCGACGCATCCGGGCACCGCGACATCCGATGCACAGTGTCGATCGGAGCCTTCGTGCCCAAGCCGCACACTCCGTTCCAATGGGCAGCACAGTGCGACCACCAGACCATCGACGCCCGATTGGCGAAGCTACGAGAGGCCGTTCGCAGCGACCGCAGATACGCGAAGGCGATCGGCTTCCGGTACCACGATGGCAAGCCCAGCCAGATCGAGGGATTGCTGTCCCGAGGCGACCGTCGAGTCGGCCGCGTCATCCGCGCAGTCTGGGAGGAGGGTGGCCGCTTCGACGGATGGAGTGAGCATTTCTCCTACGACCGTTGGGTTGCTGCTGTGGGGCACGCGCTGGCCGGTGAACCCGTCGACCTCGACTGGTACACCACGCGGGAGCGTGAGTACGCCGAGGTGCTGCCGTGGGATCACCTGGACTCGGGACTGGACCGCGATTGGCTCTGGGAGGACTGGCAGGCAGCCCTCTCGGAAGTCGAGGTCGACGACTGCCGCTGGACACCGTGCTTCGACTGTGGCGTCTGCCCGCAGATGGGCACCGAGATCCAGGTCGGCCCCACAGGCCGAACGCTGCTTCCACTGACCGTCGTGTGACCCGCTTCGCTTGGAGCTCACGCCCCGGCCGGCGACGGGTGGATCGGCACAACGTTGTGGTTGAGGTGGAAGACGTTGTCCGGGTCGTACTGCGCCTTGATCGTGGCCAGCCGGTCGTAGTTCTCCTGGCCCAACCCGGCGACGACACGCTCGGTGCCTTCGTCGCCGATGAAGTTCAGATAGACGGCGCCGGTCGCCCACTGGTGCACGTCGGCGCGGACGTCGCGGGTCCAGCGGATCGCTCGCTCGTCATCCGCGGGGTCGGTCCATAGCCCGAACGGGTGCACGACCCAGTTCGAGCGGCGCCAGGGGATCGGATACTCAGCCGGTCCTCGTGCACCCGCGCCACCCATCGGGAACAGCACGTGCTGAGAAGCCGACGGCACCACCATGTCGCTGGCCCGGGCGCAGAACGCCTCGACGGCTGGATCGGGAAACGAGTCGAGGTGCTCGGCGGACCAGTAGTTCCGGTAGCCGGGAGGGTCGTCGAGCGCGCTGTTCAGGTCGGCATACGGCATCTCGGCCATCATCTGACCGGCAGGTCCCAGCTCCATGAGCGCAGCTACTGCTCGCCGTGCTTCCTCTTCCGGACCGGCATAGGCCACGACGACTGCCAGCGTCAGTTGGTTGACGAGGTTCTCCGGAACGAAGTCCTCGCCCTCGGGGCCAGTGACGTAGATCAGACCCCCACCCAGCTCGTCGGGACCGCCCTCGAGCAGGTCGCGGTAGACCCGCGCGACCTCCGGCCCGCGCTCGGGCGGAAACAGCAGCATTCCCAATGTCGCCGCCGGCAGCGGATAGAGCCGGAGCGTCAACGACGTCACCATCCCGAAGTTGCCGCCGCCGCCGTGCAACGCCCAGAACAGGTCCGGGTTCTCGTCGTCCGACGCCCGTACCGTCTGGCCGTCAGCGGTGATCACTTCGGCGGCCAGCAGATTGTCGCAGGCCAGCCCGAATTTGCGGTCCAGCC
This sequence comes from uncultured Actinomycetota bacterium, assembly GCA_963794465.1. GTDB lineage: Bacteria > Actinomycetota > Actinomycetes > Jiangellales > Jiangellaceae > JACVRX01. The sequence continues at coordinate 14,163 of CAWCED010000001.1, read as the reverse complement.
AGCCGGTCCCGCCGCCGAGGGTGAACCCGCCGACACCGGTCGTCGAGACTCGCCCGCCCGTCGTCGCCAGCCCGTGCGGTTCGCAGGCCCGGTCCAGGTGGCTCATCGTCGCGCCGCCTGCGACGACGGCGGTCTTCGACTCTGGGTCGACCTCAACCGCATTCATCCGGCGCAGATCGATGACGACGCCACCGTCGGTCAGGGCCATCCCGGCGACGCTGTGTCCGCCTCCCCGCACAGCGACCTCGAGGCCGCGCTCCTGGGCGAATGCCAGCGCTTTAACGACGTCAGCAGGCTCTTCGCACTGGACGATCACAGCGGGTCGCCGGTCGATCATGGCGTTGAAGACAGTTCGCGCCTCGTCGTAGGCCTCGTCGCCGTCGACAATTGCAGTTCCGCGTAGACCGTCCCTCAGACCGGCGAGGTTGCCGTCGTCGAATGCCGCCGCCATCATCTGTCCCCTCACCTCGAAGATCAACCGACCGTACGCCTGCGGCCGAGGCAGCGACAATGTGATATGACCCGCGCACCGCACGGCGACCAGAAACCGGCGGTGCAACGGCTGCGGATCCGGTTTGCGAAGCGTGGGCGGCTTCGGTTTGCCAGCCATCGCGACTTCCAGCGGGCATTCGAACGGGCGCTGCGACGAGCCAACGTTCCGATCGCCTATTCGCACGGGTTCTCGCCGCATCCGCGGGTCTCGTATACGGGGGCGGCCCCGACAGGGGCTGCGTCGGAGGCTGAGTATCTGGAGATCGCGGTGACCTCACGCTGCGATCCGGCTACCGTCCAGCACGCGCTCGACGCCGCGCTGCCAGCAGGGCTTGACATCATCGATGTGGTCGAAGCCTCTGCCGGCTCGCTGGCCGACCGGGTAACGGCATCGGAGTGGGAGATCCGGATCCCCAACGCGGATTCCGCGAGCGTGTCCGCGGCCGTCCAAGCATTCCTCGCCGCCGAGTCAATCGAGGTCGAACGGCCGACGAAGTCGGGCGTCAAAACCCTCGATGCCCGACGTTCGATCGTGCGGCTTGCGGTCGTCGGGGAATATTCAGACCCGCCTTGTGCGATACTCAAGGTGGTTGTACGGCACGAAACACCGACCGTTCGACCCGACGACGTCCTCGCCGGCCTACGGCGAGTGGCCGATTTTGCGCCGCCTCAGCCGCCACTGGCGACTCGGCTGGCCCAGGGGCCGCTCGACGATGAGTCCGGCACGGTGGGTGATCCGTTGGAGCCCGACCGCGACGCTGCCCAGGCTGGGCACGCCGGCGCGGCGGACCCGGCGAAGCCCGTTGACGTGTGACGCGGAGGACGCCGTCGACCACAAGCTTCTCCGTCGGGCCCGACACGGGCTCGGACGGCCGACAGACTTCTGTCACGGCGAGCAGCGCGCCTTCACCGGCGCGGCGCCCCGTTGACAGCCGACGGGAGTGCACCCCCATGCAAGACCAAGACCTCACCACAGACTCACCGACCACGACGACCCGCCGTCGCCGATCCGCCACCAGGGCTGCCGGCCCGCCGGAAGCGAGACCCGTAGCGGTGGAGTCGGCGCCGGCTGACCCGGCCGGCTCCGACGCCGGTGTCGTCGCACTGCCGAAGGCCAAGCGGACCCGGAAGAAGGCGGCCACCGCGCCAGCGACCACTGACCCAGGAGTGGCGCCGCCGGACGAGCCCGCTCCCAAGACCCCCCGTGCCCCCCGGAAGACCGCGGCGAAAAAGGCCGCAAAACCGGCGGCGGAGCAGGTCGACGCAACCGCAGCCGCCAGTGCGGCCGGCCCGGCAGGGGCCGCCGCATCTGGCGTACCTGTGCTGTTCCAGCCACCTGAATTCGTCGCGCCCGAGAAACCCAGGGCCCGCGCGAGTGCCAAGGCGCCCAGCGCTCCGGACGAACAGCCGGCCGAGCTGGACGCCGGCGAGCCCGGAGCCGACGAAGAAGGCCAGCGGCGACGTCGTCGGCGCGGCGGCCGCGGCCGACGCAAGAAGGTCACCGGTGAAGAAGACGCTGCGGCCGCGACCTCGGACGAGGAGCAGCCGCAAGACCAGGCTTCCACCGCCGACGCGGAGGAACCAGCCGAGCAGACCACGGAGAGCACTGGCGAAGCTGATGGGGAAGGCACGTCGGCAATCCGCCGTCGACGCCGACGGCGTCGACGCAAGGGTGAGACGGAGACCGCGGAGCCGTCGCCCGACGATCCGCCGGACACGGTGGTCCGGATCCGCGAACCGCGGCCAGATGCCGGCGACGAGGTCACGTCGCTGAAGGGCTCGACCCGGCTCGAGGCCAAGAAGCAGCGCCGCCGGGAGGGCCGGGAAGCCGGCCGGCGACGCCCACCGCTGATCAGCGAGGCCGAGTTCCTGGCCCGCCGCGAAGCCGTCGACCGAGTGATGGTCGTCCGGCAGGTCGACGACCGGATCCAGATCGGGGTACTCGAGGACGGCGTCCTGGTCGAGCACTACGTCAGCAGGTCCACCCAGCAGTCGATGGTCGGCAACGTCTACATCGGTCGGGTGCAAAACGTGCTACCCGCCATGGAGGCGGCATTCGTCGACATCGGCCGTGGCCGGAACGCGATCCTCTACGCCGGCGAGGTGGATTGGGTCGGGCTGGGCCGCGCCGAGGGTCCGCGTCGGATCGAGGACGTGCTGAAGTCCGGACAGTCCGTGCTGGTGCAGGTTTCCAAGGACCCGATCGGCCACAAGGGAGCCCGGCTCACCGGCCAGATCAGCCTGGCGGGCCGCTACGTGGTCTTCGTCCCTGGCGGCGCGATGAGCGGGATCAGCCGCAAGCTGCCCGAGACCGAGCGAACCCGGTTGAAGAAGATCCTCAAGCAGGTCGTGCCCGAGGATTCCGCAGTCATTGTCCGCACTGCGGCGGAAGGCGCGTCGGAGGAAGAGCTGACCCACGACGTGGCGCGGCTGCGCGCGCAGTGGGAGGACATCACCAAGAAGGCTTCCGGCAACGCCCCACAGCTGCTCTACAGCGAACCGGACCTGGCCATCAAGGTGGTTCGGGACCTGTTCAACGAGGACTTCTCCAAGCTCATCGTGTCCGGTGCCGAGGCGTGGGACACCATCGAGTCGTACGTGTCGTACGTCGCGTCGTCGCTGCGGGACCGGCTGGAGCGGTGGTCGGATGAGGGCGACGTCTTCGCCGCCTATCGAGTCGACGAGCAGATCGCCAAGGCACTCGAGCGCAAGGTCTGGCTACCCAGCGGCGGTTCCCTGGTCATCGACCGCACCGAGGCGATGACCGTGGTTGACGTCAACACCGGTAAGTTCACCGGGTCCGGCGGCAACCTCGAGGAGACGGTGACCAAGAACAACCTCGAGGCGGCCGAGGAGGTCGTCCGTCAGCTCCGGTTGCGCGACATCGGCGGCATCATCGTCATCGACTTCATCGACATGGTGCTCGAAGCGAACCGCGATCTGGTACTGCGCCGGCTCGTGGAGTGCCTCGGGCGGGACCGGACCAAGCACCAGGTGGCCGAGGTCACGTCGCTCGGCTTGGTGCAGATGACCCGCAAACGGATCGGGACTGATCTGCTGGAGGCGTTCAGCGAGCCGTGCGAGCACTGCAATGGCCGAGGGCTGCACGTCCATCTCGAGCCGGTGGACCCCGGCCCGAGTTCGGCTGACGTCGGCGGCGACGGTGCAGGCCGTCCGGGCAGGCGTCGGCGTGCTGCGAAGGCCGCGGCCGAGCCGTCGGGGCAAGCGGACATGGCACCGGCAGTCGCAGCGGTGGAGGCCGTCGTGTCGACAGAGGACGAGGATCTGGAAGATCTCGAGCCGCTGAACGTCGAGCCAGCCAGGCCAGCCAGGCGGTCGCGCCGGCGGGCGGAGCGTCCGGCCGGTGAGCCCGATCCCCGGATCGACGCAGAAGCCGAGTCGATCACGGTTTGACCCTGGCCGCGCGGCGTCCGTACCCTAGGAACCGGCGCGATTCGCGCCGACCTCCGCGCGCCTGCCTGCGACGCGCTGTGCGCGCCCGATTGTCCGTTCGAGAGAGTGAGTGCGGTGTACGCGATCGTCCGCAGCGGCGGCAACCAGCAGAAGGTCGCCGTGGGTGACGTCCTCGAGGTCGACCGTCGCGACGGCGAGGTCGGCTCGACGGTATCGCTGCCTGCGATCCTGCTCGTCGACGGCGAGACAGTGACCTCGGATGCGAAGAAGCTCGCCAAGGTCAACGTGACCGCCGAGATCCTCGGCCCGAGCAAGGGTCCGAAGATCGACATCTTGAGGTTCAAGAACAAGACCGGTTACCGCCGTCGCCTCGGCCACCGGCAGAAGTACACCCAGGTCAAGGTCACCGGCATCGAAACAAAGAAGACTGAAACCAAGAAGTAGGCTGCGATGGCTCACAAGAAGGGCGCCTCGTCCTCGCGGAACGGGCGCGACTCCAACGCCCAGCGGCTGGGCGTCAAACGGTTCGCTGGCCAGATCGTGCAGGCCGGCGAGATCCTGGTCCGCCAGCGCGGGACCCACTTCCACCCTGGCGACAACGTCGGTCGTGGTGGCGACGACACCCTGTTTGCGACCGCTGACGGCGCTGTCGAGTTCGGTGTCAAGCGCGGCCGGCGGGTCGTCAGCATCGTCCCTGCGGGGGAGTGACCCCTCGGCCACGGCGATGGCAATCCCGTCGTTCGTCGACCGCGTCGTGCTCCATCTACTCGCCGGCAACGGGGGGCACGGCTGTGTCTCCATCCGGCGGGAGAAGTTCAAGCCGCTCGGTGGTCCCGACGGAGGCAACGGCGGCGACGGTGGTGACATCGTGCTACTCGTCGACCCCAACGTGACCACATTGCTCGACTACCACCGTTCCCCGCACCGGCAAGCCGGCAACGGCACGCCCGGCAAGGGAGACAACCGGGACGGCGCCAAGGGCGAAGATGTTGTGCTACCCGTGCCGGATGGCACCGTTGTCACGGCACTCGACGGCGAACTCCTGGCTGATCTCGTCGGCGCCGGGACGAGATTCGTCGTGGCCCATGGTGGCCGCGGCGGCCTGGGCAATCGCGCACTGGCCAGTCCCCGGCGCCGCGCCCCTGGGTTCGCGCTGCTCGGCGAGCCGGGCGAGGTCACCCATGTCGTTCTCGAGCTCAAGAGCGTTGCCGACGTCGGCCTAGTGGGCTATCCGAGTGCCGGCAAATCCAGCCTGGTCGCGGCGATCTCGGCAGCACGGCCGAAGATCGCGGACTACCCATTTACCACGTTGGTGCCGAACCTCGGGGTCGTGGAGGCCGGTGAGGTGCGGTTCACCGTGGCCGATGTTCCCGGGTTGATCGAGGGCGCAAGCGAGGGCCGTGGCCTCGGGCACGAGTTCCTGCGGCACGTCGAGCGGTGCAGCGTCCTGGTGCACGTCGTCGACTGCGCGACGATGGAGCCGGGCCGTGATCCGATCTCCGACGTCGACGTCATCGAACGAGAACTCGAGTCGTACGGGAAGTTCGCCGATCGGCCGCGCGTCGTGGCGCTCAACAAGATCGATGTCCCGCAGGCCAGGGAGCTCGCTGAGCTGGTCCGGCCCGATCTCGAGGCCCGCGGCTGGCCGGTCGTGCCCGTGTCCGCTGCGACCCACGAGGGGTTGCGCGAGCTGATGTTCACCATGGCCGAGATCGTCTCGGCGACTCGGGCTGCGGCGCCGCCGGCGGAGCCGACCAGGATCGTGCTCCGCCCGCAGCCGGTCGACGACGCCGGCTTCACCGTGACCCGAGAGGGCCCCCGTTTCCGCGTGCGGGGTGTCAAACCGGAGCGGTGGGTCCGGCAGACGGACTTCGCCAACGACGAGGCGGTCGGCTATCTCGGCGACCGCCTCGCCCGCATTGGCGTCGAGGAGGCGCTGGTGAAGGCCGGAGCCACCGCGGGCGTGGAGGTCGTCATCGGCGGGGACGACGCCGTGGTTTTCGACTGGGAGCCGAGCGTCCACGCTGGAGCCGAACTCCTCCATGGCCGCCGTGGCTCGGACCCCAGACTGGAGGGCCGGTGATCCGTACCTCATTGGCCGACGCTCGCCGGGTTGTGGTCAAGGTGGGCTCGTCGTCGCTGACGACCACCGCGGGGGGACTGGACGGAGCGCGCCTGCTCGCGCTGGTCGACACGTTGGCGAGCACCCGGAAGGCTGGCCGCGAGGTCGTCCTGGTGTCCTCGGGGGCAATCGCCGCAGGTCTGGCGCCGCTCGGGCTGGTCCGCCGCCCGCGTGATCTGGCGACCCAGCAGGCGGCCGCGAGTGTGGGTCAGGGGCTGCTGGTCGCGCGGTACGCCGAGGCGTTCGCCGGCCACCGGCTGCAGGTCGGCCAGGTTCTGCTCACGGCCGACGACATGACCCGCCGGTCGCACTACCGCAACGCCTACCGGACGCTACACAAACTGCTGGCGCTCAGCGTCGTGCCGGTCGTCAACGAGAACGACACGGTGGCAACCCACGAGATCCGCTTCGGCGACAACGATCGGCTGGCCGCCCTCGTTGCTCAGCTCGTCCACGCCGACGCACTTGTGCTGTTGTCCGACGTCGACGCCCTCTACGACGGCGACCCTCGGCGTCCGGGAGCCACCAGGATCGCCGATGTCCAAGACCTGTCCGAGCTCGACGGGCTGCGGATCGGGCGCACCGGCCGGTCCGGGCTCGGCAGCGGCGGAATGCAGACCAAGGTGGAGGCCGCCCGGATCGCAACCGGCTCGGGCATAGACGTGGTCCTCACCTCGGCCCCGAACGTCGGCTCAGCTTTGGCGGGTTCGCCTGTCGGCACCTGGTTCCGGCCCCGCGCTGCCCGCAGGTCGACCCGGTTGCTCTGGCTGGAGCACGCGACGGACGGCCGCGGCAGCCTGTACCTCGACGCCGGCGCCGTGCGGGCGGTGATCGAGCGGCGGATGTCACTGCTCCCGGCCGGGATCACCTCGGTCGACGGCACGTTCTCGGCCGGCGATCCCGTCGACCTGATGGATCCCTCCGGCCAGCCGGTCGCGAGAGGGCTGGTCAACTATGACTCGACCGAGCTACCCGCCCTGTTGGGCCGGTCAACCCACGACCTGGCCAGAGAGCTAGGGCCCGGGTACGAGCGTGAGGTCGTGCATCGCGACGACCTGGTGGTGCTGGGTCGGGCCTGAGTGACGGTGGACATTCCCCACGGGCTCCGGGAGAGCCTGGCCGCCGAACCCGGGTCGGCCGACTGGTTGGCGAAGCTGCCCGTCTTGGCCGACCAATTCATGGATCGGTGGCAACTTCAGGCCGACGGACCGGTCATGCACGGGGTGTGCGCGCTGGTGTTGCCCGTTCGGAGAACCGACAGCACGCTGGCCGTGCTGAAGCTGACCTGGCCGCACGAAGAGGCCCGATACGAGCACCAGGCACTGGCCATCTGGAACGGCGCGGGCGCAGTCCAGCTGCTGGCCGCGGACGCGGGGAACTACGCCTTGCTGCTGGAGCAGCTGCATGCCGACCGAGACCTGTCCGCCGTGCCTCTTGATGACGCAGTGGCCTGTATCGGCAGCCTGCTGCGGCGTCTGAACATGCCGACGGGTGGTCCGTTCACCCGAATTGCCGACCGGGTCCCGGAGTGGTCGGCCGAGATCACGGCGGCGCTGCGGCGGTCGCCGAACGGTGTTTCGCGTCGGCTGCTCGAATCTGCAGCCGGGGTGCTGGCCAACTTGCCGTCGGCACGCGCTGCTGTCCTCCTGCACACGGACTTGCATTACGAGAACGTGCTCGCGGCCGACCGGGAGCCGTGGCTGGCCATCGACCCGAAACCGATGCTCGGGGATCCGGAGTACGAGGTGGCGCCGCTGCTGTGGAACCGCTGGCCCGAGGCGCTCAGCGCGAACGACCTGGCCCGGCACTTGTGGAGGCGCGCGGACATGGTCGCGGAGTCCGGCGGTCTCGACCGCGACCTGGTGGCGGCTTGGGTCGTCGTCCGTCAGGCCGCCAACACCCTCGACGCCTTGGACCCCATCGCCGGCGACTGGCGCCAGATGTCAGTCACCATCGGTGAGGCGTTTCTGCCTAGGCTTCGGTCATGACCGACGACCTCGCGACCCTGGTTCACGATCTCGCACAGCGGGCGCGCGCGGCGGCTGCCGAACTGGCGGTGCTCAACCGGGCAGACAAAGACGCCGCGCTCGAGGCTATGGCCGATGCGCTACAGGAGCGGGCAGCCGAGGTCCTGGCCGGTAATGCGCAGGACGTGACGCGCGCCGAACCGGGCGGGACGTCGGCTGCGATGGTCGATCGCCTCCGGCTGACCGAGCAGCGCATTGCGGGGATGGCGGACGGGCTGCGCAAGGTTGCCGGGCTACCGGACCCCGTCGGCGAGATCGTTCGTGGCTACACGCTGCCGAACGGGCTCGAGGTCAGCCAGCGGCGGGTGCCACTGGGAGTCGTCGGGATCATCTACGAGGCCCGCCCGAACGTGACGGCTGACGCCGCGGGCCTGTGCCTCAAGAGCGGCAACGCGGTGCTCCTGCGCGGTTCGTCGAGTGCGGAACGTTCCAACGCTGCGATCGTGTCCGTGCTCCGGGAGGTGCTGGAGAAGTGCGGGCTGCCGGTGGACGCTATCCAGCTGGTCGAAGGCGGCCGGGACGCGGCGAAGCATCTGATGCGTGCCCGTGGTCTGGTCGATGTGCTCATCCCACGGGGTGGCGCGGGCTTGATCCGCAGCGTGGTGGACGAGTCGACGGTGCCGGTGATCGAGACCGGTGTGGGCAATTGCACCGTGTATGTCGACGCCGAGGCCGACCTCGACCAGGCGCTGGCGATCGTCCTCAACGCCAAGACCCAGCGGACCAGTGTCTGCAACGCGGCGGAGACCCTGCTCGTCCATTCCGATGTTGCGGAGCAGTTCCTACCTGCGGTACTGAAGGCGTTGCATGACGCCGGGGTGACCGTGCACGGCGATGACCGAGTACGTGCCCGCGACGACGCCGTAGAGCTAGTAACGGATGAGGACTGGGCGGCGGAGTACCTCTCGCTGGACATCGCGGCGGGCGTCGTCGACTCGCTCGACGAGGCCGTCGAGCACATCCGGCGGTGGGGGAGCGGGCACACCGAGGCGATCGTCACGCGGTCGCTTACAAACGCCCGTCGGTTCGCCGCAACAGTCGACTCGGCCGCGGTCATGGTGAACGCGTCGACGCGTTTCACCGATGGTGAGGAACTCGGCTTCGGCGCCGAGATCGGCATCTCGACCCAGAAACTGCACGCCCGCGGACCGATGGGCTTGACCGAGCTCACGTCGACGATGTTCGTGGTGACCGGCGACGGTCACGTCCGCCAATGACGCGGTCGGGCCGCTAGGCTGCGGCGCATGACGATCCTGCACCTCTCCGTGCCGGCGGAACGTGTCATCGAGGGACCGCCTCCGGAGGTGTGGGGCGGCGGTTTCCTGGTGGCGCTGCTGCTTCTGCTGCTGGCGACATTGATCTTCGGCAAGGGACGTCCACACGCCTGAGTCCTTCCGCCGGCGCTACCTTGTCGCCCGTGGGTGATCGCAGGCGGCTCGGTGTGATGGGCGGGACGTTCGACCCGATCCATCACGGACACCTGGTCGCGGCCAGTGAGGTCCAGTCCTGGTTCGACTTGGACGAGGTCGTATTCGTCCCGACCGGTCAACCGTGGCAGAAGTCCGAGCGCGACGTGTCGCCGGCCGAGGACCGGTACCTCATGACCGTGATCGCGACGGCGTCCAACCCGCGGTTCTCCGTCAGCCGGGTAGACATCGACCGCTCCGGCCCGACGTTCACCGTCGACACGCTTCGGGACCTGCGGACCGAGCGGGGGCCGGAGTGGGATCTGTATTTCATTACCGGAGCGGATGCCCTGGAGCAGATCCTGTCCTGGCGAGACCCGGACGAGTTGTTCGACCTGGCGCATTTCGTCGGCTGCACTCGGCCTGGGCATAACCTGTCGGCGGAAGGATTACCAGCCGACAAGGTCACCTTGGTCGAAGTCCCGGCGCTCACGATCTCGTCGTCCGAATGTCGGATCCGGGTAGCCCAGGGTGAGCCCATCTGGTATCTCGTGCCCGATGGAATAGTCCAGTACATCAGTAAACGTCGGCTTTATGCGGCCGATCAGACGTGAGACGCTAGATCCCGCACTGACCCCGGACGAAAGGCCGTACGTTTGCCCGCCACTCCCCGCGCCGTGTCGCTCGTCGTCGCGGCCGCTGAGGCCGCCGCTGAAAAACTCGCCGACGACATTGTCGCGTTCGACGTTTCCGACCGGCTCGCCATCACCGATGCCTTCGTCATCTGCTCCGCACCAAACGACCGTCAGGTCAGGTCCATCGTCGACGGCGTGGAAGAGCGTTTGCGCGCGCTCGATGCCAAGCCGGTGCGCCGCGAGGGCGAGCGTGAGGGCCGCTGGGTGCTGCTCGACTACCTCGACATCGTGGTGCATGTCCAGCACAGTGAGGATCGGCTGTTCTACGCGCTTGAGCGGCTGTGGAAGGACTGCCCGATGATCGCACTGCCGGAAACCGTGCGAGTGGGCAGGTGAGCCGCCGCATCGTCTTGTGGCGGCATGGGCGTACCGAGTGGAACGCGACCGGTCGCTTCCAGGGGCAGATCGACATCGACCTCGACGAGATGGGCCGGGCCCAGGCATGGGAGTCAGCCCGACGCCTGGCCGCCCTGGAGCCGGACCTGCTGGTCTCGTCGGACTTGCGGCGGACCCGTGACACCATGGCCGCCCTCGCGTCGATCACCGGCAAACCCATCCAGTTGGATGTGCGGCTGCGTGAGACGTTCGCCGGCGAGTGGCAGGGCCTCACTGGCGCCGAGATCGCCTCCCGCTTCCCGGAGGAGTACAAGGCCTGGCGGGCCGGTGATCCCGTGCTGAGGGTCGGCGGGGGTGAGACGCGGCAGGACGTCGCCGAGCGGATGGCCGCAGCGGTGCGGGACATTGCGGCTCGCCTGGCTGACGACGGCCTCGCGGTGCTGACGACGCACGGTGGCGCGGCCCGTCTGGGTATCGCCGCTTTGATCGGCATGCCGCTGGAGCGGTTCACCAACATCGGTGGGCTGTCCAACGGCTCGTGGTCCATGCTCCGCGACACCAACCAGGGCTGGGTTCTCGTCGAGCACAACGCCGGCACGCTGCCCACCCCGGTCGTGATCGAAGAGGGCTGAGTTCAGGGTCGTGGCGACGATCCTGAACCGAGAGTTCGGGCTACGCCACCGTCAATGATGCGCATGGGTCGCGGCGAATGCGGCAGCCTCAGCTCTCGTTCTCAGGTTGAGCTTGGCAAGGATGCTGCTGACGTGGTGGGCAACCGTTTTCCGGCTCAGGAAGAGTGTTGACGCTATCTCCGGGTTCGTGAGTCCACGTTGCACCAAAGCCAACACGTCGCGTTCGCGCCGGGTGAGTAGTCCGATTTGTCGTGGTCCGGGCTTGGTCGGCACGCCCAGTGTCCGGAGGAACGCAGCCGCTTCGGCAGCCAGGACTGTTGCGCCGAGCCGCTCCAAGCCGTCCAGCGCGCGGCTGGCCTCGACCACCGCGAGCGACGGCTCCGAGTCGGCGAGCACCTGGGCCAGCTCGAGGCGGGTCCGGGCGGATTGGAACGGGAGCCCGAGCTCGTCGTAGTCGGCGATCGCTTTCCTATACCTCCGCACCGCTTGACCCAGGTCGCCCCGGGCCGCAGCGACCTGTCCGCAAGCACGTTCGGTCACGGCGATCGCCTGTGGGTGCCGATGTCCGGCCGTTTCCTTGCAAGGCCCGAACCGCGGTGGCCGCTGACTCGATCTCGCCGCAGGCAAGGTGGGCGTCGACGAGCGCGGCCGCGTGTATTGGGTAACCCAGTTCGTGCGGTGCGATCGAGTCCAGCTCGGCCTGGAGAACAGCGACAGCGCGCGCGGGGTGACCACGCGCGGTCATCACCTCTGCGGTGACCAGCGCGAGGTCAGGGCCGTCCCCCGCCTCGGTCAGCAGCCGCTCTGCCTCCTCCGCCGCACCTTGCCGAAGGCGTAGCTCGGCAAGTCCGGCCAATGCCTCGATCCGCGCAGCGGGACCGCACTCGTCTGACATCGACAGCGCTCGGTTCAGCTCTGTCTCGGCGAGCTGCCAATCGCCAGTCCCCACCAGTACGCGGCCGTAGTGGGATCGGCACTGTGCCTGGAGGAAAGGACAGCCGTACGTCTGGGAGAACCGTTCGGCCGCATCGCACCACTGGGCCGCGCGCTTCTGGTCCCCGACGAGGGTGCAGGCGGCGAGCATGCTGCAACTCGTCCACACAACCGTTTCGAGCCGTTCATACTCGCCGCCGAGCGTGCCCGCCATGGCTTCGTCGAGCAGGCCCAGTCCGCCGGACACCTCACCGTTCCTCACCAGCAAGAGGCCGAGGTCGGCGAGTGCTGACAGCTCGAGGTCGATATCGCCCCGCGCTCTGCTCAACTCGAGCACCTTGGTCAACAGGTCACGTTGAATTTGCAGATCGCCGGAGGTGTAACCCTCCATCAACAGCATCCACCCGGTGAGGCGGTCGTCGCCGCTGAGATCAGCGGCTCGGCGGGCCCGCGCGATCCAGCCCGCCGCAACGGCCTGGTTGTCGAGGTTCGACAAGTAGCTCACGCTCACGTCGAGCGCGACCATGGCGGCCTCGGCATAGCGTTGGTCGGCCAGGTAGCCGGCGTAGGCGCGCTCGCGGTGGTTGAGGCTCTCCCGGACGTGACCGAGCCACCACATCGCCGTACCCATCCCGGCATGAGCCTCGGCTGACTCGCGATCCGACAGCACGGCGGCCAACTGCCGGGATGCCTCGGTCCACTGGCCGGCCGCGAGTAACTCCTGGGCGGCTAGCATCGGGTCGTCGTTCGTCACGGCCTTATCCTCCGCCGAGCCATCGATGAGTAACAGCATTCTTCCGCCGCACATTGGGTCATCTGACCGATGCTCGGGGGGAGGGTTGCGCGCACGGTTGACTCCAGACGTCGTTGGTAGGAGTCGCCGTGACCGAGACATTCCAGATCACACCAGAGCAGGCGGAGGCCTACGAGCAGTTGTTCGTGCCGGCGCTGTTTGCGCAGTGGGCATCGCCGTTGGTCCGCATCGCGCAGATAGCCCCGGGCCAGCACGTCCTCGACGCAGCATGCGGGACAGGGGTGGCCGCACGAGCAGCTGCAGACATCGTCGGGGACACCGGGGCGGTTGTCGGGGGTCGACTTGAACCCGGCCATGCTCGCAGTGGCTGCCCGCATCAGGCCGGACATCCAGTGGCTCGAGGGCGACGTCGCGAACTTGCCGTTCGAGAGCGGCCGGTTCGACGCTGTGCTCTGCCAGTCGGCGTTGTTCTTCTTCCCCGACGTGCCCGGCGCCATCGCCGAAATGGCTCGGGTGCTGCGTCCCGGCCGCGTACTGGCGATCCAGACCTACGCGTCGGTGGAGGATCAGCCCGGATTTCGGGAATTGGAGGCGATCGTCGCCAAGTTCGCACCAGCGGACGCGATGCACCTGATCGAGACCTACTGGTCACAGGGCGACCTGTCGGTGCTCAGCGCGACACTTGCGGACGCCGGTCTTGAGGTGATCGAGGCGAGGACCGTGCTCGGCACCGCGATGTACGGATCGGTCGAGAACCTGGTAGAGACGGAGATCAGGGGTACGCCTCTGGTCGACCGGCTCACCGAGGACCAGATCGAGCAGATCCTCGCCGATTCGAAGACCACCCTGGACCGGTTCGTGACACCCCATGGCCTGCTGGCGATGCCGATCTATGCGCATCTGGTGGCCGCCCGGCGCATCAGCTGATCAATCCGTCAGGCATTCCCATGGGCGCCGAAGCGAGAAGGAGTGACGCGGCCGTTGCGTTGCGAGCCAGGTCCTCGATGAGGACTGTCACGCTCCATATCTGATCGATCACCCCTACCTGCAAAGAGGTGTTCTTGCGGCCGCGGCGTGGAAGCTGCGCGAGATCCTGACCATTTACGACGCCCTCTACGTCGCACTCGCCGCTGGCTCTTGCCGCACCGCTGGTCACGCTAGTCCGGCGGCTCGCGAGTGTCTCTGGACTGCCGTGCGCGGTGGAACTCATTGCGGTCGAGAGCTGAAAGTCTGGATTATGAGGCGGGCCGGGCAGTCCGTTACCCTGACTGAGCCGTACGGCTCGGGGCTGTGGCGCAGTTGGTAGCGCACCTCCATGGCATGGAGGGGGTCAGGGGTTCGAGTCCCCTCAG